>AMYY01000003.1 GCA_000335735.1 alpha proteobacterium L41A | reverse complement strand
CTCTGACGGCTGGGAACACCCATGACCTTGTCGGAGCTGCGGCGTTGCTCAGGATTGTGCCGACGCCTCGCAAGCTCCTGGCCGACCGCGCCTACGACGCCCGCAAGTTGCACGACTGGCTCGCCGAACGAGGCTGCGAACCCGTCATCCCGCCCAACCCGACGCGCAAACATCCCCACACCTACGACCCCGTTGCCTATCGGAGCCGCAACGCCGTCGAACGGATGTTCTGCCGCATCAAGGACTTCCGGCGCATCGCAACCCGATACGACAAACGGGCCGACAACTTCCTGTCCGCCGTGCTTATCGCCGCCGCCGTCACTTGGTGGATGCCGATTGAGTCCGGAGCCTAGACGCCCATCTTTTTCAGCGCCGATTTCAAACTGACCGCTGAGGCGCGGAATTCGGCCCAGGGATCGGGCTTCTTGAGCAAGGCCGCATAGGTCCAAAGGTTGAATGCGGCCGGATCCAGCCCGGCCTTCACCTGCCCCCACGAGAGCGGGAAGGCGATCCCCGCCCCCGGCCGGGCGCGCGGCGACCAAGGCGCGACCGCCGTCGCCATTCGCCCGTTGCGCAGATAGTCGATGAAGATCTTTCCGCCCCGCGCCTTCTTGGCCAGGGTCGTGGTGAACCGGTCCGGCGCCTCGACGCGGATAGCCTCGGCCACTGCCTTGGCGAAGGCCTTGTTCTGATCCCAGGTCACGCGCGAGCGGGCGTCGGTCTTGATCGGCACGACGACGTGCAGCCCCTTGCCCCCGGTCGTCTTGACGAAGGCGGCCAGACCCAGCGCCTCGATCTTCGCCCTCACGACCTTGGACGCAGCGATGACGTCGGCGAAGTTCAGCCCCTCGTCGGGATCCAGGTCGAAGGTGATCTGCTCGGGGATTTCCGGCTGGCCGGGCGCACAGCCCCAGGGGTGCAGTTCCAGCCCGCCCGACTGACTGATGGCGACCAGGCCGCCGACATCGACGGCGGCGACGTAAGGGGTGCGGGCCTTGACGTCGATCAGCTTCAGCCGCGGGTTCGACCCCGCCATGGCGTGACGCTGAAAGAAGGTCTCGCCGCCGATCCCCTCGGGCGCTCGGATGATCGAGGTCGGCCGGTCCGCCACATGCGGCAGGATCCGCTCGGCCGCCGCCTCGTAGTAGCGCGCCAGGTCGGCCTTGGTGATCGCCGGCCGGTCGCCCGCGGCGGGCCACAGCACCTTGTCGGGGCTGGAGATCGTCACGCCCGCCACGACCACCTTGCCGGGCTTTCCGGCCGGTCGCACCGTCGTCGTGGTCTTCTTGGCTTCGCCCATGTCCGTGGGCGGTTGGGGCGCCTGGGTGACCTCGGCGGCCGTCTTGTCTTCGCGCAGTCCCTTGAACGCCGCCTGCCGCAACGATCCGGATTCGGTACAGCCGCCATGCTCGACCTCGGCGACCAGCACCGGCTTGACCCAATGGATGTCCTTGGCCGCCTTGGGCGCGCCCGCCCCGACGAAGGGGGATTTGTCCGCCGCCACGCCCTTCAGCGCCGGAACAAGCAGCTTCGTCACCGCCTCGCCATAGCCTGTCCCGACCCGGCCCAGATAGCGAAGGCCGCCCTTTTCCCTGACCCCGACCAGCAGAGACCGAAACCGCGTGCCGCCCTCGGACGACCAGCCGCCGATCACCACTTCGTCGCGTCCCCGGCATTTGGACTTCAGCCAGGTGGACGACCGCCCGGCATGATAGGGGGCGTCCAGCGTCTTGGAGATCACGCCTTCCAGATCCATGCGGCAGGCGCTCTCCAGCACCGCCTGGCCGGTCGATGCGAAATGCTCGACGTAGCGCAGCCGCCCCCCGGCCGTTTTGCCGATCCGGTCCACATAGGCCTGCAGCCGCGCCTTGCGATGCGACAGCGGCAGTTTGCGCAGATCCTCCGCCCCTTCGAACAACAGGTCGAAGGCGAAATAGACCAGGCCTTCCGTCTTCTCGTCCGAAATGGCGGCCTGCAACGCCCCGAAGTCCGGCATGTGATCGTCGTCCAGCGCGCACAGCTCACCGTCGATCACCGCGTCGGGCCAGGTCGCCGCGTCAGCCGCGAGGTCCGGGAACTTGTCGCTCCAGTCCAGACCCTTGCGCGTCCGCAAGACCGCGCGACCGCCGCCGACCCCGATCTGGATGCGATAGCCGTCGAACTTGATCTCGTGCGCCCAGCCCGTTCCGCCCGGCGGATGGTCGGTCACCTTGCACAGTTGGATCGGCACGAAGGCCGGCGGCTTCCTGGCCTTCGCCGCCGCTTTCGAGGGCTTGGGCTTGGCCGGACCTTTACGCCCCGTCGGCTTAGACGCCGTCCACTCCTTCGTCCCATCCGCGATCTCGGCCAGCGACCGGCCGGTCGTCACAGAGGCGTCAATTTCGGCCAGCGCATCGCCCTCCCCCGCCACGGCGAAGTCGTCCTTTTCCTTCAGCAGCAGCCAATTGTTGCGTTTGGAGGGTTTGCCCCGATCGCTCTTCAACCGGATCAGCGCCCATTTGCCCTTCAGCCGTTCGCCGTGAAGGATCATCTTGATCTGACCCCTGGCCCAGGCCGCCTCCAGGTCCGGCTCCTGCGGCTCCCAGGTGCCGACATCCCACATCTGCACCGTTCCGGCGCCGTAGTTGCCGTCAGGAATTGTGCCCTCGAACGATCCGTAATCCAGCGGATGATCCTCGACCTCGACCGCCAGCCGCTTGACCGCCGTGTCGCGCGACGGCGCCTTGGTCACGGCCCAGGATTTCAGCACCCCGTCCGCCTCGATGCGGAAATCATAGTGCAGCCGCGTCGCCGCATGGCGCTGGATCAGATAGCGGAAGCCGCCCTTCGCGCGCTTGCCCTTGGCGCCCTTCGGCTCGGGCGTTTCGCCGAACCGGCGCTTGGCCTGATAGGTCTTCAGTTCACCGCGCATAGGGGCGTAATCCTCCCCGCGCCAAAGCGTTGCCTCAGCGACAGAAGCGCGTGTCGGTCGCCTCGAGGTGCAGGTGGTCGTAGTGGACGGCGTTGTAGTCGGGGCTCAGCGTCGTGCCGAAGATGCGGCAGGCGTCGTCGCGGATGCGCTTCAGGAAGCGCGCCTCGGGCGTGTCGCCGTTCCAGTCCCTGGTCACGGTGATGCGCCGCCCGTCCCTCAGCCGAACCCCGGCGAAGTCCAGCGCCGCCGCTTGGGAATGGGCGCTGATGCGGTTCGACCCCACGCCGTTGTTCACGTTGCGACAGGCATAGGCCCCCATGTGGTCGATCTGCACAACGTCTGAGCCCAGGATTTCTCGCGCCGCCGGCTCCAGCGATTGACGACGCCAGATGCTCAGCGCCAGCGCCGTCTGGCAGGTCATCTCCACATCGCCCGGCGCCATGCGCGCCACCGTTCCCAGGTCGGCGCCCAGCACCCCGCCCTGGCTCAGGCCGCAGGTCGGGGTGTTCTGGCGATCCGGCACGGGACTGAAGCGCACGCGAGCAGCATTCAGCTCGGCCATGCAGCGCCCCAGATCACTCCCCTCGCGCACGACCAGGGCCTGGGTCCCGCCGTCGATCATCCGGTCCACCAGCCCCCCGACCAGCGGCGCCTCGGTGCGCGACGGATAGGGCGACGGCCGGAGCGGCTCGTGCGGCCGCCGCACGCAGCCGCTGAGGATCAGCAGGACGCCGAGGCCGATGAGAAAGGGAGAGATACGCGACACGGAGTGCATGGTCGCGACGCTTAGCTGATTCCCGACGCCGCCGTGGTCACGAGGCGGAGAGCCATCTATCGGCGCTCTTCGGACGCACCCTTGGCCCGGCAGCGATCCGAGCAGAACCGCACCTGATCCCAATCCCGCGCCCACTTCTTGCGCCAGGCGAACGGCAGACCGCAGGCGGCGCAGAGCTTTTGCGGCAGGTCGGACTTGGCCGGCGCCGTGCCGAGATTGACGTGCTTTCGGGCCATCACTTCTTCAAATCAGATACCGGAGACCACATCCACCCTGTCTCCAAAAGCGGTTGGCGATCCTGCGACTCTTCCAAAAATGATCTTGCGAGTGGGTCGCAAGATTGCTAAACGCCTTTTGTCGCTTCGGCGGCCGTAAGCGTCTCACGTCAGGCAACGCATCCATCCCGGTCCTTCGGCCGGGGGCCGGACTTTCCGGTGGATGCCCCATTGCCGAAGACCCAATCGAGAGACGCACAGATGCACCCTCACCCTGCGATCATCCAGTTTCGCCGACTGCCGGCCCGCTATGCGCCGGTCGTCATGCCGCTGATCCTGTCGCTGTTCATGACCTTCGTGGTCTCGGCCATCGCCACCGCGCGTAATCTGGGCTTCGTCCCGGCCTTCCCCGCAGCCTGGATGCAGGCCTGGGGCCTGTCCTGGCTGATCGCCTTTCCGGTCCTGCTGCTGATCCTGCCGCTGGTCCGGCGTATCGTCGGACAGATCGTGGAGACCGAGCACTGACATGAAAAAAGGGCGGCCCGTCGGGGCCGCCCTTGATCGTATCAGCTGTCCAGGAAGGACCGCAATTTGCGCGACCGCGACGGGTGCTTCAGCTTGCGCAGCGCCTTCGCCTCGATCTGACGGATGCGTTCGCGGGTCACCGAGAACTGCTGGCCGACCTCTTCCAGCGTGTGATCGGTGTTCATGCCGATGCCGAAGCGCATCCGCAGCACCCGCTCCTCGCGCGGCGTCAGCGACGCCAGCACGCGGGTGGTGGTCTCGCGCAGGTTCGACTGGATGGCGGCATCGATCGGCAGGACGGCGTTCTTGTCCTCGATGAAATCGCCCAGGTGGCTGTCTTCCTCGTCCCCGATGGGGGTTTCCAGCGAGATCGGCTCCTTGGCGATCTTCAGGACCTTGCGCACCTTCTCCAGCGGCATGGCCAGCTTTTCGGCCAGTTCTTCCGGGGTCGGCTCGCGGCCGATCTCGTGCAGCATCTGACGGCTGGTGCGGACAATCTTGTTGATCGTCTCGATCATGTGCACCGGGATACGGATGGTGCGCGCCTGGTCGGCGATCGAGCGGGTGATCGCCTGACGAATCCACCAGGTGGCGTAGGTCGAGAACTTGTAGCCGCGGCGGTACTCGAACTTATCGACCGCCTTCATCAGGCCGATGTTGCCCTCCTGGATCAGGTCCAGGAACTGCAGGCCGCGGTTCGTGTATTTCTTGGCGATGGAAATCACGAGGCGCAGGTTGGCCTCGACCATTTCCTTCTTGGCCTGACGCGCTTCGCGTTCGCCCTTCTGCACCGTCTGGACGATGCGGCGATAGTCGTCGATCGGCAGACCGGCTTCCAGCGCCACAGCGGCGACGTCAGAACGGATGGTCGCGATCTGGCTGGCTTCGTTCTCGCTGAACTTGGTCCAGCGCACGCCCTGATCCTTGATCCGATCGGTCCAGGTGGGGTCTAGCTCGGAGCCGAAATAGGCCTTGAGGAACTCAGGCCGCGAAATGCCGTAGCTGTCGGCCAGGCGCAGCAGACGGCCCTCCAGACCGATCAGGCGCTTGTTGATCGCATAGAGCTGCTCGACCAGCGCCTCGATGCGGTTGTTGTTCAGCTTCATCGTCTTCAGACGGTCCGAGATGGACGTCGTCAGCGCCTGATAGGCCTTTTCATCCTTGGCGCTCAGCACCTCGCCCTTCAGGCGGGTCTGAACCAGCTTGTCCTGCAGGGCGCGGAAGGCGCCGAAGTCGGCGGCGATGGCGTTCAGAACCTCCATCACCCCGTCGCGCAGCTCGGCTTCCAGCGCCGAGATCGACATGCCGCCGCCATCGTCGAAGTCGTCGTCATCGTCGTCGTCGGATTCAGGCTTGTCCTCGGCGGCCGGCTTATCCTCGGCCTCGTCTTCCTCTTCGCCTTCAGCCTGGGCGGCGCCCGGCAGGGAGGAAGGGTTCAGCACGCCATAGGTGGCGTCCAGGTCGATGACCTCGCGCAACAGGATGCGGTTGTTTTCCAGCTCGTCGCGCCAGACCATAATGGCCTCGAAGGTCAGGGCGCTTTCGCACAGACCCGAGATCATGGCGTCGCGGCCGGCCTCGATCCGCTTGGCGATGGCGATTTCGCCCTCGCGGCTCAGCAGTTCGACCGAACCCATCTCGCGCAGATACATGCGCACGGGGTCGTCGGTGCGGTCATAGGCCGACTTGGCGGGCGTTTCGGCCACGGCGGTGCCGGCGGCGGCGGCGACGTCGGTGGACTGCTGCTCCTGCGCGTCCTCCTCGGCCTCCACGACGTTGACGCCCATTTCGGACAGCATCGCCAGGGTGTCTTCAATGGCGTCGGGCGTGACTTCTTCGGACGGCAGGACCTTGTTCAGCTCCTCCATCGTCACATAGCCGCGCGCCTTGGCCTGCTTGATGAACTTCTTGACGCCGGCGTCCGTCAGATCGAGCAGGGGCCCATCGGTCGAAACCTCGGTGTCCTGCGTCTCGGTCTGTGCGTTCATAGTCAGTCTGTCTCCAGCCGAGAGGGTGATCAGTCCGCCCCGGCGAAAAATACAATGCTTGGCGTGCCGTAAGGTTACGTGCCCGCGCTGTCTTCCCAAATCGTCCCGGCTTTGATCGCACGGCGAAGCGCATCCCGCTCGGCCTTCAGCCGGCGGAACGCCTCATCCTGCCCAGGCACATCACGTGCATGAGCCAAGGCGTCCTCCAACGCCGCTACGCGGGTTGAAGCGTCGAACGCCTGCGACCATCGGACCCTTGCCTCGGCGAGGGGCGCATTTGCGGCCAGGAATGGCGCGCCGGACTTTGCCGCCGCCTTCTCGACCTCGCGCACTAAGGCATCATGACCCGATTGCGCCAGATGGCGTCGCAGGGCGGCGGAGTCAAGCGGCGCGAGGTTCAATCGCTCCGCAACCAGTTTTCAACCCGCAGGCCGGGCACGCGCGAGAACTCGCGCTCATTGTCGGTGACGAGGATGCAGTCGAGTGCCAAGGCATGCGCGGCGATCAGCAGATCATTGCCGCCGATAGGCTGGCCACGCTTGTGTAAATCGGTGCGGATATCGCCGTAAACATGATCGGCAGGCGCATCCCATGCCTTGACGGCCAAGCCGGACAGCACCCTGTCCAACTGAGCGGCCAAGCGCACCGAGCCAGACTTGGCGACACCAAACCTCAACTAGCGACCGCAATCAGGCTGACGCAGATTTCGCCTGAGCCGACCATAGCCATACGCTGCCCGACTGGACCTAGCGGATCATACATCAGGTCCGACACCGCGTTGGTGTCCAGCATATATCCGCTCAAAGATCGACCGGCTCAGGTAGCGGATCATCGATCGGGTCGAGACGCTCGTCGATCGGCTCCATCGTCGCCAGCACTGCCAGCAGTCGTTCAACCGATCCCAAGCCAGTCCCGGCTTGTTCGATGATCAACCGCCCGCCTTCCTGACGAACCACCGCGTCGGTTGGGACTGACACGCCGCTGGGCAGATGGACGACCTGATGGTCGCCGTCTCGCGTGATCCTGACAGGTTGAGAACCATCCATAGTTTGATCCTAACCTATACCACGTCAACACCCAACGACTTGTCAGTGCAGGGTGGCCGTATCTGTCCAGATTTCGCCGCTGGATATGAAGCGGTCCAAGGCGTCACGTTGTCCCTTCAAACCAATGAACGCCTGGCTATCAAAGCTTTCCTCGGACTTCATTTCATTCATCGCTCGACTGAGCGCCATGGACTGAAGCAGAACATCCACTGCGCGGCTCAGTCCCGCTGCCGCAACTTCAAGCGATGCGGCGCTGTCCAAAAACGGGGCATGGGCTATTCCGGCAGTGCGGTCTATCCGCCTGAGGGTTTCCTCGTGTCCCATTGCCAACAATCGTGACCTCAGCAGGCCATTGCTCATCGCCTGCGCTTCATAGGTCAGCCTCACGAGATCACTGACCAAACGATCAAGGCCGACGTCGCCGAAGCTTTGAGTCGCTAATGTTTCGCCACGTTCATTGACCGTGTCAGGATGAGCGATCAGACCTTCCACAATGGCAGCCAAGACCGGACGAGGCGCACGCGCCAAGGTGATGGCGGCAGCGCGCGCCTCCGGCGTCACATCCATAATTGGAGCCATCGAACGTGCTTTTCGGTCCCTGTAAATGACCTTGTTCGCGGCTCTTTTTTCTTCAGGTGAGGGGCGAACCCGCTGATAAAAAGCGCCTACGAGAAAGTCTTTGTAGGTCCTAGCCAAGTCGGGATCGGCGATAGTCGCGGCTGCTTTACGTAGCCGAACCAGAAGCCCCGCCTCTTTCTCGGGTGTATCGAGAGCCCCAACCTCGGCCATCTCCCGATCGAGCAGCATTCGCGAAAACGGAGTGGTTACACTCATCGCTTCACGCAGCGCCGGCGCACCTTTCTCCCTCAGCATATCATCTGGATCTTGCCCGCCGGTCAGCGTCACAAACCGAAAGCTGCGTTCTGGTTTCAAGAGCGGCAAGGCGCGTTCGACGGCACGGAAAGCGGCTCTCTGGCCTGCCGGGTCGCCGTCAAAGCAGAGGATAGGTTCCGAACTGACCCGCCATAGCAAAGCCATCTGCTCCTCGGTCAGGGCCGTGCCCATCGGCGCCACGGCCGGCAGGCCCGCGCGCTGGCAGGCGATGACGTCCATATAGCCTTCGACCACGATGATGGCCTGGTCGTTCTTGGATTCCGCCCCCAAGATGCGCCGCGCCTCGGGCAGGCCGTAGAGGGTCGCGCCCTTGTGAAAGAGCGGGCTTTCCGGGCCGTTCAAATATTTGGCCCGGTCGTCGGGGTTCATGGCCCGACCGCCGAAGCTGACGATCCGGCCGCGCGCATCCAGGATCGGGAACATCAGCCGGTCGCGGAAGCGATCATAGGGCTGGCCGCCGCTTTCGGGCGAGATCAGCAGCCCGGCCTCGACCAGTTCGGCGGGCTTGGCGCCGCGCTGCACCAAGGCCTGCTTCAGCCCCTCGCGGTCGTTGGGCGCATAGCCCAGGCCGAACCGCTCCCACTGATCCTCGGGCAGACCGCGCTTGTCCAGGTATTCGCGCGCTGCCTTGCCCGGCGTGCGGCGCAGATTGGCGGCGAACCATTTCTGGGCCAGGTCCATCCAGTCCGACAGACCTGCGCGCTTCTGCTCGCGCTCGGCCTCCTTGGGGTCTTCGGCGGGAAGCTGCATCCCCGCCTCGCCGGCCAGGCGCTGCACCGCCTCGACGAAGCTGAGCCGCTCTGTTTCCTGCAGGAAGGAAATAATGTCGCCATGCTTGCCGGACGAGAAGTCGTG
The DNA here is from genome assembly GCA_000335735.1 of alpha proteobacterium L41A. Lineage (GTDB taxonomy): Bacteria > Pseudomonadota > Alphaproteobacteria > Caulobacterales > Caulobacteraceae > Brevundimonas. The sequence goes on along the minus strand of AMYY01000003.1, from coordinate 123,449 downwards.
GAAGAAGCCCTTGTCGTCATTGACGAAGAAGGACGGCGACTTCTCCTTCGAGAAGGGCGACAGACCGACATATTCGCGACCCTGACGTTTCAGCTTCACCGTCCGCCCGATCACGTCGGACGGCCGAAGGCGGGCCTTCAGTTCATCAATGAATCTCTCGTCGAAACGCACCCGCGATCCTTAAGCCCTGCGGCCCTCAACGTCGATGGATGGGAAGACGATCAGGCGGCTCGTCCGGGCATCCCCCGATATCCGAACGAACCGCCGCATCGCAGTAGGCGCAAACCGCAGCGTCCCCCAACGCCTTGGCTAACGAAGTCCTAACGCCTCGCGGACCGGCATCTGAGGTCAGGACCGGCGTTCTGTCGAGAGGCGGGCGGCCTCGCCTTAGCGAATAGAGGCGAGACTGTGTCCTTTTCGTCGCGCGTCGTTCGCCTTACGGGCGACCGAAGGGGACGACCTTGTTGGCGGCGTCATGCCCGATATCGGCGCTGCCCAGAAACGGTATGCCCGAACGCAGGCACCAGTATCGAACGATTTCCTCCGGAGTCTGACCAAAGTCGGGATCGTTTGGCGTGATGTCAGAGACCCGTCCCAGGCGAATCCCGGCCACGCGACGGATGCTGGCCTGGTTGGTCAAGTGAAACATCATTCGGTCGATCCGGTAGGCGGCCTCGGACACCTCCTCCAACATCAGGACGTGGTCGGATAGATCGGGCTCAAGCGGCGTGCCGGTCAGTTCGTTCAGAATGGTCAGGTTAAAGGCGACGGCCGGGCGCGGATCGGTCGCCAGCGACGGCTCGATCCAGTCGGTGCGTCCCGTGGTCAGCCAGGACAGGGCGCCGCGCGCAGTCGCGTCGTCGCGCACCGAATCCGAAGACATCGGTCCGTGCGCCAGATGCTGGAATCCGGCCTTGTACATTCCGGCCAACAGGCTGCCGGCGTCGGAATATCCCATGTAGCGCTTCTTGCGGGCGACCGCGTCCAAGCGCGGGATCACCGCATCGGCGATGCGGCACGAGCCGTATCCGCCGCGGGCAAACCAGATGGCGTCGATGCGGGGATCGTTGGCGAACTCCACGAAGGCGTCCGCGCGCGCCCGGTCGTCGCCGGCGAAATGACCGTGCTTCAGGAAACAGGCGGGATGGAAGACGACGGCGACATCGCGGTCGGGATGGTTGTGCGCCATCCAGGCCTCGATCGTCTCGGCGCGCTCTTTCGAAAAGCGCGAACTGGCGCAAACGACGCCGATCTTGAAGCTGTTGGTTTCCACGTCCGTCTTCTTCGTCGTTTTTGCGATCCCCTACTGGCGGACCGGCCCGATCCCCTGTTCTAAGGGGGCATGAACCAAGACGCCTCCTATTTCTTCTGCGGCATCGGCGGGTCGGGCATGCTGCCCCTGGCCATGATCGTCCAGGCGCGCGGCGCCGTGATCGAAGGATCGGACCGCGCGCTGGACCAGGGCCGCACGCCCGAGAAGTTCGATTGGCTGCGCGCCCACGGCGTCACCCTGCACCCTCAGGACGGATCGGGCGTGACCCGCGCGGATCAGACCGTCATCGCCACCGGCGCCATCGAGGAGACGGTGCCCGACATCGGCGCGGCCAGGCGCGCCGGCGCAACCATCAAGACCCGGCCCGAGCTGCTCAGTGAACTCTTCAACGACGCCCCGACCTCGGTCGGGGTCGCGGGCACAAGCGGCAAGTCCACCATCACCGGCATGATCGCCTGGATCCTGCATCAGACGGGCCGCGAGCCGACCGTCATGAACGGGGCGGTGATGAAGAACTTCGCCGACGCCGACCATCCGTTCGCCAGCGCCCTGATCGGCGGGCCCGACGTGTTCGTGTCGGAGGTGGATGAAAGCGACGGCTCCATCGCCCGCTACGATCCGACGGTGGCGGTGGTGTCCAACATCTCGCTGGACCACAAGTCGATGGAGGAGTTGCGCGACCTGTTCGGCGGCTTCACCGCGCGGGCGACGACGGCCGTGTTGAACCTGGACAATCCCGAGACGGCGGCGCTGGCCCAGACGCTGCCGGCTGGCAAGGCGATCACCTTCGGCCTGGGCGAAGAGAAGGCCGACCTGTCCGCCCATGATCTTCAGCCCCTGCCGACGGGCATGCGGTTCCGCCTGATCGAGCGCTGGAGCGAACACGACGTGATCCTGAACGTGCCCGGCGCGCACAATGTCGCCAACGCCCTGGCCGCGCTGGGTGCGACCCGGGCGCTGGGCGTGCCGACGGCCGAGGCGGTGAAGGCGCTGGAAACCTTCGCCGGCATCCGGCGACGGATGGAGGTCGTCGGGACGGCGGGCGACATCACCGTCATCGACGACTTCGCGCATAACCCGGACAAGATCGCCGCCACGCTGAAGACCCTACACGCCTTCGACGGCCGGCTGCTGATCCTGTTTCAGCCGCATGGGTTCGGCCCGCTGAAGCTGATGAAGTCGGAGTTCATCGACGGTTTCGCCGGCCTGATGCGCGAGGACGACGTGCTGCTGATGCCCGAGCCGGTCTATTACGGCGGCACCACCGACCGCAGCGTGGGATCGGAAGACATCGCCTCCGGCGTCCGCGCCGCCGGCCGTCAGGCTGATGCGCTGGCGACGCGCGCCGACTGCGGCGACCGGATCGTCGAGATCGCCAAGCCGGGCGACCGGATCATCGTCATGGGCGCGCGCGACGACACCCTGTCGACCTTCGCGGCGGAACTTTTGGGGCGTCTAGGCCTGTAGCACTGATCAGCAAAGACGGGGTTCAGTACACGTCGCGGCGGTAGCGGCCGTCTTCCAGCATGGTCAGCACCACGTCCGCCCCCAGCGCGCTTTCCAGCGCGGCATGCACGCCTTGCGACATGCCTTCCAGACTGCCGCAGACGTAGATCGCCGCGCCGCGCGCGACCCAATCGCGCAAGTCATCCGTCGCCGCCGCGACCAGGTCCTGCACATATCGTCCGTCGCCCGCATCGCGCGAGAAGCTCCGGTCCAGCCGCCGCAGCACGCCCGACGCCAGCCAGGCCTGCAACTCCGCATCGAAGAAGGCGTCATGCGCCTGGGTGCGTTCTCCGAACAGCAGCCAGGCCCCGCCCGCGTCGGTGCGCGCCTTCAAATGTGCGCGCAGACCCGCGATGCCCGTGCCGTTGCCAATCAGGATCATCGGCGTCTCGTCCGCCGGGCCGTGGAAGCTGCGGTTGGTGCGCAGGCGCATTCCGATCTGATCGCCCAGCGCGAGATCCTGCGTCAGCCAGCCCGACGCCAGGCCCGGGGCGCCGTCGGGATGGCGCATCAGGCGGATCAGCAACTCGACCCGGCCGTCAGACGGCAGGGAGGCGATGGAATATTCGCGCGAACCCGGCGTGACGCCGTCACGCTCGGGCAGGCCGACCTCGGCGATGTCGCCGGCCGACCAGTCGGGCGTCGCGCCCACGGCCTCGAACGCAAGATGATACGCCTCTCCGCCGGGACTGCCCGGATTGACCAGGGTGCCTTCGACCAGCCGCCAGGCGTCGTAGGCGGCCGGGGTCCAATCGGGGGCCGTCACGCTGCCGGTGATCTGGTTCAGCTGGTGCTGCCAATGGCGGATAGCGCCGGCCTCGCCGTTGTCGACCTCGACCATGTCGAACAGAGGTTGGGCGTCCGCGCGCCTCAGCCAGCCGTCCACAGCGTGACCGAAGCCGCAGAACTGGTCATAGCTGCGGTCGCCCAGCGCCAGCAGACCGAAGCGCAGTTCCGACAGGTCCGTCGCCTCGCCCATGACCTTGCGCACGAACCGGGCCGCGCTGTCGGGCGGATCGCCCTCGCCGGTCGTCGAGACGATCAGCAGCGCCCGGTCCGTCGATTTCAGCGTCTGCACATCCAGATCGGCGAAGGACAGCACTCGCGCGCCCACGCCGCCATCGCCCAGAGACCGCGCCGTCATCCACGCCAGTTCCTCGGCGAAGCCCGTCTGGCTGGCGAAGGCGATCAGCAGCGGCCGTCCCTCGCCTGCGCCCGCCAGAGCATCAGACCGCGCACGGGCCGCCGCCTTGGCCCTGCGTTCACGCCAGACGACGACGGCGATCAGGGTCAGCCAAAGCGCCAAGGCCTCGACCGCCCACAGCCAGCGCTGCGGATCGGCTGTCACCCCTGACGATCTCCGTCGTCGTCCATCAGAGCGGCGAAGGCCGGCGACATCCGCTCGACGGGTCCGCGCTCGGTGCGTTCGACGAAATGGGCCATCAGGCCGATGGCCTCGGCGTAGTCCGGTCCGTCGAACGGTCCCATGACGGTCAGGGCCGTGGCGTAGGCGTCGGCCATCATGGCCAAGGGGTGCAGGACGGTGACCGAACTCAGATTGTTGCTGACCGGCCGCCCGGTCGAACCGTCGATGGTGTGGGGATACAGGCGCCCGTCATGGCGGAACGCGCGGCGATAGTCGCCGCTGGTCGCCACGGCCAAATCGAACAGGGCCGCCACGGTGTGGGGCGCAGGCGAACCCTCGACCCGCTCGATCTCGACCCACCACGGCTGAGCGTCCGGCTTGACGCCGCGCCCTTTCAATTCGCCGCCGATCTCGATGAGGTGCGAGGTCGCGCCCATGGCCATCAGCCGGTCGGACACGCGGTCCACCGCATGGCCCTTGGCGATGCCGGAGAAGTCCAGCCTCATCCCGCCCATCTGCATCACTGCGCGCGCCTCGCCGTTCAGCCGCAGCTTCTGCCAGCCCGAAACGGCCGCAGCCGCCGCGATCTCGTCCTCGGACGGGACGGGCAACAAGGCCGAACGCGGTCCGGGCGGGCCGAAGCCCCACAGATCGACCAAGGCGCCCAGGGTTGGATCGACCGCCCCGTTGGTTTCGTCGCCCAGGGTCATCGCCGCATCCAGCAAGTCCCAAAAGGGCTGGGACACAGCCCAGACGCCGGCCGGCGCGGTATTGAAGCGGCTGATCTCGCTGGACGGCTCCCACGGGCTGAACAGGCCGACGACGGTCGCTAATTCCTCTTCGATCGCCGCCTGGATGTCGGCCTCGCCCACGCCTGGCGGCGCAATGACGCGCGCGCTCCAGGTCGTGCCCATGGTCTCGCCGCCCAGCGAGCGGATCAGGTCGCTGGGCGGACGGGGCGGCGCGCCTTCGATCGCGGGCACGAGGACGCGGTTGTCGGCGCGCTCGCCCAGAGGGGCGGCGTCGCCGATATTGACCGTGGGCGGCGCGGCGCGGGAACCGCGCGAGGGAGGAATGTCGGACATGGCCCTTCGCTTAGGGCAGGACTTCCATCGCCGCCACATAGCTGGCGTTGGAACCCAGCGTTTCGCCCTGGCCTTCGGTACGGACCGAGGCGTTCAGCCAGTACATGCCCGCTTCTTGCCAGGTGATGGTGAAGGCGCCCTCGGCGTTGGTCTTGAGCGTCGATTCTTCGGGGTTGTCGCGATAGCGCAGGCCGCCGCGCGCCACGGTGACGTCGATGTCCGCCGCCGGCTGGCCGTTGTTCAGCAGTTTGAAGGTGGCGGGTTCGCCCACAACCAGGTCGTTCGGATGGGTGACGGGAACCAGCTCAAGCCCCTCGCCGGTCGTCTTGAAGACAGTGTCGGTGGGGTTGTTCAGGGTGACGAAGGTCTCGATGCGGCTGGCAGTGCGGGTCGCCTGAACATTGGTCGCGCCCTCGGGCAGGCCCGCCGGGTATTCCGAGGCCGCGCCGCGCCAGCGCTTCTGTTCGCCGTTCAGGGTGTAGCTGGCCATCACGCCGTTCATGACGTTGGCGATCTTGTAGGTGCCGTTCTGGGTCAGATGGGCGTCGAAGGTCGAACGATAGCGGCCCTGCATGGCGTTCTCGGGCTGGACCGCCGAGCCGTCCGGCGCGGTGATGGTCAGGCCGGTCAGGCGCATGGCGGCGTGGTCGGGGTTGAACACCTGGTTCGACATGCCGGCGTCGAATCCGACCCAGGCGTCCGTGCCCGACAGGGTCGTGGCGGTGGGCGCCAGCCAGGCGCGGTGGGCCTGGGCGGCCATGGGGGCGGCCAGCGCTGCGGCCAGCGTCAGCAGGGCGATCGTCTTCTTCATGGTCATGATCCTTAGCGAGAGACGGCGACGCGGACGGCGCCCAGTTCGGTGGAGCCGGTTCCGGCGCCGGTGTTGGCTGCGCCCCAGCGGAAGGGCACGCGCACGACCTCGCGCCCGCCCAGTTCGCGGGCCGCCTCGACGACTATGTTGTACTGGCCGGGCTGAAGGTTGCGCAGGCGGGCGGCGGGTACGGTGACGGTCTGGCGACCTGGCGCGCGCGTGGCGCCGGACACGCCGTCGGCCGGCAGCGTCATGGCCCGACCGCCCTTGCGCCACCAGGTGCGCAGATCCTTCAGCCAGTCCTTGCCGTCGCCCTCGTTATTGCGGGTCTGCTGATACCAGACGGCCAGGGTGCGCTCGGCCGATTGATCCGGCTTTTCGATCCACACCGCGACATAAGGGCGATGATAGGAGGCGGTGTTCAGGCGGGGAATCTCGACCGACACCGTCAGGTCGGCGGCCATGGCGGGCGCAGCGGCGGCGGCCAGGCCGACGGTGGTGATGACGACGGGAAGAAGGCGCATCGGAAAACTCGTCAGTGAATGAAGATCAGGGCGATAACGATGGGGATCAGCAGGCCCAGCGCCGCCAGCGGCCAGGTCGAGGGCCGACCCTTGGCGTGCAGGAGCATCAGACCCAGCCCCGTCAGGGCGAAGATGACGCAGGCCGCCGCGAAGACGTCGATAAACCAGAACCAGACGACGCCGGCGTTGCGGCCTTTGTGCAGGTCGTTGAGGTAGGCGATCCAGCCGCGCGTGGTCTTCTCGTGCAGGGTCTCGCCGGTCGAACGGTCGATGGTGACCCATCCGTCGCCGCCGGGCATGGCCAGGGCGACATAGACCTCTTGCGCCGTTGTCTCGGTCGGCTTTCCGGCGATCTCGACCTTCAGCGCCTCGGCCGCCCAGCGCGCGACGGCGTCGGGGACAGGATCGGTCGTCTCCTGCGGGAAGCTCGCAAGCCGCTGCAACAGGGGCGCCGGCAGGGTCGCGGTCTTTTCGACCGTCACCGGATCGCCGGGGATGGAGGCCGCATGGTTCAGGGTGATGCCGGTGACCGCGAACAGGATCATGCCGACAAGGCTGACCGCCGCCGAAATCCAGTGCCAGCTATGCAGCTGTTTCAGCCAGAACGACCGTGCGCCATTCAGCGCCGCCTTGGGTTTCGGGCCCTTGGCTGCGGTTTCGGCCTGACGCTGTGTGGCGAGCTCGGTCACGGGCTCGCTGTGCCATTGTTGCGAACGGGTTGCAATAGCATTTAGCGGCGTTGTGATGCCTTGGGCGTCAGACCTCGGTCCAGCGCCGCAGCAGATTGTGATAGACGCCGGTCAATTCGATCACCGCCTGATCCTTCGGTCCCCTCTCGGTCGCCACGCGCTGGGTGGCGATGTCCAGACGGAAAAGGGTCTCGCGATCGGCGTCGTCGCGGACCAGGCTCTGCATCCACATGAAGGACGACACCCGCGCCCCGCGTGTCACCGGCGTGACGCGATGAAGGCTCTTGGAGGGATAGAGGACCAGATCGCCAGCCGGCAGCTTGACCGCCTGCGACCCGTACATCTCCTCGATGATTAGTTCGCCGCCGTCGTAGTCCTCGGGCTCGGACAGGAACAAGGTCGCCGAGAGGTCGCTGCGAATGCGGATCGCCCCGCCATTGCGGGACTGGCGGATAGCATTGTCGACGTGCAGGCCGAATTCACCCCCTCCCTCGTACCGGTTGAATAGGGGCGGAAAGATCGTGTGCGGCAAGGCCGCCGCCACAAACATCGGATTGGCGTTCAGCGCCTGGACCACCAAGGCCGAGACCTCCTTCGCCACGTCCGACTCTTCGGGCAGTTGCAGGTTCTTCTTCGCCATCGCCGATTGATGGCCGGAGGTGGCGTTGCCGTCCGCCCACGGTCCGGCGTCGAGCTTGTCACGCAGCGCCGTCACTTCGGCCTTGGAGAAGACTTCAGGAATCTGCAGCAGCACGGCGGGCCTCTCAGAAACGACAACGGCCCCGCCGGAAGGACGGGGCCGTCAGAATAGGCTGGGGTGAGAGCCTTTAGAAGCGCAGGTTCAGGGCCAGAATAGCCTGACGCCCTGCGGCCGGATCGGCATGGTGAACGCCGTTCGTACGCATGATGTATTCCTCGTCCGTCGCATTCTTGACGTTCAGTTGAAGCGTCGCGCGGTCCGTCAGATCATAGGCGGCGAAGGCGTCCACGCGGGTCCATTCGGGCGCATAGATGCGGTTGTTCCCGCCGCCCGCGCCGCCTTGGTTCCCGCCCAGAGATTTGGATGTGTAGTAGACGCCGCCGCCGACCGTCAGCCGGGGCAGGACGCGATAGGTGGTGAACAGGCTGGCGCTATGCTTGGGCGTATTGGCCAGCGGCAGGCCTTGCAGCGGATTGACGATGGCGATCGGCGGCGTGCCCGACACGACAACGGCCGCCTTGGTCAGTTCGGAGTCCATGTAGGTATAGCCGCCGAACACGGTCCACTTCGGCGTGATGCTGCCCGACACGCCGAACTCGAACCCGTTCACCTCGGCCTCGCCTTCCTGACGGAAGATGTTGGGCTCAACCAGGATCAGGGCGTTCTTGCGCGTCAGGTGGAAGGCGGCCGCCGACAGGGCGAGACGGTCGTTCAAGACATTGGCCTTGGCGCCGATCTCGAAGCTTTCGGTGTCTTCCGGCTCCAGAACGGTGTTGGCGACGCCATCGACCGTGCCCGTGCCGCCCGAGGCGTTCTGGTCGCCCGCCGAAATGGTCGGCGGCGTCGAAGAGGTGGACCAGGACGCATAGACGCTGCTGCCCTGCGTCGGCTTGAACACCAGACCGACCTGATAGTTGGTGAACTCCCAGGTCTGTTCCGGAACGGCGGTGTAGCCCGTGACATTCCAGACGCCAGCCGTGGACGAAGGCGAACCCAAAACGGCATTGACGCCCTTGACCGAATACTGGTCCCAGCGAACGCCCAGGTTCAGGATCAGTCGCTCGGTCAGAGTGATGCTGTCGTTCGCATAAACGCCGATGGCCTCGGTCGTGTTGGAACTGGTGGGGCCGCGATTGATCACGCCGGTCCAGGTGTCGTCGGGGTTTGGGTTATAGACCGGGGTGCAGTCGCCGGCGCCCGAGGCGCCTGTGGCGGTTGGATAAGTCCCCGACACCGGCGTCAGACCGGTCGGACAGGCCGAGCCGGAGGTGGTGTAGGTCGAATAGGAGGCGTTCTTGTTGTGCTCGCGCGACAGCTCCACGCCGACGTCATAGCTGTGCTTGATCGAACCGGTGGCGAACTGGCCGAACACGTCCGTCACATTGGCCAGGGTGGTGACTGGGTTCCAACGAGTCTTGGTGCCCCGCTTCATCCAGTAAGTCCCGTCCGCCGCCCGTCCGACATAGCCGCCGTCGCCGGGGTTGGTGACGATATAGTCGTTCAGCGTCTGCGAATAGCGGCTGACGTTGCGGATCGTGGCGAAGTCGTTGAGGCGATGCTCGGCCTTGAAGGTGAAGGTATCCACCTCATTGGTCAGGTAGTCGCGCGCCTTCAGCCCATAGAAGCTGTCATAGGGCACATCCAGAACGCCGCTGTCGGTCGTGCGCGACTGGATCTTAGTGAACAACGGAATGCCGTAGTCGGGCATCTGGTCGCTGGTCAGGTGGTAGTAGCTGAACATCATCGACGACGGCGTGCCCAGGCCGGCGCCCAGGCTGAGGCCCAGGCCCCATTTGTCGTAGTCGACGGCGTCGCGGCCGGGCACGTCGCCCTGGGCGCCCATCAGGTTGATGCGCAGCGCGGCGGTCTCGCCCAGCGGCAGGTTCGCATCGACCGTCCCGCGCAGATAGCCGTCGGTGCCCGCGCCCGCGCTGACATTGGTGAAGGCGTTCAGCTTGGGCGATTTGGAGGCCAGGTTGATGCTGCCGCCGCCCGAACCGCGTCCCGAATAGACGGCGTCCGGCCCCTTGATCACCTCGACCTGTTCCAGGTTGAAGACCTCGCGTTGCTGGCCGCCCGTGTCGCGGATGCCGTCCACGAAGATGTTGTTGCCCGAGGACTGGCCCCGGATGAAGGGACGATCGGCCAGGGGCTGACCGCCCTCGCCTGCCCCGAAGGTGATGCCGGGGGAGTTGGACAGCAGGTCCTGCAAGGACGAGGCCGAGGTCTGTTCGATGATGGCCTGGGGAATCACCGTCACGGCGCGCGGCGTGTCCACCAGGGGCGCGACGAACTCGGGACTGACGGGGGCCGGCTTCTTGAACCGACCGTTGACGTCGATCGTGCCCAGATTGGCGGGCTGGGACTGATCAGCCGTGACGACCACGCCGTCCTCGGCGGTCACGTCAGCAGCGATGGCGGGGGCGGCGACCAGCATGCCGGCGGCGCTGGAGGCGAACAGAAGCGAGCGGAGCGCGGCGGCGCGGGATTCGGACATAGTCTTGCGACCTTTTGGTCTGATTTTGCGATGCGCTCGCAATAACCAGCTCCACAGGAAGTCGCAAGACAATTGCGAACAAATCGCAATCTTAATTAGCCGACGGCGCTGATGCTCCTCTGAGGCGCCGACGTGTCGAGATCCAGCCAGGTCGGATCGGGCATGGCGCGGTGGGCGGCGGCTAGGGCTTCGGACCAACGCCGGCCCAGATCGCGGAAATAGGGATCATCCGCCTCAATGCGGCGCGCCGTGCCCATCAGCTGGTCGCGCTTCATCACGATCAAGTCCAGCGGCGGGCCGACGGCGATGTTGGAGCGGATGGTCGAATCGAACGAGATCAGCCCCAGCTTCACCGCCTCGGACAGGGAGGTGGAGCTGTGCAGGGCGCGGTCCAGAATGGGTTTGCCGTATTTCAGCTCGCCGATCTGCAGATAGGGCGTGTCGGGCCCGCACTCGATGAAGTTGCCCTGCCCGTAGATCAGATACAGTCCCATCTTGCCGCCGGCGATCTGACCGCCCAGCAGCATGGAGGCGGTGACGTTCAACCCGTCGGCCGTCGGCGTCGGCGGCGTATTGATGCTGGCGCGCACGCTGGCCATAGCGTGACCCAGCAACTGGGCGGCACGGAACAGGGTCGGGGCGGTCTGGAGCGTCTCAAGTTCGGTGGAGTCCGGCAGTTTGACCCCGGCTGCGACCATGGCCAGCGCCGTCTGGGTGACCGACAGATTGCCCGCCGTCGCAACCGCCAGGATCCGCTCGCCCGGCGACTGGTAGATGTGCAGTTTGCGATAGGACGAGATGTTGTCCACGCCCGCATTGGTGCGCGTGTCGGCGATCATCGCCAACCCGTCGTCCACCAGCATGCCTACGCAATAGGTCACTTCGCTCTATTCGCTCCCCGCGTTGCGAATCCCCAGACGCTAACAGATTCGCGCGCCATGCCTATCGGGGCCATCCGCTGGATTGCAGTTGTTGCTGGCTCTGTTGCACCGGCCGCACATTCAGGGCGACGGTCAGTTGCTCCTGGCCGCCGCCATAGCTCGTGCCCCGGATCGGGGTGGCGCCGCGTGCGTCGAGGCCGACCGCGACCCGGACATAGTGTTCGGTGGGACAGATCCCGTTGGCCGGATCAAACCCGACCCAGCCCAGATTCTCGACCCAGGCCTCGGCCCAGGCATGGGCGGCGTCCTGATCGTGGCGTCCATCCTGACGGCTGAGATGGCCCGAAACATAGCGGGCCGGCACGCCCAGCAGGCGCGCGGCCGAGATGAAGATCTGCGAATGGTCCTGACAGACGCCGCGTTTCTGGGCGAAGGCGTCGGCGGCGGTGTGGGAGGCGGAGGTCGAGCCGACCTCGAACGCCACCGTATCCTTCAGCGCGCTCATCAACCGGTGCATCCGGCTCAGCGTCGCGCCCTCTGGGATAGAGCGGGCGAAATCGACGATGCCGGCGTCGGCCTTCGTCATCGGGGTTTCACGCAGATAGACCAAGGGGGACAGCCGCTCGGCCTGGCCCTTCACGACGCCGCCCGTCTCGACGGTCGAGACTTCGCCGGTGACGCGGATGGTCAGGGCGTCGGTCGGCCGCTCGGTATAGAGGCTGTGAACGATGTTGCCGAAGGCGTCCTCGCTGCGCCGCAGCCGGGCGTCCACATCGGTTTCGATGCGCCAGTCGCGAACTTGCTGGCTTTCGCACGACTTGGGCGTCAGTCGCAGCATCTGGACGATGAAGCGCGCGGGCCGGGCGTAGGCGTAGCGGGTGGAGTGATCGATCCGGATCCGCATGGTCAGACCAGATACTGTTCGTGGACGGCCGCGGCCAAGGCGTTGTTCTCGTTCAAAAAGCCCTGAATATATTCGTGCAGGCCGGACTGGAAGATGTCCTCGATCTTGGCCTCGTTGAACTGGCTGAGGCGATTGGAGGCCAGTCGCTGCGCCGGTCCGCGTCTTCCGTAATCAGTCGCCAACTTCTCCAGATAGCTGACGATCATGCCCTGGCACGAGGCGAGCGAGCGCGGCATCTGGCGGTTCAGCACCAAGAGGTCCGCCACCAGCCAGGGCCGCACGCTTTCGCGGTAAACCCAGCGATAGGCGGTCAGGGCCGAAACCTCGCGCAGCAGCGTCGTCCACTGGAAATAGTCCAACTGCCCCCCGACCCGTTCGCCGGGCGGCAGCAGCAGGTGATATTTCACGTCCAGCAAGCGTGCGGTGTTGTCGGCCCGCTCGATCGCCATGCCCAGCCGCAGGAACCAGTAGGCGTCGTTCCTGAGCATGGTTCGCGACGAGGCGCCTTCGACCGCCAGGGACGTCGATTTCACGAAGTCGAGGAAGTTGGTGAAGTCGTCGCGCTTGGTCGGTTCGCCCAGCTCGTTCAGACCGTTCCAGGCGCCGTTGATCGCCTCCCACAGTTCGATGGTCAGGGCGGTGCGCACCGAGCGCGCATTGGTCCGCGCCTTGTTGATGCAGGCCTTGATCGAGGTCGGATTGTCGAAGCCGAAGGCCAGATATTCCCGCACGGACTTTTCCGACACGGTGCGTCCGGTCGCGTCGAAGCCCGCCTTTACCCCCGACGAGGCGATGGCCCCGGCCCAGGCGGTGACGGCGGCCTGATCCTTGGCCGGCAGGGCGGCGAGACGGATCGCAGCCTCCAGAATGCGGGCGAGGAAGTCCGCCCGCTCCATATAGCGGCCGGTCCAGTAGAGGCTGTCTGCGGTGCGTGAAAGCATCAGTTGTCCAGCACCCAGGTGTCCTTGGTTCCGCCGCCCTGGCTGGAGTTCACCACCAGCGACCCTTCCTTCAGCGCCACCCGCGTCAAGCCGCCGGGCGCGACGCGCACGCCCGCCGGGCTGGACAGCACGAACGGCCTGAGATCGACGTGGCGGGGCGACAGGGCGCCGCCGTTCAGCGTCGGGGCCGTCGACAGGCTCAGCGTCGGCTGGGCGATGAAGTCGTCGGGATCGGCGATCAGCTTGGCGCGGAAATCCTCGATCTCGGCCTTGGTCGAGGTCGGCCCGACCAGCATGCCGTAGCCGCCCGATCCGCCGACTTCCTTGACCACCAGTTCCGGCAGCTTATCCAGCACTTCCTTCAGGGCGTCCGGCTCGCGACAGCGCCAGGTCGGCACGTTTTGCAGGATCGCATCCTCGCCCGTGAAGAAGCGGATGATCTCGGGCATGTAGGTGTAGACGGCCTTGTCATCGGCCACGCCCGTCCCGACCGCATTGGCCAGGGTCACCCGTCCAGCGAAATAGGCCGACATCAACCCCGGCACCCCGATGGTGGAGTTGGGCATGAAGGTCAGGGGATCGAGGAAGTCGTCGTCGATACGGCGATAGATGACATCGACGCGCTTGGGCCCCTCGGTCGTGCGCATGAAGACCGTGTCGTCATTGACGAACAGGTCCGTGCCTTGAACCAGTTCGACGCCCAGCTTGTCGGCCAGGAAGCTGTGCTCGTAGTAGGCCGAGTTGAAGGGGCCGGGCGTCAGCACGACGATCGTCGGGTCCGCCCCCGCCCCTGCCGGCGCGGACGCCTGCAACGAGCGCAACAGCATGTCGGTGTAGATTTCGACGGGCCGCACGGCGTGTTCCGCGAACAGGTCGGGGAACAGCCGCATCATCATCTCGCGGTTCTCCAGCATGTAGGAGACGCCCGACGGCGTGCGGCAGTTGTCTTCGAGGACGTAGAAGCCGTCCTCGCCCGTGCGCACCAGATCGACGCCCGAGATGTGACACCAGACATCGCCTGGTGGACGACGGCCCTGCATCTCCGGCCGATAATGCGGATTGGTCAGGATCAGATCAGCCGGGACGATGCCCGCCTTGATGCAGTCCTGCGGGCCATAGATGTCTTTCAGAAAGGCGTTGATGGCGGTGACCCGCTGCTTCAGCCCCTTTTCCAGACCACCCCACTCGTCCGCGCCGATGATGCGCGGCACGACATCGAAAGGGATCAGCCGCTCATTGGATTCCTCGTCGCCATAGACAGCGAAGGTCACACCCATTCGGCGGAAGAACAGCTCCGCCTGGCGCGAGCGCGCTTGCAGCAGATCGGCCGGCGCGTTTTCCAGCCATGCCGCCAGCGTCTTGTAGCTGTCGCGGATCGCACCCGATCCGCCGCCATTCATTTCGTCGAAAGCTCTCGTCATCCGCCCCCGCCGCGTTGAAGTCGCAGCTTGAACGGTCACGACCGTAAAGCGCAACAGTTTTGTTGCACTGCGGCGACGCCTTATCCGACAGCCACCGCCTTCATCGACACCGCCGGATCGGCCAGCTTGCCTATGTCCACAGGCGTCGCCTTGGCGATCAACGGCTTGCCGGCCATGAACTCGGGCGGCGCGTTGACGGCCTCGACGCAGACGATGCGGTCGCCGTTCAGATGGAAAACCGCAAAGCCCGACGCCGTCGGGTCGCCGCGCACCACCTGTCGGTCGGCGTCGAACGGCAGGCCGGCGATCTGAAGCTTGACGTCATACTGGTCCGACCAGAACCAGGGCACTTCCGGCGTCGGTCCGGCCCGTCCGACGATGGCGGCGGCCGCCTGCTTGGCCTGCTCCAGGGCGTTGGGCACGCTTTCCAGCCGATGATGCACGCCGCCGTGGACCGGAATGGGTCGTCGCGTCATGTCGCCGATGGCGAAGATCGCCGGATCGCTGGTGCGCGCCTCGGCGTCCACCACCACGCCGTCGTCACAGGTCAGGCCGGCCGAACGCGCCAGGGCGTCGCAAGCCAGGGCGCCGACCCCCACCAACACCGCATCCGCCGACACCACCGATCCGTCGGCCAGGCTCACGCCGTCGCGGGCCACGGCGATCACCTCCGCGTCCGTCAGGATTTCCACGCCGTGAGCCCGGTGCTGCGCTGTGAAGAAGGCCGACAGGGTCTCGGACGCCACCCGCGCCAGCACGCGCGGCGCCCGCTCGATCACCACCGCCTCGGCGCCCAGGGCCCGCGCCGACGCCGCCGCCTCCAGCCCTACATAGCCGCCGCCGACGACCGCCAGACGCTTGCCGGGCCCGAGGACCGCCTTCAGTCGCTCGGCGTCCTTCATCGTGCGCAGTTCCAGCAGATCGGGATGGTCCCCGCCCGGGACCGGCAGCTTGCGCGCCGTCGATCCGGTCGCCAGCACAAGGATGTCGTAAGTCTCCGACGAGCCGTCATGGAAAACGACCGTCTTCGCGGCAGTGTCCACCGACACGGCGACCGTCGAGGGTCGGAAGTCGATGTTCTGCTCGGCGTAGAAACTCAGAGGCCGCAGCAGCAGCGCCTCCAGATCCGCCTCCCCCTTCAGCCAGGCCTTGGACAGCGGCGGCCGCTGATACGGCGGCGCATCCTCTTCCCCCGCCAGCACGATGGGGCCTTCATGCCCATACTGCCGCAGGAAGGCCGCGACTGAGCCGCCGGCGTGTCCGGCGCCGATGATGAGAACCTTGGTCATGGGCGGACAGATAGAGCGGTGCGCGGCCGGGTGTAAGTCGTGATTGGTGAATCGTGAGCCGTGACTGAATCTCGACCCAATCACGAGTCACCAATCACGACTCACGCCGCACCTCTTGACTGTTCCACCGTTACAGCATAGTGGAACGCGCATGACGACCCCGCCCGCCCGTGACGACCTGCATGACGCCCTGCTGTCGATGCAGACGCGCGCCGAGATCGACGCCTTTCTGGCCGATCTTTGCACGCCTGCGGAACTGCGCGCCTTCTCCGAGCGCTGGCAGGTGGCGCGCCTGCTCGACGCCGGCGGCAAATCCTATCGCGAGATCGCCGCAGAGGCCCATGCCAGCCCCACCACCGTCGTTCGCGTCGCCCGCTATCTGAAAGACATGCCGCATCAGGGCTATCGCCTCGCCCTGGACCGCCTGAAGAACAAGAACTGAGTATCCGAACATGAGCACCGTGCAGGGCCGGCTTCGCATCGCCGTCCAGAAATCCGGCCGTCTGGCCGACCGCAGCCTCGACCTGATCCGCGACGCGGGCCTGAAATGGGTCAAGGGTCACAACGACCTGCTTTACCGGGTCGAGAACTATCCGATCGACCTGCTGCGCGTCCGCGACGACGACATCCCCACCTTCGTGGCGGACGGCGTCTGCGACCTGGGCATCGTCGGCGAGAATGTGCTGGAGGAAGGTCGCAACGGCGGCCCAGACTCCAAGGAAAAGAACGCCTCGATCGTCATGCCGCTGGGCTTCGGTCGATGCACGCTCAAGATCGCCACGCCTCCGACCCTGGCCTATGACGGTCCGGCCTCGCTGGACGGTCTGCGCATCGCCACCTCCTATCCCAAGATCCTGCGTCGCTTCCTCGACGAACGCGGGGTCAAGGCCGACATCGTCGTGATGCGCGGGGCCGTCGAGGTCGCGCCCCGGCTGAAACTGGCCGCCGCCATCTGCGACCTGGTCTCGACCGGCGCGACGCTGGAGGCCAACGGCTTGGTAGCCAAGGATACGGTTCTGGAAAGCCAGGCCGTGCTGATTCAGTCGCCCGTCGCGCCCGAGCCGGCGTTGCAGCAGCTGTTGGACAGCGTCATCGAGCGGATGGCGGGCGTCGTGTCCTCGCAAGGCGCCAAATACGTCATGCTGAACGCCCCGCGCTCGGCTCTGGACGAAATTACCGCGATCCTGCCCGGCGCAGGCTCGCCCACGGTCATGCCCCTGATGGGTCGCGACGATGCGGTCGCCGTCCACGCCGTCTGCCAGGAGGCCGTCTTCTGGGAGACGCTCGAGAAGCTGAAGGCCGCCGGCGCCTCGGCCATCCTGGTCCTGCCGATAGAGAAGATGATGTGATGAAGCGCATCGACTGGTCTTCCCTCGACGCCGCCGAAAAGACGGCCGCCCTGACCCGCCCCGCCCAACGCACCGCCGGCGACGTGACGGAGGTCATTCGCACCATCCTGGACGACGTGCGCCAGCGCGGCGGCGAGGCCGTGACCGACTGGTGCCTGAAGCTGGACAAGGCTCCGCCCCGTCGCATCGCCATCACGCCCGAGGCTGTCGCCGAGGCGCGCAACGCCCTGCCGCCTGGCGACGTGCGCGCCCTGCGCATGGCGGCCGACAATGTGCGCGTCTTCCACCAGGCGACCAGGCCCGAGGACACCCCGTTTATCGAGACGACGCCGGGCGTTCGGTCCAAACTGGCCTGGCGTCCCATCGCCTCGGCCGGCCTCTATATTCCCGGCGGCACCGCGCCGCTGTTTTCGTCGCTGTTGATGCTGGCCATTCCGGCCGGCGTCGCGGGCGTGGGACAGCGCGTCGCCGTCACGCCGCCGAACAAGGACGGCGGCATCCACCCCGCCATGATCCTGGCCGCCGCAGAGGCGGAACTGGACGCCATCTGGCTGATGGGCGGCGCCCAGGCCATCGCCGCCCTGACCTTCGGCGTCGAACTGGAGGACGGGGTCATTCCGGCCTGCGACAAGCTGTTCGGACCCGGCAACGCCTATGTGGCCGAGGCCAAGAAGCAGGCGAGCGCCCTGCCGGGCGGCCCCGCCGTCGACATGCCCGCCGGCCCGTCGGAGTTGATGGTCATCGTCGATCGCGACGCCGCGCCCGAGATCGCCGCCGCCGACCTGCTGAGCCAGGCCGAGCATGATGCGGATGCGCAGGTTCTGCTGGTCTCCACCAGCCGCGCCACCATCGACTACATCCTGAGTGAGGTCGAGGTTCAGGTTGCAACCCTGCCTCGCGAAGCCATCGCCCGCGCCTCTCTGAACGAGGCCCGCGCCATCCTGGTCCGCGACCTCGACGCCGCTGCAGAAGTCGCCAACCTCTATGGCCCCGAACATCTGGCGATCCAGATCGACGATCCCGAGCCGCTGGTCGATTCGATCAAGGCCGCCGGGGCCGTCTTCGTCGGCCGGTTCGCTGCCGAGACGCTGGGTGACTATGCCGCCGGTCCCAGCCACGTCCTGCCGACCGACGGCGGCGCCCGCACCCTGGGCGGCGTCACCACCGCCAGCTTCATGACCACCATGTCGGTCCAGCTGGTGACCGAAGCCGGCGCCCGTCAGCTTGCCCCCATCGCCGCCCGCCTGGCCCGGATGGAAGGCCTGGAGGCTCACGCCCGCGCTGCCGATTTGAGGAGCGAGGGATGACCCTGCCCGCTCCCTATCCGCCGCTGGTTTCCGGTGGCGAAGGTCTGGATCGCTATCCCGGCGACGCCTCAGCCCTCGCCGCTCGCATGGCCGCCGTCTACGGCGTGCCTGCCGAACAGGTGTTGCCGGTGCGCGGCCTGACCCACGGGCTGGAACTGGCCTGGCGCCTCGCCGCTCGCGACGGGGGATCGGTCGAGGCCCCGAAGGCCGAACCCTATGACAGTCTCGCCGCCATCTATCCGGCCAGGGGCGAACCTGCCTCAGACAAGAGTATCGTCGTCATCCGCGGCCTGGGCGCGCCCGAAGCCGTCGCCGAGATGGCCGCCCGCGTCGCCCCCGCCCTGCTGGTGGTGGACGAGGGGCTGATCGATTTCTCCGACAGCGTCTCGGCCGTGACCATCGTCGCCGATCAGCCGAACCTGGTCGTGCTGCGCAGTCTGTCTCTGGCTTATGGTCTCGCCGGCGCCCGCGTCGGCGCGGCGATCGCGCAAGCCCAGACTCTGACGCGACTGGCGTCGGTGCTGGAACCCTATGCCCTGCCAGAACCGCTGATGCGGCTGGCGATGCAGGCGCTCGATCCGTCTCGGATGATCGAGACCGCCGAGCGGATCGCCTCGGTCCGACGCGAGCGCGAACGGGTCGTGCGCGAACTGGGCCGCCAGATGCCCGTCGAACCGGGCGTCGGTCCCATCATCATGGCGCGTCCCGAAAAGCCTGCCGCGGCCCTGGCCGGTCTGAAGGCTTACGACGTCGAAGCCGATCTGTCCGGCGAGCGTCTGCGCCTGCCGATCTCGATCAAGTCCGAGGTCAACGACCGGCTGCTCGCCGCCTTCGGCCTGACGCCCGCCAAACGCCGCCCGGCCCGCATCGGTCAGGCTGTGCGCGACACCAAGGAAACCCGCATCGTCTGCGCCGTCGATCTGGACGCGCCCGGTCCGGTGAAGATCGAAACCGGCGTCGGCTTCTTCGATCACATGCTGGAGCAGATCGCGGCCCACGGCGGCTTCTCGCTGCGTCTGCAATGCGAGGGCGACCTGCACACCGAT
Organism: alpha proteobacterium L41A; assembly: GCA_000335735.1. GTDB lineage: Bacteria > Pseudomonadota > Alphaproteobacteria > Caulobacterales > Caulobacteraceae > Brevundimonas. Next base: position 103,860 of record AMYY01000003.1, on the reverse strand, counting down.
CCGCACCACACGATCGAAGACAGCGCCATCGCCCTGGGCCAGGCGCTGAAACAGGCGCTGGGCGAGCGTAAGGGCATCGCCCGCTACGGCTTCGTCCTGCCGATGGACGAGGCCAATGCGACCGTCTCCATCGACCTGTCCGGCCGCCCTTATCCGCTGTTCGAGGGGACGTTCGAGACCCCCTTCATCGGCGACTACCGGACCGACCTGACCGCCCACGTCTTCCGGTCTCTGGCCGAGGCCATGGGCGCGGCCGTGCACATCAAGGTCACGGGCCAGGACGACCACCACAAGACCGAAGCCGTCTACAAGGCCTTCGGCCGCGCCCTGCGCCAGGCCATCCGGGTCGAGGGCGACGCCGTGCCGTCGACCAAAGGTGTGCTGTGAGCGAGGTCGCCGTCATCGCCTACGGCGCCGGCAATGTCGCCTCGGTCCAGTTCGCGCTGGAGCGGCTGGGCGCGACCGTGCGCCTGACCGACGATCCGACCGTGATCGCCGAGGCTGAACGGGTGATCCTGCCTGGCGTCGGCGCGGCCGGATACGCCATGAAGCGCCTGTCGGACCTGGGTCTGATCGCGCCGATTCGCGCCTTCCCGCGCCCCCTGCTGGGTGTCTGCCTGGGTCAGCAACTGCTGTTCGGATCGAGCGACGAGGGCGACGGCGTCGATCTGCTGGGCCTCATTCCCGGCGCGGTGACGCGGCTGAAGCCTGCGGGCGATCTGCCGGTGCCGCACATGGGCTGGAGCCGGTTGACGCGCGACCGCGACGACCCCCTGCTGGAGGGCGTCGTCGACGGCGCCTACGCCTATTTCGTCCACGGCTTCGTCTGTCCCGACGGACCGGCGACCCTGGCGCGCGCCGACTATGGCGGCGTCGTTCCGGCTGTGGTTCGATCCGCCAACCGCTGGGGCTGCCAGTTCCACCCCGAACGCTCGGCCGAGGCCGGAGCGACCATCCTCAAGAACTTCCTGGGCCTGTCATGCTGATCTACCCCGCCATCGACCTGAAGGACGGCGTCTGTGTGCGCCTGATGCACGGCGACTTCGCCCAGGTGACGCATTACGACCAGCAGCCGGCCGCCCGCCTGACGACTTTTGCGGCCGAGGGTGCGGAGTGGATTCACATCGTCGATCTGGACGGGGCCGAGGCAGGCGAGGCGCGCCAGCACGCCCTGATCGGCGAACTGACCCAGGCCATCGACGTCAAGGTTCAGTCGGGCGGCGGGGTACGCAGCGCCGACGATGTGAAAAAGCTGCTGGACGCCGGCGTGTCACGCGTCGTGGTCGGATCGCTGGCGGTCACCCAACCCGAAGCGGTGGCGATTTGGTTGGAGACCTTCGGCGTCGAGCGCATCACCCTGGCCCTGGACGTCAAGATCGAGGACGGCGTGCCGATCCCCGCGCTGAAGGGCTGGACCCAGTCCTCGGGCATGACGCTGTGGGAGGCGCTGGATCGGTATCCCAAGGGCACGGCCAAACACCTGCTGGTCACCGATGTCGGTCGCGACGGCGCCCTGACCGGGCCGAACCTGGACCTGCTGGCCGAGATCCGCAGCCGTCGGCCGGATCTGGTGTTGCAGGCCTCTGGCGGCGTTTCCTCTCTGGACGACATCGCTGCGGTCAAGGCGCTGGGCTGTCATGGCGCCATCGTCGGACGCGCGCTCTACGAGAACTGCTTCACCCTGCCCGAGGCGATCGCGGCGGCCCGTACGATATGACAGCGCGACGGATCATCCCCTGCCTGGACGTGAAAGACGGCCGGGTGGTCAAGGGCGTGAAGTTCGTCGGCCACACCGACATGGGCGACGCCGCCGAACTGGCCGCCCGCTATCGCGATGCGGGCGCCGACGAACTGGTCTTCTACGACATCACCGCCAGTCCCGAGGGGCGGACGCTGGACTACGGCTGGATCAAGGACATCGCCCGACTACTGGACATTCCTTTCTGCGTCGCCGGCGGCATTCGCAGCGTGGATCAGGCGGCGCGCTGCCTGGACCACGGAGCTGACAAGGTCTCGATCAACTCTCCGGCTCTGGAACGGCCCGAACTGATCGCCGACATGGCGGCGCGGCTGGGCAGCCAATGCGTCGTCGTCGGCGTCGACAGCCGGTTCGAAGACGGCGATTGGGTGGTGCACAAATATACCGGCGACCCCGATGCACGCCGTCGTGCCGGCAAACGCACCCTGGACTGGCTGGACGAGGCGCAGAGCCTGGGGGCCGGCGAGATCGTGTTGAACTGCATCGATCAGGACGGGGTTCGGCGCGGCTATGACATCGAGCAGCTGTCCGCTGCGCGGGCACGTCTGACCATTCCCCTGATCGCCTCGGGCGGGGCCGGCGCGCCCGAGCATTTCAAGGCTGTGTTCGAGCAGGCCGACGTCTCCGGCGCCTTGGCCGCCAGCGTCTTCCACACCGGCGCCATCGCCATTCCGGACCTTAAACGCTACCTGGCGCAGCAAGGGTTGGAGATGCGCATATGATCCTCCCCCGAGAAGCGCAGCGGAACGGGGGAGGGGGACCGCGAAGCGGTGGAGGGGGCGACCTCAGACACTGTCTCGCGACATTCAGCACCTCGCCCGATTTCGCCCCCTCCACCGCGCTGCGCGCGGTCCCCCTCCCCCGCTTCGCGGTGGAGGATCAGGAACAACGACCATGATCGACCCGAACACCATCGACTTCGCCAAGGGCGACGGCCTGGTTCCCGTCGTGGTTCAGGACGCCGCGACGCTGCAGGTCCTGACCCTGGCCTATATGGATCGCGCGGCGCTGGACGAGACGATCGCCTCCGGCGAGGCCACCTTCTTCTCGCGCTCGCGCGGGGGGCGTTGGAGGAAGGGCGAGACCTCGGGCGACCGGCTTTACGTCGTCTCCATCACGGCCGACTGCGACGCCGACGCCATCGTGCTTGGCGTCAGGCCGGTCGGAAACGCCTGCCACCTCAACCGGACGAGCTGTTTCGGCGAGGCCGACGCGCCGGGTCTGGGTCGGATCGCCCGGCTGGAGCGCACCATCGCCGAACGGGCCGCCGCCGACCCGTCCGAAAGCTGGACCGCCCGACTGATCGCACAGGGACCCAAACGCATCGCCCAGAAGGTCGGCGAGGAGGGCGTGGAGACGGCTCTCGCCGGCGTCGCGGGGCCGGACGAGGAACTCGCCAGCGAGGCTGCGGATTTGATCTATCACCTGCTCGTTCTTCTCCATGCCCGTAACATGGTGTTTCAGGACGTGCTGGACGTGTTGGCCTCGCGAGCGGAAGCGGCCAAAGACAGCGGCTAGACCGTAAAGGCGTGCGTCCCGACAAATGGGATCATCGAGGGACAAGACATGGCGGCTCTCATTCTGTTTGGCGGCGGCGGCGATCTGGCGATGCGTATGCTGCTGCCGTCGCTCTATTTCCTCGAACACGACGGCCTGCTGCCTGAAGGGCTGAAGATCATCGGCGCCGCGCGTTCCGAAGAGAGCGCCGACGACTATATCGCCAAGGTGCACGAGGCGGTGAAGGCGCGCGCCGAGGCCGACAAGGTCTGGGACGAAGCCAGCTGGTCGCGGATGAAGGCCCGCCTGGACTATCTGGCGGTCGACGCCACCTCGCCCGAAAGCCTGAAGCCGCTGAAGGACAAGGTCGGCGACAGCGAGGTCACCTCCTTCCTGGCCGTATCCCCCTCGCTCTACGCCCGCATAGTCACGGCGATGAAGGCGGCGGGTCTGGCGGAAAAGAACTGCCGGATCGTGCTGGAAAAGCCGGTCGGGCGCGACCTGAAGTCCTTCCTCGAAATCGACGACGCCGTGGCCCACGCCTTCAGCGAGAACCAGGTGTTCCGCATCGACCACTATCTGGGCAAGGAGACGGTCCAGAACCTGATCGCCCTGCGCTTCGGCAACACGATCTTCGAGCCGCTGTGGAACAACCTGTCCATCGACCACGTGCAGATCACGATCGGCGAGACGGTCGGCGTCGGCGATCGCTGGCCTTACTATGACGAATACGGCGCCCTGCGCGACATGCTGCAGAACCACATGCTGCAGCTGCTGTGCCTGGTGGCGATGGAGCCGCCGAGCGACCTGGACCCCGACTCCGTGCGTAACGAGAAGGTCAAGGTGCTGCGCTCCTTGCGTCCGATTACCCCCGACGAGGCTGAGCGCGTGACAGCCCGCGGTCAGTATGTGGCGGGCGTCTCGGAGGGCAAGCCGGCTAAGGGCTATGACGAGGAACGCGGCCAGCCGTCGGACACCGAAACCTTCGTCGCCGTTCGCGCCGACATCGACAACTGGCGCTGGGCGGGCGTGCCCTTCTTCATGCGGACCGGCAAGCGCCTGCCCGAGAAGCGCACCGAGATCGTCATCCAGTTCAAGCCGGTGCCCCACTCGATCTTCGACCGCGACGACCGGGGCGAGGTTCAGGCCAACCGGATGATCATCGAGCTGCAGCCCGAGGAAGACATCTCTCTGACGGTGATGAACAAGCGTCCGGGCCTGGATCAGCGCATGCAGTTGCAGCCGATCAAGATGAGCCTGTCGTGGGGTGTAGACGGCAAGTCCGCCGCCCCGCCGCGTCGCCGCATCGCCTATGAGCGTCTGCTGCTGGACGCGATGGCCGGAGATTCGACCCTGTTCGTGCGGCGCGACGAGGCCGAGCAGGCCTGGAAATGGGTGGACGAGGTGTCCGAGGCCTGGGCCGAATCCGGCTTGAAGCCCGACGACTACGTCGCCGGAACCTGGGGCCCCGACAGCGCCGACATGCTGATGATGCGGACCGGCCGCGACTGGAATACGACCGATGTCTGAGACCCCCGCCATCGAAGCCTTCACCTCCGTCGAGACCTGGGCCGAAGCCATCGCCGCGCGTCTGGCCGAAACGCTTGGTGCGGCGGTGCGCGACCATGGCCAGGCCCTGTTCGCAGGTCCCGGCGGCTCGACGCCCGCGCCCGTCTATCGCCGCCTGGCGGCGACCGATCTGGACTGGTCCAAAATCGCCGTGACCCTGGTGGACGAGCGATATGTGCCCGAGACCTCCCCGGAATCGAACGCTCGCCTGATCCGCGATGTGCTTCTTCAGGACAAGGCGGCGACGGCCCGCTTTGTCCCGCTGTATACGCCCGAGGTCACCGTGGACCGCGCGGCCGTCGTGGCGGCCAGGGCCCTGGCCGATGCCGGCGGGCGGTTCGATGCGGTGCTGCTGGGCATGGGCGAGGACGGCCATATCTGCTCCATGTTCCCCGAAAGCCCGACGCTGAAAACCCTGCTGACGCCGGCGCTGAAGCCCACGGTGCTGGGCGTGCCGCATGGGCGCGACGGCATGGCGCCGACAATCGAACGGCTGTCGATCAACCTGCCTTATCTGATGTCTTCCGGCCGGGTGATCCTGGGCCTGAAGGGCGCCGCCAAGCGTCGCGTCTTCGAAGAACAGGCCCAGGGCGATCCGAAGACCCAGCCCATCGCCGCCCTGATCGCCGCCGGCGTTCCCCTTGAAGTTCTGTGGACGGAGGAAGGCTGAAATGGCGCTTCATCCCACCGTGGCGGCCGTCACCGCCCGTATCGTCGAGAAAAGCCGCGAGACCCGCGCCGACTACATTCGTCGCATGGACGCGGCGCGCGACAGCGGCGCCGGACGCGCCAAGCTGAGCTGCGCCAACTGGGCCCACGCCTTCGCGGGCCAGACGATCGCCGACAAGCTGACGGCGATGGACGGGTCCAAGCCAAACCTGGGCATCGTCACCGCCTATAACGACATGCTGTCGGCCCACCAGCCGTTCGAGCGCTTCCCCGACGTGGTGCGCAAGGCCGTGCGCGAGGTCGGCGCCACGGCCCAGGTCGCCGGCGGCACCCCGGCCATGTGCGATGGCGTCACGCAGGGTCGTCCCGGCATGGAGCTGTCGCTGTTCAGCCGCGACCTGATCGCCATGTCGGCGGGCATCGCCCTGACGCACGACGCCTTCGACGCCGGCCTGATGCTGGGCGTGTGCGACAAGATCGTTCCGGGCCTGTTCATGGGCGCCCTGGCCTTCGGCCATCTGCCCGTCGTCTTCGCACCCGCAGGTCCGATGCCATCGGGCATTCCGAACGCTGAAAAGGCCCGGGTCCGGGCCGAATATGCGCAGAACAAGGTCGATCGTCAGACCCTGCTGGAAAGTGAGATCGGCAGCTATCACTCGCCCGGCACCTGCACCTTCTACGGCACCGCCAACTCCAACCAGATGATGATGGAGCTGGGCGGACTGCACATGCCCTCCACCGCCTTCGTCCATCCCGACACCGGCCTGCGCGACGCCCTGACGGCGGCGGCGGCGAAGCGGGCGGTCGAACTGGCCCGCAGCGGCGAGTGCCGCATGGCCGACGTCATCGACGAGAAGTCCATCGTCAACATGATCGTGGCCCTGCTGGCCACCGGCGGCTCGACCAATCACGCCATCCACCTGGTCGCCATGGCGCGGGCGGCGGGCGTGCTTATCGACTGGACCGACATGGACGAGCTGTCATCGGTCACGCCGCTGCTGGCGCGGGTCTATCCGAACGGTTCGGCGGATGTGAACGCCTTCCAGGCCGCCGGCGGCGTCGCCTTCATCGCGCGTGAACTGGCGATGGCGGGCAATATCCATACCGACGTGACGACCATCATGGGTCGCGGCATCGAGGCCTATTACCAGGAACCTTCGATGGTGGACGGCGAACTCGTCTGGCGCGACGGCGTCCAGGAAAGTCTTGATCTCGATATCCTGCGCCCGGCGTCCAATCCCTTCGACAAGGAGGGGGGCTTGCGTCTGGTTCAGGGCGACCTGGGTCGCGCGGTCATCAAGATTTCTGCGGTCAAACCCGAGAACCGCATCGTCGAGGCCCCCGCCGCCGTGTTCGAGACCCAGGAAGACGCACTGCAAGCCTTCCGGGACGGCAAGCTGTTCCGCGACGTGGTCGTCGTCCTGCGCTTCCAGGGACCCAAGGCGAACGGCATGCCGGAACTGCACAGCCTGTCGCCGGCCCTGTCGGTCATTCAGGACAAGGGGTTCAAGGTCGCCTTCGTCACCGACGGCCGCATGTCGGGCGCCAGCGGCAAGACGCCCGCCGCTATCCACGTCTCGCCCGAGGCCTTGGCCGGCGGTCCGCTGGCCCATGTTCAGGATGGCGACATCATCCGCCTGGACGCCGAGGCCGGGGTTCTGACCACCGTCGGCGTTTCCGACCTGACCGCCCGTCCGGTGGCCGCCCGATCCGCCGTCAACGCCGAGGGTTCGTCCTGGGGCTACGGCCGTGAACTGTTCGGCGCTTTCCGCCATGTGGTTACGACGGCCGAACAGGGAGCGACGGTCTGTTTCGCCCTGCCGACCGGTTCGCGCGGCAACGACGACACCCCGCCCAATCCCAACTTCGTCGATCGGACCGTGGACGCCTGATCCACCGAACCGAGCGCAGGAAACGCCCAATGAATGACAAGACCCTTCTCGTCGGCCCCCAGCTTGTTGGCGATGTCGGCGGCACGAACGCCCGCTTCGCCGTGGCCCGCATGGTCGACGGCAAGCCCGTGCTAGACCATCACGAGAGCTTCCCGGCCGAGACCTATCCGACCTTCCTGGAAGGCGTCGCCGCCTTCATCGACGGCTGCGAGGTCAAGCCGACCGGCGGCGTGATCGCGGTCGCCGGCCCGGTCACGGACGGCGCCATCGACCTGACCAACTCGCCCTGGCAGGTGTCGGAGGCGGAGCTTCAGACCCTGGGCCTGAAACCCGTCAAGCTGATCAACGACTTCGAGGCCCTGGCCTGGGGCGCGCCCGTCGTGCCGGAAGACCAGTTGGAAAGCCTAGGCGGTCCAGTCGACGGCGATCCGCACTGCACCGTCGCGGTGCTCGGCCCCGGCACCGGCTTCGGGGTCTCGGCCCTAGTGCGCGATGCGGCCGGCAAGGAAATGGCCATGCCGTCCGAGGGCGGGCACGCCTGCTTCCCCCCCGGCGATCCGGTTGAGGATGAAATCCTGCGCATTCTGCGCCGCCGCTATGACCGCGTTTCGATCGAGCGTCTGATTTGCGGGCCGGGCCTGCTGAACATGCACCGGGCCCTGGCCGAGATCGACGGGCGCCAGACCCACATTGACGATCCCGCTCAGATCACTGCAACGGCCCTGGCCGATCCGAACAGCCCGTGCGGCGCGACCCTGGCCCGCTTCTGCGCCATCCTGGGCGCGGTCGCCGGCGACATCGCCCTGACCACCGGCGCGCGCGGCGGCGTCTATATCGCCGGCGGCATCGTTCCGCGCATCCTGCCCTTCATCAAGGCCAGCCCCTTCCGTCAGCGCTTTGAGCGCAAGGGTCGGTTCAAGGAGTATATGCAGGACATTCCGACCAAGGTGATCATGCACAAACACGCCGCCCTGCTCGGCGCCGCGCGGGTCGCCTTCGCCCAGTCGGAGGGCTGACGCGAGGGGCGATCACGAAAATCTCACGGCGGCGTGAACCGAACCGTCACCGTGGCGTTTGTGTGTTTCCATCTAGGAGAGGAAACTCAAATGAAGAAGTTCGCCATCGCCGCCGCTTCGGTCTTCATGCTGGCCGGCGTCGCCGCCTGCGGTGAAAGCGCCGCCGACAAGGCCGCTGAAAAGCAAGCCGACGCCATCGAAGCGACGGGTGAAGCCCGCGCCGATCAGCTCGAAGCACAGGCCGCCGCCACTTCGAACGAAGCGCAAGAAAAGGCCCTGAACGACAAGGCCGATCAGGTCGAGCAAAACGCGGATCGCAAGGCCGACATGGTCGAGCAGAAAGCCGGCAACGCCGACGGCGGCATGACCACCGCCAACACGCCTTCGACCCACTAAGGTCTGGCGACCCACTAAATCCGTTTACGGATGGATCAGCCCCCGTCGTTCGCGACGGGGGCTTTTTCGTGCCTGCGTTTTCAGTCGATGCACAGGGTCGGGCCGGCCTTGCCGTCCTCGACCGTCGTATTGCAGCCGAAACGGTCGCTGGTCGCTTGGCAGACGCCGGTCGCCGCCGTCCCCGGCGCCACGCCGCTGTTGCCCTCGATGCGACAGTCGCCCTGGCACTGATCGCCGTCGGTGCAGCGCTTGCCGGCGTCGGCGTAAGAGATGACGCATTGCCAGGATTGCATCCGCCCGACCTGTTTAATCGTGCCGCCGCGCGTGGCGCACGACGCGGCGTCGGCGCTCTGCATCGGCGCATCCGACGCCGCCCCCGTGGTCTGGGGTGAGCAGGCGGCGGCCACAAGCGCGACGGCGGCGATGAGGGAAATGCGGATCATGAGATCTGTCCTTTGGTGAAGCCTGACCAGACGTCGTCGTAGTCGAGCTGCATCTGCGGTGATTCCGACGCCCATTTCGTGACGCGGATCGGCATGCGCGTCTCGAACATGAAGGCCAGGGTATTTTCGATCTTGTGCGGCTTCAGTTCGGCCTTGATCGCGCCTTCATAGCTGGCCTGATCGGGGCCATGGCCGCTCATGCGGTTGTGCAGTGATGCGCCGCCCGGCGCGAATCCGCCCGCCTTGGCGTCATAGGCGCCGGTCACCAGACCCATGAACTCGCTCATCACGTTGCGATGGAACCACGGCGGGCGGAAGGTGTCCTCGGCCACCATCCAGCGCGGCGGGAAGATGACGAAGTCGATATTGGCCGTGCCGGGCGTCTCGGACGGACTGGTCAGGACCGTGAAGATCGACGGATCAGGGTGGTCATAGCTGACGGTGTTGATCGTGTTGAAGCGCGCCGTGTCGTAGCGGCAGGGCGCCAGATTGCCGTGCCAGGCGACGACGTCCAGCGGGCTGTGATCGAAGGTCGTGGTCCAAAGGCGACCGCCATATTTCTGCACGCATTCGGTCGGGCGATCCACGTCCTCATAGGCCGCGATCGGGGTCTCGAAGTCGCGCGGATTGGCCAGGCCGTTCGCGCCGATGGGGCCGAGATCCGGCAGGCGGAACGGACTGCCGTAGTTCTCGCAGACATAGCCGCGCACCGGCCCGTCCACCTCGACACTGAACCGCACGCCACGCGGGATCAGGACGATGTGGCCGGGCCGGGCCTCGATCACGCCGAACTCGGTGACGAAGCGATGGTCGCCTTCCTGTGGCACGATCAGCAGTTCGCCGTCGGCGTCATAGAAAACCCGGTCGGTCATCGACCGGTTGGCGACATACAGGTGAATGCCCGCTCCGGCCCCGCCGTCCGGCTCGCCATTGCCGCCATAGGTCGTCAGCCCCTCGACCCAGTCGGTTGCAGTCTGCGGCATCGGCAGCGGGTCCCAGCGCATCCGGTTGGGATTGGGCGGCGTCTCGTCGAACGGACCGGAGCGGACCTGCCCCTGATCGAAGGGCGTGTAAGGCCCATGCTGGGCCGACGGACGCAGGCGATAGAGCCAGCTGCGGCGGTTCTCGGCGCGCGGGGCGGTGAAGGCCGTGCCGGACAGCTGTTCGGCATACAGGCCCATCGGCGTCTTCTGCGGCGAGTTGCGACCGACCGGCAGGGCGCCGGGTGCGGCCTCGGTCGCGAAATGATTGCCGAAACCGGTCATGTAGGCGGGCGCGTTGGATCGCGTCATGTCGTGTCTCCCTATGCTCCCTCGTTTAGCCGTCCCCGGCGCCAGCGTCACCCTTTGCCCGTCAGGCAACAGCTTGGCGGTTGGCGCGTTGCTGTGGCCTCGCGGAGGGATTTTCATGACCTATCTGACCCGGGCGGTGTTCGCCTTCGCCAGCCTGCTGCTGTTGCTGGCGGCCATGGCCCTGATCGGGTTCGGGGTGAAGGATGCGCTGCACGGCATCGGCTCGCCCGACAAGTCCGGCGCCGACGCGGTTCTGGACGTGCTGGGCTATGTCATCGTCGCCATCGCCGTCTTCGACGTAGCCAAATATATCTTCGAGGACGAAGTGCGGCGCGGGAATGAGCGTCGTAGCGCCGCCGAGGCCCGGCGCAGCCTGACAAAGTTCCTGTCGACCATCGTCATCGCCCTGTTCCTTGAGGCGCTGGTTGTGGTGTTCAAGACGGCCCGCGAGGACGTGGCGCAGCTGCTCTATCCCACCGCCCTGCTGATCGCCTCGGTGCTGGTTCTGGTGGGCCTGGGCGTCTTCCAGCGGCTGTCGGCTACGGTCGAGGAAAAGGTCGGCGACGACGACGAGGCCGAGGAGCGCAAGGACGAGGTCAAGCGCAAGGCCAGCCCCCGCAAAGCCTAGCCCTTCGAGGGCAGGAAGGGCGAGAAGGTGATGACGGTGAAGGTGTCGCGCACGTGCGGCCGCGTCTGGACCTGTTTCGTCACGAAAGTTCCGATTTCGGCCTCGCGCGGCAGGTTGAACTTGGCCAGCAGGTCGTGCTGACCCGAGGTGGAATAGACCTCCGAGACGTTCTCGACATTGTCCACGATATCGGCCGCCACGTCGTTGGCGTAGCCCAGCTCGCATTTGATGAAGACGAAGATGGCGGTCATCATGGCGGATCAGTCCTCTGGTTCGAGGGCGCTTCTAGCGGACGAAGACGTGACGGGTAAGCCGCAAGACACAGACGCCGTGCTGGAGGCGCAATACAACAACCGCGCCCTGGTGCCCGACCATCCCGCCGTGATGGCGCGCTGGAAGGCGGAATCGGAGGCCGCCCGCGCCGCTCATCCACCCCAGGTCCTGAAATACGGCCCAGGCGAGCGCGAGCGGATCGACTGGTTCGACGCCAGGGATGGCGCGCCGGTCGTGGTCTTCCTGCACGGCGGATACTGGCAGGCGCTGGATGCGGGCTGGTTCAGCTTCGTCGCGCCGCCCCTGCTGGTCCACGGCGTCAGCGTCGCCATCCCGACCTATGACCTGGCGCCCAGCGTGCGGCTGGGCCGGATCGTCGATCAGGCGCGAGCGGCGGTCGAACTGATCCACGACCGCACCGGCGCCGCGCCCGTCGTCAGCGGCCATTCGGCGGGCGGACATATGGCGGCCTGCCTGCTGGCGGACGGGCGGGCGTCGGCGGCGGTCGCCCTCTCGGGCGTGTTCGATCTGGAGCCGCTGCTCCCCACCTCGCTCAACATCGCCCTGGACCTGAGTACGGCCGAGGCTGAGGCCCTGTCGCCGATCCGCTGGCCGGCGCCCGCCGGAGCGGTTCTGGACTGCGTTGTCGGCGGTGGGGAAAGCGAGGCCTTTGTGGATCAAAGCCGCGACATGGCCGCGCGCTGGGGCGACGCCGGCGCCGGGACGCGGTTCGAGGCCCTGCCCGGCTTGAACCATTTCACGGTTCTGGATCCGCTGTTCGATGCGCAGAGCACCCTGGTCAGGCGGCTGGCCGACCTGGCCCATCGACGCTGAGCCTCAATCAGACCCGGCGGCGAAAAATAGAGTCTAATTCGTCTAATTCGTATGAAATCTCCCGCTCCTCTCCCTGACAGATGGGCCTGAGCGGCGAGGCTTCAAGAGGGGCGATCGGCGCGCCAGATGAAGACGAAGTTGCGGTGCTCGGCCCAGGTCTGACCCTCGACATGATCGCCCGCAAGACACGCCGCCGTATGATAGGGGCCTGCGCCGTCGGTCGTTCGGAACGAGACGCACAGCCGGCCGTGCTGGCGCTTCCATCGGCCCGCCTCGATCCGGCTATTGTAGAAGTCGCCCGTCACGACGCCATCAGCCTGGAGCGTCAGGTTCATGGGCTGGCGATAGGGCTGGGCCGGATCGGTCGCCAGATCGACGGACCAGGCGCCGTCCATGTCGGCGGCGGGCGGTGGGTCCTGGACCGTCAGAAGGGCGACGACGGCGAGGGCGACGAACATCCTGCTTCTCCCACAGGCGATTGAGCGAACGACGGTCCGCCTTTCGCCACATGCCGTCAAGAGAACGTCCGCGCTAACGCGGTTTGACTTGACCTTGCGTTCGCGACAGCGGAGGTCGGACGCGAACCTATCGCAGAGGAACCCGCCCATGGCCCATGATCGCGTCAGCGTGCTTCAGGCGCTTCAGACCCAGGGCGTGTGCCCGGTCTTCTATCATCCTGACGCCGAGGTCAGTCTGAACGTCATTCGCGCCTGCGCGCGCGGCGGGGCGCCGGTGGTCGAGTTCACCAATCGCGGCGACTTCGCCTGCGACCTGTTCGGCGAGATCAATCGCGAACTGATCAAGACCGACCCGAACGTGGTGCTGGGCATCGGTTCGGTCGTCGATGCGGGCACGGCCTCGCTGTATCTGAACCGGGGCGCGCGGTTCGTAGTCAGCCCTTGCCTGATCCCCGACGTGGCCAAGGTCTGCAACCGCCGCATGGTCGCCTATTTCCCCGGCTGCGGGTCGGTGACCGACATCGGCGAGGCGCACGAACTGGGCTGCGACATCGTCAAACTGTTCCCCGGCTCGTCGGTCGGCGGACCGGACTTCGTCAAGGCGGTCAAGGGCCCGATGCCCTGGGTCAAGATCATGCCCACGGGCGGCGTCAATCCGGACGAGGCGTCGATCGCCAAATGGTTCGGCGCGGGCATCGTCGCGGCGGGAATGGGCTCCAAGCTGGTGACCGATGACGCCGTGAAATCGGGCGACTGGGCCGCCATCGAGGCGTCGGTGCGCTCGGCGGTCAACGCCGTCGCCGCCTTCCGCGCGTCCAGGAAGGGCTGAGCGCTGAAGCGCCGTCAGCGGGGCGCGCGGTCGTCCGGCTGACGGCGATCCGGCCCGTGGGCTGCGGCGCGACGGGCATTGCCCTTACGCTGAAGGATCGGGGCCAAAGCCTTGCGCTCCTCGGGCGTCAGCGTCGCCAGCACGGCGACCGCGCCGTTTTCCAGGCGGGTGCGGCCCCGCATCTCAGCGGCTCTGGACTGTTCCAGCAGGCTTTCGACCCGGGCTGCGTCCAGGGTCGGCTGACCGGCGATGTCGATGGCCTCGCGCCGGGCGGCGCGGGCCGCCTCGAAATCAGGACGCGCCGCCAGGGCCGATTCTCGCAGCGCGGTGCGCACGCGCTGGCGCACGGCCGGATCCAGATCGGCGAGAACCTCGGCCAACGGTCCCTCGCGGCCCGGACGGCGTTGATCCTCGATCCGACGTTCGATCCGGTCGCGATTGACGACATAGGTGACCCCGCCCGCCACGGCGAACAGGTTCAGGGCCACCGAGACGGCCAGGGCGATCTTCAGGCTTTTGGACGTCATCCCAGCAGTTCCGTGTCATCCACGCCCGTCAGCGAGGATTGGTAAAGCACCGCATCGGCGCGCGCGTCGGCGGTCAGATGGGTTGTCAGGCCGACACCGGCGACCACGCCCGCACAGGCCGCGGCGGCCCAGCCGGCGCCCAGATACCAGATCGCCTTGCCCAGACGGCTTTTCGCCCGGGGCGCAGCCGCAAGGATGCGCGCGGTCAGGGCCGCGGACGGGACAGGTCTGGGCGCGGCGTCGAGCAGAGCGTCCAGCGCGGCCGCGTGATCCAGCACCGCCTTCAACGACAAATCGGCGGCGATCAGGCTTTCGGCGAAGGCGCGCTCGGACGCGGGCCACCGACGCAGGTCGGCGCCATAGGCGTCCGCCAGTTCGTGCAACCGTTCCGTCTTCATCGTCCGTCTCCTTTAATCGACCTCGGACCGATGTCCGAAAGGGCCAGACGCAATGCGCGACGACCGCGCGACAACAAACTCTCCAGCGCCTCGACGCTGATCTCCATCAGGGCCGCCGCATCGATATTCGACAGCTCCTGATAATGGCACAGGACGATGGCCTCGCGCTGTCGGTCCGGCAGCCGTTTCAGGGCCGCCGTGACCCGCACGCCCGTCTCGGCCGCCAACAGACCGCGATCCGGCGCCGGGCCTTCGTCTGGACGATCCGGCGGCGTGTCGGTCGGGATTTCGCGCCGACGCCTCAGACGATCGTAACAGAGATTCAGCGCGACCCGGTGCAGCCAGGTGTCGAACCGGGCCTTGCCGGGCGTCCATCTGGGCGCCTGACGCCAGGCCTTGAGCATCGTCTCCTGGGCCACGTCCTCGGCCTCGACGGCGTCGCCCAGCATCCGCTGGGCCAATGACAGGATGCGCGGCAGCTTGCGCGAGACGAGCGTCTGCGCCGCCGCCGGGTCGCCCTGCCCCACGCGCCGCACCAGATCCTCGTCGGGGTCGACGATCGCGACCAAACCTGCCTCTTCCGCTGCTGACGAAAGGGACCGGTGCGTTCACGACGGCCGACCCCGACACCGTCTTACTCCGAAGCCGGGACGGGGGAAGCGGGTTGTTGTACCGGACGCTGCGCCTGGCGGGCCGCGCGGCGTTCCTGCCGTTGCTCACGCTGCGCGGACATGGCCGCCCGGCGCTCGTCGGCGGAGATCACGCCGTCGCGATTGGCGTCCATCTTGTCGAACCGCTCGCCCAGCTTGGCGGAGGCATCGGCGATCACCACCGGCCCGCGTTCGCGTCCTTGTCCGCGCATGGCGTGATGCGCGCCGCCGCCACGGCCCTCACGATGACCGGCGCGCTCCGCGCGCGGACCGCGATCCGGGCGTGCGGCATGGCCGGCGTCGAACTCGGCGCGGCTGATGGAGCCGTCGCCGTTCGCGTCCAGCTTGGCGAAGCGGTCGCCCGCCCGTTCGGCGCGACGGGCCTGCATGGCGGCGGCGCGTTCCTCGGGGCTGACCACGCCGTCGCGGTTCGTGTCGAGCGCGGTGAGACGCGCGATGCGCGCATCGACGAACTCGGCGCGGGTGATCTGGCGGTTCGGATCCGCGCGCGCATGATGCGGCGCGGGAGCGCCCTCGGCGGGAGCCGGCGGAACCTGTGCGGTCGCGGCGCCGGCGGCGGCGGCCAGAGCGATGACGCCCAGGCCGGTCAGAAAGGTGTTTCTCATCTCGATCATCTCCACGGGCGCGTTTGGCGCCCTTTGACATTGCCCTGTCAGGAGATTGAACGCGGCGTTGCGGATTCTCCGTCGCGGCCTGCTGGAACCGCACGCTCGAAGGCCTTTCGCGCCCGCGCGCGCAGGTCGGTCAGTTCGGTCTTCAGCGTGTCGAAGTCCGGCGCGCCGGCGGCCTCGGCCAGGCGCAGCTGGAAGACGCCGGGCTCGCCCTCCGGATCGACCCGCCCCTCGAAGGCGGCGGCCAGAAGATGGGCCAGACGCTGCTGCACGCGCCAGGCCTCGGCCAGGACCGGGTCGTCGTGCAGGGCCTCAAGCGTCGACAGGGTCAACGGCTCGCCGATGGCGGCGGCCTGAAGCTGGCGGAACTGGGCCGCGAACTCGGCGTCCACCTGCCCGCCCGGCGAGAGCTTCAAGTCCCAGAAGCCGTGCGGGCGACGCTCGCGATCCATCAGGGCGCGCATCTTTCGGACATCGGCGGCGACATCGACGCCGGGACGCGGGCGACGCAGGGCGGCCTCGATGGCGGCCGAAACCTGGGCGCCGAAGGTAGGATCGCTGGCCCAGACCACGCGGGCGCGGGTCAGAACCATGAACTCCCAGGTCTCGGCCTCCTTGGCGTAATAGGCGTCGAACGCCTTCAACCGCACCGACACCGGCCCTTTCGAGCCGGTGGGGCGCAGGCGCATGTCCACTTCATAGAGGCCGCCTTCAGCCGTATGCGCCGACAGGGCCGCGATCAGCCGCTGGGTGAAGCGGGCGTAGAAGACATCTGCGGTCCAGCCCTTGATCGCGGAGGTCGCCTCGGGCGGCGCCTCGTACAGGGTCATCAGATCCAGGTCCGATCCGGCCGTCATCTCGCGCGAGCCGGCCTTGCCCAAGGCGACCACCGCCACCGCGCCGGGGAAGGCGCCGCCCAGCCGTTCGGTCTCGGCCAAGGCGGCGGGCGACAGGGTGCGCATGGCGGCGTCGGCCAGGGCGGCGTAGGCGCGGCCCGCCGCCTCTGCCCCCGCCCGGCCGGTCAAGGCGTGGATGCCGATGCGGAACATCTGCTCGCGGTGCAGGCGGCGCACGGCGTTCATGGCCCCTTCGAAATCCTCGGTCTCGCCAGCCTCGCGCAGCATCTGTTCGGTCAAGCCGGTCTCTTCGGACAGATCGACCAGGAAGCGGGCGTCCAGCACGCCGTCCAGCGCCGCCGGTTGCCGGCCAAGCGTCCGGGCGAGACGCGGCGCGAAGGCCATGACGCCCAGCACCATCTCGAACAGTTTGGGCTGGTTCAAAAACAGGGCCTGGACCTGCACGCCCGCCGCCAGGCCGGAGAAGAAGACGGCGAAACGCCGGAAGGCCTCGTCAGGCGCACCGGATCGGGCCAGGGCCTCCAGCAGGCGCGGCGCCAGGCGGGTGAACAGTTCGCGGCCCCGCGCCGTGCGTGTCGCCGGGATGCGGCCGTGGTGCCAGCTGCGGATCGTGTCTGCGACCGACGGCGCCTCGGAAAAACCCATGCGACGCAGGGTTTCCAGCGTCTCGGGATCATTCTCGACCCCGGTGAAGACCAGGCTGCCGTAGCTGGAGTCCAGATCTTCGCCGCCCTCGAACAGTTCGCCATAGCGGGCGTTGACCCGCGCCAGCAGGGCCTCGACCCGGGCGTCGAAGGCGGCCAGATCGTTCGAACCGGCCAGGGCTGCGACGGCGGCGCGGCGCTCGGCGTCCTCGGGCAGGCGATGGGTCTGCTCGTCGTCGAGCATCTGCACGCGGTGCTCCAGCCCGCGCAGCGCGACATAGGCGGCCGACAATTCCTCGCAGACCGCCTGGGGCACGTGGCGCGCGTCGGTCAGGGCCTGCAGCGCCTCCAGCGTGCGGGGCTTGCGCAAAGCCGGATCGCGGCCGCCCAGGATCAGCTGCTGGGTCTGGGCGTAGAATTCGATCTCGCGGATGCCCCCGCGTCCCAGCTTCAGATTGGCCCCGGCGGCCTGCAGCCCCTCGCCCGTCTTGTGGACGTGAATCTGTTTCTTGATCGACTGGATGTCGAGGACGGCCGCGTAATCCAGGCTGCGCCGCCAGATGAAAGGGATCATGGCCTTCAGGAACCGACCCGCCGCGCGCATGTCGCCCAGCACCGGACGCGCCTTGATGAAGGCCGCCCGCTCCCAGTTCTGGCCGACGCTCTCATAGTAGGCCAGGGCCATCGGCCCGGCGACGACGGGCGGGGTCGAGGACGGGTCGGGCCGCAGCCGCAGATCGACACGGAAGACATAGCCGTCGCCCGTCCGCTCGGTCAGCAGGGTGGCGATCCCCTTGCCGACGCGATTGGCGAAGTCCTGCATCTCCTCGCCGTCGCGCAGGGCCAAACCCATCAGGCGCGGCTCGAAGAAGAGGGAGATGTCGATGTCGGACGAATAGTTCAGTTCGTTGGCGCCATGTTTGCCCATGGCCAGGCCGAACAGGCCGGGAATGGGACCGCGCGGATCGCCGGGCGGCGAGATCAGCCGGCCGCGCGCCCTCTGTTCGGCGGCGACGGCGCGCAGGGCGGCGCGGCATGAGGCGTCGGCGAACCGGGACAGGGCGTCGGTGACCTGGTCCAGATCCCAAACCCCGCCCAGATCGGCCAGGGCGGTCAGCAGATGCAGGTCGGCCTTCAGCACCCGCAGCGGGGCGCGCACCTCATCCGGTTCGGCGTCCAGCGCGTCCGTGTCACGGATGATCCGCTCCAGCGCCTCGACCGGGTCCGCTTGCAGCAGACGACGCAGATGAGCGGGCCGGCGGCGCATCAGGCCGGCGAGATAGGGCGAGGCGCCGGCGACTGGGGCCAGGGCGGGCCAGGCGGCGTCCAGAGTCTCGCGCCAGCCGTCGGCGTCGGCGGCTTCGGTCAGGGTTTCCAGAAGGCGGTCGGCGGCGGCGATGTTTGTGACCGGACCGGCGGAGGTGAGGCTGCGCCCCAACGGGACTGCGGCTGAGGTTTTGATTTCAGGCATCAGATCTTCCGCTCATCCCCGCGAAAGCGGGGACCCAGTGCTTTCGCTCGGAGCAGTGTTGGACCACGATCCAAGACGCGCTCACAAGTCTTACCGCCCACAGAACTGGGTCCCCGCTTTCGCGGGGATGAGCGGAGATATTGAGATCAGCCTGTTGCGGAAGCCGCAGGTAGCACCAACGCCACCCGCAACCCCGGTCCGAAGTCGCCGTAGGCGCCGGGGCCTTCGTCCAGCACGACCCGTCCGCCGTGGGCCTCGGCGACGGCGGTGACCAACGACAGCCCCAGGCCCGAGCCGGGTTCGGTGCGGCTGTTGTCCAGGCGCACGAACCGCTGGACCACCCGCTCGCGGTCCTCCTCGGGCACGCCCGGTCCGGTGTCGGTGACGGAATACTCGATCTCGCCCGACGAGCGGCGGCGCGCGCGCAGCTTCACCGCACCGCCGGCGGGGGTGTATTTGATGGCGTTGTCGATGAGGTTGGCCAGGGCCTGGGCCAGGAAGGGCTGGTTACCCTCGATCATCAGCCCCTTCTCGACCTCGGACGAGAAGTCGATGTCCTTGTCCTCGGCCGCCGGTTCGTAAAGCTCGGCCATGTCGGCGGCGAGGTCGGCGGCGTCCATGACCTTGGGATCGGGCGCCCCGCCGGCCTGCAGCCGCGCGATGGCCAGGACGGTGTTGAACGTCTTCAGCAGATGGTCGGCCTCGTCAAGGGCGATGCCCAAGGCGTCGACCCCGTCGATCTTGCCGGCTTCGGCGTCGATCAGGGCCACCTCGAGCTTGGCCCGCATCCGCGTCAGGGGCGAGCGCAGGTCGTGGGCGATGGCGTCGCCGGCGTGGCGGATCGAGGCCATGGACGCCTCCAGCCGATCAAGCATGGTGTTCAGCCCCTGGCCCAGCTCGTCCAGTTCGTCGCCGGTGTGGCGCACGGGCGCACGGACCTTCAGGTCGCCGTCCTGCACCGACTGCACGACCCGGTTCAGCCCGGCCATGGCGCTTTCGACCCGCCGACTGATGTAGAGACCGCCCGCCAGGCCCAGCAGCATGACCAGGGCCATGGCGCCCCACAGGGCCTGGGTCAGGCGCGCCAGATAGGCCTCGATGTCGCCGATGTCCTGACCGACGAACAAATGTTCGCCGCCGGCCAGGGTGGTGATCACCCCGATGGAGCGACGCCGCTGGACCTTACCCTGGGCGTCCGTGTCGGTCAGGCGGAAGGTCTCCCAGTCGCTGGCACCGGCCGGCAGGCTGAGGTCGATGTCGATCGGGGATTCGGTGATATTGCCGGTGATCGTCTTTCCGGCCTTGTCAGTCAGCAGATACAGATACGGCCCGCCCCGGATGGAGCGTTCGACCAGGGCCTGGTTCAGGGCGTCGATGCCGCGCGTGCGGTGGATCGCCGTCAGGGCGCCCAGCTCGATCTCCACATCCGCCCTGGCCCGGCCTTGAGCTTCCGACGCCGAGGCGAAATAGACATAGGCCAGGATCGCCCCCGCCGCCGCCACGAACAGCGCCAGGAACAGCAGCGTCAGCCGGAAAGGCGTGCGGCGAAGGAGGGAGGGAAGGCGCATGGGGTTAGGGGTGATTTGTGATTGGTGAGTCGTGACTGGCTAAAGGGTGTGCAGACGAAAAGGGGCATGGGCGCCCAAGCCTCGCGCCAGACACTCGCTCGTCACCATTCACCACTCACGATTCACATCAGGCCTCCAACCGATACCCGGCCCCGCGCACGGTCTGCAGCATGGCGCGGTCGAAACCCTTGTCGATCTTGGAGCGCAGGCGGCTGATGTGGACGTCGATGACGTTGGTCTGGGGGTCGAAATGGTATTCCCAGACCTTTTCCAGCAGCATGGTGCGGGTCACCGACTGGCCGGCGTGGCGCATCAGGAACTCCAGCAGCTGGAACTCGCGCGGCTGAAGATCGATCTCGGTCGTGCCGCGATGCACGGTGCGGCCGATCAGGTTCATTTCCAGGTCGCCGACCTTAAGCACGGTTTGCACCCCGCCGGTCTCACGACGACGCGCCAGGGCCTCGACCCGCGCGATCAGTTCGGCGAAGGCGTAGGGCTTGACCAGATAGTCGTCGGCGCCGGCCTTCAGGCCCGTGACCCGATCCTCGACCTCGCCCAAGGCCGACAGGAACAGAACCGGCGTCTGATCGCCGCCCTTTCGCACCGTCTCGACCATGCCGACGCCGTCCAGGCGCGGCATCATCCGGTCCACGACATAGACGTCGTAGCCGCCCTTTTGCGACTCCAGCAGGCCAAAGGCGCCGTCCACGGCGTGGGTGACCTCATGTCCGGCTTCGGACAGGCCCCGCACCATGGCGGTCGCCGCCTCGGCGTCATCCTCGACCACCAGAATCCGCATCGAAACCCCTCCCGGAATCAAAATCGCCGCCGATGGTAGCGCATCGGCGGCGATTGACGAGTTAAGGCTTGGTCAGAATGCCGATCATTCGCCGGTGGCGAACTTCAGCGGCACCGGGCTGGTGCCCTGAGGCGTGCGCACGAACAGCAGGATGCTGGGGCGACCCGCCTGTTTGGCCGCCGCCACCGCCGCGCGCAGATCGGCGGCGGACGTGATGTTGCGATCATTGGCGCGCGTGATGACGAAGCCCGGCTGGAAGCCGAGGCGCGCCGCAGCCGAACCCTGTTCGACGTTGGTGATCACGACGCCGTTGACGCTGGCCGGCAGGCTGAACCGCGAACGCGCGGCCGGCGTGATCGTGGTGACGGCGAGCCCTTCGATCGTGTCGCCCTGTCCAGGCTGGCTCTGTCCCGGAATGGCGCTGCCGCCCTCTTCCGATGCGGCGAGTTCCTCTTCCGAAGGACGGGTGCCCGAGCGCACGTTCAGGGTCTGGCGACGACCGTCGCGGATCACTTCCAAGCGAATGGTGTCGCCCGGCTTAGCAGCGCCGACCCGACGGGTGGCTTCCTGGCTGTTGGCCACCGCCTGGCCGTTCACGCCGACCAGAAGGTCGCCGATCTGGACGCCGGCGCGCGAGGCGGGGCCGTCCTCGGTCACGCTTTCGATCAGAGCGCCCTTGAAGTCCTTGGGCTGACCCAGGGCTTCCCAACCGTCGGGGCTGAGGGTGCGCAGACCCAAGCCCACATAGCCGCGCTCGATCGACTGACCGCGCATCAGGCGTTCGGTGATCGTCTTGGCGGTGTCCGCCGGAATGGCGAAGCCGATGCCGACCGAGCCGCCCGTGGGCGAATAGATGGCCGAGTTCACGCCGATGACGCGGCCGTGGATGTCGAAGGTCGGGCCGCCCGAGTTGCCCCGGTTGATGGCGGCGTCGATCTGGATGTAGTCGTTGTAGCCCGACGGATCGATGTCGCGGGCCTTGGCCGAGACGATGCCCGCCGTGGCGGTGCCGCCCAGGCCGAAGGGGTTGCCGATGGCGATGACCCAGTCGCCCACGCGCGGCTCGGCCGTTTCCTCGAAGCTGACGTATTTGAAGTCGTTGCCCTCGACCTTGATCACCGCCAGGTCGGTGCCGGGATCGCGGCCGATCAGGCGGGCCGGCAACTCGCGACCGTCCGACATCTTGACCTTGATCTCGGTCGCGTCGGCGACGACGTGGTTGTTGGTGACGATGAAGCCATCCTGCGAGATGAAGAAGCCCGAACCGGCGCCCTGGGTCGTCTGCGGCTCGCTATCGCCCTGACCGCCGCGGCCTTGGGGCGGCACGAACTGGAACGGCAGGCCGGGGATCTGGAAGGCGCCGCCCTGGGGCTGGTCCACCTTGACCGTCACGTCGATCTGAACGACGGCGGGCGAGACCTGGTCGAAGATGGTCGCAAAGCTGCTCGGCGCGCCCGGCGGGGGCGTGAAGGCGTCGCCGTTGGCCGGGACCGGGGTGATCCGGTTCACCGCCTGCGGTTCCGCGTGCGCGCCGGGCCAGGTGATGACGCCGCCGGCGGTCGCCGCCGCCGCCAGGGTCAGGCCGGCCGCGGCCCCGAGAATGAACTCCTTGCGCTTCAGCATCGTGGTCCTTGCGATCCTCTTGTCCAGCGCCAGACGGGCGCCGGTTTCGCGATTGATATAGGCCGAACCGGCTTTGCGCCAATCCCGACCGCCGATCGTTGATCTCGACTAGCGCCCGTCGTGAGGCGAGGTTGCGTCAGGATCGCGGCGAAGCTTCTCGTTTCGTAGAACTTCGTCCAGCCGGCGTTCCTCTTCGGGCGTTAGGGGAACGGCCTCGAGCGGACGACGGCGTGCGCGCAGGGCCAAAACGGCGACGGCCAGCAGCAAAAGGGCGAACGGGCCGAACCACAGCAACCAGGTCCCCACTCGGACCGGCGGCGTGAACAGCACATAGTCGCCGAACCGCCGCACCAGATCGTCGCGCACGGCCTGATCCGACGCGCCGGCGGCGATCTCCTCGCGGATCAGGCGGCGCATGTCGCCGGCGACGCCCGCTGGGCTGTCGGCGATGGCCTCGTGCTGGCAGACGACGCAGCGCACATCCTTGAACAGGGCCTGGGCGCGGGCTTCCTGAGTCGCATCGGCCAGAGGACGGTCCGGTGCGGCGGGCGGCTCGGCCGCCGTCAGCATCAGCGCCATGAGCGGCGCGGCCAACAGAATCGCCAGGCGCCTCATGCGGTCTTGCGCCGGCGTGCGCCGATCCCGAGCCTGAGACGACGATCCAGCAGCGACAGCACCCCGCCCAGCGCCATGATCATCGGCCCCAGAAAGATCAGTCGCGCCCAGGGATTCCAGTAAAGACGCACGACCCAGGCCGGCTGTTCGGGACTGCCCGCCCGTTCGCCGATCACGACATAGACGTCGTCCAGTCCCCGGAAATCGAGCCCGACCTCGGTCGTGGTCTGACCGCCGGCAGGGAAGAAGCGGCGCTCGGCCGTCACGGTGCTGGCGCGGCCCTGATCGTTCGTGGCGCGCACGGTCAGTCGGCCCTGCTCGGCCAGATAGTTCGGCCCCTCGACGACGCGCACGTCGTCCAGGGTCACCGTCCAGGGGCCGGCGGACACGCTCTGACCCAGCGAGACGGCGCGGGCGGCCTCGGCCTTGAAACCCGTCTCGACTACCGCCCCAAGAATGAAGACGCCCAGACCCAGATGCGCCAGGGTCATGCCCCAGGCGCCCAGCGGCAGCCCTTTCAGTCGGCGCAGCGTCTCGGCCATCGAGGCGCGGAACAGGCGGGCGCGTTCGGCGACTTCCGACAGCGATCCCAGGATCAGCCACAGACCCAGGCCGATGCAGGCGGCGGCGAAGGCCTTCCTGGGCTCCCACAGGGCGTAGGCCGCCAGGGCGCCGAGGATCGCCAGACCCGCCACGACGGCCAGACGCTGCATCGCGCCGGGCAGATCGCCCCGCTTCCAGGCCAGCAGCGGGCCGGCTGGCAGGATCAGGAAGGCGACCATCATCAGCGGGGTAAAGGTGGCGGCGAAATAGGGCGGGCCGACCGAGATGGTCGCGCCGGACGCCGCTTCCAAAATCAGCGGATAGAGGGTGCCCAGCAAGACGGTCGCGGCCGCCGCCGTCAGGAACAGATTGTTCAGGACCAGCGCCCCCTCGCGGCTGACCGGCGCGAACAGGCCCCCGCCTTTCAGCTGCGGCGCGCGCCAGGCGAACAGGGCGAAGGCGGCGCCGGCCGTGACGCCGAGAATGGCCAGCAGCATCAGCCCGCGCTGGGGATCGACGGCGAAGGCGTGGACGGATGTCAGCACGCCCGACCGCACCAGAAAGGCGCCCAGCATCGAGAAGGTGAAGGCCAGCAGGGCCAGAAACACGGTCCAGCCCGCCAGCGCGCCGCGCCTCTCGGTCACGACCGCGCTGTGCAACAGGGCCGCGCCGGCGAGCCAGGGCATGAAGGAGGCGTTCTCGACCGGGTCCCAGAACCACCAGCCGCCCCAGCCCAGTTCATAATAGGCCCAGAAGGAGCCCAGGGTGATGCCGACGGTCAGGAAGGCCCAGCTGGCCAGCGCCCAGGGTCGGACCCAGCGCCCCCAGGCCGGCCAGAAGGCGGTCTGCGCCCGCCCCTCGATCAAGGCCGCGACGGCCAGGGAGAAGCAGACCGAGAACCCGACATAGCCGGCGTAGAGCAGCGGCGGATGCACGGCCAACGCCGGATCCTGCAACAGCGGGTTCAGCGACGCGCCCTGGAACGGCGCGGGGTCCAGGCGGGTGAAGGGGCTGGAGGTTAAGACGGCGAAAGCGAGGAACAGCGACCCCAGCGCGCCCTGCACGGCCACGGCCGAGGCCTTCAGCCCGAAAGGCAGGCCGCGCGCCCGCGCCAGCGCCCCGCCGAAGACGGTCAGCACCAGACACCACAACAGAAGCGAGCCTTCGTGGCTGCCCCAGGCGCCGGCGACCTTGTAGAGCATCGGCTTGTCGGTGTGGCTGTTGGCCGCGACGTTGGAGACCGAAAAGTCCGACACCACGAAGGCGTAGATCAGGGCTACGAAACTGAGCGCGACCGCCGCCGCCGCCGCCAACGCCGCGCCCTGGGCGGCCCCGGCCAAGACCGGGCTGCGCCGCGCGCGCCCGGCCGCCGAAAGCCCCGTTTGAAGTATCGACAGCGCCAGCGCCAGCGCCAGGGCGAAGGCCCCAAGCTCGGCGATCATAGGCGCGTCGGCGCGCTATCGGCCTGCGGCCTGCTTGAGCGCGTTTCGGGGCCGTCCGGCCGCCACTCGCCCTTTTCCTTCAGACGGTCGGCGACCTCGCGCGGCATATAGTTCTCGTCGTGCTTGGCCAGGACCTGGCTGGCGTGGAAGGTGCGGTCGGCGCCGAAGGCCCCTTGCGCCACGATCCCCTGCCCTTCGCGGAACAGGTCGGGCAGGTCCCCGTGATAGACGACGCGGGTCGTGGCGGCGTTGTCGGTGACGACGAAGGCGACCACGCCGTCGCCGGTCTTTTGCACGCTGCCGGCCTCGACCAGACCGCCCAGGCGGATGTTGCGGCCCTCCGGCGCCTTGTCGGCGGTGGCCTCGGACGGCGAATAGAAGAAGGTCACGCTGTCCTGCATCGCCCACAGCGACAGGCCGACCGCCAAGGCTAGGATCGGCGCGACGGCGGCGACGACCCACAGGCGGCGACGCGCCTTCGGCGATTTAGGCAGCCAGCTCATGCGAGGGACATTCCGGACTCCAGGGACGGACCGGCGGCATATACCGCCGTCGTCGCGCAGGACCAACGCGTCATTGCGCGCCGTCCTTCGGCAGTCGGCGTTCCAGATCCAGACGGCGCGGATCGGCCGGGTCGAGCGCGGCGATCAGGGGCGACCACAGGGTGCGGGCCCCGGCGGCGTCACCGCGCCGCAACGCGGCCTCGCCCAGGAAGAAGCGCGCGCCGAGCTGGTCGGGGTCCAGTTTCAAGGCCTCGCGGAAGGCGGCGTCGGCGTCGCCGCCGATCTGGTTGTCGTTGGCGACGACCAGGCTTTCGCCCAGCCGCGCCCAAGCCTGGGCGTCACGGGGGTCCAGAGCGATCAGACGGCGAAAGGCGGAGGCCGCGCCCAGCGGATCGCCGGCGGCGAACCGGGCCGCGCCCAGCATGGCCAGCGCCTGCCGATCCTTGGGCCGCTCCTGAACGACCCGCGCGGTTACCGCCGCCAATTGCGCCGGCTCCAGCCGATCCAGATTGGCCGCCCAGTCGTCGACGCGCCGCTCATAAGCCTGATCCGGCAGGCCGGGCGAGCCGGTGAAGACATAGAGGCCCAGGGCGGCCGCGACGGTCACGCCGATCCCGCCCAGCACCCAGAACCGATCACGGGCGCCGGCCACCGGGGTCATGGTCGCCGAAACGGCGAGAAGCCGCCGCCCCGCCTCGGCGCGCGCGCCCGCATAGGCCGCCTCGTCCAGCAGGCCGCGCGACTTCAACCGATCCAGTTCCTCGATCTCGCGCGAGCCGGCCTGGGTTTCGGCCCCCGACGCCGGATCCGCTCCGCGTCGCGCGCCGGTCAGCACCAGCAGGGCGGCCAGGGCCGCCGCCAGTCCCGTCATTATCCAGAAGACGATCATCCTCGCCGTCTAACCCATCCGCGAACGTCGGGCGAGGCGTCGTTTCAGCCCAGCCGCGCCATTTCCGCCGAGGCCGCGCGTCGCCTGACCGCGCGCGCCGCCTCCAGCGCCTCGATCACGGTCAGGAACCGCGCCGCCACCCCGATCAGAAGCAGCACATGATCGGGATTCTCAGCCTCTCCGTCCGACACGCTGTCGAGCGCTTCATTGGACCAGGTGGACAGATAGTCGGTCAGTTCGGCCTTCATTCCCGACCGATCCGCCTCGCAGCCGAAGGTGACGGCCGCCCCGCGCAGGGCCGCCACCGCCGCCAGCAGGGCCGCCGCCGCCTCGATCGGTTCGCCCTCGGCCGGCGCCTCAAGCCAGGGCGACATGCGGGTCATGCGCCCGGTGATGACCCGGCGCTTCATCGGCAGGGCGGCGTGGACGGCGCTGGAGGCGGACTTCATCAGGCCTGACAACTGACCCGAAACCTGGACCCGCGCCATCCGCGCCGCCCTGCCCCAGCTGGAATCCGGCCGCACCTGAAGGGTCAGGTCCATCTCGGCCAGCACGCCGGCGCACCAGTTGACGTCGTCCACCACACCCAGCATCGCCGTCTCTCCCAGCGGCGTACGGACGACGGCGGCGATCTTTTGCACCCGCGCCTGCACGGAGGTCAGCAGCCGCTCGACGAAGACGCCCATATCAGAATGGCTGAGGGTGATCTCACGGTCGGCGAGGCGGCTGGTTCGCGTCACGACCCGCAGCATCCGCTCGGCGTCCGCCACATGGGCGAACAGGATGTCGATCATGCGCCGTCCACCGTCCGGCGACATCGTCATACAGTCCGACATCAGCAGCCTAAGCCCCGCCAGCTGATTGTCGTCAGGGCGTTCCAGCCAGACGGGCAGGCGCGGCAGGGCGCTGCGGACCAGAGGCGTCAGATCGAAACAGCCCGCCAGTTCGACCGGAGTCGACGGAGGCTGGTCGTCGGCGGGCGGCTGGAAGTCGGGCCAGACGTCGCCAGGCCGGTCGCGCAGCACCGCCGCCGCCTTGGCGCACAGCCGGTCGGCGGCCAGGGTCCATTCGCCGTCGACTGTGACCGCGCCATCCAAAAGCGGCAGAAAATCCTCCTCTCCCTGCACGGCTTCGCGCCAGACCCGCCTCAAAACATGATGGGGAAAGACCAGGGCCGGCACGCCGTCCGCGCGGGATTGGAACAGGGGCAACAAGGGTCCAAAGGCGGTGTCGCGGCGCGTGCGATCGCGTGACTGTTCGGCGACGATGAGCGCCAGCTCGCCCGCCTTGTCGCCCTTCAGCGCCGCCACCGCCGCGCCCAGCGTCGCCAGCGACGCATCGGGACACGCCTCGACAAGCGCCTTCAGAGCGGCGTGGTGGACGGCGGACAGGGACGGCACGAAAGCTCCTGCCAAAACTCGACTCTGGCCTGACCGTGCGACAATCGGGTTAACAACGACTTGGCGCCCCTTGAGTCGGCGACCACCCACGCCATATTGCCGCCACACCCGCCCCGCGCCGCCGCGTCCGCCGGAGAGGAACGCCCATGCCCGTAATCGCGATCGACGGCCTGACGAAGACCTACAAGTCAGGGCATCAGGCGCTGAAGCGCATCGACCTGACGATCAACAAGGGCGAGATTTTCGCACTGCTCGGCCCGAACGGCGCGGGCAAGACCACGCTGATCTCCATCGTCTGCGGCATCGTCACGCCCACGACCGGGACGGTGGTCGCCGACGGCCATGACATCCAGTCCGACTTCCGCGCCGCCCGCACCAAGATCGGTCTGGTGCCGCAGGAGCTGACCACCGACGCCTTCGAGACCGTGCTGGCCACCGTGACCTTCAGCCGGGGCTTGTTCGGCAAGGCGCCGAACCCCGCCTTTATCGAGGGCGTGTTGAAGGACCTGTCGCTGTGGGACAAGCGCGACGCCAAGATCATGACCCTGTCGGGCGGAATGAAGCGGCGGGTGATGATCGCCAAGGCCCTGAGCCACGAGCCGGACATTCTGTTCCTGGACGAGCCGACCGCCGGGGTCGATGTCGAGCTGCGCCGCGACATGTGGGCCATGGTCAGAAAGCTACGCGAGCGGGGCGTCACCATCATCCTGACCACCCATTACATCGAAGAGGCCGAGGAGATGGCCGACCGAGTGGGCGTGATCCTGAAAGGCGAGCTGATCCTGGTCGAGGAGAAGTCGGCCCTGATGAAGAAGCTGGGCAAGAAGACCCTGACGCTGAACCTGATCGAGCCGTTGGGCGCCCTGCCCGCCGACCTGTCCGACTGGGACCTGACGCTGAAGAACGAGGGCGGCGAGCTGGAATACAGTTTCGACGCCAACGCCGACGACACGGGCGTGCCGTCGCTGATCCGCCGGCTTGAGGCGCTGAACATCGGCTTCAAGGACTTGAACACCCGCCAGAGCTCGCTGGAAGACATCTTCGTCAGCCTGGTCCACCAGAACGGAGCCGCGGCATGACCTTCAACGGATACGGCGTCTGGGCCATCTATCGTTTCGAGATGGCGCGTGCGCTGCGCACCTTGTGGCAGAGCGTGGTCACGCCGGTCATCACCACGGCCCTGTATTTCGTCGTCTTCGGCGGCGCGATCGGCAGCCGGATGCAGCAGGTGGACGGCGTGCCATACGGCGCCTTCATCGTGCCGGGGCTGATCATGCTCAGCCTGTTCACACAGTCGATCTTCAACGCCTCGTTCGGCATCTACTTCCCCAAGTTCACCGGGACGATCTACGAGATCCTGTCGGCGCCGGTGTCGTCGCTGGAGATCGTGCTGGCCTATGTCGGCGCGGCGGCGACCAAGTCGGCGGTGCTGGGGCTGATTATTCTGGCGACGGCGGCCTTCTTCGTGCCGCTGCAGATCCTGCATCCAGTTTGGATGATGGCCTTCTTGGTCCTGATTTCGGTGACCTTCAGCCTGTTCGGCTTCATCATTGGAGTCTGGGCCAATGGGTTCGAGCAGCTCCAGATGATCCCGATGCTGGTCGTGACGCCCCTGACCTTCCTGGGCGGCGCCTTCTATTCCATCGACATGCTGCCGGACGGCTGGCGCACGGTGACACTATTCAACCCGGTGGTCTATCTGATCTCGGGCTTCCGCTGGGCCTTTTATGGTCAGGGGGATGTGGCCATCGGCGTCAGCGTCGCCGCCACCCTGGGCTTCTTCGCCGTCTGCCTTGGCATCGTCATGTGGATGTTCAAGACCGGCTATCGGCTCAAGAACTGATCCGTCACGAAACGGGCCAGATCGCCAGCGATTGAGAAGACCATGTCCGACGACCAGAAGACCCCGCCCCAGCCCTTCGCCCGCAAGCCGGTGACCTGGGGGCGTATGCCCGCGACGACCTTCCACGTCGGGCCGGTGCCGGTCGCGCCCAATCCGCTGGACCGCATTCCCAATCCGCCGCCGCGCAAGCCCACGCCGCAACAGCAGCAGGCCTCGATCCACACCCAGAGCCTGGCCTCCGGCGTCGCGCCTGCCAAGGGTCAGACGACGCCCGCCAATCCGGCGCCGCGTCCCGCGCCCCGTCCGCAGGGGGCAAGCATCCTGGGCGGTTCGCTGATCCCGACGGCGCGCCCCGCCCAGCCACAGTCTCAACCCCAGGCTCCAACGCCGCCGCAGCCCAGGCCGCAGCCGACGCCGGCCGCTCAACCCGATCTGACCGTGCGCCCCCTGCCCGCGCCCGAGACAACGCCCGCCCCTGCGCCGAAGCCGGTCGCGTCCGAACCTGTCGTCGCCGCCCCAGCGGTCGCGGCCAGACCCGCCATCGCGCCTGCGGCTGCGCCGATCACGCCCAGCTTGGCCCGTGCGCCCGCCAAGACCTCGCGCCTGCCGCTCTATGTCGGGGTCGGGGTCGTCGCCCTGCTGGTCGCCGGAGGCGGCCTGTGGTTCGCGATGCGTCCCGCCTCGACCCCGACGACGTTCACGCCCGCCGTCGCCGCCGATGCGCCTCTGACCGCCCCGCCGGCCGATACGATTCCTGCCGACGCCGCCCCTGTCGTCGCGACCGAACAGCCCGCGCCCGCTGCGACGACCCCCGCGACGCCGCCCGCCCCTGCCGCTTCCGCGCCTGCAACGACGATGCCGCGTTCGACGACGGCCGCCCCCCGCACGCAGACCCCGGCCCAGAACCAGACGCCGGCCGCAACGACGCAACCGACGACGCGGGCGCCCACGACCACCACCCCGGCGCCGTCCACGCCGGCGCCGACCGTCACGACCGAGCCGCTGGTGATCGTGCCGACGGCCCCGACGCCCGCCCCGACCGCGGCACGCCCGTCGAGCAGCGATCCCGACGGTCCGGTGGTGACGCGGCCCCAGCCGCTGGACTGATCGGCGGTTTCACGCGTCGGGGCAGGTGACGAAACGGCCTTCAGTCCCTACCTACAGGCCATGACCGTTCACGCCTCCCCGCCGCCCATCCTCGACGCCGCCGGCGTCGATACCGATGAAGCCCTGTCGATCCTGAAGACGGCCCTGGCCGGCGCCGACGACGGCGAACTGTTCCTGGAGCGGTCCGAGAGCGAAAGCCTGGTGTTCGACGACGGCCGGCTGAAGTCCGCCGCCTATGACGCCACCGAGGGCTTCGGCCTGCGGGTCGTGGCGGGCGAGACCGCCGGGTACGCCCACGCCAACGAGATCTCGGCCGCCGCCCTGCGTCGCGCCGCCGACAGCGCCGCCCTGGCCAAACAGGGGCATGAGGCCCGGGTCGCCGAAGGGCCCCGCGCCACCAATCAGAAACTGTATGGCGAGGTCGATCCGCTCGCCTCGCCCGCCTTCTCCGACAAGATCGCCCTGCTGGCCGAGATCGACGCCTGGGCGCGCGCCCGTGATCCGCGCGTGGTTCAGGTGTCCGCCTCCCTGATCGGCGAACGCCGCGCCATCGAGATCCTGCGCGCCGACGAACGGGCGGTGCGCGATGTTCGCCCCCTCGTCCGTCTGAACGTCTCCGTCACCGTGGAGCAGAACGGCAAGCGCGAGAGCGCCTCGTCCGGCGCAGGCGGCCGGGCCGGCTTCGAGGCCTGGGTCGCGCCCGAACGCTGGCAGGCCCAGGTGGACGAGGCCCTGCGTCAGGCCCTGGTCAATCTGGACGCCGTCGATTGCCCGGCGGGCGAGATGGACGTGGTCCTGGGCGCCGGCTGGCCCGGCGTGCTGCTGCATGAGGCCATCGGCCACGGCTTCGAGGGCGACTTCCACCGTAAGGGATCGTCGGTCTTCAACGGCATGATGGGCCAACGGGTCGCCGCCCCCGGCGTCACCGTGGTCGATGACGGCTCGATCGCCGGACGGCGCGGATCGCTGTCTGTCGATGACGAGGGCACGCCCACCTCGCGCACCGTGCTGATCGAGGACGGGATCATGGTCGGATTGATGCACGACCGGCTGTCGGCGCGGCAGCTGGGCGTCGCCGCAACCGGCAACGGCCGGCGCCAGTCCTTCGCCCATATGCCGATGCCGCGCATGACCAACACCTTCATGGAGGGCGGTAAAGATTCCAAGGCCGACATGATCGCCAATACGAAGCGCGGCCTCTACGCCGCCAACTTCTCGGGCGGCCAGGTGGACATCACCAACGGCAAGTTCGTCTTCCAGTGCAATGAGGCCTATCTGATCGAGGACGGGGTGATCACCGCACCGGTGCGCGGCGCGACCCTGATCGGCGATGGGGCCACGGCCCTGACCAAGATTAAGATGGTCGGCGACGACTTCGCCTTCGATCCGGGCGTCGGCGTCTGCGGCAAGGCCGGACAGGGCGTGCCCGTCGGCATCGGCCAGCCCAGTTTGAAGATCGGCGGTCTGACGGTCGGCGGTACGGCCGTCTAGGCCAGCGGAACCGTATCGCCATCAAGGGTGTTTCCCCGCCATCACTGGAGAGGACACACCATGACCACCGAACGTACCGTCGAACATCCCGATGGCCGCGTCGAGCGCATCAGCGAAAGCAGCGCCGCCCCGACGACCGTCGTCGAACGCCGCAGCGGCAGCGGCATGGGCGCCATCGTCGCCCTGATCGTCGGCCTGCTGGCCGTGCTCGTGATCGGCTACTTCCTGATGAACATGAACCGCAACGACGCGATCGAATCCAACGCCGTCGCCGGCGCGGCCGAAAGCGTCGGCAATGCCGCCGAGAACATCGGCGACGCCGCGCGCGACGCCGTTCCGAATCGCAACTAAGGCCTAGCGGCAGATTGAGCGGAGGCGGAGGGGCGCCAGTCGGGACCGATCGGTTCCAGCCCCTCCGCCTCCAGCCGATCCAGTACGCCGTTCGGCTCGGCCAACAGCCGCAAGGGCGCGATAGCGACGGTGACCCCGTCCTCGGCCAGCGCCTTGTCCACCGCCGTATTCCATATCCGACGCAGATCGTCCGCCTGGGCCATCACCGACCAGTAGGAACAGGCCGTCGCCGCCTTTTCCAAGGGCGAATCCAACACCGCCGGGATCCGGCGCAGACGCCAGTTCTCCGCACGTTGCGCGCCCGCCTCGACCCCGGCCTCGGCCGCCGTCGCCGCAGCCTCGATGCAGTCGAGATAACGTTCGGGCGGCGTCGTCAGAACCTTTTCGATCAGCTCGTCACCCCTGAAGATGCCGACGGGTTCAGCGGGAGTGCGATTGGCGCGCGTTGCCTGACGGACCAGGCCGGACACCGGACGGCCTCCGCTGCTATAACCGCCCAGTTCCATCAGATCACCCGACAGGATCAGCATGCTGTCGCGGGTCGGGCCTTCGCCTGTCAGGCTTTCGACCCGCGCCTCGAGGTCTGGGGACAGATAGTCCGCGCTGGTGCGCCCGTTCGGCAACCGGGTCAGCGTCCGAAACCGCCAGATCAGCCGGCCCACGTCGGCCAACGAGGCGCGCCCCTCCACGGGAAACAAGACGCGGTCGGCACGATCAACCGCAGAGATGAGAGCGTCGGTGCGCCACTCCATCTTCCTGGGCAAACCGTCGATCGATCCGACCAGGATCAGAACGCTGTCACCGCGTCGCACCTCCCACATCGGCGCCTCGATCCGGCGGGCGGTGACGACGATATCTTCGACGGCGTCCGAAGGCGCGTCCTGCGCGACGGCAGGCGCGGTCGTCAGCGCCATCGCGGCAAGTAAAAGCAATAGAGAAGAAGAGCGTCTGATCATTACATCGCTGTAAACTTCATTACTGGCACTGGTGTAATGAAATCGCTGTAATGATGTCGCCGATTTAATCCACCTTGCGGCCTTGTAACTGGAGATGAACGCGCCGGATCGGCACACCTCTCGCCAACACCCGAGGGGAAGACCAATGACAAAGACCCTGCTGCTGGCCAGCACCGCCCTGCTTATCACCGCCGGCGTCGCCTTTGCTGCCGACAAGCCGCAAGTCGCCGAGGCCCCCGTGCCGACCGGCCCGACCAACCAGACGCCCCTGGCCGACGCCAGCCAGCGCGGCGTGCTGGTCTTCACGCCGGACTTCTTCGCCGCCCAGCGCCCCAATACGGCGCTGGACATGGTCAACCGCGTCCCCGGCTTCTCCATCGACAACGGATCGGGCGCGCGCGGTTTCGAAGGGGCGGTCGGCAATGTGCTGATCAACAACAACCGCCCGGCCTCCAAGAACGACTCGGGTTCGAACGTCCTGGGCCGGACACTGGCCAATCAGGTCGAGCGCATCGAACTGATCCGGGGCGGTGCGCCGGGCATCGATATGCAGGGCTATTCCGTCGTCGTGAACGTCATCCTGAAAACGACCGACAGCCGCCAGTCGATCCTGACCTGGAACGCCATGCTGTTCGAAGGCGGCCATGACATCTATGGCGGCTCCTATCAGTTCACGCAGAAGAAGGGTGACCGCAGCTGGGGCGTGACCTTATCGGACGGCATGGGATCCAGCGATTCCAACGGCGTCGGCCGGTCGGTCCGTCGCAACGCCGCCGGCGATGTCATCCGCGACGAGCGTTACGAGAACGACGGCTGGGGGGGCGGCCAAAGCATTCGCGGCAACTACACCGGCCCGCTGTTCGGCGGAAAGCTGGAAGGCACCGCCCGCTATGGTCTGAACGACTATCAGAACTGGACCGAGCTTTCATCGCCGACCTCCCTGCGCCGCAGCGACTATGCCGAAGACGGGGACTCCGGCGAGCTGGGCCTGACCTGGACCCGCACCCTGAACCCGCGCTGGACCCTGGAGACCCGCCTGATCCACGAGTTCTCCAGCTTCGACAGCGTTTCGGGCAGCAATGAGACCCTGAACGGAACAGCGGCGCCGGAGCAGCAGTTCAAGTCCAACGGCGATTCGTCGGAATCCATCCTGCGCGCCCTGGTGCGTCACGAACGCTCCCCTGCCCTGACGATCGAGGCCGGCGCCGAGATCGCCTACAACATGCTGGACGTGAACCAGGCCTTCACGGTCGGCGGCGTCGACGTGCCGTTGCCCAGCGCCTCGGTCAAGGTCGAGGAGACGCGCGGCGAAGCCTTCAGCAAGGCGACCTGGCGGATCAATCCGAAGCTGACGCTGGAAGGCGGCGTGCGCCTGGAAGCTTCGACCATCAGCCAGTCGGGCGATGCGGATCAGGAAAAGAGCTTCTTCTTCGCCAAGCCGCGCCTGCTGGCGACCTGGACGCCGATGGCGAACAATCAGTTGCGCTTCCGCTTCGAGCGTGAACTGGGTCAGCTGGACTTCGGCGACTTCGCCGCCTCGGCCGAATTGGACGACGGCACGGTGTTCGGCGGCAACGTCGATCTGGAGCCGGAACAGCGCTGGATTTCCGAACTGTCCTACGAGCGCCGCTTCTGGGGCGAGGGCGTGGTCTCGATCGGCTATCGCCACGACCGCATCATCGACGTGATCGACCGCCTGCCCCTGCCCGGCGGCCTGTCGGCGACCGGCAACATCGGCGACGGAACGCTGGATCAGCTGTCGCTGAACGTCGTGGTGCCGCTGGACAAGGTCGGGATTTCGGGCGCCCGCTTCACCTTCAAGAACGACTGGAACAAGACCAGCGTCACCGACCCGACGACGGGCGAGGACCGCCGCATCTCGGGCGTGCGCCCCAGCCAGGCCAACGTCGGCTTTCAACAAGACATCACCTCGTGGAAGACCCAGTGGGGGATCAACTGGCTGCCGCGTCTGGGCCAGGCGACCTATGATCCGGACCAGACCTTCCAATGGCGTGGGGCCGACTATCTGGAGGCCTTCGTCGAATACAAGCCCAGCCCGACCCTGTCGCTGCGCGCCCAGCTGAACCTGTGGGACGACTTCACCATGCGCCGCACGGTCTACGCCACGCGCGATCCCCGCACCGTCGCCTTCGTCGAGGACCGTTCCATCGACCCCCGCACCTTCGTCTCCCTGCGGGTCCGCAAGACCTTCTGAGGCCGGACTTCACGCAGCAAAAAACCCCGGCGGATCGCTCCGCCGGGGCTTTTCCGTTGGTTTGTTGCGGATCAGTGGATCCCGGCCATACCCTTTTTGAGCAGGGGCGAGATCAGCAGCAGGAAGACGCCGACGCCGACGCCCGTCCAGCCGATGGTTCCAAAGATCGAGCCGTAGGTCTGGAGCGCCAGTTCGGGGCTGGTGACGACCCCGGCGACCGTGTCGGTCGCCGTCGCCTTGGCGATAATACCGGCGACGATGTGGGCGACCGAGCTGGACAGGAACCAGACCCCCATCATCATGCCGACCACCCGCGCCACCGACAGTTTGGTGATCATCGAAAGGCCGACCGGCGACAGGCACAGCTCGCCGATCGTGTGGAAGAAGTAGGTCAGGAACAGGAAGATCAACGGCACCCGGAAAGCGTCGTTGGCCTGCGTCGCCGCTGCCCAGGTCAGCACCAAGAAGCCCAGGCCCACGAAGACAAGGCCGAAGGAGAACTTGACCGGGGTCGACGGCTCCAGCTTGCGTTTGCCCAACCAAACCCACAAGGCGGCGATGATCGGCCCGCCCAGAACGATGATGCCGGGGTTGAAGGTCTGGGTCATGGCGGCGTTGAACCATGACGGCATCTGGGTGGACTGATCTGCGAACAGGGTCAGGGACGACCCGGCCTGTTCGAACAGGGCCCAGAACAGCACGGAGAAGAAGATCAGCACCTGGGCGACCAGCATGCGCGATCGCTCGGCGCCCTTCAGCCGGAAGACGGTGAAGCCCACCACTGCGGCGAAGATCACGCCCGCGATCCAAGGTAGGGCCGTCTCGATGATCTCATGCCGCTGCATCAGCAGCCAAGTCGGGATGACGGCGACAATACCGGCGATCCAGAAGAAGGGCACGAGCGGCACACCAAGGATCGAGCGGCCTTGGACGGGGACCGGCGGCGCGCCGCGGCCCTCGAGCCACGGCTGGCCCAGGACGAAGGTCAAAAGGCCGAACAGCATTCCGATACCGGCCAGGCCGAAGCCGTAGGCCCAGCCGTATTTGATGCCGAGATAGGAGCAGGCGATGGTCGCCAGGAACGAACCGAGGTTGATCCCCACGTAGAAGATGGTGAAGCCCCCGTCGCGCCGCGGGTCGTTCTCTTCATAGAGTGCGCCGACGACCGTGGAGATATTGGCCTTCAGGAAGCCCACACCCACGATAATCAGGGCCAGCGCGAGGAATAGCACCGGCTCGCCAAGCGCCAGATCGCGCGTGGTCTCCAGCTTATAGGCGCCGGTCGCGGTGAAGGCCGGGAAGCCCGACCTGGCGGCGGCTTGGGGCGCGGCGGCCGTCGCTGGATCGAGCGCGCCCGTCGGCTGGGCGCCGATCGCCGCACCCGTGGCGACTGCCGCGACATCGGCGGCATTCGCGGCGGAGGGTTCGGCGCCGACGGCGGATACGCCTTCGGGCGATATGGCGACCTGAACCCGTTCGTCCCCGTTCACGGCGAAGATGCGGCGGTTTTGGTCACGGCCCTCGACCTGCAGCTCATAGGTCGTGTCGCCGATGGTCAGCCGTTCGCGACCGCCCGTGCCTTCGAAGGCCATGGTGAAGTGGCCCAGCACCAAGAGCACTGCGCCGATGATGACGGCCTTGCGCGATCCGAGATAGCGGTCTGCAATCAGGCCGCCGAGGACCGGCATCAGATAAACGAGGGCTGCGTAGGCGGCGTAGATGCCCTGAGCCTCGGCCGGCCCGAACAGGAAGTGCTGCGTCAGATACAGCACCAGCAGGGCGCGCATGCCGTAGTAGGAAAACCGCTCCCACATTTCGGTGAAGAACAGGATCACCAGCCCCCGAGGGTGTCCCAAGAAAGTCTTGCGAGGCGCGAGCGCCCCCCCATCCGTCGCTGTCAACGGCTCACTCCCAACTGCCGCGCCGCTTATCGGGCGCGCGAAAGGCGCATACCCAGCACAGCGGGCAAATCCGAACAAGTGTTAAGGCTGTCGCGGGGGCGGTCACGCGGTGCGCAAGGAAAGCGAAAAACAACCTTAGGTGATGTTCGATGGCGCATATCCTGCTAGGTCGTTCATCAGAAACGCACGCGGTTTCATAATGGGAAGGCGCGCCAGATGTCTGTCAGACCGATCGCGGCTCTCGACCATGAGGCGCTGAACCGGCTGCATCGTCAGGTCGGCTGGCCCGAGCGGTCGCCGGCCGGATGGCGCTGGCTCGAGGCCAATCCGGCGCGTTTGGCGATGGGCGCGCCCGCCGGTTGGGTCGTGGCCGACGAGAATGACAAGGCCGTGGCCATGCTGGGGAACTTCATCCAGCGTTTTCGTCACGGCGCCCAGGACCACTTCGGCGCCACCGGCTTTTCGATCATTGTCCCGCCCAGCCAGAAGGGCGCCAGCCGCCCGCTGATCCGCACCTTTTTGAAACAGCCAGGGCTTTTCGCCCGCTACACCTTCAACGCCAATGCGCGCTCGGCGCCGCTGTACGGCCTGTTCGACATGAAGCCGTGGCCGGTCCAGACCCATGGGCTGAAGCTGTCGTGGATCACTGATCGTCTGGCCTGCGTTCAAGGTCGAGGTCTGCGCCTGTTGCTGGGCCGCACCTCCGCCGAGACCGCCGCGCGTCTGGGCGAGCGGCTGCTGAACGGGCGCGTGTTTCGCCAGACACTGCTGAGCCTGCCGGCTGGGGTGATCATGCTGTGCGATCTGTCGGACGTCTCGCCCTATGCGGACTTCTGGCGCCAGCTGTCGCAAGAAGAGCGCCTGCTGGCGGATCGCAGTCCAGAAATTCTGCGCTGGCGGTTGGCGGACCCCGACCTGACCCTGCCGCCGGTCATGCTGGCCTATGTCAGGGATAGCCGCATCGTCGGGATGGCCATGGCGCAGATAACCAAGACCAGTCTGATCGAGCCGCCCTATCTGGATATTGTCGATCTGATCGCGCTGGAGACGGAGCCCGAGGCGATTGGGCTGCTTACCCAGGCGTTGATCGACAACGCCCGCGCGCTGGGGGCCGCCAAGGTGCGGTTGCAGATGGTGACATCGCGTCTGTTGGCGCAGTTGGGCGATCTGGCGAAGACAGCGCGGCGCGAAGGCGGCTGGGGACATTGCCACGCCATCATCGACGATCCTGCGCTGGCGGCCGCCTGGGCGCCGACGCCGTTCGACGGCGACTACGGCATCTGCTGGCGCACGCCGCCGGTGCCCAAAGCACTCGCGCGCGACCCGCGTGAAGTGAATGCTATGGGCGGCCGCGCGGCCAAGGCCTGATCAGATCAGGCCTTGGGGCGAGCCTTCAGCTCGTCGCGAATCTCCGCCAGGAGCGCTTCGGTCGCCGTCGGCGCGGCGGGCGCCGGATCGGGCTTGGCGGCTTCCTGACGCCGCAGGGCGTTGATGCCCTTGACCACAAGGAAGACGACCCAGGCGACGATCAGGAACTGGATCACGGTGTTCAAAAAGGCGCCGTATTGGATCGCCACCTTCTCGACGGCCTCGGTCGCCGGGTTTTCGGCCCTCAGCACCCATTCCAGTTCCGAAAAATCGATGCCGCCGGTGATCAGGCCGATGGGCGGCATCACCACCTGATCGACCAGGCTTTTGACAATGCCGTTAAAGGCGGCGCCGATGATCACGCCGACCGCCAGGTCCACGACATTGCCCTTGACCGCGAACTCGCGGAATTCCGAAAGCAGGCCCATAGGATATCCTTAAATGACGATCAGGCGTCGCCCGAGGCGTTCAGCCGCTCGCGCAGCTCCTTGCCGCTCTTGAAGAAGGGGACGGCCTTGGCGGGCACGTCGACGGTTTCGCCGGTGCGCGGATTGCGACCCGCGCGCGCCGGGCGCGATCGCACCGACAGGGCGCCGAAACCGCGCAACTCGACCCGGCCGCCGTCAGCCAGGGCCGAGGTCATGGTGTTGAGGATCGCATTGACCAGCCGTTCCACCTCGGCGTGAGTCAGGTGTGTGTTTTCCGCTGCAAGTTTCTCGATCAGTTCGGACTTGATCATCTGCGCCCCTGCCAGCTCGTTTGGACAGGCCGTTTCGCCCGCCGTCGATCCAGAGCGACACCCTAACCCCCGACCGGCTCTCGAAAAAGCCCTTATCCGACAAAGATGCGCGTCATTCGCAAGAAATATGTCCGGAAGTGCACACAGCAGTGTGTCAGATAGAGAAAAGGGCGACGGGATTGCTCCCGCCGCCCCTCAGTCTTTGTCGCTACCACAGAGCGCGCGGCGCTCTGCTGCTTGAGCGAG
Source organism: alpha proteobacterium L41A (assembly GCA_000335735.1). Lineage (GTDB taxonomy): Bacteria > Pseudomonadota > Alphaproteobacteria > Caulobacterales > Caulobacteraceae > Brevundimonas. Next base: position 63,527 of record AMYY01000003.1, on the reverse strand, counting down.
GCGACCGAAAGGCGCGATGCCCTTCGGCTTGAGCCTTAGTCCTTGGTGCCGGCGTTCTTCAGCGCGGCGCCCAGGATGTCGCCCAGCGAAGCGCCCGAATCGGACGATCCGAACTGTTCGATGGCTTCCTGCTCGTCCTTCATTTCCAGCGCCTTGATCGACACCGAGACACGGCGCGAGGCCTTGTCCACGGCGGTGATCATGGCGTCGACGCGGTCGCCGACGGCGAAGCGTTCCGGACGTTGCTCGTTGCGGTCGCGCGACAGGTCCGACTTGCGAACGAAGGCCGTGACCGGCGCGTCGTCTTCACCGAACTTGACCTCGATGCCGCCCGACTCGATCGCCGTCACGGTGACGGTGATCTGCTGACCGCGACGATAGGTGTCGCCCTCACCGATCGGATCGCCGCCCAGCTGCTTGATGCCCAGCGAGACGCGTTCCTTCTCGACGTCGACGTCCAGGACCTTGGCCTTGACCATCTCGCCCTTGCGGTAGCGTTGGATGGCCTCTTCACCCGACACCGACCAGTCGAGGTCGGACAGGTGCACCATGCCGTCGATGTCGTTGTCCAGGCCGATGAACAGGCCGAACTCGGTGGCGTTCTTGACTTCGCCCTCGACGGTCGAACCGATCGGGTTGTTGGCGACGAAGGCGTCCCACGGATTGTCCTGAGCCTGCTTCAGGCCCAACGAGATGCGGCGCTTGGAGGCGTCGACATCCAGAACCACGACGTCGACTTCCTGCGAGGTCGAGACGATCTTGCCGGGGTGGACGTTCTTCTTGGTCCAGGACATTTCCGAGACGTGCACCAGGCCCTCGACACCGGCTTCCAGCTCCACGAAGGCGCCGTAGTCGGTGATGTTGGTGATGCGGCCCGTGTACTTGGCGCCGACCGGATATTTGGCTTCCACGCCGTCCCAGGGGTCCGACTGCAGTTGCTTCATGCCCAGCGAGATACGCTGGGTGTCCGGGTTGATCTTGACGATCTGGACCTTGACGGTGTCGCCGACGGCCAGAACCTGGCTCGGGTGCGAGACGCGCTTCCACGACATGTCGGTGACGTGCAGCAGGCCGTCGATGCCGCCCAAGTCGACGAACGCACCGTAGTCGGTGATGTTCTTGACGACGCCTTCGCGGACTTCACCCTCGGCCAGCTGACCGACCAGTTCCGTGCGCTGTTCGGCGCGGGCTTCTTCCAGGATGGCGCGACGCGACACGACGATGTTGCCGCGCGGACGGTCCATCTTCAGGATGGCGAAGGGTTGTTCCTTGCCCATCAGCGGGCCGACGTCGCGGACCGGACGGATGTCGACTTGCGAACCGGGCAGGAAGGCCGAGGCGCCGCCCAGGTCGACGGTGAAGCCGCCCTTGACGCGACCGACGATGGCGCCGTTGACCGGCTGGCCTTCGGCGAACACGACTTCCAGACGGGTCCAGGCTTCTTCGCGACGGGCCTTGTCGCGGCTGATGACGGCTTCGCCCAGGGCGTTCTCGACGCGCTCCAGGTAAACCTCGACGTTGTCGCCGACCTTGGGCAGGGCGCCATCGTCGCCTTGGCCGAATTCGCGCATGGCGATGCGGCCTTCGGTCTTCAGACCAACGTCGATGATGACGATGTCTTTTTCGATGCCGACGACGCGGCCGTGGACGACTTGGCCTTCGCCGAAGTCGCGACCCGACAGTTGTTCGTCGAGCAGCGCCGAGAAGTCGTCGCGCGTGGGGTTGAGAGTATCAGACATGAAGCTCTGGTGTTTCCAGTGGGGCTGTGGCGCGTGACCGAAGGACGATCCCGCGCGAGGTGGACCCCTGACGCAGCGAAAGGCGGCGCGCGGGGCGATGGGAAAAGATGAAATCAGTCGTCGGGATGCGAGGCCGTTCAGAACGATCAAAACGCCCGCGGAGGCCGAGGGTGGGAGCGTTGGATTTGCGAAATGGGTCAGAGACCGTGTTTCGCGCGCGCCGCCTCGACGATACGGCGGGCCGCATCGAAGGCGGCCTCTATACCCAGATCGGTCGTATCCAGCAAGACCGCGTCATCGGCCTGGATCATCGGGGCCGCTCCGCGCCCGGCGTCGCGCTCGTCGCGGCGCTGGATGTCGGCCAGCATGGCGTCAAAGGCGATGTCCGATCCGCGCGCCGTCAGCTGCTTCCAGCGGCGCGTGGCCCGCACCTCGGGCGTCGCGGTGACGAACAGTTTGGCCTGAGCGTTCGGCGCAATCACCGTGCCGATGTCGCGTCCGTCGAGAACCGCGCCGCCCGCCTGGGCCGCGAACGCCTGCTGCAGTTCCAGCAGAGCCGCCCGCACGCCGGCGAAGCTGGCGACCCGGCTGGCGGCCTCGCCCGCCTCGCCTGTCGTCAGGCGCGGATCGTCCGACAGGCCCGTCGCATCCAGCCCCCGCGCCGCCTGCGTCGCTGCGGCCTCGTCATCCAGCGATCCGCCGTCCGCCAGCACCTTTGCACCCACGGCTCGGTACAGCAGCCCCGTATCCAGATGCGGCAGGCCATAGGTCTGGGCCAGGCGCGCGGCGATGGTCCCCTTGCCAGAGGCGGCCGGTCCGTCGACGGCGATGATCAGGCTCATCCGATATCTCCGCCCAACCCGTTCATCATCTCGACGAAGCCGGGGAAGCTGGTGGCGATCATGCCAGGCTCGTCGACCGAGACCGGCTGTTCGGCGGCCAGGCCCAGAACCAGATGGCTCATGGCGATGCGATGATCGTGGGCGGTATGGACCAGGCCGCCGCCGCGCACGGACCCGCCCTGGCCGGCGCCCGTGACGATGAAGCCTTCCGGCTCCTCCTCGACCTGAACGCCGCAGGCGCGCAGCCCCTCGACCATCAGCGAAATCCGGTCGCTTTCCTTGACCCGCATCTCGCCCACGCCACGCATGACGGTGACGCCGTCCGCAAAGGCCGCCGTCGCCGCCAGGATCGGATATTCGTCGATCATCGAGGCGGCGCGATCCTCAGGCACGACCACGCCCTTCAGGGCTGAATGGCGGGCGGTGATGTCGCCGACCTCTTCGCCCCCGGCCTCGCGCCGGTTGGTGATGGTCAGGTCGGCGCCCATCTCGATCCAGGTGTCGAACAGGCCGGTGCGAAGCGGGTTCAGCATCACGCCCTCGACCGTGACCTCAGACCCCGGCACGATCAGACCGGCCGCCAGGGGAAACGCCGCCGAGGACGGATCGCCCGGCACGGCGACGACCGTCCCGGTCAGGGCCTGACCGCCCTTCAACGTCACCTTCCAGCCCTCGCCCCTCCCCTCGACGCCCACCTCGGCGCCGAAGGCCCGCAGCATCCGCTCGGTGTGGTCCCGGCTCTTCTCCGGCTCAACCACCGAGGTGACGCCCTCGGCGTTCAGCCCCGCCAGCAGGATGGCCGATTTCACCTGGGCCGAGGCCACAGTCTGCACATAGTCGACGGCCTTCAGCGCGCCGCCGGTCAGGGCCACCGGAAGCCGATCCTCGGCCGCCTGCCAGTCGAACGCCGCGCCCATGTCGGCCAGCGGTCGCGTGACCCGCTTCATCGGCCGCTTTCTCAGCGAGCCGTCGCCATCGAAGGTCGCCGTCAGCGGATAGCCGGCCGCCGCGCCCATCAGCAGGCGCACCCCGGTTCCGGCGTTGCCGCAGTCGATCACCGACGAGGGCGTCGTAAAGCCGCCCGCCCCCTCGATCCGCCATTTTCCATCACCGATCCGCTCGACCTTGGCGCCGAACGCTTCGACCGCGCGGGCGGTGGCCAGGACGTCGTCGCCCTCAAGGAGACCCTCGACCTCGGTGACGCCCGACGCCATTCCACCCAGGATCATCGACCGGTGCGACATCGACTTGTCGCCCGGAGCGCGGACCTTTCCGGTCAGGGCGGATGCGCGGCGCGAAGTCAGTTGGGACGGCATGATCACCCGCTTCAGGCTGTATTGTGCGAAGGGCCGCGCGGGCGGCGCGAAAGACAGCTTTTGACAGCGGGTCAAAGGGGTGGCAAGGGACCGCCCCGAATTCAACCCGTTGAAAGCATCCAAACGTGGCCAATCCCGAACTGGGCGCCAAACAGGTCTGCCCCAACTGCCAGGCGAAGTTCTACGACCTGAACCGTCGCCCTGCACACTGCCCCAAATGCGGAACCGACTTCGATCCCGAAGAGGCGATGAAGCTACGCAGCCGCCGCGCCCGTCCCGGTTATCCGTCCGACGATGAGGACACGGACGATCAGGTCACGGACAAGAAGGTCGACGGCGACGAGGACGAGGAAGACGACGTCAAGACGCCGGAAATCGACGAAGAAGGCCACGAGCCGATCCTGACGCCGGACGACGAGGACGAAGACTCCCCGGCTGACGCCTCGGAAGAAGCCGGCATGGGCTCGACCGACGGCGACGACGATCTGCTGGCCGACGACGATGACGACTCCGTGCCGTTCATCGAAGACGAAGACGACGACTCGATCGACGACGAGATCGCCAAGCCGTCGCGCGACGACGACTGATTTTCGGGCCTATCGCGCTTCGCGCTACATGAGGCCCGTCTTCTTGGGGGCTTGTGGATAGGCTCAGATTCTTGTTGCACCCGCCGCATTTCCCGTTAGGGAGACGCGGCGGGACAGCAGGCCTTTCACACCTTTCGGTTTGAAAAACCTGCGTATTTTCACCCTTGGGAACGCGGTGAAAATAAATCTCGAAACGGGCTTGATCGCGGAAAAAGCCTGACCTAGTTTCCGCCGCCTCGCCGGGGGCCATCGCAAGATGAACCGGGTGATCCAGACCGACAGGTCCGGGGCTTTAGCTCAGTTGGTAGAGCGCTTGCATGGCATGCAAGAGGTCAGCGGTTCGACTCCGCTAAGCTCCACCAATCAGTCTCCCCCTTTCACCGGCCAGCCGGGGAAGGGGGAGACTGGCCACTCTTTTCAGACAGTTAGACGGTTAACCCGGACGCCAATCCCGCCGTGGAGAGGATTCCCGCGCGGTTTGGTCGGCTGTTCCCCGCCCCATTCTCCAGGCCCACATTTCCACTTCCGGGTTTGGCCGCCGGTGTTCGCGGAGAAAGGTTAGCCCGAACCGGGCCGCCGCCGGAGGACCGGCGGCGGGATTTAAGTCTCCGATCGTGAGGAAGGGTCGGGTCTAGCCGACCGCGCCGATGGCCATGAACAGCCTGCGCTGCTCGTTCCAGTCCATCGGGAAGGGGCGGGCGATCAAGGCGCCGAGTGACAGGGCCTGGGGCTGACGCCCCGCGACGATCTGCTCCACCAGGTCCGGCGCCATGTAGGCCAGGGGCAGGATCTGGCCGAGATAACGAACACAGAGATTCTCGGCCTTGGCCAGTTGGGCGGTCGATCCATGACGACCGGTCCTGAGGTCGGCCGTCCATCGCCTGGCCATGGCGACGGCCCTGACCAGGGCGCGATCGATCCGATTGGCCGCCGTTGGGGATTGTCCTTCCGCCTCGATCAGTACGGCGTTGTGCCGATGCTTCAGCCGCACGGGCAGGATCCATTCCGTCTCGCCATCGGCTCGCTCCTGTCGTTCAGCGCCCTGGATCATCCGGTCTCTGGGAATCGACCCCTTGGCCGTCAGGATACGAACCTGCGTCTCGCCGAGGGTGACCCTGGTTACGGCGCTCCTCAGTCGCTGGTCGGGATCGGCGTCCAGCCTCCAGGCTGGATCGAGCGCCGGTAGGATCCCGTTGGCGACAAAGGCCTCGATCACCCCGGCGGCGATTCGACCGACGCTGCCGACCTCGTCCTTCCTTCCATTTTCCAGGGCGACCGAGGAGTAAAACCGGTAACGCTGGCCAGCCTTGCCCTTGGTGTGGACCGGCCGCATCGTATGACCCCGGTCATCCTTCAGGATGCCGCAGAGTAGGCCGCTGGTTCCCCGGGCGCGATCCTCGGCGAGTGATTGGCTGCGCCGCGTCAAAGCCGCGTTCACAGCCTCCCAGGTCTCGGGAGGCACGATCGCCTCGTGCGCCCCCTCGACCAGCTTCTCCTTGTGCCTGAGCGCGCCCTTGTAGACGGGGTTCATCAGGATCAGCCGCAAGGCGCCGGGACTGATCACCGCCCCGCCCCGAACCTTGCCGGCCTTGGTCGTCCGGAGCTTGGATCGAACGCCCTGTCGCTTCAGTTCGGCCTGCAGTTCCAGGACCGAGCGCAGTTCGAGGTATCTCTCGAAGATCATCCTGACCGTGGGCGCCTCATCGGCGTTCGGGATCAGCCTGTGGTCCACGCCATCGTATCCCAGCGGCGGCGGCCCGCCCATCCACATGCCCTTGGCCTTGGACGCCGCGATCTTGTCCCGGATACGCTCCGCCGTGACCTCCCGTTCGAACTGGGCGAAGGACAGCAGCACGTTCAGCGTCAGGCGCCCCATGCTGTTGGTGGTGTTGAAGGCTTGGGTCACCGAGACGAAGCTGACGCCCCTGGTGTCGAAGGCCTCCACCATCTTGGCGAAGTCCGGCAGCGACCGGGTCAGGCGGTCCACCTTGTAGACCACCACGATGTCGATCTCGCCCTTGGCGATGTCGGCCATGAGTTGCTTCAGCCCCGGCCGCTCCATGCTGCCGCCGGAATAGCCGCCATCGTCATATTCCCTGGGTAGGGCCTGCCAGCCCTCGCCGGCCTGGGACAGGACATAGGCCTCGCAGGCCTCCCGCTGGGCGTGCAGGCTGTTGAAGCCCTGTTCCAGCCCCTCCTCGGTGGATTTACGGGTGTAGATGGCGCAGCGGAGGGCTTTCATGGCCGCCCCGCTTTCCTCTGACCGAAGAAGGCCGGTCCGTTCCACTTGGTGCCGGTGATGGCGAAGGCGACCTGACTGAGGGAGGCGAAATCCCGACCCCGGTAGTTGAAGCCTTCCTCCTTCACCCAGACCTCATGGCGTTCGCCTCGCCAGTCCTTCACGAAGCAGCTGCCGGGTTTGATCCTCGGAGCTTGGGACGGCTGGTAAGCCTCGTCCTCGGCGAACCGCTCGGCCAGCTTGGCCAGGCGCTGTTCCATCGTCCGGGACAGGCCACCCTCGCGGGCGACCTGTTCGCGATAGGCGATTTCCCGCGCCATCAGATCGCGGGATCGGAGCTTGGGTGGGGCGGTCATGAACTTCTCCCGCCACTCCGCCCGCAAGCCTTCCAGGGTCACTGTGTCTTCCGTCATCAGGCGGCCCTGATGCGATAGACGGTCAGGCCCTCGACCTTCTCGGTCGCGACCGTCAGGCCCAACTTCTTGCGAATCTGCCCGGCGATGGCGCCGCGCACGCTGTGGGCCTGCCAGCCGGTCGCCGCCATGATCTGAGCCGCCGTCGCGCCTTCGGGGCGGCGCAGAAGCGCGACCACCTGGCTGATCTTGCTGACGCGCGCGGGCTTCAATGCAGCTTCGCCAGCGGGTTTCACATTGTTCTCGTTCATCATTTCTCTCCATCCGCACCGTTGCGGTGGAGCGACCAACGCTTCCTTCCGCCGCCAAGTCCAATGGAAGAATGAGAAATCTCAGCCTTCGGATTCTGTCCGCCGGAGGAGTTCCAGGGCACGGGCTAATATGGCCGTCTCATCCGCGAGCGCCGCCACATCTGGCAGGGCGTCCATCACGTCGGAGGCCGTGGCCAGGTCCCCCGCCTGCTCCAGCCGCGTCCAGATCGCCGACAGCATGAGGTCTTCCAAATGCCGGGATCGGGGGTTCTCGTCTTCACTCTTGGTCATGGCCTCCACACGGCTTCCTTCGGTCAGGAAGTCGAGGGCGAGCCGCAGGGAAAGACGGGTTGGCGCCACCATCGGAAATTGGTGTCGCGATGCGAACCGGACCTTCAGACCGCGCTGTTGCCCATTAACCGGTGTAATCACCCCGGCGCTCTTCCTCCTGACGCAGGGTCTGCAGCGCGACCTTGTTCGATGTCGCCACAAATCGTTCGAAGAACCTCGCGCGACTCTGATCAACCGAGTCGTCCGGCGGTGGCGCCTCCGCCTTCAGAAAGGACCGAAGCAGCCGCCGAATGCTTGTGCCGTCGCGCTGGTCATGACGACGCAGCAATATCTCACGCGCCGCTTCTGACCCTGTTTCTTCCGCAAGTCGATTCGGCGCAAAAACCGGCGCTCGCCGTTCCGCGCTTCGCGCAATCAGGATCGTCCGAACGCACCACAACACTCTCTTGGCAAGTAGGGCTGAATTCAGATCATCCCCGAAATGCACCAAATACCAGCCGAGATCCGCCGCCCGTTGGATATCGTCTTGGTAACTCGCGCGAAAACTAAACGCCTGCTGGAGCTGCAGAAGATACCCGTCTGGATCGACGAGCGGCTTGGCTTCGTGAACGAGGTGGCAGACAAAAAGATCGCCCGTACGGGCGTCGTTTTCCAACTGGCGCCACGGATAGATGAAGAGCGAGAGATGCCCGGCTGACACATGGCGGGTCTCGTCTTCGAGATTGATCATCAACAGGTCGGTGTCGGAGCCCCCCGCGTGATCGGCACGCGCGAGGCTCCCGAACAATAGGGTGGCCGCTATCGCCATGACGGGCGAGTGACTGGTAGTTGGCGATCAGGCGTTCGTCGTTCTGCCATAGCGGTCAGTTCACCTGGGCCGCGCGAGCCAGCGCTTCGATCGACATTTGACGCGCCGAGGCCCGCGCTTGAGTTACCTCGTCTCGATTCAACAACACGATTTGTTGTTTTTCAGGTTTGAGAACGCCTGGCTCGACGTCGAGATTATACTCGCTCATCAAATAAAAGCTGAGGCTCAATCGACAAGGCCGCAACAGCCGACCGTCCGTCATGCCGTGCTCCGACGCCACAGCCGCTTGGCGCTCCGGTGACAGGTCTGGGTTGGGCCTGATGTCGAGGTTGATTTGATGCGCCCACTCGAAATCTAGGGTCGGGTCGATCATCGCAGGCCGCTGATCGCTGACGGTTTGGATCCGATTGAGATTGTAGTCCCGGAAATCATTGTGATCCTTCGACCAGGACCGGATGTACCAGCGCCCAGCGCTGTGGGCGAGCGCATGGGGAGCGATGGTCCTCGAGGGTTGCACTGAGCCGGTCAGGGAGGCGTAGGCGATATCGATTTCCTGTCGCTTGCGGATCGCGTCGAGCACGCGCAAGAGCACCGCCGGGTCCGTCGGGCGGCGTCCCAAGGTGACGACCTCCACCGGGGGTATGGTGTCGAACCAGGTGTCGTCCGGACGCATCCAGCGATTTTCAATCGCCACCAGCTGCAGCAGATAGCGCTCGATGGTGTCGCCGATGAAGGCTGGCGCGAAGGCCTTGGTGCGCGTGTAAGCCTTCTCGCCGCGATCATAGTGCAGATTGGCCGGCGCGATCTTCTCATATTGAGCGATATCGCCTGAGGCCTGCTGAGGCGAAATGCCGAAGGTGGCGGACAGGTCGCTCCGGTTGAACCGACCGTCCCAAAACAGCCGAAAATCGATGAACTCGAGCCTCCGACGCACGCCCCATCGCAGCCGCTCGCCGTCATTGTCCACAAAGAACTCTCCTACAAACTCGATTTTTCTGCCCATCTCACATCCAGTTACTTGACGCATGAGGGTACCATTCCCACATCTTATGGATGGACGGCGGCGGTAGCAACTTCGTCACAGCGGCGCGGATTGATGATGATTGAAAACAGCGAACAACAACAGAGACTTGGCCAACCCTACCGGGTACTGAGCCTAGATGGCGGCGGGATGCGGGGCATCTACACCGCCGCCTTTCTCGCGCGTCTCACCGACCAGTTCGCCAGAATCAGGGGTGAGAAGGCCCTCGATCTCGGCCGGGGGTTCGATCTGATCACCGGAACCAGCACCGGCGCGATCGTCGGTTGCGCGCTCGCGGTCGGTCGGCCGATGACCGAGGTGGTGACGCTCTACCGCGAACACGGCCCCAAGATCTTCCCGCACCGCATCGCGGGCAAACGCAGTGCGATCTACCGCGCCAGTCAGGGCGGCCGCTTCGTGCGCGAGGGTGATAAGGCGCTGCGCGAGGCTCTGCACGGCGTCCTCGACGATGTGACGATGCTGGACGTCTTCGAGGGGCGCGGGATTTCCCTCGCCGTCCCGACTGTGCTGATGAGCGAGCACCGGGCCTGGGTGTTCAAGAAGACGCCGAAGAGCGGGGTGCGTGATGATCGCTATGCGCTGGTGGACGTCTGCATGGCGACCAGCGCGGCGCCCATCTACCGTTCCCTGGCCGCCATCACTGACCCGAACGCGCCTGACGGACCCAAGCAGGTCTTCGCCGATGGTGGCCTGTGGGCCAACAATCCGATCATGGTGGGGCTCGTCGATGCGCTGACGGTTGCGCCGCCGGACCGCCCGATCGAGATCTATTCGCTCGGCACCTGTCCTCGGCCGGAAGGCGAGCATCTCGACGCCGAGAGCGCGCATCGGTCCATGCTCGACTGGTCTCTTGGCGCCGACGTCGCGCCGCTCAGTATCGCGGCGCAGGAGTTCGCCTTCGACCATATGGCGCGGCTTCTGACCAACGCCATCAGCAACTGCGGACGCTCGATCCGCCGGGTGCGGTTTCCCAACAAGCCCGTCCCCGCGAGCATGATGCCGTATCTCGCGCTCGACGACACCCGTCCCGAGGCGATGGATCGTCTTGTCGGTCAGGCCCACACCGACGCCGACCTGACCAAGAGCGCCTGCGACGATCCCAACAGCGAGGACGGCCGCATGATCTGCCGCCTCATGCATGACCTGCCGGCGATGCCGGCGACCGGCGCGGTCTGGACCCGCTCCGCCACCGACAACCAGAAAGGATAGGTGATGTTCGATTGTTCCAAAGACGTGCGTGCATATCACGATCAGGACGTGACGCTGCCGAAGACCGAGCAGGACGCCATGCGCGACCGCCGGGACTCCAACCGCAAGCGCCTGCGCGACGGGCTGGCGAAGGCCGGAAAGCCGAAGCCGATCGAGTTCGTCAAGCAGGGCAGCTACGCCATGAAGACGATGTGCCGCGACCCGGACAACGACTACGACATTGATGACGGCGTCTACTTCCACAAGGCCGATCTTGTCGGCGACCGCGGTGCCGAGATGACCACCTTGCAGGCCCGCCAGATGGTGCGAGACGCGGTCGATGACGGCCGGTTCAAGCGCGCCCCGGAGGTCCGCTCGAACTGCGTGCGTGTCTTCTACGAGAAGGGTTACCACGTCGATCTGCCCGTCTATCGGCGCGTGGTGACCGAAACCGCATTCGGCGAGGAGGTGCACTATGAGCTGGCGGCGAGCAGCGGCTGGAAGCGCTCGGACGCCCGCGATGTTTCGGACTGGTATGAAGACGAACGCGCGGCGTCCTCCGACGGGGTCCAGCTGCGCCGCGTCAATCGCGACCTGAAGAAGTTCGCCCGCAGCCGGTATAGCTGGCGCGGTTCGATCCTCAGCGGGTTCGGCATCTCGGTTTTGACGACCGAGAAGTTCCGGGCGAACACCAGCGAGGACCGCGCCCTCTACGACACCATGGTCGCCATCCGCGACCGACTGGACTGGAATCTCCAGGTGGCCCATCCGGTGACTCCCGGCGACTACATCACGAGCGGGCCCGACGACGCCAAAGCGCGCTGCTTTCGCGAGAAGCTGACCGAGGCGATCGACACGCTCGCCCCGCTCTTCGACGCCGACTGTACGCGCGAGAAGGCGCTAAAGTGCTGGGACAAGGTATTCGCCACCACCTTCTTCAGCGAGCGGCTGGAGGAGGAACAGCGCGCCTCCGTGGCCGCGCCGGCCATCATCAGCGCGGCCGCCTTGTTGAGCGCGACGGCGGGGGCGGCGCAGGCGGTGAGCAGCGCCGGCGGAGGTCGCCATGCCTAATGCGGCCCTTTCGCTGAGCTGGCGACAGGCGGCCCTTCGTCTTGAAACGGCGCTGCGCGAGCGTGCAGGCCAGGCGCCCGAGCGACTCGATCCGGCGACCATCGCCAGCAATTATCCCAGTCGCGACTGGATCGTCGCCGCCTGGCGCATCAACGTCCTCTTCTCCGACGGGGTCACGCGGCGCATCGATGTGGTGGCCGGCGCGAATTTCCCGACGACGCCGGTCAGGACCGCGCTGGTCGATCACCCCGAGCCGATGACCTGGCCCCATGTCGAGGGCGACGGCGTTCTGTGCCTCTTGCCGAACTTGGCGGAATGGGATCCTGACGACCCGTCGGAGGTCGCCATGGACCTTCTGAATCGCTCGGTCCGATTGGTTGAAGAGTTGCTGGAGGGCGCTATCGTCGAATGCGATTTCCGCGAGGAGTTCGTCACCTACTGGGGCTACAGGGCCCAGGATCGCGGCCAGACCCTGTTCAGCCTGATCACGCCCGGTCCGCCGTCGCGGCTCGTGCGGGTTTGGCGCGGCAAGGGACTTGAGGTCGTAGGCGAGGACCACGACGCCCTGGCCGAATGGGTGCATCGCCGCTTCGGCGACAAGGTGGCTGTAAAGACCGAGGCGGCCGCCTTCCTGTGGCTCGACCAGCCGCCGCTGCCCGCCGAATATCCGGAGACTGCGGAAGACCTCCACACGCTCGCCGGACGGATCGGCGAGGATACGAAGCAGGTTCTGGAGCAGGCTGCGATCGGCGAGCCCGACGAGGTGCTGGCGCTGCTGGGGGCCGTCGGACGTGGGGGCACCGCGCTGATCGGGGTGAAGGCGCCCAATCCAAAGCAGCGTAAGGGGCGGCCGCGCCCCCCGGCCGAGCCGCTTTCCGTGGGGTTCCGGCCGGGTCAGACGCCGCAGCCGCTCCTGTTGGGGCGCTTCTTCGGCGCCGTCCCGGTTGTTCGGGCCCTCGTGCAGCGCGCCGACGCCGCCTGGGTGCACGGACGCGGCCAGGATCCCCGCACGCGCCGGCTTCTCGGGGCGACGGTCGTGGTGGTCGGCTGCGGCTCGGTAGGAGGCCCGGTCGCCTGCGCTCTCGCCCAGGCGGGCGTCGGGCGCATCGTGCTGGTCGATCCGGAGCCGCTGAGCTGGCCGAACGTCGGACGCCATCCGCTCGGCGCGACCGACGTCGGACGCAATAAGGCCGAAGCCTTGTCCCAGCGCCTCCAAGCCGACTACCCGCATCTGCTCATCGAACATCGCGCCTGCACTCTGCATCACCTGATCTCGCACCACGCCGATCTGCTCGCTGAAGCCAATCTGATCGTCGCGGCGACCGGAAATTGGGTCGCCGAGAGCGCGCTCAACCGCTGGCATCTGCACCAAGGGCGCGTGCGACCCATCCTCTATGGCTGGACCGAAGCCCATGCTTGCGCGGGACACGCCGTCGTCGTCGGTAAAATCGACGGCTGCCTTCAATGCCATATCGGGCGCACCGGCGCCCCGGACCTCACGGTCGTCGAATGGCCGGATGGCGGTGACGCCAATCACGAGGAGCCGGCCTGCGGCGCCCACTATCAGCCTTATGGGCCGGTGGAACTGGCGTATGTGACGGCGATGATCGCCGAGGTCGCGCTCGATTCCATACTGCGTCCCCCGGAACAATCTTTCAGCCGGGTGTTTGTCGCATCGGAGCGACGCATCGCCGCCCTCGGCGGGCGATTGACCGCGGATTGGCAAGCCGCATTCGGCGGAACTGGCGACGGCGTTCGCACGGTCGACCGGCCCTGGTCCGCCTCAGCCTGTAAGGCGTGCGGAGATGCCGCTGAAAATGTGGCTGCTTAATCGCCTTAGTCAGTAGTTCTCTACGGGAGTTTGATTTGGCAACGCGGTCCGAGTTGCGGCCGTTGATGCAGGTGGGATAAGAGCGGCCTGCAAGCAGACCTATCCAACAGCCGCCACTAGGTGCCCATTCCAGTCGCCCTCACTGTCCAGAATCCGCAACCCTGCGTCACAGTCGGACGCACCGCCAGGCACGCCTCCCGGGTCCTGCTGGACTTCCACCGCGAATGACGGTCAGTGGCGGGCGTGGACACCCTTTCTCCAGCCCAGCGCTCCGAGCGCATGTCGCGGGTTCGATCGCGCGACACCAAGCCGGAACTATTGGTGCGCAAGCTGGTCCACGGCATGGGCTATCGATATCGACTTCATCGCAAGGACCTGCCGGGAAAGCCGGACCTGGTGTTCGGGCCCCGCCACAAGGTGATCTTGGTGCACGGCTGCTTCTGGCATGGCCACAACGATCCCAACTGCAAGCTGGCGCGAGCGCCCAAGTCCCGTGTGGAATTCTGGGGGCCAAAGCTCGCCCGGAACCGGGAACGTGACCGCGAGGTGGAACGACGGTTGAACGAATCAGGCTGGGAAGCTCTGATTCTCTGGGAGTGCGAACTGCGTGATCGTGCCGGATTGGAGCAGCGCATGAGGGCTTTCCTCGGATGAGATCGATCGAATTGTTCGCGGGAGCGGGAGGACTTGGCCTGGGCGTGGCCGGGGCCGGATTCGATCACGCGGCGGTGGTCGAGTGGGACCGCTGGGCCTGCGAGACCCTGAAGGACAATAAGCCCTGGCCCGTGACGCAGGGCGACGTGCGCCTGGTGTCCTATGACGGCCTGGGAACCATCGATCTCGTGTCGGGTGGTCCGCCGTGCCAGCCCTTCTCCCTGGGCGGCAAGCACAACGCCCACCTCGACCATCGCGACATGTTCCCCGAGGCCATTCGCGCCGTGAGAGAGCTCCGCCCCAGGGCCTTCGTCTTCGAGAACGTAAAGGGCCTGACGCGCGCGACCTTCCAGAACTATCTGAGCTACATCCGGCTGCAGCTCGCGCATCCCGAGGTTACGGCCCGTCCCGACGAGCCCTGGATCGACCACCTCGGCCGGCTCGAGCGTCACGAGACCAGCGGCTCCAACTCGGGCCTGCGGTATAATGTCGTTCTGCGCCTGCTCAACGCCGCCAACCATGGCGTGCCGCAACGGCGCGAACGGATATTCCTAGTCGGGTTCCGCTCGGACCTCGGCGTCGAATGGCGTTTCCCGGATGAGACCCATTCCTCCGCCGCCCTGGCCTGGTCCCTAACCCACGAGGACGAGTATTTCGACAGGCACCGCATTGGACGCACCGAGCGCCGACTGCTGCGAGACACCCTGCCCGCCATCAAGGGCGAGAAGCCGACCGCACGGCCGTGGCTCACCGTCCGCGATGCCTTCCTCGGCCTGCCGGACCCAGAGCTCGACCCAAGGGGAGCCAAGGGTATCCCCGACCACAGATTCATCCCCGGCGCTCGTTCCTATCCCGGTCATACCGGCAGCCCGCTGGATGCCCCGGCCAAGACCTTGAAGGCCGGCGTCCATGGCGTGCCCGGCGGCGAGAACATGTTGCGCCGTCCCGACGGCTCGATCCGCTACTTCTCGGTGCGCGAGGCCGCCCGGCTCCAGACCTTCCCCGACGACTTCCTGTTCCATGGGTCATGGACGGAGACCATGCGCCAACTTGGTAACGCCGTGCCCGTGCGCCTGGCCGGCATTGTTGCCCGGTCGGTGGCGGATCAGCTACATCGTTCGGATGAGCGCCCTGGTCCCCTACAATCCGCTGGAGAAGCGGCACCTGGCCGAAAGCGTGGCCAACGCCCTCCTGCACAGGCCCATTGAGCCGCTCGCGCCGGTCCAACCCTTCGAGGGTGCCGGCATCTACGCCATCTATTACACCGGCGACTTCCCGGCCTACTCCAAGGTCGCCGACAAGAATCGCGACGGCGCCTTCGCGCTGCCAATCTACATCGGCAAGGCCGATCCGATGGGTGGACGACGGGGCGGCGACTTCGACGCACCGCATGGGCGGGCGCTCTGGAATCGGCTGGCGGATCACGCCAAGTCCGTGGCCCAGGCCGACAATCTGCGATCCGAGGATTTCGCCTGCCGTTTCCTGGCCGTTGACGATGTTTGGATCCGGATGGCCGAGCGAATGCTGATCAGCTGGCATTTCCCGGTGTGGAACCTGGTGGTCGATGGGTTCGGCAATCATGATCCCGGCGGCCGACGCGCCACCCAGTATCGCTCACCCTGGGACGTGCTGCATCCGGGACGCACCTGGGCGGTTAAGCTGGCGGACAGCGGCGTCACGCCGGAGGATATCGCGGCCAAGGTCGCGGGACATCTCGAGACCCGAGAGCGCGCGGAACAGGAGCAAGCGGCGGCGAACGAGGCTTCCGCTCAAGCCTAAGGAAACGCCTCGAGCCTATCGACTGACGGGGATTCAGGCGCGACCATCTGGAGCGAAGGCCATGCGCGGTCGCCCTGGCGCTCCCCCGGGGGCCTTCGCGACGCGTCGGCTGCCTTGTATGTCGGGCATGATCAGCGGGTCGGGGGAAGAAAATGGCGACAGGTGGCAAGCTCGAGAATCTGACCCAGTCAGCCGCTGTCGAGAGAGCGATGGAGGAATTCCGCGTCCTGGGACGTGACGCCTTCATCGAGAAGTACGGCTTCAAACCTTCGCGCGATTTCTTTGTGATCCGTGAGGGACGTGCCTACGACAGCAAGCCCTTAGGCTCAGGACCCATTGATGTGAGGCGTGCGATCTGATTCAGGCTCCTGAGGAGTCTGGATCATGAGTGACCTGTATTGGCTGACGGACGAGCAGATGGCTCGGCTGGAGCCCTTCTTCCCCAAGAGCCACGGCAAGCTGCCCACGACCTACCTCAACGACGTGCGCTTCGATCTGCGTCAGGGCGCCGAGGGCGTCGCCTATATCACCGACAGCAACAACGAGGGGATCGGCGGCATCATCGTCATCGATATCGCAAGCGGGCGGGCGATCCGGCGCCTGTCGAACCATGCGACGACCAACCCCGAGCCCGGCTTCACCCCGGTTGTCGATGGCGCGGTGCTCATGAACCGCCCGGCTGACGGCCCCGCGACGCCGGTCACGATCGCAAGCGACGCGATTGCGCTCAGCGCCGACGGCAGCCTGCTGTATTACGGTCCACTGTCGGGCCGCACGCTGCACGCGGTGCCCACGGCAATGCTGCGCGATCCCGCGGTGTCCGAGGAGGCATTGGGCCGCGCGGTCCGCAGCCTGGGGCGCAAAGGCGCCTCGGACGGGATAGCCGAGGACGACAAGGGCCGCGTGTTCGCCGGCGATTACGAGAACAACGCGATCCGCGTGCTCGACCAGGGCAGCTGGACGACGGTGGTCAGCAACCCGCGCATCAGCTGGCCCGACACGCTGTCGATCGGCACCGATGGCTACCCCTACTTCACCGCCAACCAGCTTCACCGCCAGCCAGGCTTCCACGGCGGGCGGGACTTGCGCCGCAAGCCCTACGAGCTGCTCCGCATCAAGGTGGGCGCGGCTCCCGTCCTGTTGCGCTCGCGGTGATCCCGTCAGGCCGGGCTGGCTCGCGCGGGGCCGCGATCCGGCGAAAAATCAACAACTGACTTAAAGGAATACAGTCATGACCAACGGTATCGAAGGCAAAGTCGTTCTCATTACGGGCGGCAGCACCGGCATCGGCGCGGAAACCGCGCGTCTTCTCGCGCAACGCGGCGCCAAGGTGGCCATCGCCGCGCGGCGCAAGGATAGGCTCGACGAGGTCGTCGCGGACATCGCCGCAAACGGCGGCACGGCACGTAGCTACGCGCTGGACGTGACCGACAAATCGGCGGTCCAGTCCGTCGTCGCCGCAATCATTGCCGACTACGGCCGCCTCGACGTGCTGATCAACAACGCCGGGCTGATGCCGATCCGTCCGATGGCCGAGGTCAACACCGAAGAGTGGGACCAGATGATCGACGTCAATCTGAAGGGTACGCTCTACGGCATCGCGGCGGCCCTTCCCGGCTTTCTCGAGCAGGGCAGCGGCCACATCATCAACCTGAGCTCGGTTGCGGGCATCAAGGTCTTCGCACCGGGCGGCACGGTCTACTCCGGCACCAAGTTCGCCGTCAGCGCAATCAGCGAGGGCTTGCGCCACGAGGTGGGGGAAAAGGTCCGTGTCACGTCGATCGAGCCTGGAGCTGTCGAAAGCGATTTGAAGTTCACGACGTCTGGCACGGCTGCCGAGACGGTGCTCGACTTCTACAAGCAGGCCATCCCGGCGGCATCGGTGGCGCGTGCTATCGCGTTCGCTGTCGAACAACCTGATGACGTCGACGTCAACGCGATCGTCATCCGGCCGACCGCACAGCAGTTCTAATTTCGATGAGGAGGCGGGGCCGCGTGTGCTCTGCCTCATGGGGAACGTGCCGGCCGGCTCGTCCGTTACTCCGCCGAATGATATCTGTCCGTTTAACTTGAGGAGTCGATAATGCCCAAACTCGCGCTGTACGTGCCATTGAAGGCCAAACCCGGTAAAGAGAGCGATGTCGCCAATTTCCTGACCTCGGCATTGCCGCTCGTCCAAGCCGAGCCGGGCACTCTGACCTGGTATGCGATCGAGGAAGGTCCCGGTGCGTACGCGATCTTCGATACGTTCGACACAGAGGAGGATCGGCAGGCCCATCTTGACGGCAAGGTTGCCGCCGCACTGATGGACAAGGCAGAAGAATTGTTTTCTGAACCGCCGCAGATTCACAAGTTCACCCTGCTGGCCGCGAAGTAGCGGAGCGGTCATTACCTTAGCGCGTCGCTCTCATCGCCGCGTCCGGGGGAACTCGGGCGCGGCGGCGTGCATTGAACGGCTTTCCCCGAACTGCCACGGAGACACGCCATGCGCACCACCCAGACGCTCGACCTGAACGACGCGCGTACGATCATCGATGCGGGGATCGCGGAGGCCGAGCGGATCGGCAATCCGATGAACATCGCGGTGGTGGACGCGGGCGGCTGCCTCCTAGCGTTCGCGCGGATGGACGATGCGTGGCGCGGCAGCGTCGACATCGCGATCGGCAAGGCGTGGACGGCGCGCGCGTTCGACGTCGAGACCAAGGCGCTGGCGAAGCTCGCCCAGCCGGGCGCCGACTTCTACGGCATCCATGCCTCCAACGACGGCAAGGTGATGATCTTCGCCGGGGGCGTGCCGATCAAGGAGGGCGAGACGGTGATCGGCGCGGTGGGCGTGTCGGGCGGCACCGGCAAGCAGGACCAGGGCGTGGCCGAGGCGGCGGCGCAGGTGTTAGCGCGCGGCTGAGCCTTGGAGCGCGGTGCCGGGCGCGACGGACGGGCTCAGTCGACGGCGGCGGGCCCGTGCGCCAGGCGCGCCTCCCGCGCGGCGCTGGTCGTCTCCGTTTGGCACTTCATTCGGCCGTTCTGGCCCGGTCATTCAGAAAGCTGCGGTGAATCAATCCCAGGACGGCCCTACGGGACGGAACCTCTCAGGTAGCAGAAGGTTCAGTAAACTGAGATCACTTCGAAGGGTGCGATGTCCTCCGCCGTTGCGATAGACCGGATCATCACCAAGCTCTCGATTTGATGACGCGTTGAGAAGAGCTGCGAAAGGAAAAGATCCGTGAAAGCTGTCGTGTACAACGGGCCCAAAGATGTTTCCGTCAATACCATCGATGATCCCAAGATCGAAAAGCAGACCGATGTTATCATCCGGCTGACCACGACCAACATTTGCGGGTCCGACCTTCACATGTACGAGGGCCGTACCAGCTTTGAGAAGGGCAGGGTCTTCGGTCACGAAAACCTTGGCGAGGTCATCGAAGTCGGCGCTGCCGTAGATCGCATAAAAAAGGGCGATCGCGTGTGCATGCCGTTCAACGTCGGTTGCGGTTTCTGCGAAAATTGCGAACGCGGTTTGACGGGTTTCTGCCTCACGACCAACCCTGGAACCGCCGGCGCAGCGTATGGCTTTGCCGAGATGGGTCCGTGGCAGGGTGGTCAGGCCGAGTTGATGCGCGTTCCTTATGCGGACTTCAATTGTCTGAAGCTGCCTGAGGACGCTGAGGAGAAGGAGGATGACTATGTCATGCTCTCCGACATCTTCCCCACCGGTTGGCATGGCGTCGAACTGTCGGGTTTCCAGCCAGGCGAAAGCATCGCGATCTACGGCGCCGGTCCGGTCGGTTTGATGGCCGCGCACTCAGCCGAAATCCGCGGTGCCTCTCAGATCTTCGTGGTCGATTCTCACGATGACCGCCTGAAACTGGCCGAGGCGATGGGCGCTATTCCGATCGACATGCGCAAGGGCGATCCCGCCCAGCAGATCCTTGACGCGACGGGCGGCCTCGGGACTGATCGGGGGGTCGAGGCGGTTGGGTATCAGTGTTGCGATCGCCACGGCAAGGAGCGCAGCAATTACACGATGAACTGCCTCGTCAAAAGCACGAAAGCCACCGGAGGCATCGGCGTCGTCGGTGTGTTCATTCCGGAAGACCCGAACGCGCCCGACGATCTCCAGAAGGAAGGCAAGATGGCGTTCGACTTCGGCAACTTCTGGTTCAAGGGCCAGAAGATCGGCACCGGCCAGTGCAATGTAAAGCACTATAACCGGCGACTGATGAAGCTTATCGAGCAGGACCGGGCCAATCCTGCCCAAATCATCTCGCACCGACTGCCGCTTGATCAGGCGCCAGACGCCTATAAGCATTTCGATGCGCGCGATGATGGATGGACAAAGGTCGTGCTTAAGCCGACCACCTGACCGTAGTCTTCATCGGAATAGAGAATAGATTATGACGTGAGAAGGCAAATCAGTTGCCATTCTGATCGCACCTCGTGGAACGGAAGAACCAGAATTCTCGAAGCCCAAGCAAGCTGTCGAGGAGGCTGGTGGCAAAGTGACCGTGGTCAGTTTTGAACCGGGCGAGGCTCGCACGGTCAATAAAGATCTCGACGAGGGCGGCAGCTATACTATCGACAAGACGTTTTCCGATGTCAAAGCCGACGATTTCGACGGACTAGTTGTGCCCGGAGGGACGGTCGGCGCCGACAAGCTGCGCGGCAGCGCCGAGGCAATTGATTTCATCCGGGCTTTTTTCGATCAGAAAAAACCGATTGCCGCGATATGCCATGCACCCTGGACATTGATCGAGGCGGGCGTTCTTGAGGGTCGCACCTTGACGTCCTACCCGACGCTGAAGGTCGATATCGAGAACGCCGGCGCTATATGGACCGATGAGGAAGTCGTGGTCGACAACGGCCTTGTTACCAGCCGCGACCCCGATGATTTACCCGCCTTCTGTGCCAAACTCGTTGAGCAAATCGCGGAAGGTTCGGGCGCTGGGCCCGCGGCCGCGAACTAATATGGGACGGTTTCGACGAACCATGTGAGGGCGCGCTCCCTGGTGAAGGTCCACACAAAACAGGCGTAGCGGATGGCCGGCGATTGGCTGTCCGCTACGCCGCGTATCAGACGAAAACGGCGCACTTCAGAGCACTCGATCCCCAAGCCGCGTCAACCGCGGTGATACCTCGCCGGCTCCCGCTTCCAGATGCGACCCATTTCAGCGTGCGTGCGGTTGAGATACGCCTGATCGAACGTGCGTTCGGCCAGGTTTACGACCTACAGCGCCGCTTTGAGATAGGGGGCGGTGAGACTGCCTTCTGCTTCCGCAACGACGCCAGGGACGCCGCTGGCAACGATACGGCCCCCATCTTCCCCAGCCCCCGGTCCCAGGTCGATGATCCAGTCCGCCTGTGTGATGGCGCGCATGTCATGTTCGACGACGACGACCGTATTGCCGGCGTCGACGAGGCCCTGCAGGTGTTGCATTAGCCGGTCGCCATCGGAGGGGTGAAGCCCCGAAGTTGGCTCGTCGAGGATGTAGATCGTGTTGCCGCGTTGAGCGCGTTGCAGTTCAGTCGCCAGCTTGATGCGCTGCGCCTCCCCGCCAGACAGCTCGGTCGCCGGCTGACCGAGCCTCAGATAGCCAAGACCGATCTCCCGCAACACGTCGAGGGAGCGCATCACAGATGCCTCGCCAGCGAAGAAATCGCACGCATCGTCGACCGTCAGTTCGAGCACCTGGGCGATATTGCGCCCGTTCCATTCGACTTCGAGCGTTTGCGGGTTGTAGCGAGAGCCATGACAGGTCGAGCACGGGGCAAA
Source organism: alpha proteobacterium L41A (assembly GCA_000335735.1). GTDB lineage: Bacteria > Pseudomonadota > Alphaproteobacteria > Caulobacterales > Caulobacteraceae > Brevundimonas. The sequence goes on along the minus strand of AMYY01000003.1, from coordinate 41,706 downwards.
AACGCTCGGCAGGAACAGCAGCTCCACCATGACGTATCCCTCGCCCTCGCACACAGGGCAGCGGCCTTGCGCGACGTTGAACGAGAACCTTCCCGGGCTGTAGTGCCGCCGGCGGGCGAGCGGCGTATCAGCGAAGATCCGTCGCACATGGTCGAACATGCCGCTGTAGGTGGATAGGTTCGAGCGCGGCGTGCGGCCGATCGGTTTCTGATCGACCCGCACCAGCCTGCGAACATGCTCCATGCCTGCGACAATGCGTCCTTCAGTGTCGTTCTGCGCAACATCGAGCAGCGGATCGATATCCTCCTCCTCGGCCACGGGGGAGCCGCCGAGGTGTTCCGTGACGAGCTCGGGCAGCGCCTGACTGACAAGACTGGATTTACCCGATCCCGAAACGCCGGTGACAGCGGTGAAGCAGCCGATGGGAAACTCGACGTCGAGACCATGGAGATTGTTCCGTCTGATCCCTTCCAGGCGTAGCCATGCCTTGGGATCGCGCGGTGTGCGCTCACTGCGGAGCGGCTCTGCGAACAGGTAGCGGCGGGTGATCGAATTGTCGACGTCGGCAAGCCCCTCTATCGGCCCGCTGTAGAGGACTTCACCGCCCTTTTCCCCGGCTCCTGGCCCGACATCAACGAGCCATTCCGCGCGGCGGATCACGTCGAGATCATGTTCGACGACGAACAGGGAGTTGCCCGCCGCCTTGAGACGCTCGAGGATGGTGAGCAAGGCTTCGCCATCTGCCGGGTGCAACCCTGCCGAAGGCTCGTCAAGCACATAGACCACGCCGAAAAGCTGTGACGACAATTGCGTGGCAAGCCGCAAGCGCTGCAGCTCTCCGGAGGAGAGCGTCGGCGTGCTGCGGTCGAGCGAAATGTAGCCAAGGCCAAGATCGATCAGCGGCTCTAGCCGCTCGATCAATTCGCAGGCAAGGCGTTGGGCGGCGATCCGCTTCTCGTCGGAGAGATTGGGCGTGCGGCGTACGTCGGGCGCGCTCTTGTGCGCAGAGCCGCCCGCCGCAACCCGTTGTTCAACCGCTGCATCGCGGGCTGCTTTTTCCAGAACATGGCCCTTTGAGGGGGCAGAGACCGCCCCATACGCGCCATGCGCGACGGGCATCAGCAAGTCCTTCAGCTTGAGCACCGTCAGGTCGCCGAACTCGGCAATGTCGAGGCCCGCGAATTTGACCGACAGGGCTTCGCGCTTCAGGCGCTTGCCGTCGCAGGTCGGGCACTCGCGGCCGATGATATATTGCGAGACGCGCTTCTTCATCAGCGCGCTTTTAGTGTTGGCGAAGGTTTCCAGCACATAGCGTCGCGCGCCGGTGAAGGTGCCTTGGTAGCTCGGCTCCATGCGGCGCTTGAGCGCCGTCCGGGTCTGTTCGGGCGTCAGGCCCGCATAGACCGGCACCGTCGGCGCCTCTTCAGTGAAGAGGATCCAGTCGCGATCCTTTTTCGGCAGGTCGCGCCACGGCGTATCGACGTCATAGCCGAGTGACACGAGGATATCGCGCAGGTTCTGGCCATGCCATGCCGCCGGCCAGGCGGCGACTGCGCGTTCCCGGATCGTCAGCGTGTCGTCGGGCACCATCGTCTCTTCGGTCGCGTCATAGACGCGCCCGATGCCGTGACAGGTCGGGCAGGCCCCCGCGACCGTGTTGGGGGAGAAATCCTCCGCATAGAGCATCGGCTGATGGCGCGGATATTCGCCGACGCGCGAATAGAGCATCCGCACCAGGCTGGAGAGCGTCGTCACGCTGCCGACCGAGGATCGCGCGTTGACCGATCCGCGCTGCTGCTGCAATGCGACCGCAGGCGGCAAACCGTCGATCGCGTCGACCTCCGGCACGCCGGCCTGGTCGATCAGGCGACGGGCATAGGGCGCAACCGATTCCAGATAACGCCGCTGGGCTTCGGCATAAAGGGTGCCGAACGCGAGCGATGACTTGCCCGAACCCGATATGCCGGTGAACACCACGAAGGCGTCGCGCGGTACATCGACGTCAACATTTTTGAGGTTATTGTGGCGCGCGCCGCGAACCTGCACGCAAGCGGGTGGCCCCGCATGCCCATGATCGGTGGCCGGCGTCGTCGCGTGTTTATCCTTGTCCTTCAATTCAGTCTTCCTGCCATATCCGCCCGTGCGGCCCGTGGTTCATTACGGTCGGGGTAACTGATGAATGCATTTCCGACTCAATACATCCAACGGTTAGGCTGGCCCGATGTTCGGCGCCTTTGAAATATTTTTCCAGCATCAGACAACGGTTACGACAAAACCATTTTCCCGTTGGGTCGCGCGACGAGGCCACACACACTCCGGTGGTAAGCGCTTGGGCCAGCCGGACTTGGCCCGTGCCGCTATCGGCATGTAACGACCGCACTTCGGCGCTTCTTACAGCATCGCGACGCGTTGCCCATTTGCCAGAGCGCGCGTCATCATGGCCGGGGTCGGGCCATGATGACGGCCGAGTTGTCGGTCCGAGCGCCTCGCGCTGCTTCGGATCGGCGGGTCAGTAGTGAATGACCGAGCGGATCGACTTGCCTTGATGCATCAGTTCGAAGGCCTCGTTGATCTCCTCCAAACCCATCGTGTGGGTTACGAACGGGGCCAGATCGATATCGCCTCTCATCGCGTCCTCGACCATGCCGGGGAGCTCAGTCCGTCCCTTGACGCCACCGAAAGCGGACCCCTTCCATACGCGGCCCGTGACGAGCTGGAATGGGCGGGTGGAGATTTCCTCGCCCGCGCCGGCAACGCCAATCACGATCGACTGACCCCAGCCACGGTGCGCTGATTCAAGCGCGGCGCGCATGACGTGGACGTTGCCGATGCACTCGAAGGTATGATCGATGCCCCAGCCCGTCATCTCGATCAGCACTTGCTGGATGGGCTTGTCATGGTCCTTGGGGTTGATGCACTCGGTCGCACCGAACTGGCGTGCCAGTTCGAACTTGGACGGATTGGTGTCGATGGCGATGATGCGACCCGCCTTCGCCTGGCGCGCACCCTGAATCGCCGCGAGGCCGATGCCGCCGAGACCGAACACGGCGACCGAGTCTCCGGGCTGGACCCTGGCGGTATTGTGGACTGCGCCGATGCCGGTCGTGACGCCGCATCCGAGCAGGCAGACATGTTCGGGGTTTGCCCCGGGATTGATCTTGGCGAGCGAGACTGCGGCGACGACAGTATATTCACTGAAGGTTGAACAGCCCATGTAATGATAGAGGGGCTGACCATTGTACGAAAAGCGGGTGGTTCCATCGGGCATCAAGCCCTTGCCCTGCGTTTCGCGGACAGCGACGCACAGGTTGGTCTTGCCCGACAGGCAGAAGTCGCACTTGCCGCACTCGGCGGTGTAGAGCGGAATCACGTGATCGCCCGGCCCAACGCTGGTGACGCCTTCACCGACCTCGACAACGATGCCCGCGCCCTCGTGGCCCAGAACCACCGGGAAAACACCCTCCGGATCACTCCCCGCCAGCGTGTACGCGTCGGTGTGGCACACACCGGTGTGCGTCACCCGTATGAGGACTTCGCCTTTCCGGGGTGGGGCGACATCGATCTCGACGATTTCGAGTGGCTTGCCTGGCTCGAAGGCTACAGCGGCGCGAGATTTCATGTTGGCATACCCTCGTTGATTGAAGCCGATTGCCGGTGCGAGGCCGTTGCGCCATCGCAAATTCGTCGACGTTCTCATACTGTCAGGGAGTATTTTTGTCATACTCCCTGCCAGTATACAAGAGGTGGTCGAGTGAGGATCTCGAACCAGAGAAAGCATGTAGGGGTGGCTTCGCTTCGCAGGCCCTAACCTCTGTGTGGCGCGGTGAAAAACGCCGGAGAAGGCGCTTGCTTCGCCACGCCGGCAACAAAATTCAAGCTCGGAACGCCGAAAGTCTGCGCTCTGATGACCAACAGTGGTTGGCTTGGATACGAGGCTTTTGCTCTAACTGCGGGAGAGCGCGGGCAAGAAGAGGAGCGCTGAAATCGTTACTTAAGATATGTACGCAGAATCTTCATTACGCCCTCCACGTCGTCCTCGTGATCGCTGCCCTCGCTTTTCACGGCCGGATCTGCACCGGCGCCGAATGTTTCCCTAAGGTGACTCTCCATCACTTCCGCCATCAGTCCATTTGTCGCGCCTCGCATTGCGACAATTTGCTGCAGGAGGGGGGCGCAATCGGCCCCGGCTTCGATCGCGCGTTCCAGAGCGTCCGCCTGGCCCTTGATACGCCGCAAGCGTGTGATGGCTCGCTTCTTGTCCTCTGATGAATGTGGCATCGCGCTTTCCCGAGAAATCGCTTCAGCATACTATACAGGGGGGGAGTTTCAATCCTGCGCAGAGACTGGCGCTTCTGCAATCAGGCGAGGTTCCCGGGTCGTTTCCAAAATTCGCGCCCCCCCTGATGGCGCCAGACATGATAGAGAAAAAGGCCCGCCGCGCCGCAGGTCGCCCTCGCGCGTTCGACACTGACGCTGCGCTCGACAAGGCGGTACGGCTGTTCTGGCAGCGCGGCTACGAGGCGACATCGATGGCCGATCTGGTGGCGGAGACTGGAGTCGCCGCCGCCAGTCTCTATGCGGCGTTTGACAACAAGGCGGGGCTGTTCGCGGCGGTGATCGAGCGCTACGCCGCGACGTTCAGCGTCCATCTCTATGCGCCCATCAACGATCCGGCGTTGTCCACCTTCGAGGCCGTCAAAGGCCTGCTGGAACGAGCGGCGTCATCGTTTTCGGAACCTGGAACGCCGGCCGGCTGCTTCATGTATTCGGCAGCGGCAGCCGTTTCGCCGGCGTCCGCCGCCATCGAATGCCTGCTGCGCCACAAGCGTATCGCGGCGGAGGCTCTCCTGATCGAGCGTCTGCATCGCGGCGCCGTGCAGGGCGAGCTTGCGGCCGAAGTCGATCCGGCCGTCCTAGGCTCAGGACTCATAGCCAGAACAGGACGGTGGCGGCGAGGGCTATGGCGGACAGGAAGACGGTCGGACAGCGATCGTAGCGGGTTGCGACCCGCCGCCAGTCTTTCAGGCGTCCGAACATGATTTCGATCCGGTTTCGCCGCTTGTAGCGTCGCTTGTCGTAGCGGATGGGTTCGGTGCGGGTTTTGCGGCCTGGGATGCACGGCGTGATCCCCTTGGCCTGCAAGGCGTCCCCGAACCAGTCGGCGTCGTAGCCCCGGTCTCCCAGCAGCCACTGGGCGCGTGGCAGGCTGTCCAGGAGGGCGGCGGCGCCGGTGTAGTCGCTGACCTGACCCGCTGTCATGAACAGGCTGATGGGCCTTCCGTTCGCATCGGTCACGGCGTGCAGCTTGGTGTTCATGCCGCCCTTCGTGCGTCCGATCAGTCGCCCGAGACCCCCTTTTTTACCCGCAGGCTCGAAGCCGTGCGGTGCGCCTTGAGATAGGTCGCGTCGATCATGACAGTCCGACGTTCGGTCTGGGCGCCGGACAGCCCCTCCATCATCCGGATGAAGACGCCAGCCTCACTCCATCGCTTCCAGCGGTTGTAGAGGGTCTTGTGGGGTCCGTAGGCCGCCGGCGCATCTCGCCAGCGCAGGCCGTTGCGGTTGACGAAGATGATCCCGCTCAACACCCGGCGGTCGTCAACGCGCGGCTTGCCGTGGCTCTTGGGGAAGAAGGGCTCCAGCCGAGCCATCTGCTCGTCCGTCAGCCAATACAGGTCGCTCATATCCAGACTCCTCAGGAGCCTGAATCAGATCGAACGCCTCACATCAATGGGTCCTGAGCCTAAGCGAAGGATCAGAGGTTTTCGGGGCGATTTTCTTCAGCACGCGCTGCATTTGGTCGTTGGCGGACCACAGGTCTTTCAGCTCGTCGGTGTAGAGGCCTTTCAGATCTTCTGGCGTCGATATGGATGTTCCTGCTGGTTGAGTTGATTGGATGTCGTGCGGACGTTCGGAAAGCCGCTTCGGCCCCGTTAGCGATGAGCCAACCATCCGTTCCGGCGAATCCTCCTGTTAGCGCCGGAACAAGAACAGGCTCGATCGTGTTAGGCCCGCTGGAAACCCACGCGATCAGCGTCAGGGCTGAGGGCTGTATGCAAACGACAAACTACGAGTTCATCGGATGGGACGCGCTGCTCTATGAGTGGGCGCCCAAGGTGATCGGCGCTGTGCTGATCCTCTTCGCGGCTTGGTTTATCGGCAAGGCCGTGAAATGGGCCCTGGCGAAGGGGATCAATCGTATTCCTGGCGCCGCCAAGGCGAGCACCAGTGACAACCCGAAACACTCGATCGGCGCCAGCCTGGGAGATGTCGCCTTTTGGCTAATCCTCTTGTTCGGTGTCGTCGCCGCCCTCGGCGTCCTGAACCTGGGCCAGGTCGTCACGCCCCTGAACTCACTGCTCACGCAGGTCGCGTCCTTCGTGCCGAGCGTCCTCGGCGCGGTCCTGATCTTCTTCATTGGGTTTGTAGTCGCGACTTTGGCCAAGCGAGTCGTCGAGGCTGCACTGCAGGCCGCCAACGCGGATCGCTGGCTTGAGAAGGCCGGCCTGACCAAGGCGACGGGCTCGACTGGCGTCAGCACCGCGATCGGCACCCTGGTGTTCGTCCTGATTCTGATCCCCATCACGATCGCGGCGCTGGAGCAGCTGGGCATCGAGTCATTGACGGTTCCGGCGGTTGCCGTGCTGTCGACGGTCTTGGCTGCGATCCCGCATGTTCTCGCCGCTGCCATCGTTTTGGCGGTGGGTTGGTTCATCGGTCGCTGGGTCGCCCAGCTGATCGAACGCATCCTGCCGGCGACTGGGTTCGATCGCAGCATCTCGAGCCTGACGGCTCTGACCGCCACGACTCAGGCGCCGGCCGCGCCGAAGCCGACCACGGCTCCCTATGCCGGTGACGTGACACCGGCCACCGCAAGGGCTCTAGGTAGTGATGTGCCCAAGCCGATGACGCCGTCCAGCATCGTGGGCAAGATCGCAATGGCGGCGATCGTCGCCTTCACGGCGGTCGAGGCCGCCAAGCTTCTGCAGTTCGGCACGATCGCCGTGACGCTGCAGGAAATCCTGGCCCTGGCCGGACATGTCATCGTCGGCGGGATCATCATCACCGCCGGCGTGCTGATCGGCGGTGTCCTCGCCAACCTGATCAACAAGGGTACTGGCGGCGCCGATGGCTTCGCCTCCACCCTGGTGCGTTGGGCCACGATCGCATTGGCGACGGCCATGGGCCTGCGCTTCATGGGCATCGCCGACGATATCGTCCTTCTCGCCTTCGGCCTGATCCTGGGGGCGGCTGCGGTGGCGGCAGCGCTAGCCTTCGGGCTCGGCGGGCGCGACGCCGCCAGCAAGGTGGCCCAGACGTGGGCCGACAAGGTCACGAAGACCCCGCCTCAGTGAGACCCGCGGCCGACGATCGACGAGATCGCCGGCCGCATTCTTTTCCCCATTTAACGACGAGTTCGACATGACCGATAACCGCGATCGCGACCCTCGCCTGACCCCAGTGGCCCCGGCCTGGCGCAAATACTTCCCCTGGATCATCGGAGCCGTCGTGCTCCTGCTGCTGCTACTCATGCTGACCCGCTGTGGCGACGACCGCGCCGCCATGGATCCCGCAGCGACTGACGACGCCGCCGTAGCTCCGACGACCGAGACGCCGGTCATGCCCCTCACAAATGCTTCCGTTGGGGTTTCGGGGCTGGACGCCTACCTCGCTGGCTCGGACGCCGCCCCGCGCACTTTCGCGTTCGAGCGCGTCAACTTCGACACCGGCAGCAGCACCATTCGGCCCCAGGATCGTCCCGAGATCGCGGCCGTCGCCGCTGTTCTGAGCCGCTACCCGAATGCCAAGATCCGCTTGTACGGCTATGCGGACGCGCGCGGCTCCGACGCCGCGAACCGAACCCTCGCCCAGGCCCGGGCCGACATCGTCCGTTCCGCCCTGACGGCAGCCGGAGTGGATGCCCGCCGGATCGAGGCGCTTTCAGGCGGGGAAACGAACCCCGTCGACAGCAACGCCACCGCCGGAGGACTGGCTGAAAACCGCCGCACGGAACTGGTCGTCGTCCAGCGCTAACCGCACAGGCCGGGGCTAGCGCCCGGGCCATCCACCTTCAGAGGAGATGTCATGAGCTTTTTCGGAAAAATTTGGGACAAGATCACCGGCCATAAGGCGCGTCCGACGACCCCTCAGGCCCAAGCGCCCACGAGCACCCCAGTCTCGGCACAGCCCGTTCCTGCGGCGCCCGCCACTCCCTTCACGCCTCAACCGGTCGATGTGGACCAGATACTCTCCCAAATGGCCGAGATGAAGGGCGGCGGCGGAAACTGGCGGACATCGATCGTCGATCTGCTCAAGCTGCTCGACCTGGATTCCAGCCTCGACGCCCGCAAGGACCTCGCCGAAGAGTTGGGCGTGCACGCTGGCTCTCATGGCTCGGCGGAACAGAACATCGCCCTGTCCAAAGCGGTCTGGCGAAAGCTTGCGGAGAATGGCGGCCAGGTTCCGGCCGGCCTGCGAGACTAATCGAACAGGTCGATGTCGGCTCAAGACACTGCTGCGATTCTCCTGCTCGCTCGCCACCTGGATGTGGAAGAGCCTTCGCCTGGGCAATCCAAATGGACGGGTATCAGGGCGGCCATCGATGGCCTGAGCGATGATCGCCTTGATGCATCGATCCGCTATTTCGGTCAGGCGGGCTCGCCAGTCACCGCCCGCGCGGCTGAGATGCTGACGGATTTGATGATGGCGAGGATGGTCCGCCTATTGGGCGTGTCGAGATCGGAGCGACAATAGCGCCTCGGACTGGCCGCGGCACAGAGGGTGTCAGTATCAAGAGCTTCTTGCGAGACAACGGCCTGACCCTAGGCTCAGGACCCATTGATGTGAGGCGTGCGATCTGATTCAGGCTCCTGAGGAGTCTGGATCATGAGTGACCTGTATTGGCTGACGGACGAGCAGATGGCTCGGCTGGAGCCCTTCTTCCCCAAGAGCCACGGCAAGCCGCGCGTTGACGACCGCCGGGTGTTGAGCGGGATCATTTTCGTGAACCGCAACGGTCTGCGCTGGCGGGATGCGCCGGCGGCCTATGGGCCGCACAAGACGCTCTACAATCGCTGGAAGCGGTGGAGCGAAGCGGGCGTCTTCGTCCGGATGATGGAGGGGCTGTCCGGCGCCCAGACCGAACGTCGGACTGTCATGATCGACGCGACCTATCTCAAGGCGCACCGCACGGCTTCGAGCCTGCGGGTAAAAAAGGGGGCCTTGGGCGACTGATCGGACGCACGAAGGGCGGCATGAACACCAAGCTGCACGCCGTGACCGATGCGAACGGAAGGCCCATCAGCCTGTTCATGACAGCGGGTCAGGTCAGCGACTACACCGGCGCCGCCGCCCTCCTGGACAGCCTTCCCCGGGCTCAGTGGCTGCTCGGTGATCGGGGCTATGATGCGGACTGGTTCAGGGACGCCCTGCAGGCCAAGGGCATCACGCCCTGCATCCCGGGCCGCAAAACCCGCACTGAACCCATCCGCTACGACAAGCGACGCTACAAGCGGCGAAACCGGATCGAAATCATGTTCGGCCGCCTGAAAGACTGGCGCCGCGTCGCCACCCGCTACGATCGCTGTCCGACCGTCTTCCTCTCCGCCATAGCCCTCGCCGCCACCGTCCTGTTCTGGCTATGAGTCCTGAGCCTAGGGAGCCATCACCGCAGGCTTCCTTGCCAAATCAATTCTGTAGCTGGCGGCGCCTACTGCGAGCGGAATCGGCTCGAAGCCATGCGTCTCCCATTCGGAAAGGAAAAGTTCAGCCGCCGCATCCCCTTGAATGCCGCCGTCGATCGGACAGGTGAAGTTCACCAGGAGACAGTCGCCTGACGGCGACAGGGCCTGCCCGACCCGCTCGGCCAGTTCCACGATTTCCCGGGCGCTCAGAAAGTAGAGGACTTCCGACAATACGATCAGATCGAACACGCCGTCAGGCCAGGCGGCGGGCAGTTCCGCCTGCTGATAGCTGATGTTCGGCAAATCCGCCGTGCGCCGGCGCGCCTCCTCAAGCGCGATGTTGGATACGTCGACACCCAGTAGGTGGTCGCAACGAGAGGACAGCAAGCGCGTCAGCTCGCCGATGGAACATCCGACTTCCAACCCGCTGTTGTAACGGTCTCGCGGGAGAGCGTTCAGCGTCGCCTGATACTTCTCCCGCTCATAGGCGGAGGCGGCGAAATTCCATGGGTCGATGTTCTCGGCATAAAGAGCATCGAACCGATCGCGGCGCTCAGACATGGCCGCCTCCTCGGATGAAAATTTCTGGGCTTTCAAGGAAGTGCTGCTGCGTAGAGGCGTCCATCACGAACCCGTCCGGATCGTCATGGATTAGGCGTGTCATCTGTGAGCGGTGCGCCGCCAGGGCGGCCCGCTTGCAGCGACCGAATTCCCCGACCTCGAAACGGCGGATCGCTTCGCCTCGTCGCAGGCCTCGCTGCGTGAATCGGCCCCAGACCGGAAACCGCCAGAGCCGCAAGCGGGGCCGCTCCGTAACCACATCAATGGCCAGCCGGGCGGCGCGGCGATGATCGACGTGAGGGTCGCCTTCCCACGTGGTCCACAGAGCGGAAACCGCTTCGTCATCGACAAGCCTCACCAGCTTGTCGGCATAGGCGCGGCGCTGGCCGACGCTCAGCGGACCCTGGTCGGGGTGATTGAGATGGACGACGCGGCCATGCCCCTGTGTGAGTTGGGACACCGCCTCGGCCACCTCTTCGCGCCGGAGGGCCGCGAGACGAATCCGGGGATAGGCGCGGGATCGAGGATGCGACCCCGCGCCATCGGTCAGAACGGCCACGATGACGCGCACGCCCGCGGCGCACGCCGCCGCGATCGCCGCGCCGCAGCCCAAGGTCTCGTCGTCCGGATGTGGGCTCAGCACCAGAACGGCGCCTGGCCCCGTCAAATCAGTCAGAGCAGCGGAGGGCGCATCCTGGGCGAGACGCAACACCTGCCCCTCGGCCAGCGGCGTCACCATGCCTGGGCCCAATGCCGGTCCATAATCCTCGCGGCGCGGATCAGCTTGGCGTCCGGAGCCGCCTGGCGGATGAACAGGGACAGATCGCGCCGCACCCGTTCGATGGGTGATCCTATCCCATGCGCCATCGTTCCCAGGCTCTTTTCGGCCAGCGCCAGCACCTCGACGCACGCCTCTTCGGTGAACTGACGTGCCAGCAGGACGTCGGCTACGGCGATCTCGACGGCGCTTTCGGAGCCCGGATCGCAGGTCTCGACCTGTTGGGCTGCGGCCCGGATGCACGCGGCCATGGCCCGGCATAGGGCGGCGGCGCGCCCCAGCCGCGTCAGCTGCAGGGGATCGTCCAGGCGCCCGCGCGAGGACAATGCGTCGCGCCACAGATCGACCAGGGCCTCTGCGCCGCCCAGATGCGCGGCGCAATACCGCCAAACGCCGCCCTCGAAATGCGGCTCGCGCTGATAGTCTCCGGCCTGGCCCAGGCGATGATCCGCCTCGATCCGCAACCCGTCGAACCGGAACCGGCCCGACGCCGTGGCCCGCATGCCGCTGGCCGTCCACAGTTCGGCGTCCTGGCGCACCGGGTCGGAGACATCGATCACGGCCAACTCGGCCGGACCTTCTCCGCTCCCCGCCTCGCGCAGCGTCACCACGGCGTAGCCAACCTGTCCCAGGCCCGACGCGAACAGCTTCTCGCCGTTCAGGACCAGGCCGACGCCGTTTCGCTCATAGGCAAGCGGGCGCGGGCCGTCGGCCCCCCACACGCCCATCAGGGCCCCCTGCCCCACCGCGCCGAACACGGATTCCTGAACAGCCGGCGCCCCATACAGATCCACCAGCCGCACTGCATTGACATGCCCCTCGAACAGTCGCGCGACCGAGAGATTGGCGCGGCCCAGCCGTCGCAGGATAGAGAACAGGTCTTCAACGCGCGCAGCATCAATCGCTAGACTCTCCCCGCCATACGCCCGGGGCAGGCAGGCCTGGGTCAGCCCCGCCTCGGCCAGCCACGCCATCTCCCAACTCAGCCCCTCTGGGTCGCTCTCCGCCGAGGCGGCGCGATCGGCGATGGCGCGGATCAGGCCCGTCAGACTGCAGGTTTCCGTCTCGGTCGGATGGGCAGTCTCGTCATGGGCCAGGCTCATGCGCGCAGCCCTTCCGGGTTACCGCCGGCCGCCGCCATATCCCGCAGCGCCTCCAGCCTCGGCGCTTCGGCCGCCATTTCGTCCCAGGTCATGCGACTGTGGCGCGCCAGTCGGGGCGCCGTGGCCTCCACGAAGGCCCACAGGGCGCCGAAGCCGGTGAAGATGGGCGCGGCATCGATCTCGGCGACCGTCATGCCCGCCTCGGCCATAAGCGCCGCCTGATGGGCGGGACTGGACAGCGCCCCGCGCAGCCGAGCCCGCAGCGATGCACGCAGCCACACCGTGTCGGCCGGCTCCACGGTTTCGTCGCACAGGTGCACGTCCCCCGCGATCCGGGCGGCGATGGTATCGGCCATGCCGCCCGCGGCTCGCCCCTTGATCCGACATGAGGTCACCACCCGCGCGGCGTCCGAGTAAATCACCGGCAGGTCGTGCTCGAGAAACAGCCGGACCAGGGCCCGATCCTCGCCGCAGGGCCTAAGCGGCGCACCCCCGACTCGTTCATAACCCTGCGCCGTCATGGCCAGGCTGGCGCCAGACTGCTGTCCGTGGAAAGGCCACGGGTTGAGCGGGTCCGGGTCCAGCAGACTGGTCAGTTCACGCGCCGTCTCGCCGTAGCGGGCCTCCACATCGCCGCGCCGCACGATGTCGGCGGGCAGTTGGGCGTATTCCGCGGCCTCCAGACTGACGGACCCGCACACCATCGCCGCCCGCCCGGACGTGAGCGGCGACAGGCTTTCGCGCACCCAATCGGGATGCGGACAGCTGTCCGCGTCGGTGGTCAGCATATAGCCCGCCGAGCCCACGATCTCACGCGCCAGGTCCAGAGCGCGCCGACGCGCCATGCCGGCATGGGCCAGTCCAAGGGGGAAAACAGTTTGGACGATCCGTATGTCCATTCCGGACTTCGCAGCCCAGGCCTGCGCCCCCTCAGCCGTGCGGTCCTCGCTGTTGTTGACCAACAGGACGATCACGCCCGGCTTGGGCCAGCCGCTCATGGCGACGGCGCAGGCCGTCAGGCAGGCGATGATGCGGTCTTCTTCATTCCGCGCCGGAATGGCGATGGCGTAACGCGCCGCGCCCGATGAACCCGACACGCGTCAACCCTTGGCGTCGAGATCAACCCCGGCCTCGCGCGGCCAGTGGCGCAACGCGCGGCAGGCCTTGAGGAAGGTCGCGGCGTCCGCCTTCGCCTTCAGCGGCACGCACGCCTCGTCCAGGTCGTCGGCCAGGCCGGTCTTGTCGAACAGCACCGCCGCCTCGGCCGAATAGCCGATGAACTTGCAGTGGGCGAAGGCGTCGGTGACGAAATCCTTGGCCGCGGCGTCCCCGGCCAGAAGCGCCGCGCCGTCCTTGGAGGCGATTACCGCAACGGCGTCGAACAGGACCGAAGGCCCGCCGTCGATCTTCTGCTGGGCGGGCACGTGGGTTCCGTCCGACAGGGTGACGCCTGCGATCTTGGGCGCCACCACCTCCAGCACGGCCTTCTCCTTCGCCACCGCCGTCTTCAGGGCCGTGAACAGGTCCGCGTCGGCGCCGTCCGTCAGCAGCACGCCGAGCTTGCGTCCCTCGAAACTGTCTGGCCCGTTCTTGAGGATGCTGAGGGCGTCGGACGGCGGCAGGTCCACAACCTTGGCCGCCGCCTTGGCGGGCTTGGGCACGTCGAGCCCCAGGCCGTCGGCGACCGTCGCGGCAAGACCCTTGTCGATATGGATCAGGTGCGACACTACCCGTGCGCGAATGTCCTCGCGCTCGCATTTGGACAGCTCGAACACCAGGGCGTCGCCGATGTGCTTCTGCTCGACCGGCGTCTGGCTGATGTAGAACTGCCGGGCCTGGCTGTAGTGGTCGGCGAAACTCTCGGGCCGCAGGCGGACCTTCGGGCCTTCGTCGGAAGCGGCGAAACTGCGGAAACCGCGCACCGGGTCCTCGCGCGGGCCGCCCTCAGGCCCCCAGCTGTTGGGTTCATAGTTGGCGCGGCCCTTGGGGTTGCGCATGGCCATGTGCCCGTCCTGCTGGAAATGGGCCATCGGACATTTGGGCGTGTTGATCGGGATGTGGGTGAAGTTCGGGCCGCCCAGTCGCTTCAGCTGGGTGTCCAGATAGGAGAAGTTGCGGCCCTGCAGCAGCGGATCGTTCGAGAAGTCGATGCCCGGCGGCACGTTCTGGGTCATGAACGCCACCTGCTCGGTCTCGGCGAAGAAGTTGTCGACCACCCGGTCCAGCACCAGCCGCCCGACGATCCGGACCGGAACCTCCTCCTCCGGGATGATCTTGGTGGGGTCCAGGACGTCGAAGGCGAACTTTTCGGCGAACGCTTCGTCAAACAGTTGGACGCCCAGTTCCCATTCGGGAAAATCGCCCTGCGAGATCGCGTCCCACAGGTCACGCCGGTGAAAGTCGGGATCGGCGCCGTTGATTTTCACCGCCTCGTTCCAGGCCACCGACTGCAGGCCCAGCTTGGGCTTCCAGTGGAACTTCACGAAGGTTGAGCGGTCGTTCGCGTCCAGGAAGCGGAAGGTGTGGACGCCGAACCCCTCCATGAAGCGGTACGAGCGCGGAATGGCCCGGTCCGACATGGTCCACATGATCATGTGGAAGCTCTCGGGCGTCAGGGAGATGAAGTCCCAGAAATTGTCGTGGGCCGATTGCGCCTGCGGGAAGGCGCGGTCGGGCGCCTCCTTCACCGAGTGAACCAGATCCGGGAATTTGATCGCGTCCTGGATGAAGAAGACCGGGATGTTGTTGCCGACCAGGTCCCAGTTGCCTTCCGTCGTATAGATCTTGACCGCGAAGCCGCGCACGTCGCGGGCCAGGTCGAACGACCCCTTGGCCCCCGCCACGGTTGAGAAGCGCACGAAGGCGGGCGTGCGCTCGTCGACCCGCTGGAATACGTCGGCGCGGGTGACGTCCGACAGGGATTTGGTCAATTCGAAATAGCCGTGGGCCGCATAGCCGCGCGCATGGACGACACGCTCGGGAATCCGCTCGTGGTCGAAGTGGAAGATCTTCTCTCGGAAGTGGAAGTCCTCCATCAACGCCGGGCCCCGCGCGCCGTGGCGCAAGGTGTTCTGGTCGTCCGCGACCGGCGCGCCCTGGGATGTGGTCAGGGTCTCAACGTCTGCGCTCGCCGTCTGATGAAGTTCGCCTGCCGCGCCGCGCGTTTCAGCAGAGTTAGCCTTATCAATCGGCCGATCTGTCGCTTTCGTCTTTCTCGCCACGGTTATTTCCTCTCCCAGCCCAGAACAGGAGGGCGACGGGAGGACTATTGTCTTTATTGTCCCCCAGAACGCGCTTCCGACAACTTATACGCGCCAGACAAGGCGAAGTTCCTGGACGGCTTCCGGGCGTTTCTCAGTCGCCCCCCGCCTGAAGCGTGTGACGATCCTTTTCTCGCAACCAATTGTGGGCGCGCGTCGCCGCAAGCGCGCCCTGGCCCATGGCCACGCTGATCTGGTCCAGGCCCTGGACCACGTCGCCGGCGGCGAAGAAGCCCGGCATGCCGCTGTCGGCCAGAGCCCTGTCCGGCACACACCCGCCCTCCTCAAGGTCGATCCCCAATTGAGCGGCCAGTTCCGAGCGCGGCCGGCATCCCAAGGCCGGATAGATGACATCGAACGACGAAGGCGCCTTATGGCCCCGCAAACGCACCTCCATACGATCCGAATGGGGCTCCAGCGCTTCCAGTTCTCCGGTGACGACCGTAATCCCTGCGCGGCGCATTTCTTCCGCCTGTTCCGACGTCAGCTCGGGGTGGCTGAGCGGCATGAGTGTGATGTGAGGCGAATACTGCCGCAGGAACAACGCCTCCGCCGCACCATCGCTGTCGCAGCCGATCACCCCGATTCTGGCGTCGGTATGCTCATAGCCGTCGCAGATCGGGCAATATCGCAGCACCCCGTCCTTGATCGCCTGTTCATGGACATCATGGTCCAGGTCGACGTGATTGAGCTGGATGCCGGTCGCCAGGATCACCGCGCGGGCCGTCCATAGACGCCCGTCCGAGGCGGTCAGCCGAAAACCGTCGCCGGACGTCTCCAGACGGGCGATCTCCGCCTCCTCGATCCGCGCCCCATAGCACGTGGCGTGGCGGGTCATCCGGTCGATCAGTTCCGGGCCGTCGACGCCGTCTGGAAAGCCCGGCGCATTGTGCGTCGTGGGAATCCTCAGGGCACGGCTGCAGCCGTCATGCACCACGACGACATCGCGATGATACCGCCCGAGATAGAGGGCCGCCGTCAGGCCGGCCGGACCTGCGCCGACCACAACCACCTCCGCCATTGCGCCCATACCTGCCATAAACAGCCCCACCCCGGATGATCGAAGACGACGGCTGTCGCTGGACAGCGGTCTGTGCCGGGCACAACGGCAGAGCCCTCCACGCGTTCCCGCTCTGGTCGTTGCTCCACCGGCCCGGCCGGCGCTCGACGCTCCGGCCGACAGGCGCGCCGCCCGCTGTCGATCAGGCCTTGTCGCGTATCCGCATAGAGCCCCCGCCGCCGGTCTGGACCTCGAACCGGCCCGTGGCGCGGATCAGGTCCGACAGCTTGGCGTGCCCATAGGTGCGCTGGTCGAAGTCGGGTAGGCGTTACGGAGGCGGTCGCCCAGACCGCCGACGGAAACCCATCCGTCGCTGTCCTCGTCCATGTCGGCGATGACGGTGGCGGCCAACCACTTTTCCACATGATCGGCAAACACCACGAGCAGACCGGCGACGTCATCACCAACAATCACGCGTGCGGGATTGGCCTGCGATGTTCAACGACCCACATCCTTGCACACCTGCTGGAGCTGGCGATACTCGTGGCCCAAAACACCCTCGCCGCTGAGCTGAGCGAGCGTCGCCGCGCATGACGGCTTGGGCTTAGGCCGAGTACAGGAATACACAGGCCACGCCACGAACATCAGGAGAAGTATGATTCCGACGATCGGGCCGCCGTTGTTTTGCTGCTGACTCATGTTTGCCGCTCCTGTTTTGAGACCGGAAAACCCTAACGCACACTTCCAAAATGCTACGTAAACGCTGTCGCCGTATATGCGTCATCCAGTCAGCTTTCGGAGATGGCGGCGAAGGCGGACAAACCCTTGCGGAAGGTGTTGGCGGAGAATCTCCGCCGCTATCGCGCCAATCGCGGGCTGAGCCAGGAAAGCCTCGCCGACGAGGCCGGACTGCACAGAACCTTCGTCGGCGCCGTGGAGCGATCCGAGCGCAACATCTCACTCGACAACATCGAGAAGCTGGCTGGAGCGTTGAAGGTCTCGCCCTATGAATTGCTCCGACCAAAGGCGGACCCATTGATCGTCCGCCCGACGCCCGGCTGAGTTGGCGGCTTAGCAGCCTAGCCGCAGGCCAACCGCGAACCCGGCCAAACCCCGCAGGATTTCGCCGCCCATGGCCCCAAGTCGACGACGCGCGACAGCGTGCTCGGCTTCGCCGATAGAGGCCCTCAGCTTGGCCATGTTCTCTTGGAACCGCGCCTCCAGGTAGGCGTCCTGGCGCGCGCGCCATGCTGCCCGCGCAGCTTCCTCGGCCTTTGCGACCAGCGCCGCCTTTTGCTCCGCTGTAAGGGGCGGAACGCGGCGCTTGCCGAAGGCGGGCGGGGTCGGTCGAGGTGTCGGTTGAAACGGCATGAGCCGACCAACGCTTCCTTCCACGGCGAAGTCCAGTCGTCACCAGGATCGCTGGACGACCGTCAGATCGGGCTTCGTCGTGATCCACCCCAGGAACTGGCTGGTGGCGTCGACTTGGTCATCATGCTTCGCGCGAGGGAAGGAGATGAGTTCCTTCACATACTCATCAAGCCATGGCGCATGATCCGGCAGGTGGACCGCCCCGCGTTGGAATATCGGTGTGGACGCCCAAAGCCGGGAGACCTTGCTTTGGACCGGCGGGACGAGCTCCAGATCAACATCGGGACAGGCCTGCCGGACCTGTTCCGCGACCAGCTCCATCCCATTGACCTTCTCAAGCAGGATGACCCGGCGAGTGGTGGGATATTTGTTCCATAGATTCGCCATGGCGGTGACGAGATCTCCCCCGGAGAAACGGCCCCTGACGATGTCTCCAAGGTAGTAGTCCTTGCCGCGCACGATCCAAACCGTACCCACGGACCAGTCATTGTTGTCGCCTGTTCCGAATGCCGTGTCCCAACTGAACACAACCTCATCGTCCATCGTGGCCCTGAACGGCGCGCGGTACCGTTGCAGCCATTCGAGCTTGACGACGTTGCCGCCCGGCATGACGGGCGATTGCTGATATTGCGCCTGGAAGAAATCCTCGCCCATGCTTTCGCGGATCGCCGCCAGCGTCTCCATGGACTCGAACCGAGGATTTAGCGGCTCGCCAATCTCACGCGTCCAAGGCACCCCACGACCGGCGTCGAGCACCTGACGTTCCGTGGCGGTGGCGGGCAGATTGAGGTGTGTCCACCCGCCCGCCTCCAAAAGACGGCCCGACAGATCATCGACGTGCAGGCGTTGCATGATGACGATGATGCATCCGGTTTCCTTGCGATCCAGTCGGGACAGGGCAGTGCTTTCGAACCATTCGTTGACCCGCGTGCGAACTGTGTCGGACCGCGCGTCCTCGGGCTTGATCGGATCGTCGATGATTAAAAAGTCGCCGCCGAATCCGGTGATGGGACCGAAGACCGTGGTTCCGAACCGTTTGCCCCGGTGCTTCATCAGGGTGAAGTCGGCGTCCGCGTTGGCCCTCGGGTTGATCCGCGTGGCCGGGAACACCCGCTTGTAATCGGCCGTCTCCATCAGGGCCTTGGAGCCCCGGGCGAAATCCTTTGTCAGAGCCTCCGAGTAGGTGATGTTGATGATTTTGCGGCTGGGATCGCGACCGAGGAGCCACGTCGGAAAGACGATCGAGGCGAACTCTGATTTCAGGTTCCGCGGCGGCAGATTGATGATCAGCCTCTTGGTTTCGCCCGTGGCGCATTTGGTGAGCGCCGCCGCTAGGGCATGAAGATGCCAGCCGGATATGAGTTTCTGGCTGGGATGCAACTGGGACCACGCCCAGACGAAATAACCCATCAGGTCGGCTCGAAGGGCCGCGTCATACTCGGCGCGCGTGAAGGCCGGGACGCCCATCAAACGTCCTCCCCACGCTCTCCGCGCGCCATCAACATCTTACTGGCGATGGCTTCGAGAAGCTTGGCCTCATCGGTCGACAGCGCGTCGTCCGCCTCCTCGGCGAATTGTTCCGGCAGAGTGGTCTTGATCAGGCTGACGAACAGGGCAGCGTCTTGGGTCTTGCCCGTCAACGCCTGCGACATGAGCCGGGTCAGGACGGCCTCCTTGGCGGAGACCTGGCGCGGCACGCCCTTGATGGAGATGGTGACAGGCTGGTCCAGGATTTCCTGCAACAGCGTGCGCATGGAGCGCGCGCCCCTGGGACGTCCCGCCGGATTGCCGGACTTCCCCTTGGCGAACTGCGAAGCTCGCGGCGGTTTGCCGAAGCCGGCCACGTAATCGGCCTCGTCGGCGCGGGCCTTCTGCTCGTCGGTCATTGGACGGCGTTTCGCGGACCTCGCCATTAGAGGATCGCCCACATGCTGTCCGGACCGGGTTCCGAAACTGGATTCCCCGTTTCGCTTTGGCGTCGAGACCGAACTTCCGAAAAGGCTTCGCCGGTTTCCGCTAGCGTGGGCTCCTCGCCGGTCTCCGCGATGAACCGGCGCAGCGTCACATCGACATACTTCGGGTCGATCTCGATCAGGCGGGCGATGCGGCCCGTGCGCTCAGCCGCGATCAGGGTCGTGCCGGAACCGCCGAACGGATCGAGGACGATCTCTCCCTGATGGGTGACGTCCAGTATCGCATCGACGATCATGGGCAGCGGCTTGACGGTCGGGTGGAAGGACAATGCTTCAGCCCGACCGGCGCCCAGGCTGGCGTATCCCGGATAGTTCCAGACGTTCGACCTGTAGCGGCCATTGCTCCCCAGCCCGAAGGTGTTGACGTTGGGCGCGTCGCCGAGCTTCCAGATCGTCAGGAGTTCGTGCTGCGACCGATAGAAGGCTCCCATCCCGGCGTTGTCCTTGGCCCAGACTACAAGCTGCTTGAGCTCTCCGAAGACGGCCTCGCCGGCGGCGATCTGATCGGCGACATGGCGTCCGTCGATGAAGGCGTAAAGTAGGGCGCCGTCGACGCCGTGCTGCTTGCAATGGTCGAACACCTGGCGTTGGAACTCGATGAACTCCGCCCGCGTCATCTCTCCCGACGCCATGGCGAATTCGCCGTGCCGCACCTTGCCGAGCCCCGAGACGTTCCCGGAAATCCGGACATTGTAGGGCGGATCGGTCAGGATCAGCCTGACCCGCCCTCCGGCCAACAGCAGGACGTAAACGGCGCCGTCACGGCTGTCGCCGCAGACGATGCGGTGGTGCCCGCATAACCAAACATCACCCAGTTGCGTGACCGGAGCGCCGCCATCGTGGTCGGGAACTTCATCCTGCAGGGCGCCGACATCGTCGGCCAAGGTGACCCGATCCACGAAGACCTGGTCAAAGCCGGTGAAATCCAGCGAGAACTCGATGTCGGGATCGGCCAGGAGGGCGATGAAATCGGCGCGAAGGACAGCCTCATCCCACTGCGAATGTTCGCCGATCCGGTTCAGCGACATCTGCAAGGCGCGCAGTTCGTTCGGCGTATAACCGCTGACGCGGATCACGGGGATGGTGTCGTGACCGAGCCGTTTCGCCGCCTCCAAGACCGCGTTGCCGTCCAACACGATATTGTCGTCGGTGACCAGGATCGGCCTGACGACATCGAAGCGTTCGACCGCTCCGATCAGACTGGCCAGTTGGCGTTGACCATGTTTACGCTGGGGACGCGGGTCCGGCTTCAATGAACCCACGGCCACATATTCGATCGCCATGGTCTGATTCGTTCGGCGTGGACTGACCTTGCCGCCCACGCGCGTGACAGGAGCGCAATGCTTAGCCACGAGCGCCTCCTGTCGGCACGTTTCCCTGCTCAATAGACGTCAGCCAGGCTGGTCCGTTCGTTGTCTTCGACATCACATCTCTCCACGCTGCGGAGGGGCCTCCGCAGTTTCAAAAGTTTCAGTTTTGATGTGAGAGGGACCGGCGGTCCCTGAGCGTGAATGCCGAGGCGACGCCCCTGCGACATCAATCCTGCACGTGCGGATCGGCGGTTTTCAAGTCAGGCGGAAAACTTTCCGCCGGCTGCGGGCCGGCCCGATCAGGCCGGCCCCGGCCAATCCGATAGCGATCGGCCTGGTGAGCTTCATGCGGGTTCGCCGCCATCCCCACCACCGCGCTCGATCCGCCCCGGCGTGCGGCGTCTCCCGCGGTCCCCGCGCTTATCGGGTCCGGGTCCCCATCGTCGCAATCGTTCAGGCTGCCTCGGGCGGCAAGGTGGATGTCATCTCGGTGATTGTCTGGAACTCGGTCAGGAATTCGGGACGATGCTGCATGAGGTAGCGAACCACTCGGGCGTTCCCGAGTAACTTGACCAGATAGCCCTTGATGACAGTCAGATGCAGATGGTCCTGGCCGTAAGTCTCCTGAATCGACGTGATCGCCTCCTGGAGTCGCGCCAACTCATTTTCCATCCGAGCCACGGCTTCGGGAGTGATGCCCTTGATGTTTTTCGGTTTCGATCCATCCGCAAGCTGCGCCTGCGGCGTCCCGGCCAGGATCGCTGAGGCGTAGGCGACCGAATAATTGTTGGCGTTCACGAGGAGTTCCGCAGCCTCGATCTGCCGCAGAGGATTCATTTTTCGTAGAATTTCGAATACCGCCATCGGACAAGGTTTATCTTTGAGAATGGCGACCGTTTCGTCACAGATTCCGTTCAGCATCCGGACCTTGCGACGAATGGACTCTGGATTGACATCCAGTGCTTTGGCGATCTTTTCCTCCGGAACGCCACGCTCTATGGCTCGGCGGATCATCTTGTGCTCTTGAACCGATGACAACCGGCTGATCCGCTTGTTGTAGGTAAAGGCTTCGTCGTCAGTGGAAACCAGGCATTCGACCTGTTCGATGCCCAAATCCTTCAAAACCTCGATACGAACATGACCGTCCAGCAAGAGATAGGTGTCTGAATGTGCGAGATCTCGGGCCACCACAGGCGGCTCGACGAGACCGACTTCACGGATTGAGGCGGCGATCTGCTGATACTTCTTGCTGGATTTCGTGGACGTCCGAAGCACCCGTACAGGGAGAAGGGCGCTCACTGACAAGATCACGCAGTTGTCCTCAAAACCGTGCGTGACGATTTGCGAGGGGTCACGCTCTTTCCTCGTCATGGATCCGTCCTCGAACGTTCCTCAAGGTAGCCAGGCATTGCCTTGAGGTCTTCGGCGCGCAGCAACGTCAGGAAGTTCTCGTCGGTCCGAAGTGCGCGGAACGCCTCCGTGACGAAAAGGAGTCTTCCCTGGGTCAGTTCCGCCTTCTTGACGAGCAGCTTCTGGCGTTCCGCTTCCTGGCGTGACGTGCCCCTGAGAATTTCCTCCACGCGGAGCTAGAGTCCGGCCCTTGAAAGGACGGACGGAATGAAACGAGCGAGATTCACGGAAGAGCAGATCATCGGGATCCTGCGGGAGAACGAGGCGGGTGCGAAGGCGGGCGAGCTGGCGCGCAAGCACGGGGTATCCGAGGGCACGATCTACGCCTGTAAGGCCAGCGCCACGGCCCTGTCGGCCAGCTTCACCGATCCTTCCCTGTTCCGGTCGGGCTGGGAGTTCGCCGCCTTCTTGAGCCTGGTCCCGCGACAGAACTCCTCCGGCGGCAAGGACCGGCTGGGTCGCATCTCCAAGATGGGCGACGGCTATCTGAGGAAGCTGCTGGTGGTCGGGGCGACCTCGGTCATCCGCCGCGTGCGAACAGGCGTGTCCCTTGCCGCGGCCGACTGGGTGCGCACCCTGCTCGAACGCAAACCCGCCCGCGTGGTCACCGTGGCCATGGCCAACAAGACCGCCCGCATCGTCTGGGCGGTCATGACCCGAGGAGACGTCTACAGGCCGCCCATCGCGGTCTGAATGAGATCGCGGCGGCCACAAGGTCGTCGCCCCAACCTGCAGAGGGACGAATGAGAATGACGGTGACGATCTGAACGCGGCCGCAAGCCGGGAAAACCCGAGGTGCTGTCGGAGCTTTGTGCTCGCTTGCCTGAAAGGGACCCGATCCGCGGACTCCATCAGGGCCAGCGGTCATCCACACTGCGTCAACAGGCCGGCCAGATGACCGCACCCCGCAGATCACCCCCTCAAACTCAAAATTACTTCTTGCAGATCAGGGGCTGTCCGCAGGTGACGGCATCAATCTGTGAGATCGCAGGATCCGCTGCCCAGTCGAGCTTGCTCAAGGTCTTTGCCATCACACCAGCGCCGATTATGTGGTCACCTTCCTGTTCTGGGCCATCGGCTACGTGTGTGGAATTTGTCCGGCTGGTGCTATTGAGAGACGCGATGCTAAAGACTCCGCAGTGCGCCGACTGGCGGGCAAACCGATGACGAGTTTACGAGCGAAACTCCTGCTCGCAATCCTCCGTCTCGTGAACGCGCGAAAGGCGTTCACTGACGGCGAAAACTTCCTTGCAGATGCGCTGGAGAAGCAGAAGAACGGACCGGCGCTGCCTGGCCGGCGTCTGCGGCGCAAGTTCCTGATCCGGGACAAACAGATCGCGGGGGTGCGAAGCTTTATAGTGCAGCCGCGCGAGAACGCGTCGGCGCACCGGATCCTCTATCTTCATGGAGGCGCCTATGCGTGGGACCTGATTTCCCTGCACTGGACGATCATCGAAGACCTCATCGCGCTCACGGGGGCCAGCGTCACCGTTCCGATCTATCCGCTGACACCGACGACAGGCTGGGAAGCCGCGCATGATGCGGTCAGGCGCGTCTATGGCCATCTGGTGGATAAGAGCGCCGCCGGCACGATTACCATCATGGGCGATTCCGCAGGCGGCGGTCTCGCACTAGCGGTAACGATGGCCCTGCGCGACGATGCACGCCCGATGCCGGGCTCGTTGGTGCTATTTTCTCCCTGGCTCGACGTGACCCTGTCCGATCCGGAACAACGCGCGCTGGCTCCCCGAGATCCAATCCTCGCGCCGCCGGGACTGTTGGCGGCGGGAAGGGCCTATGCGAATGGTGTGTCCCCGCAGGATTCGCGCGTCAGCCCCCTGTTCGGTTCCTTCGACGGCCTGCCGCCCGTCGCCATTCTATCCGGCACACGCGATCTCCTAAATAGCGACGCTCGCCGTGTCGCGCGCCGCGCGCCAGGGGTCGTGCAGATGTTCGAGTATCCGGATATGCCCCATGTCTGGGTCGGCTTGCCCATTCCCGAGGCACATCAGGCCCTGCAGCAGGCCGCAAACTTCGTTAAGTTGAATACAGTCACTTCACACCGATTATACTCTGCGGCGAGTGAATAGGCGATTTCGACAGAGATTTTATATCGTCGGCTGCTATATCCTGACTTTTTATCCCGCCTCGGCTTTGCTCTGTCCGGGTTGCCAGCGGTGCGCTTCGCCTTGCCCAGGGCGGCCGCCGGGCGACATGCTTTGCCTTCCAGGACAGGCCATGTTGCACCTTCGGTTCAACACGTCGAACGAGAATGGAATTGTCGCGGCGGGGCCGCTCGGGCGGGCGAGCATGCCGCCACACCGGTGTGGTCGCTAACTTGACCTACTGGCCTGGCGTACATGTTGGTACTGCATCGGTCGCATAGGTTGCAGGGTCCAACTTATTGTCCGTGGTGGTCACCTGTTCTGGGGCCGGCGGAGGTCTAAAGGCTCTAGGAGCCTAAAACGGAACGCTTTCGGACCGTTTGCGTTAACAACCCATGATGAAGGCGGCGACCAACGATCTCGTGCTGCAACCGCGCCCTGCCCAAGGCGGTCGTCCGCCCCATGAGATTGCCGCCAAGCTTGAGACCCACATCCTGAGCATCGCGCTGCAACTCATGTGTGCGAACGATCTGGAAAGCGTCACGATCGACGCCGTGGCCCGGGCCGCCCACGTGTCCAAGCGCACTCTCTATGCGCGCTTTCCGACGCGACAGGCCCTGTTTCTGGCTGTGTTGAACCACGCTGTGGAACCCCGCTTGGCGCCGCTGCGTCGGCCGCTGCCGGATGAGGACTGGCGCAGCGGACTCGCCTCTCTGCTCTCTGAGATGCTCGAGGTCTCGGCAGGAGCCGAACTGCGGGCCATCGAGCGCCTGTTGCTGTGGGCGCGCGATCACGACCCCGATCTGGTGCGATCCATGTTCGCCCGTTCGAGCGGTCAGCCCGTGCGTGTCATCGCCGCGATCCTCGGCGGGGCGGCGGACCGTCATGAGTTGGAGGCGCCCGACATCGAGCGCATCGCCACTATTCTGTTTGAAGCCGCCGTCGTCGGCCCGCGTCGGCGGATGTTGTTCGGCGTCGACCCCCACGAGACCGCAGAGGACCGTCGCCGCCATGTGGCGGCGGTGGTCGAGCTTTTCCTCGGGGCCGCCTCGGCTCCTTCGCCTTTCCAACAGGAGTGTTCCGATGCCAACCTATGATGTCGCTGTCGTCGGCGCGGGCCATAACGCCCTGGTCAGCGCCTGCTATCTTGCCAAGGCGGGCAAGAAGGTGGCGGTGCTGGAACGCAGGCCGGTGATCGGCGGCGCGGCCTGCACCGAGGAAATGTTCGGCGGCTACAAGGTCGATATAGGCTCCTCGATCCATGTGCTTTTCCCGACCACGGGCATCATGGAGGACCTTGGTCTCGCCGAGCACGGTCTTGAATATATTGAGTTGGACCCATGGGGCTTTTACCCCATTCGGGGCACGGACAAGGCCATCACCTTCTACCGTAGCCTGGACAAGACCTGCGACAGCATTGCGGCGATCAATCCGCGCGACGCCGAAACCTATCGCGAGTTCATGACCACCTGGGCCGACGTCCAGCGGCTGATATGGCCGGCGATGTCGGCGCCGCCCCAGATGGGACAGACGATCGCCTCTGTGATCAAGGCGGCCTTCTCCCGACCTGGGGCGGTGCGCACCGCGCTCAAGGCCGACGACCTCGTGCGCCAGGTTCTGATCGATTCCACCCGGCTGCTTGAGGAACTGTTCGAGAGTGAGGAATTGAAGGCCGCCCTGGTCTGGCTGGGGGCGCAGAATGGCCCACATCCGGACGCGGCCTCCAGCGCCACCATCCTGGGCCACTACGGCATGATCCACGAGGACGGCGCCTATCGCGCCATCGGCGGCTCGGGCATGGTCTCGGTCGCCCTGGGCCGCGCCTTCGAAGCCATGGGAGGGACGATCCTGACCAATGCGGAGGTGGAAAAGGTTTCGAGCCTCTCCTCGACGGACGGCGCCCGCTTCGAGGTCCGCGCCGGCGACCAGACGGTTCAGGCCAAGACCGTCCTGTTTGGATGCCACGTCCAGACCGCCTTGTTGAAGCTGCTTGATCGCGATCTGGTCGAGCCGAACCTGGTGCGCCGGCTCGAGGCGCTGAAGGTGATGAACGGGTCGGGCTTCATGGTGCGCCAGGCGGTTTCGGAATTGCCGGCGTATGCGGGCCAGGCGCTCAACACCCGTGGGGTGGGCGAATGCCATCACGGCATGCAGTTGCTGTGTCCCACCGTCGACACCCTCACGCGATCGATGAACCTGGGCCGTGTTGGCCGCACGCCCGACTATCCGCCGGTGATGCAGATGAGCTTCACCGCCGTTGATCCGACCCTGGCGCCCGAGGGCAAGCACCTGCTCTACAGTTGGTCCTCCTATCATCCCTACCATCTCGACGGTGAGAACTGGGATGACATCGCCGAGCGCGAAGCCGACAAAATCTGGGACGTGGTCTGCGAATACACCCCCAACATGAAGGGCAAGCTGATCGATCGCTACATCCAGTCGCCGCTGGAGATCGAGCGCCGGATCGGCCTCGTCCAGGGCGACGTCACCCATCTGGAAATGAGCATGGACCAGATGTTCGGTTTCCGACCCCTGCCAGACCTGGCCGGTTATAAGACAACGATCGACGGCGTCTATCTGACCGGCGCCAGTACCCATCCGGGCGGCGGCGTCTGGGGCGCCAGCGGACGCAGCGCGGCCAAGGTCATGCTCAAGGATCTCCGATGAAGGTCGCCAAGACGAGCTGACGACGTCCTATCTCGGTCCCTCGGCACCTCGCATCGCACTTCGGTTCCGCAGTTGCTCAGCGAACAGGATGCCGGTGTCCGTAGGATCGTACACGTCTTGTAAGGCAAAAGCCTCTTGCAGATTTTTTGGAATCCACCAGGCGACTCGTCTGTCGGCCCCACCAACCTGTTGCGTGACGGCGAACTTGCTGGCGCGGTCGATCGGGACGAGCAGATAGAGCGTGCCTTTCGGCGGTCTGCGCCTCGGCGATATTCAGACCCTTAACACACGAGCCACGCTAAACTGGTCAGGCAAGCGGTGCGTGGCGTCGGCTCGTCGATCCGCCTGATGATTGACACGCCGCCTCGCCGTCAGTTTGAGCTTTGCGGGAGCAGATCGAGCCGGTAGGCAGGCTCGCCTCTCTTCACGCCGAGATCGCCCATGCACCTTCTCAAGTCCCGTGAGATGTTCGCTCGCTCCAAGGTCGAGCTTTGGGCCGGCGCGGGCCTGGCCGTGGTCCTAGCGTTCTTCCTGATCAGCGGCGTCATCGCCTACGCCAACATTCAGGACCTGCGCTCGAACAATCAGAGAGTCGTCCACACCCACTCCGTCCTGATCGGCGCCGACGATCTGCTGAGCGCGGTCCAAGACGCCGAGACGGGGCAACGCGGCTACATCCTGACCGGCGACGAGCGCTATCTGGAGCCCTACGACCGCGCCATGGCCGTCGTGGACGAGCGTTTGGACAGTCTGGCGGAGCTGACCCGAGCCAATCCGCGCCAGCAAGCCAATATCGCGCAGCTGCGCCGCAACGTCGCCGCCAAGACGGACGAACTGCGCGAGACGGTGGCGCTGCGCCGTAACAAGGGGTTCGCGCCCGCGCTGGCCGTCGTCGCGACCGATCGGGGCAAGACGGAGATGGAGGCCATCCGGGAGCGGGTCGCCGCGGTGCGGGCCGAGGGTCTGCGGCAGCGGCAGGACTGGCTTGCGCAGATGGAGGTCGCGTATCGAACGGCCGTCCTGAGCGGGATCCTGTCGGCGCTGCTGGGCGGCGTCCTGACCGTGAGCGTCTTTCTGCTGATTCGCCGCAGCGCCCGCGCGCGGGCGCGGCAGGATTGGCTGCGATCGGGCCAGGTCGGTCTGGCCGAGGCCGTCAGCGGCGACCTGACGCTGGAACAGCTGGCCGACAATGTCCTGGCCTTCCTGTCGCGTTACGTCGGCTCGCAGGCGGCGGTGCTGTTCGCCGGCCAGGGCGACCGCTTCCAGCGGGCCGGCGCGCTCGGCGTTCCCGCCGACGCGCCGACGCCGGAGACCTTCCGCCTCAAGGAAGGGTTGCTCGGCCAGGTCGCGGCCGACGGCCGTCCGGTGCTGCTGTCCGAGGTGCCGGAAGGCTATCTGACCATCGGTTCGGCCCTGGGCCGCGACACCCCGCGGCACCTGCTCATCGCCCCGGCCCGCGTCGACGGGTCGGTCAACGGCGTGATCGAACTCGGCTTCCTTCATCCGCCGGGCGCCCTCGTGAGGGAACTGCTTGAGGCGGCCGCCGACGCGGTCGGCGTGGCGCTGCGGTCCGCACGCTATCGCTCGGAGCTGCAGGACGCGCTGGAGGAAACCCAGCGCCAGGCCGAGGAGTTGCAGGTGCAGAGCGAGGAGCTGCGCGTCTCCAACGAGGAGCTGGAGGAGCAGGGCCGGGCGCTGAAGGAATCCCAGGTCCGCCTCGAACAGCAGCAGGTCGAACTCGAACAGACCAACAGCCAGCTCGAGGAGCAGGCCCAGACCCTCGAGACGCAGCGCGACGACCTGGAGAAGGTCGGCGCCGACCTGGCGCGTCAGGCCCGGGACCTGGAGCAGGCCAGCCAGTACAAGTCGGACTTCCTCGCCAATATGTCGCATGAGCTGCGCACGCCGCTGAACTCGCTGCTGATTCTGGCCAAGCTGCTGGGCGACAACGCCGACGGCAATCTGACGGAGGACCAGGTGCGGTTCGCCCGCACGATCCAGGCCTCGGGCGACGATCTGCTGACGCTGATCAACGACATTCTGGACCTGTCCAAGATCGAGGCCGGTCACGTCCAGGTGCGCGCCGAGGGCGTCTCCGTCGAGCGCGTGGCCGCCGACCTTCGCCAGCTGTTTCAGCCGGTGGCGGAAACACGCGGCCTGGCGTTCGCCGTCGAGGTCGACGAGGCCGTGCCGGAAATCGTGGAGACCGACCGGCAGCGGCTGGAGCAGATCCTCAAGAACCTGCTGTCGAACGCCTTCAAATTCACCGAGACAGGCGGCGTACGCCTCTCCATCCGGCCCGACGGCGACGGCGTGGCCTTCGCGGTGAAGGACACGGGTATCGGCATCTCGCGTGACCAGCACGCGAGCGTGTTCGAGGCCTTCCAGCAAGCGGACGGCACCATCAGCCGCCGCTATGGAGGCACGGGTCTGGGCCTGTCGATCTCTCGGGAGCTGGCGCGGTTGCTCGGCGGCGCCATCGCGCTCGAGAGCAAGCCCGGCGAGGGCAGCACCTTCACCCTGACGACGCCTCGGATGTACGACCCTGACGCCGTGGCCGCGCGTCCCGTCCCTGCCAAGGCGCCCTCTGCAGGCGAGGAGCCGTCGCCGACCTTGTCGCCTGCCGCGACGCGCCCGGCCATGCCGCGGGCCATCGAGGACGACCGCGAGCGGATCGCGGGCGCGCGGCGCCTGCTGCTGGTGATCGAGGACGACGACCGTTTCGCCGCCATCGTCCGCGACCTTGCGCGGGAGCTGGGCTTCCAGTGCCTGGTGGCGAGCACCGCCGAGGAGGCGCTGGCGCTGGCGCGACGTCACGGCCCCAGCGCCATCGTCCTCGACATCGGCCTGCCGGATCAGTCCGGACTGACGGTGCTCGACAGCCTCAAGCGCGACGACCGTACGCGGCACATTCCGATCCACATCGTTTCGGCCGACGATCACAGCCAGACCGCCCTCGCCTTGGGCGCGCGCGGCTATACGATGAAGCCGGTCCGGCGCGAGGACTTGGCCGAGGTGCTGACAGACCTGGAGGAGACCCTGGCGCGCACCGTCCGCCGGGTCCTGGTGGTCGAGGATGATCCGGTCCAGCGCGACGCGGTAGAACGGCTGCTGGGCTCGAGCCAGGTCGAGATCGTCGGCGTCGGCACCGCGGCGGAATGCCTGGAGGCTCTAGCGCGTCAGACTTTCGACTGCATGGTGCTGGACCTGACCCTGCCGGACGCCTCGGGGTTCTCTCTGCTGGAGACCCTGAGCCAGGACGGCGACCGCGCCTTCCCGCCGGTGATCGTCTACACCGGCCGGGACCTGTCGCCCGAGCACGAGCAGCAGCTGCGGCGCTATTCCAGTTCCATCATCATCAAGGGGGCCAGGTCGCCGGAACGGCTGCTCGACGAGGTGTCGCTGTTCCTGCACCAGGTGGTGTCGGACCTGCCGCCCGAGCAGCAGCGGATGATCCAGAAGGCGCGCAACCGCGACGCCGTGCTGGAAGGTCGTCGCATCCTCGTCGTCGAGGACGATGTGCGCAACATCTACTCCCTGACGCAGGTGCTGGAGCCCCGGGGCGCCGTGGTGGAGATCGCCCGAAACGGCCAGGAGGCGATCGACGCCCTGGCCGCGGCCGAGGCCGATCCGGCCTTGGCCATCGACCTGGTGCTGATGGACGTGATGATGCCGGTGATGGACGGCCTCACGGCGACGACGAAGATCCGCGCCGACGCGCGCTGGGCCCAGTTGCCGATCCTGATGCTGACCGCCAAGGCCATGCCGGACGATCAGGCGCGTTGCCTGGACGCCGGCGCCAACGACTACATGGCCAAGCCGATCGACGTGGACAAGCTGCTGTCGCTGGTGCGCGTGTGGATGCCCCGGTGAGCCCCCTGCCCGCGCCCGACAGCGTCGAGGACCTCGAGATCGCGCTGCTGCTGGAGGGCCTCTTCCAGCGCTATCACTACGACTTCCGCCGCTATGCGCGAGCCTCGATCAAGCGCCGCCTGGTCCAGGCCCGCGAGCAGATGGGCTATCCCACGCTGTCGGCGTTGCAGGACGCGGTACTGCATAATCCCGGCATGTTGCCGCGCCTGCTCGGCTATCTGACGGTGCAGGTCAGCGAAATGTTTCGCGATCCGTCCTACTTCCGGGCGCTGCGCGAGACGGTGCTGCCGCACCTGCGCACCTATCCGTCCCTGAAGGTCTGGGTGGCCGGCTGCAGCCATGGGGAGGAGGTCTATTCGCTGGCCATCCTGTTCCGCGAGGAGGGGCTCTACGATCGCACCCTCTTTTATGCGACCGACATCAATCCCGAGGCGCTGCGCATCGCGGAGGCCGGCGTCTATCCGCTCGACCGGATGCGGACCTTCACCGAGAACCACCAGAAGTCCGGCGGGCGCTCGTCGCTGTCGGACTACTACACCGCCGACTACGGCCGGGCGGTGTTCGACAAGAGCCTGCGGAGCCGGGTCGTCTTCTCCGACCACAGCCTGGTGACCGACGCCGTCTTCGCCGAGATGCAGCTGATCTCCTGCCGCAATGTCATGATCTATTTCGACCGGGCGCTGCAGGACCGGGCGATCGGCCTGTTTCGCGACGCCCTGCCCCGCAACGGCTTCCTCGGCCTGGGGGCGAAGGAAAGCCTGCGCTTCTCCGCCCACGCCGACGCCTTCGGCGAGTTCGTGCGCGAGGAGAAGATCTACAGGAAGCGCGCGGCATGACGACGAACGAGACACGCGCCGTCGTCATCGGCGCCTCGGCCGGGGCGGTCCAGGCCCTGCTGAAGATCCTGCCCGCCCTGCCGGCGGAGTTTCCGGCGCCGGTGTTGGTGGCGGTGCATGTCCCGGCCGACCGGGACAACGTCCTCGCGCCTCTGCTGCAGTCGCGCTGCCGCGTTCGCGTCAAGGAGGCCGAAGACAAGGAGCCGGCCGCGGCCGGCGTGGTCTATTTCGCGCCCTCGGACTATCACCTGCTGGTCGAACGCGACGGAAGCCTGGCCCTGTCGTCGGACGAGCTGGTCAACTATTCCCGCCCGTCGATCGACGTGTTGTTCGAGAGCGCGGCCGACGCCTATGGCGCGGGTCTGACCGGGGTGATCCTGACCGGCGCCAACACCGACGGCGCCGCGGGGTTGCAGGCCGTGGCGACGGCGGGCGGTGAAACGATCGTCGAGGATCCGAGACAGGCCTACGCCTCGACCATGCCCGAGGCCGCCCTGGCCGCCTGCCCCGCCCGGGTCCTCGATCTCGACGCCATCGCCGACCACCTTGCACGGATGCCCGGATGACCCAGACCGACGATCCCATCCCCGTCCTCCTGGTGGACGATCTGCAGGAAAATCTGCTCGCGCTCGAGGCCCTGCTTCGGCGCGACGGCCTGACGTTCCTCAAGGCCCGCACCGGCGACGAGGCGCTGGAACTGCTGCTCGCGCATGACGTCGCCCTGGCGTTGCTCGACGTGCAGATGCCCGGCATGGACGGCTTCCAACTGGCCGAATACATGCGGGGATCGACGCGGACGCGCCACGTGCCCATCATCTTCGTCACGGCGGGCAGCGCGGACCACCAGCGACGCTTCCGCGGCTATGAGGCCGGGGCGGTGGACTTCATTCAGAAGCCGATCGAAGCCGACATCCTGAGCAGCAAGGCCGAGGTCTTCTTCGACCTCTTCGATCAGCGCCGCCAGATGTTGCGCCAGCGCGACGAACTCGAAGCCTACGCCGCCCAGTTGAGGGCGGCCGACCGCCGCAAGGACGAGTTCCTGGCCGTCCTGGGCCATGAGCTGCGCAATCCTCTGATGGCGCTGAGGGCCGGGCTGCAACTTCTGGAGCGCGAGGCGGACGGGTCCAAGGCCGGGGTGATCCGCGAACGGATGGGCACCCAGGTGCTGCATCTGTCGCGCCTGATCGAGGATTTGCTCGACGTGTCGCGCATCGACCAAGGCAAGATCGCCCTGCGTCTGGAACGCGTGTCGCTGCAGGCCGTGCTGGAGTCGGCGATCGACACAAGCCGTCCGAAGATCGACGCCGGGCTGCATGCGCTGACCGTGGAGCTGCCGGACGAGCCGGCGTGGATCGCGGGGGACTTCACGCGACTGTCGCAGGTCGTCAGCAACCTTCTGACCAACGCCGCCAAATACACCCCCGCCGGTGGCGAACTCCGGCTGTCGGCGGGACTGGAGGCCGACTTCGTCCAGATCGAGGTCGAGGACAATGGCGTGGGCGTCCCACCCGAGATGCAGGAGAGAATCTTCGCCCTCTACACCCAGGTTCCAGGCCCCGACACGCGGTCGTCCGAGGGGCTCGGCATCGGCTTGGCCCTGGTCAAACAGCTGGTGGAGCTGCACCGGGGCTCCATCGCCGTCTCCAGCGAGGGCGAGGACCAAGGCAGCCGCTTCACCGTGCGCCTCCCTCGTTCGGTCTGAGGCGCGCCACGCCGAACACCATCGGCCAACCCGTACCGAGTCCATCCGGTATGACAGGCGTCGCTACAAGCGAAAACCGCATCGAGATCATCTTCGGTCGCCTAAAAGACTGGCGGCGCATCGGCACTTGCTATGATCGATGCCCGAAGGTCTCCCTGCCCGCCATAGCCCTCGCCGCAACCTTGCTCTTCTGGCTTT
Organism: alpha proteobacterium L41A; assembly: GCA_000335735.1. Lineage (GTDB taxonomy): Bacteria > Pseudomonadota > Alphaproteobacteria > Caulobacterales > Caulobacteraceae > Brevundimonas. Next base: position 7,876 of record AMYY01000003.1, on the reverse strand, counting down.
GAGCTCTGAGCCTAAGCCAAGGCGCCATCTAACTGTTTTATCAGCCTTTGCGCCTGCTCGCGCAGGTCATTGATTTGGGCCGGTTTCAAGCCCGCTTTCTTTGCAAGCTCCGCTGGAATGCTTCTGGCGCGATCATGCAGGGCGCAGCCACGCGACGTGAGAGTAAGGAGGACGCGGCGCTTGTCGTCGGCGTCACGCCGTCTTTTGATGCAACCGGCCCGCTCCATGCGCTTCAAAAGCGGGCTCAAGGTCCCAATATCGAGGTGAAGGCAGGCGCCCAGCTCTCCTACGGAAATCGGCGCCTGCGCCGATAATACGAGCACCACCAGATATTGCGCGTATGTCAGGCCAAGCGGCTCCAAAAGCGGCTTGTAGAGCCGTTGCAGCAGGTTCGTCGCCGCATAAAGCGGAAAACACACCTGCTGGTCGAGCCGGAGCGGGTCTTCCCCTCCTCGCCCGGCCGCATCGGCGCCGGAGTTCACCGGGTCTTCACCGAAAGCGCGACCTCGATATTGCCCCGGGTCGCGTTCGAATAGGGGCAGACCTTGTGCGCCTCCTCGACGATCGCTTCGGCCATCTCCTGATCGACGCCAGCGATGGTGACATCGAGCGCCACGGTAAGGGCGAACGCCCCACCGGCATTGGGCTCCATGCCCACGGTCGCGGTGACCTCGACGGCGTCGTCTCCGATTTTCCTTTCCCGATTGCGGGTGATGTGGATCACGGCGTTGCCGAAGCAGGCGGCGTAACCTGCGGCGAACAGCTGTTCCGGATTGGTCGCGTCTCCCTTGCCGCCAAGGCTTCGGGGCAGGGCGAGCGGAAGGGCGAGCAATCCGTCCTCGCTGCGAACAGAGCCGGCGCGGCCGCCGACCGCGTGTACCGTGGTCGTATAAAGAGCGCTCATCATTCCCTCCAACAGAAATATATGGCTAGCCATATATCTGCGCAGCCATGGATATCAAGCTTGCACCGAGAAACGCCGCTGCGGATCACTTTGCTGCAAGCTGCGCTCGGAGATAGGCGCTCCAGGACGCATCGTCAGGAAACTCCGACGGGGGTCGAACATCGGTTGGCAGGCTGCTGACCCGCGCCAGCGCATCGGCGGGGATGGTGTCGTCGACGAGACCCAGCTGCTGGAACAGCGGCAGGGCATAGCCGGGAATCCAGCGCCTCAAATCATACCATGGCACCGAGGCGAAACGTTCGGGCGCCAGGTTGATGAAGGAGGTCATGCAGCTCTCGGTCAGGGTCGAATAGAACTTGGGGCGCTCGTGAACCTGGGTCGTGAACCGCAGGATGCGCTCGAAATAAACGCGGACGACCTCAGGGCTCTGGCGGATCGGATAGATCTGGATCTCGTCCGGCGGCGTCCTGGCCAACCGCTCCCAGAACAGGTCGCGCTCGGTGGCCAGTTCCGGATAGATGGGGTCGCGCCGGAAGAAGCCCGCTAGGGGGTCGAACTCGGCGCCGCTCGCCTGGCGCGCCTCCATGGAGACGACGACGTGGCGGCCGTCGGCGAACCGGAACGACAGCATCACATGCTCCATCGCCTTCAGGTCGCCGAACGGCTGGAGGATCAGATCCATCCCCTCAAGGGTCGACAGATCGAAGGTCTGCGTCGTCCAGCGCGGGGTCGAGGCGACGCCAGGGTCGTGCAAGGCGTCGCGGAAATTGTGGATGGTCGCCCGGTCGCCGTCGATCACCGCCCAGGCTTCCTCGGCGTGCAGGTCACGCCAGTTCTGCGCGACCGGCGCCTTGGTCCAGTAGGCGCCCAACAGGACCGCCAGCAGGACCGCTCCCATTCCCCGCCGCGCGCGCCTCAACCGTCCTGGCGCGAACCACAGCCCCAGGACTGCGACCGGAAACAGCAGGGCGCCCACATCCCGCAGCCATGCCGGCCAAGGAATCCAGTAGCGGATCGCCAGGCCGCAGAAGACCGCCAGGACGACAATGAGAAGGCTCGCCGCGACGCGCGCTGCTCGATTCAACACTTGTTGCCCCGTGTCATCCTTGCATCGCTAGACACCCATAATCCGACTGGATCGGGGCAAATCCAAATGATACGTCGAGTTTCAATACTCGGTAGCGACATCCAGGCGTGTGATCAATGGTTCCCTTTCGAACGGTCGGGGCGATCTTAGGCTCCTTGCCCCTCCGCCGCGCCCTGGCGCTGGGCCCGCTGCTGTTTCTCGGCTTGGGGGTGCAGGCCTGCGCGACCGCACCCTCCGGCGTGCTGCTGCCGATCGCCACGCCCCCGCCGGGCGCCCAGGAGGTCAGCATGCTGGTCTATTCCACGCGCGCCCCAACCGAGGCGCCGGGCGTGGTCTATTCAGGCAAGAGGGGGGAACACCTGACGGCCATGGTGGTCGACGTCTCGATCCCTCCTGCCCACCAGATCGGCGCCGTCGAATGGCCGCGTCGGCGCGAGGCCGATCCCGCGCGGGAGTTCGCCACCCTCTCCATCGATCCGGTCGTCGACGACGCCTCGGCCGAGGCGTGGATGAACGCGCAGCTGAAGGAAGGCCGCCTGCTGATTTTCGTGCACGGCTTCAATGTGCCGTTCGACCGGGCCGTCTATTCCCTCGCCCAGCTGACGAATGATTCCGGCATCCAGGCCGCGCCGGTACTGTTCACATGGCCCTCGCTGGGCCGGATCTATGCCTATGTCTACGATAGGGAAAGCGCCAACTATTCACGCGACGCCCTGGAACAGTTGCTCCGGCTGGCCGCGCGCAATCCGAATGTGACCGAGGTCACCGTCATGGCTCATTCGATGGGCAGCTGGATCGCGGTCGAGGCGCTGCGCCAGTACGCGATCCGCGAGGGACGGGTCGACCCAAAGATCGAGAATGTGATCCTCGCCGCGCCGGACCTGGACGTGGACGTCTTCGCCCAGCAGGTCGCGGTTCTGGGCCCTGACCGGCCCCATTTCACCTTCCTGGTCTCGCGCGACGACCAGGCCCTGCGGGTTTCGCGCCTGCTTGCCGGAGGCGTGCAACGCGTCGGCGCCCTCGACCCGTCCGAGGAGCCTATCCGCAGCCAGCTGGAGCGGACCGGCGGCGTCACCGTCATCAATCTGGCCGATGTCCGCGGCCGTGACCGGCTGAACCATTCAGTCTTCTCAGAGAGCCCCGAGGTGGTCCGGCTGCTGGGCAGCAGCCTGGTGTCCGGCCCGGGCTTGTCGGGAAGCTCCGACCTGCCGCTAGGCGCCTTGGTTCTGGACGTCGCCGAGGCGATCACTTCCGACATCTCCCAAAAGGCTCCGGTGACGCGTCAGCCCCAGGCCGCCCCCGCCGAGGCGGTCGCGCCCTCGGACACGCGCACGATCGCAGATGACGCTCCGGACGTCACACCGCCGGGGCCGCCCGTCGAAGTGGACGAAGCGGACGCCCTCAGTTCTCCCCGACCGGTGATTGATCCACATCAAGGTGCATCCGTGGAGCGGGATTAAAAGATAAAATCCATATCAATCAGCCAGTCCCAGGCAGCCCCAACACACGGACCGCTTCGATGAACACGAACCAGCTGGCCGGCCAGTGGAGATCGTTTCGGGTCGCATCCAGCGCCTGTGGGCCGAAAGCCTCGATGACCAGACCGGCGCAGTCAAGGGCAACCTCAGGGAGATCGCGGGCTTGATCCAGAGGGGGTTCGGCCTCGCGACGGAGCAGGCCGAGAAAGCCGTGAACCGCTGGCAAAAGGAGCATCAACCGATCGCGACCCTCCACGCCCAGGGTGACCGTTTCAACGCCCTGATGGCCGATCACTGGGCGACCGCGAAGGCCCACATCGATGACGCCAGGGTGGACCTGGCCGACCGGCGCGAGGCGGTCGAGGCGGATATCGACCTGCTGATCTCGCGCCTGCAGACCCGGTTCAACGCCACGCCCTGGGCCGATTTCAACTGGCGCAACCGGGTCTACGGCAATCCGCTCGACGGGCTCGGCTACAATGTCGTGGCCGACGACGGGCTGAGGGCGGGCGCGCAGCTTCGGCCGCATTATTCCGGTCAGTCGGCCATCGAGGGGCTGGACCTGCCCGACCTCGGCGCCGACATGGCGGTCTATGCCTTCGTCGGGATTCCGGGGAACATCTCGGTCGGCGGACGTGTCATGCGTGACATCAGCAGTCAGACCGAGGGGACGACCTACTACGCCTCGGCCTCGCACCAGCGCCTGACGCGCATCGGCCTATTGCAGAGCACCCTCTATGAACGCGGCGGCGACGCCCGCAGCAACGACGCCTATTTCGGCGTCGATGCCGACGCGGCGAGTGTGACCGGTCTTACGCCCTATGCGCCGGGAAGCGGCGTCCGGAACGTCGGCGTCGCCTTCCTGATGCTGACGCCGATCGGCGACCACTGGGCCGTGGCGACTTTCGCCAACGCCGAGCGGGCCATGGGCGACGTCGCCGACAGCCCCCTGATCCAGGCTCGAGACGAACAGGGGGGATTCTGATCGTGCGCCGTTTCGGCGGCTGGTAGTTTTCCGGTCGGGCGATGACGCCCGGCCTCCACGCGGCGAATGACGCCGCAAATGACGGGGCTGAACTCATGGATACGCATTTCAATCCGCTTGGAGACTTTCTGAGCCGGGCCTGGTGGTTGCTTCTGCTGCGCGGCTTAGCGGCCATCGTCTTTGGCGTCCTGACCTTCGCTTGGCCCCAGGTGACGTTGCTGACGCTAGTGATCCTCTACGGAATTTACGCCATTCTGGACGGCGCGTTCGCCTTGCTCGGGGCCATCCGCGGGGGCGGCCTTGCGCCGCGCTGGTGGCTGGCCGTCGTGGGGCTCGTGGGACTGGCGGCGGGCGCGGTCGCCCTGGCCTTGCCCGGCGTGACCGCCGTCGCCCTTGTGGTCATCATCGGCGCGGCGGCCATCGCCCGCGGTATCTTCGAGATCGTCGGCGCCATCCAGTTGCGCAAGACGATCCGCAATGAGTGGCTGCTGATCCTCTCCGGCGCGATCTCTGTGCTGTTCGGTTTGGCCGTCATCGTCGTTCCCGGCGCGGGCGCCTTGGCCCTGGTCTGGCTGATCGGCGCCTGGGCCATCGTTTCGGGCCTCCTGATCGTCACCCTGTCGCTGAAGCTGCGGAAAATAGGGCGCTGAACGAGTCGTTCGGAAAACGGAGCCCCCGATCGCAGCCGCTCTGAAGGCCGCGGTCGAGGGGCTGCTTGCCGAACGCATCACGGCGCGGGCCGGGAATAACTGCCCCGAGGCGGACCGTATCCAAGATCGTGGTCTGCGCTCTTTGAAGTGATCCTATGTTGGTCTGCGGACCGGAATGGATGGAACCAAGGATGGCCGGGAAGCGCCACAAGCCCGGAGATCATAGCCAAGCTGCGCCAGGTTGAGGTGCTGACCGGGCAAGGCAAGTCGATCTCGGAGGGGTGAAGACGATCGCAGTGACTGAGACGACGTACTTCCACTGGCGGCGGCGTTCGGCGGGATGAAGACGGATCAGGTCAAACGGCGAAGGCGCTTTAGCTGGAGAACGCCCGGCTGCGTCGGGGGGGTGTCGGACCTGACGCTGGACAAGCTGATCCTGTGGGAGGCGGCCCCGGAAAACTTCTGAGCCCTGCCCGTCGCCGGACCTGCATCGACAAGGTGCGGGCCGAGTTGAACGTGTCAGAGCGGCGCGCCTGCGCGGTGCTCCACCACCATAGGCATATCGTGACTTTGGACAAGTGATCGTCGGCCGCCGACGATAGCTACGATGTTTATTTAGATTTGGCTCGAGTCGTTCCACGCTCTGCCTGAAATGACATGCGTTTCCCTGTATTTGGAACCGCATTTCTGGCGCGGGATCGTGAAAACCTTCTAAGAAGCATTAGCTTAAAGGCTCAGGTGTTCAGAGAGGATTTGGCTAAGTTTGAGCTATTCCCTGTTTAAGCGGCTCGATCAGGGAGTTAGCCGGCACATTTTGGAAGTGCCGGTCACGGAGAGAATGACCTCCGCTCCTTGGCACACCACCATCAGCCTCCCTCTTCCATCGATATTTCGAGGAAGAGGGAGACTGGCCATCCTTTCAGATCAGTTCGTTTGGCCACGCTCACGCGCGGCCGCGTTCGATCATGGGACGCCCACGCCTACAGCAGCGTGGCGGCCAGATTGACGGTCAGCGCCAGGATGACGGCGTTGAAGAACCAGGCGATCAGGCTGTGAAACGTCGCCAGGCCGCGCAGCTTGCGGCTGGAAATCTGCACATCGGCCGTCTGGTTCGCCACACCGATGATCAGGGCGAAGTGCAGGAAATCCCAGTAGTCCGCGTCCTCCTCGCCCGGAAAGATCAGCCCGCCCTGATCGCCCTTGCCATCGTCGCGCGGGGCGTAGAAGCCATGGGCGTAATGCAGGGCGAAGATGATGTGCACATACAGCCACGACAGGCCGACGGTGCACACTGAGAACACCGCCTGCCCGACGGTCGGCTTGCCATCGCTGGCCACCATGGCGAGGATCAGGACCACGACGCTGGCCACCGCCGCCGCCATGCTGAGCGGCAGGACCATAACGCCCGCCTGATCCAGTTCCGCCGCGCGACGCCGCATCGCCTCCTGAGAACGCGCGCGGAAAATCCGCGCAAAGGTCGCGACGAGAAACGTCGCCACGCCCGCGTCCCAGCCAGCCGCCAATCGCATTGGCCAGCCGACGCCGGCCGGCGCCAGCGCCGCGACGGCCGCCAGGACCAGAAGCCCGAGCCATAGCGACAAATGCAGACGGAACAGGCGCGCGACAGATCCCATGCCGCGAGATTGCGCATTCCTGGTCACACGTCCAGCGACCGCGCGGCCTGCGGAGCGGCTACGACAAAATGGATTTCGTCTCATTGAGGGACACGTCTGTCGGCGACGTCATAGAAGTGTCGATTATCGTTTCGGGGGAAACGCGAATGCTGGTGTCGATCGTGATCGGCGAGGCTCTTTATCTGGCGCATCGCTGTCGGCGGGCGCTGATCGCCTCGCCCGTGGTGCTGGTCGGCCTCTGGGCCGTGATGACCGTCATGCCGCACGGGTCGATCCGCCTGCCGAACTGACGAGAAGCTGTCGGCGGTCTTTTCAGGCGCCGGACCGAATCCGGCGCCCCGGGCGTTGTCAGGCGTGAAAGCCATGCCGAGGACGCCCTGACCGACTTCACCCCATCACCCCAACGCATCCGCGTCATCGACCTGGAGACGGCCGGGTCCGGCCCTCAGGACGTGTGCGAGATCGGCTGGCAGGACGTGGTGCGCGACGGAGTCGGCCCATGGCGTTTGGATGCGACGCGCGGCGCCCGTTTCGTGAATCCCGGTCGGCCGATCTCCCCCGACACCATGGCGGTCCATCACATTCTGGACGACTGGGTTCAGGACGCCGGCTATTGGAAGGCTGTGGCGCCACCCATCCTTCGCCCGGAGACGGGCGTGATCGCCCTGGCGGCTCACCGCGCCAGCTTCGAACAGCGGTATTGCACCCCCGCCCTGTCAGGCGGCGCAAGGTGGATCTGCACCTGGAAATGCGCCCTGCGGCTATGGCCCGACCTGCCGCGCTTCTCCAACCAGATGCTGCGCTATCTGCGCCGGCCGGAAGGGTTGGTGCATGAGCTGGGCCTGCCGGCGCATCGCGCCCTGCCCGACGCCTATGTCACCGCCCACCATCTGCGCGACATGCTCAACCAGACGACCGTCGAGCAGCTCTTGGCCTGGAGCCGCGAACCGGGCCTGCTGCCCCGCGTGCCCGCCGGCCCCGAGCGTGGCAAGGCGTGGAGCGCGGTGGATGCCGACCGGCTTCATGTCCTGGCGTCGGGACGCGACATCGACATCGCCTTCACCGCCGCGACCGAGCTTCGCCGCCGCGGCCTGATGACGGACACGGTTGTCCCGACGTCGGATCAGGGACGGCTGCT
>AMYY01000002.1 GCA_000335735.1 alpha proteobacterium L41A | reverse complement strand
CCCTCCCGGATGCAGGTCAGGACGTCCTGAAGGATGCGGCGGCCGGGGTGGTGAAAAAGGACGTCGTTGGTGACGACGGTCTTCACTCCGAGCTCGGTCGCAAGCCCCGCCAGTTGATGCAGGCGCATCTGATCGCGGGGGCGTCGGCGTAGCGTGAGGGCGCAATAGGCGTCCGCGCCGAAGATGTCGGACAGGGCTGTGAGCTGCCGCCGACACGAGGCGTCGGCCTGCTCTGCCACGAGCGCGGCGATCAGACCCTCGGCGTGGTCGGCCAGGTCCGACCAATCTAGGCGACAGGCGCCCTTGCCGGCCCGACCCTTGCCGCGGGTGAGAAGTCGGCAGAGCCGGCTGTAGGCGGCCCGGTCGGTGGGATAGACTAGGATGGTGGCGCCGTCGGTCAGCTGGAGCCGGCACCCGACGATCAGGCGGACGCCTGTCGCCTTGGCGGCCTCGTGCGCTCGCACGATGCCGGCGACGCTGTTGAGGTCTGTGATGGCGAGCGCCTCGAGGCCGCAGACAGCGGCCTGAGAAAAAAGTTCGTCACAGCCGCTGGCGCCACGCAGGAAGGAGAAGTGGGAAGAACACTGCAATTCGGCATATCTGCGAGACATATGTTCATGATATGTTCCATCTTACATGGAGGCCAGATTGCCTTCAGCAATTGGGAGTGCTGCGCTCAAAATAGCCCTTCGCGTTGGCCATCAGAGTCGGGGCCGGCGAAGACGGCTATGGTGTCTGGTGTGGCTCCGCTCGGGGCATCGTTCTCAATTACGATAAACTGAGCGTCGCCCTTGTGAGACGCCAAATAGGCGTAGAATCGGTCTTTCAGCCCGCTTGCCTTCACAACAGCTTCGTCTGCGCCGAGCGCTCCGTGACGGCTTCTGTGCGGTTCGCGGTAACTGACAAGAGGGCTATCCAAAACAATGAAACCCGGGTGAGGCAGGCCTTCCGCGCGGCAGAACTTCAAAATCCCGATCTTAAATGCCGAGTGCATGAGCGCCCTGACGCCTTTGCCGTTAGCCGATCGGCTCTTTCCATCGATCTGGATCTCGTGGCTTGCAGGGTCGAACGTAACTTTGGGATTTCCCGGGAAGCCCCAAGCGTCCAGCACGCCTTGGACGTGCGTTGCGAGCGCCAGACCCGCTCCCCCCGAAAGTCCGACGACCGCTCCCGTTTGGTTCCGCGTCGCCTTAAAGCGATCAAGCACGCGCCGATGTTCCTCAAGCTCTCTCACACGCTCAACGAGGCGAGCACGGGTCCGCAGCGTTTCGCGGGCATCGGAGATGAACTCAAACCGCTGCCGCGTCTCGGCTTCTGCGGGAAGGCCGACCTCGATTTCCTTCTTCAGTTCACCGATACTCGCGAGCAGGCCGTCGCGCACATCGTCAGCGGTAGAAACCTGCTGCGACAGCTCAGCCAAGGTCGCTTGGAGTTCGCCTTGCTCCCTGTCGATCTTGGCTAGCTCGGCAGCGATGGCTCGGCGACTGCCTTGCACATCCTCCCGCCCTTGCCCGTGATGCTGGTGTTCTTCAGCGGCCCCGCACAGCGGACAATGACTGTCTCCTCCCGCAAGCAGCGCATCGCTCCCCTCCAAGAGCGACGTCAGTCGCTCGCGGTCACTTCGGAAAACGCGATCAAGCAAGCCGAACCGTTCGATCGTCAGGGCGAGTTCTTCGAGTGAGGCGTCGATTGACGCCAGATCTCCCTGAGCGGTCGAAAGCGTCATACGCGCCTTGTCGAGCTGGGCCTGGGCCTCGGACGCTTCGGCTTGGATGCTACGGATCTGTTCCGTATGCGCCTCGATGGCCTCGTCGAGGTCCTCGGTCGCGTCGTCGCCCAGCTCTGCACGAGCAATTCGCAGCATGTCATCGAGAAGCTCGATTTTGCCTCGGTTCCCTGTCCGCTGCTCTTTGACCCCTGGGGCCTTGATCTGTGCGGCGTCATCCACCCCCGTTAAAATGAACTTTAGGGTGTTCTTGTCTTGGGTGACGCTCCGCCCATCTGAGACATCGATCATGCTGAGGTCGCCGAGCATCGGCGTTTCCTCGATGAAGACGTATGGCGCAAAGGACCGGAACGAGAAGGTGACTTTCTCTCCCGAAAGCGTTCTGGCGATCTTCAAATCTGGCTTCAGGCCGATGGCAGCCAAAAGATAGGCGGACCAGCTTTCCGCGCTTCGATGCTCGCCTTGGAGCGTGCGGTCTGCGGGAATGCCGGCATCAGGTGATGGCCGTCCCGCCCGATACTCGAAGTCTCCGCCACGGAGGCTTCGAGCTACCTGGACGTCGTTTCCAGCCCCCAACTCGACATCAAGCCAGGCTTTTTCGTACCCGTCTCTTTCTGTGATACCCGGTATACCCTCGACGCCCGCGCCGGTCATGTAGTCCAGCGATTTCACAAGAAACGACTTCCCCGTGTTCGAGGCACCCCAGACCACGTTGAGGCCATCGGCGAAGGCGATGTCGACCAAGGGTACGTTCGGCCCGGTGAACGCCAACCCACGTATGATGATACGAGAGGTCAAAGCAGCAGCATTCCTTGCTCGTTGTGCCCGATGAAAGCCGTGGTCCAGGTGTCAAGCTTCAGTCGGAGCTCGCTCAGGAACTCCGACTTTCCCTTCGAAGCGACTTCACGGGCGATCCAATCAGCTGCCGTTTTCAGCCGCATCGAGTAGCCGCTCTCCAGCAGCTCAACATAGGCGGCAGCCTCATCAGACGCGCGATATTCTATCCCATCGTCCGATGCGCAGATCAGCACCATGTGAAATCTCCGCATCAATCCCAAACTGTCCTCGACGAGCGCGCGCCTCACGAGCAACTCACCCTTGCGACCTGGAACGGCGGGGTGAAGGCTGGGCGGACCCCCGAGATCGCCAGAATGCACAACGGCATGGTCCAAAACGACGAGGTCGGCCAAATCAAGAGTCAGCGGTCGAACCGCCTCAAGAACCGTGACGGCCCTTATCCCCGCCTCAAGGGGCGAGTTAAATAGCGGTGGCGCATCAGACGTTACTTGGTCCATTTCAATCGCCGATCATTCGCCAGATGGTGGCAAATCCCCTGCACGACGGGAATTCGCGCGACGCGTCCAGCAATCGCGGCGTTCAAACCCGCAGCGTGCTTCATCACGTTTCCCAGTCGATCGAGAAGCGTGTCGGTCGTCTGTCGATGAACGTCGATCACCCCGTGATAGACGTCATTCTGAAACTGAACGACTAAGCTTTTGTCTGTGTTGTCGCGGTGAAATCGCTTGAACGCCTCGGCCTCGAAGTAGCGCGTGCGCTGGTCCCTGAGTTGGTCGCCATAGGTGGCGTCAGCCAGGACCGCAGCATTGTCTGTGAAATCGGTTCCAGCAGCCTCACCATAAACAACCCGAAGCTGGCCAAGATACTCCGTCTCTCCATACTCAATGATGTCTGGTGCTTGGCCTTGCGGGGCGTGGCCAGGCATTTCCTTGAGTATCTGCACCAAGGCGGGTTTCGCATGTTCGTCTTTGACGATGAGCGGCGCCGTCAGGCCTGTGACCTTGGAAAAGTCGTATCCTGTGATCGCGGCGCGCAACTCCGCCGTGAGCGGGGTCTCTTTGCCTGCGGTGATCTTGGCTTTGCAGGCGGTATCCCAATCGGCCAGCAGAGCGGCCTTGAGAGTGGTGGGATTGTTGAGCAGGTCCATTAGAGGACCGACAATCCCTCGCGGAGACACAAACGTGAAATTCACGGGCAAGGTCGTGTAGGCGCCCTGAGTGTGGTGGTGGAACATCTTCCCGAGTTCGAGAAGGGCTTCGTTCCGGCCGAGCTTCGATCCCAGGGTCTTCCTCTTGCATTGAAAGAGGTCCCAATCACCTTCGTGCCTGTCAGCCGTGTAGAACCCGATGACGTCCCGTGCCTTGTCGTTGGGGCCGCCAATCCGTTCAACCTGAGTGTACTTCGACTCTCGTCGCTCGACCCAAACTTCGACGAACTCTTCGAGTTGCCCGTCGTCGAGCTCGCTGAGGCGAATGGCCAGACTGGTCACCGACGCCCCATGTAATATGTGCTCCCCCGGAAAGCATCACGGTAACAACCGGATATCGCTTGAGCAATCTTTGCGCGAGTCGGCGTTTTACTGATACTGCCGTTAGCGCTGAGTGCTCATCCGAACTTTCCGTGGATGAACCAGGCTTGGGAGCCGGTCGTGGCGTCCTCGCCGTCGCCGGCGCGAAACAGCCAGAACCGTTCACCGACGTCGTCCTCGACCTGGAAATAGTCCCGGACCGCCCACATCTCGGCATCCCGGCGGCCCCACTCGCCGAAGATCCGTTCCGGGCCGTCGGCCCTGCGGATCCGGCGTCGGACGCTGCGCCAGGTGAAGTGGGTCGGGGGATTGTCCGGCAGCAAGGCCATGGTCTCTATCGGTTCGGGTCGGTGGAACAGGCGGGTGGGGCGCGGCCAGTCCGGCGCCCATGCCAGCCCAGTCGGCGCCGCAAGCGGTGCGATCTTCCGGATCGACCGCTCGGGCACATCGCTCTCGACCGGCGCCAGCCGGTACAGCCGTTCGGCTCCGATCCGGTTGGCTAGGGTGTCGATCAGAATGGAGACGTCCGGTTCCGCCTCCGCGCCGAGGCGCGCGGCGGCTGGCCGCCAGTCCAGCGGTTCGGCCGAACTGGCCGCGAGCGTCATCCGCTCGATGCCGAACCCCGGCTCGATGGTCTCGATCCTGTCCGTCAGCAGTCGAGTCAACCGGCGGATGTCCCGCACCGGCTGCGCCAGGCCGACGCGGACCGACTCGATCCGGTTATCGACCCGAAAACACAGCCAATCGAGCCGACGCGCGCCCAGGCCGCGCGCCTCCAGAACGCCGCACAAGGACTCGACGAGCGCCCCGGCATAGCGGGCCAGGGTTTCCGGCGCGCCGATCGGTTCGGCGAAGACCCGTTCGACCCGGGGCGTCTCGGGAACCTCGACCGGGATCAGGGGCTCGGCCGACCGGCCATAGGCCTGGTCGAGCCGTCGCCCGAGTTCGGCGCCGAAGCGCAGTTGCAGCGGCGCCCGCGGTCGGTGGGCGATGTCGCCGATGCGTTCGAACCCCATTCGCCTCAGCCCCGCCGGCAGATCCACCGGAAGGCGCAGCGCTTCCAGCGGCAGCGGAGCGAGGGCCGCATCGATCCCTTCATCGTGGATGATCTGCGACTCGGCGCGGAACCGGGCGGCCGCATGGGCGGCGCCGTAGGTTGGAGCGACCACGCCTCGGCCGCTCAGGCCGACGCGTTGCAGACGCGCCGTCAGATCGCTGAGCAGAGCCGCTTCGCCGCCCTTCAGATGGGCGGCGCCGGTGATGTCGATCGCCAGACCGTCCGGCGGATCGGCCTGGCAAACCGGGGCGTAGAGATGCATCGCCCAGAGGGCGAGGCGATCAAGGGCGTCGGCGTCTCCGGCCGGATCGGCGTCCCTGACGTCAAGATCGGGAATGAGGGCCTGAGCCTGGGTCGCGACCATGCCGACGCGCGCGCCGCAAGCGGCGGCGGCGGCGTTGCAGGCCGTGACGACCCGCTTGCGGCCGACTCGACCGGTCAGGACAAGGGCGCGATCAGGCGGCGGCGCGTCTGCGCCCAGCCGTCGGCGCAACCGTTCGACGGGCCAGTTCGGCAGGAAGAGCGAGACGACCCGTCTCATCGCAAGCGTCCAGAATGAAGTCCGCCGCGTCGGCGCCGCGGCAACGCATGAGTTCGATCCGCCACCGCGCCCGTCCGATGCCGGGGACCGGCAGGGGCGCCGATGGCTCCGCGCTGACCCGCCAGCGCGTCACGGCGGCGGTCGGCTGGCCGAAATCGGCCGCCTCGGCGGCACGCCGCCATCGTCGGACCGCCACGCCGATCACGCCCGACGCCTCGGCGGCGAGCTGCAGCCGGCGCGAGGCGGTCATGGTCAAACGCGATGTCTCGCAGACGACCCCGGCCAGACCGCCATGGCGAAGGCCTTCCTCGAAGCACGCCATCAAGGCCTTCTCGTCGCCGGCCTCGACATAGATGACACGATCCGGCTCGAGCCCGGCGTGGCAGAGCGCCGGGGCGAACAGGTCCGGCCGCGTGACACACCAGAGCACTGGGCCGGGCAGGCGAGCGACGATCCCGGCCGCGAACAGGGCGGCGGCCGCGCCGCCCACGGCGTCGTCGCCGCCGCCGGCCACCTCGTGAAGCGCGCCCAAGGCCAGGCCTCCGCCGGGGAGGGCGGCGTCCAAGGCCTCCACCTCGAACGGAAGCACGCCGACCGATCTACGGTAGGCCTGCTCCAGTGCGCGAACCTGAGCGTGCAAATCCTCGAGTTGGGCCGAACCGGCGGCCGGCATGGACGAGCTCCTCCTGACGTCTATAATGTTCCTGAAATGTTCTGGTTCGAAGCGAGCGGCGGAGTCAATCCAATCGACGCCTTATCCCCCTTCGATTTGCAGCGGCGCCGGACCCGTGAAATCCTCCGCCCGAGGCCACAGGAGATCGCGCGATGTGCAATGAGTACCAGCTCATCCTGCCGTTCGACGACATCATCGAGGCGTTCAACCTCAGTGGAAACCGACTGGTGTTCCCCGGGGGCATGCCAAACTTCGGTCCGATTGCGTCCATCCGCATCGGAGATCGGGCGCCCGTCATCCATATGGGGCCTGGAGGGCCTGAAGCGGTGATGGTGCCCTGGGCGTGGAAGGGGCCGGGCGGGCGCCCGGTCTTCAACTTCCGATCCGACGGCCGATCCTTCGAAGGCTCGAACCGGTGCCTGATCCCGGCGGACGGCTTCTTCGAGTTCACAGACCCCGAACCGGGCCAGAAGCGAAAGACCAAATGGCGCTTCACCCTGACCGGTCAGCGGCTCTTCTGGGTCGCGGGCCTGATCAAGGACGGCGCCTTCGCCATGCTGACCACCGAGCCGGGGGCGGATATCGCCCCCTATCACGACCGGCAGATCGTGCTTCTGCGTCCCGAGGACGGTGCGGCCTGGCTCAATCTTCAGAAGCCGCAGGCCGAACTGTTGCGGGCGTTGCCCGCCGGGAGCCTGGACGTCGAGAAGGTCTTCCCGGTCGCGGTCTGAGCCTCTGGACATCAGCGCGGTTTTGAGGGCCGTGGGGGCGTCGGCTGCGGTGTCGGAGAGGGAGGCGGCCCTGTCTCGCACTGTTCTCGCGCCAGCCAGCGCGGCCTCTCGATGAGGCGGATCTGACCGAAACCCGGTCGGCTGGCGCAACCGCTGCCGCGACTTTCATCCCCGACCTGACGGCCTTCCTCGCGAAACAAGAAAGTCTCTCATCGCGGTCCTCCGCTTCGCTGCGGGGGCTCGCTCCGCTCTCCCTGCGCGCCGCCCGGTCCCCGGTCTCCCGATCGCCATCGAGGCCGCGGCAGGCGTGGCCCGAAGCAAAGGAGAGACTGACATGGCCACCATCGGCACCTTCACCGCTCAAGGCGACGGCTACACCGGTTCGATCAAGACCCTGACCCTGAACGTCAAGTCGGCGGTTCTGCGTCCCAACGAAAAGACCGACGACAAGGCCCCCGATTTCCGGATCTTCGCCGGCCAGACCGAGTTCGGCGCAGCCTGGAAGAAGACGAGCCAGCAGAACCGCGAATACCTCTCGGTCAAGCTCGACGATCCCAGCTTCCCGGCGCCGATCTACGCCTCCCTGGTAGAGGTCGAGGGCGGACACAGCCTAATCTGGTCCCGCTGACCCAAGAGCCGCGGCGGCGCGGGGACCGCGCCGCCGCTCCTTCTTCCCACAATCCAGTTCGAGGAGGCCGCCATGACGCGCCCCGCCGATCCTGCACGCCCGGACATCCACACCCGGATAACCCAACAGATCCTCGCCCAGCTCGAAGCTGGGGTCCGCCCCTGGACCCAGCCCTGGAAGAGCGCCGCATCCGTAAGCCGGCCCCTGCGCCACGACGGCACGCCCTACAACGGCATCAACGTCGTCCTGCTCTGGGGAGAGGCCGTCAGTCGGGGTTTTTCTCGTCCAACCTGGATGACGTTCCGGCAAGCGCTGGCCCTCGGCGCTCATGTCCGAAAAGGAGAACGGGGCGCGACCGTGGTCTACGCCAACCAGATCATCCGCGAGGCTGCCGACGAGGCCGGGGAGGGCATTGAGCAGCGCATTCCGTTCCTGAAGGCCTACAGCGTCTTCAATCTGGATCAGATCGAGGGGCTACCCGATCGCTACGGCGCGCCCGAGGTCCAGCATATCAATCCGGACGAACGGATTGCGCGCATCGACGCCTTCTTCCGGAACTGCGGCGCCGACATCCGCCACGGCGGCGGGAGCGCCTATTACGCACCCGGTCCCGATCACGTGCAGATGCCGCCCTTCGAATGCTTCGAGCATGCCGACGCCTACTACAGCACCCTGGGGCATGAGATGACGCACTGGACGCGCCATCCCTCGCGCCTGGACCGGGACTTCGGCCGTCAGTGTTTCGGGGATGCCGGCTATGCTCGCGAAGAACTGGTCGCAGAGCTCGGCGCCGCCTTCCTCTGCGCGGACCTCGGTCTGGCCCTCGAGCCGCGCGAGGATCACGCCGCCTACATCGCGAGCTGGCTGCAGGTCCTGAAGGACGACCAGCGGTTCATCGTCTCCGCCGCCTCCCACGCGCAGAAGGCCGTCGATCATCTCCACGGCCTGCAGCCGCCGGTGTGAGTGTCAACGCATCCGGTTGAGCTGTTCCGCGACATAGGCCTCCACTACGGGGCTGCGAACGGTGGGCGGTGGCGGGAAAGCGACCGCCGCCGCCTCGCGTCGCATGTCATCGAAGATCGACAGCGTGAGTGGGGTCCCGATGCCGTGGCTCGTCTTCTGCATTTCGGCGAGCAGTGCGCGCTGACGCGCGGCGGGTATCGCTCGCCAGACAGAGGGTTTGATGAACCAGTGGTCCGTGCCCCGGATCATCCAGCGCTCGATCATGTCGATAAGCGGAAGCCGGGCGGTCTTGTGTTCAAGATGGCCGTTGATCCGGTCTTGGGACCCGGGCGGCCCAACCATGAAGATGAGGGTCCCGGTGTCTTGGGGGATGACGCCGAGCAGGCACATGACGGTGCGATCCGGCAGATGCAGATCGGTCATTCCTGACAACGCCACCGGAAACGGGAGTTCGATCTCGAAAGCGGTACCCTCCAGAGCGGTCGGGCCGGATTGCTCGACCGCCGGGTAGTGGGCGGCATGGAGCGCTTGAAGTTCCGCAAGAGTCCCAGCCGCCTCTTCGATGTAGTCCTCCGCGAGATTGAGGTTCATCCCCTGGTAGGTGAAGGTGCTGAACTCCACCCCCAGACGGCGCGCCTCGTGCTCTACGTCTCGAGACAGGCGCGCATGGAGATCGGCGACGCGCGTCTCCAGGCGGGCCAGGTCGAACTCCTTGCGGCGGATCTCCCGGCAGAGGCTGCGGAAAACCTGGAGGGCGAGATCGGTTTCGCTCCTGATCCTGCGCGCCCTTTCGAACGACGAGAAGGCGCTCTCATGGCCGGCGCAGTACCCCGGAAATGTGGACGCTTCCGCGCCGCCGATTTTCACCATCGACAAACGCCCCTTGTAGGACCGCGGCGTGAGGACGTGATCATCTTCCAGCAACGGGGAGATCGGCCCGGCCCGCTGCAGCGTGTGCGAGGCGGTGATCGTTCGTTGGTCGCAGCCCGGAAACATGCAGACCGAAGAACGACGCCAATCCCGGACAGCTTGGGCAGCCTCGCCATGAAAGGTTTTCTTGTGTTCGGCGTCCGAGGCGAACAGCAGGCGCGTCTGTGTCAGACGGTCGGAGATGTACTCTATGA
Source organism: alpha proteobacterium L41A (assembly GCA_000335735.1). Lineage (GTDB taxonomy): Bacteria > Pseudomonadota > Alphaproteobacteria > Caulobacterales > Caulobacteraceae > Brevundimonas. The sequence goes on along the minus strand of AMYY01000002.1, from coordinate 205,951 downwards.
GCTGAAGCGCCGCGCGGGCCTTGGCTGGATCCATCATGCCGTTGGATCATGGCGCACAGCCCTGCTGAAGCAAATCGTCCGCCTGGCTGGGGCGCCCTTCAGGGCGGCGGGCGAGCGGCCGGTTTCGGCCGCCGAGGGGAGGGCGGGCAGACCCGTAGGCCTACGGGGCGAAGGGGGGGAGGGTCTAGGGCAGGATAGGCTTTGCGCCGGCAATGTCTGACAGACCGACCCCCCTCATGGACCGCCTCACGCTTCGCGCTACGCCCGATCTGATCCGCCGGTTCGACGCCGCCGCGGCATCCCGAGGCGGTCGTTCGCGCCTGCTACGACAGCTGATGGAGGGGGCCGCGCATGCGGCTTTGCCCGAGGGTCCGGATGCCTCGCCGGCGCGCCTGACCGGCAAGCTGGGGCTCAGGCTCGTGCCGGCGGACCTCGCTGTCCTGGAGGCCGAGGCGGCGCGCAGGGGCATGACCCGCACCCAGTGGACCGTCGCCCTGATCCGGGCACGACTGTATCGTCGACCGCAGCTCAACCGCGCCGAGGCACTGGTCCTGATCGAGGTGCAGCGCGAACTCCGGCGCATCGGGGTCAACGTCAACCAGATCGCCCGGGCCCTGAACACGGCGGTGATGGAAGGCACCGTGCTGGACCTCGAGGTGGCGCAACTCGCCGCCTTCTCCGAGGAAATCCGGGGACACCTGTCCGGCGTTCGGGCCGCTTTCGAGGAGAACCTCGCCTACTGGTCGGTCGAGGCGTGAACGACTTCCGTATCCCCTCCGGATTTGAGGAAGCCCTGCGTCCACCCGTCCGCATGCGACGGGCGCGGCTCGCTCACGCGGTGCTGCGCGTCGGTCGATCGGGGGATGACGATGCGGGCCGGGCCCAGCTCCAGCGTGTCGTGCGCGGGGCGCCCGAGGTGATGGTCAAGATCACCGGGCGGACCCGGGACGGCGGCCATCTGCAACGCCACCTGGACTACATCACCCGCAACGGAAAGCTGATCCTGGAGGGGCCGGACGGCGAGCGTCTGATCGGGCGGGCGGACGTCCGGGCGCTGGCCGAGGACTGGCGGTCCGAGTTGTCGGTGGTGGCGCAACGACGAGACGCGCCAGTGTCCCTGTCGATCGTTCTGAGCATGCCGGCAGGCACGGACGAGGGCCGGGTCCATGATGCGTCGCGCGCCTTCGCGTCGCGCCTGTTCGCGGACCGGCATCCCTATGTTTTCGCCCTGCACACCGACGATCGGCACCCTCATGTTCATCTGACGGTCCGCGCGCTTGGGCGGAACGGCGAACGCCTCAATCCCCGAAAAGCCGACCTGCAGCTGTGGCGGGAAACCTTCGCGGCCGCTCTCCGGGATCGGGGCGTCGAGGCCGAAGCGACGCCCCGTCGTGCCCGCGGCGTCGTGCGCAAGGCCGAACGCACGCCTGTACGCAAGCTGCGCGAACGCTTCGAGCGCGGTGAAGGACCGATGCCGACGACGCTGGAAGGCGCGCTGAAATCGGCCGCGACCCCTTCGGCCGCCGAGCCGGTCTGGGAGACGCGTCTTCGTCAGCGTCAGGCCGCCATCCGACGCACGCTCGTGGTCGAGGCGTTGCGACTTCAAACATCGACGGCCGAGGGAGATCGGCGCCTCGGCCAGGATCTTGAACAGTTCATCCGCACGCTGCCGCCGGTCCTGACACGACGGGAAATCCTCGCCCGAGCGCTGGGGCCAGAACCGGGGAGGACGTCGCCGACCCGGCAGCGATCGCGCTAGCGTCGACGCCGCGCGATTTCGGCGGCCATCTCGTCCCACCCGCCGATGTCCACGTCGGTATAGCGCGCGGGGAAGTCTCTCCCGAGGCGCGAGAACGACGGCTCAGCCTCTGTGTGGACAGCCAGCACCGCAGAGGCCGGCAGGGGTTCGGTCACATACAGATCAAAGGCATTGGAGGCGGGGCGAGATCCGAGTGATCGGCTGTAGGTCGCCATGACGGCCTTCGCCGCGAGGTCGGCGTGCTGGGTCGCCGCCAGAGGCGCTGCGATCTCGATAACGCGTGCTCTGCCAAGCGAGGCGACCAGGGCCTTATGGGCGGGGTCGGCGAGCCAGAAGTAGACGCCTTCTCCGCCCCAGCTTCCCAGCAACAGGTTGACGTCGGGGGACTCGACGTCTCGGGGATGCGACACCATCCAGAACTGGCCAGAACGATTCCGATTCTGCCCGCGCAAGAACGGGCTGGCGGCGTGCAGGGCGTCGGCCGTCTCTGCGGTGAATGCGCCCGCCTCGACTTGGGCGTCCAAGCGTGCGCGGATGGCAGCGATGGAAGACAGGCCGACGCCTCTCTCGCGCAGACGGTCTACCTCTGCGTCTGTCAGTCGGGTGTAGTGCCAGCCTCTGATTGTCCGATCGGCCATCGCCGAGGCCACGATGTCCGTCAGGTCGGAGTAAGGTTCGGCGAACGGGTTGGTGGGGTAGGGGCTCGTGCGGTCCGACAACTCGCGCAGGATCAGATTTTCACGCGCGGTCGCGTGATAGGCGCTGAGGAGGTCTGTATGGCCCGCCAGGAGCTCGCGCATCGGGGGATCGAAGGTTTCGATGTCCCAGACATCAATCAGGGGGTCGGTCACGTGGGCTCCGGCGCTGGATCGGACGATCCTAGCGTTCTCGCCGCCGTTCCGCGCGCGGCTTCGCATCGGCATCGCGACCGCGCGTCTGTTCCGTTCCTGATCTTGCCCGGGACCATGCCCGCTCCATCAGCCGCGCCTGGACCGCCGGATCGGCGATCAGGGTGCGGACGACGATGGCCGCCATGTCCAGCCGCCGTTTGACGGTCTGCGTGGTGGGCTTGGCTTCGGCATCCCTGGAGGGGCGCCCGCCCGCGACGCGGTCCGGTTGATCGTTAGCGGCCTGGCGGTCGCGTTCCGTGGGCTTGTGGCCGGCCACCTCCAGGCCAAGGCTACGACCCTGGACCCAGACCTCGCGGCGGAAGGCCTCGTCTCCCGACACCTTGACGTGCGTCCATCCCCGGTGCTGCGCGATCCGCAGCATGGAGGCGACCGAGTCCGGATAGGCCTGGAGCGATGACAACGCACGGCCGTGGTCGCGGAAGACGGGATCGGCGCTCTTGTGGTCGCGGTAGTAGCGTTCCGGCCGGCCCTGGCGATCGCGCTCGATCAGATAGCGATCCAGCAACTGGGCGGGCACGTCGCCCTTGTCGAGCGAGCGGCGCTCCGGGGCAGCGCCGGGCTGCGGCGCCAGCCGGTTGCCTGGAGCCGACCGAGGGGCGGACTGGCTCATGGCCTACGCTCGAGAGGGGCGCGCGCGGTGGCGGGGGCCGCCACGACGCGGTCGAGCCAGGCCTGGACCTCGGCTTCGCTGGCTCCCGGAGCCGGAGGTCTGAGCCCTTCCGCGGCGAAGCGGCGGACGATGCTGTCGAAGTCCATGTCAGGCTCCTCGATCACTGGTGATTTGGGAATGACAGCCGCCAACGGCGGAGGCGGCGCGGGCGCGGTTTCCGGCGGCGGCCGCAATCGGGCGGTAAAGCGGCGGTCACGGTAGAAGACAAGTTTGCGTCCACGGGTCGGCGACAGCCCCGCCTTGAGGACGATCAGCGCCTTTCCGGAGAGCTGCATAAGCTCCTGCGGGAGCATCAGCGCCCGCTTCTGATCGGAGTCGGTCAGGCTGCGTCGGCCCTGTCCCAGGCCAATCGGACGGCTGCGGCTGCGGGCCCGATAGGTGTAGTAGCCGAGCCGCTCGCTCAGCTCCTGGGCCACCTTCAACTCCTTCGGTGCGAAGACGATCTCCAGGCCGCAGTTGGTCAGAATGTCCTCGGTCACGTCCGGGCCGTAAAGGGCGCGGAGCTGGGACGGGCTCTGCACGACCGGCAGCAGCCGCAGGCCGTAGCCGGCGACCCAGGCGAAGGCGTGGGCCAGCACCGGCGCGCGGCCGAGACGGGCGAACTCGTCGAGCAGCACCAGGGTCCGGGGGGCGTCTGGCGCGGGCAGGTCCCGGCTGTTGAGATCGACCAGTTGCTGAAAAAGGAGGGCGTAGAGCGGTGCGACCCGATCCATATTCTCAGGCGAGGCTGCCAGATAGAGCGACAGGCGGCCGTTCCGGATCGTCCGCAGATCGAAGTCGCTGGCGCTGGTCGCGGCATCCACCAGGGGGTTGAGCCACAGGCCCATCCGGGTGGTGATCGACTGACGGATCGAGGCGAAGGTGTTCTCGCCGGAGCTGCAGAAATCGGTCAGGGCCGTCGTCGCGCCTCGGGGGAGGGGATCGCCGTCGAGGCGACGTTGTTCGATCAGCCTGGGGAAGCGATCACGCGGATCGCCCTCGGTCAGCTGGCGGTAGATCTCGCCAAGGGTGAACGGCAGATCGGGGGTTGTGGCCACATAGGCGCCCACCCCGATGAAGCCGGTCCGGGCCGCTTCCGACCAGAAGGGGTCGGCATGGCTATGGGCGGGGAACAGCATGCCCGCGATCCGCTGAAGTTCATCGAGGACGACGACCGGCTTTGTGCGGTCGATGTGATCGAGCGGGTTGAACCTCGCCGTTCGGCCGTCGCCGGCGAGCGGGTCGAACAGGTGGACGGTCTGCCCCGCTTCGGCGCGGAAGCCGGCGGTGGCGTTGAAATTCTCCCGCTTGATGTCGAGGACCACAACCGAGTCCGGCCAGGCCAGCAGGTTCGGGATCACCACCCCGACGCCCTTGCCGGTGCGGGTCGGCGCGTAGAGCAGCACATGCTCGGGACCGTCGCTGACGAGAAGCTCGCCGGTCGCTTCGCCCAGCAGAAGTCCGCTGCGCGCCCGCAGGCCGTGCCGGCGCTGCTCACCCGCCGTCGACCAGCGTGCGGCACCGTGCAGCGGGCGTCGTATGCCCAGGGCTATGGCGGCCGCGAGCACGACAAGCACCAGGCCCATGACGGCGCCGCCGATCGTCAGCCAACGGCGGACCTCGGGGTCCTGTCGGTAGTAGAGGAACCAGCCCGGAACCCGGGCAGGATCGATGTCGCCGGAGAAGCGACCCAGCCCGATCAGCGCGAGGGACAGGGTCCCGATCGTGAACAGGGCGAGGGCGGCCAGGACGGCGACCGCGATCAGGCCCGCCCTAGTCGCCGGCGCGGCGCTTGCGAAGCGGCTCATGCCAGACCTCCGTCATCAGGAACCGGCCGTCGATCTTCTTCATCTGCACCACCACATCGACCATCAGGTGCAGCATCGTGCGGATGTCGTCGCGCGGCAGGTCGCGACCGCCCTCGGACTCCCGGACCAGCAGCGTGAGCTGTTCGAAGGCCAGGGTGGCGGAATCGGCATGGACCGTCGTGATCGATCCGGGATGGCCGGAGTTGACGTTACGCAGGAAGAAGAAGGCCGTTCCGTCACGGAGTTCCTGCAGCAGGATCCGGTCCGGGCGCATCCGCAGCGCGCTCTCCAGAAGGGCTTTCGGGCCCACCTTTGCCAGGCCCTGGCCGTCCTTGGAATAGAGCAGATGGACGACATTGCGCTGAGGCAGGACCAGTTCGCGCGTGTCCTCGATCGTCAGCAGCCGCTCATGCTCGGGAATGAGTTCGACCAGGCCCTTGGCGAAGGTCGTCTTGCCGGAGCCCGTTGCACCCGAGATGAGGATGTTGCGGCGGCGCTCGACCGCCAGCCGGAAGAAACCCACCCAGTCGCCCGCCTCGCGCAGGCCGACCAGCTCTGTGTCGGTCTCATCGAGCCCGCCGTGCACGGTCCTGGCTGCAGCGAACAGGCCGGCGGCGTGAAAGTCCTCGAGACCCATGCGCGCGCCGGAGGGTTTGCGAATGGTCAGGGAGACGGCGCCGGCGGGGACGACCGGCGGCAGCACGATCTGACACCGCGCGTCGCCGGGAAGGACCGTCGAACAGATCGGCCGCTCGGCATCGACATCCTGCCCGGTGTAGGCGGCGGCCGCGACGGCGAGGGTGCGCAACCAGGTTTCCGTCAGCTCGGGCACCTCATGCCAGCGCCAGCCGTCAGGATGCTCCACCCCGACCTCGCCCGGCCGGTTGACCACGACCTCGGTCACCGACTGCGGCGCCAGGAAGGGACGGAGCGGGGCAAGGTAGTGGTCGATGACGGAGGTGTCGCGCATCACCTCGGCCGCAGGCGATAGACGTCCGCGAAGTCGAGGTCCTGAGCCACGAAGATCGAGACCTCCGCTCCCTGGGCCTTCCGCAGGGTGGGCCGAATGCCGACCGAGCCCTGCAGGGCGACTGAGGCGGCGTCCGACGGCACGCGCGCGGTGGATTGAAGGGACTGGCCGCCGCCGGCCGCCGCGTAGGCGGCGTCATCGACGATCGACAACAGCAGCGCCCCGCCGAACCGGTCCCAGAACCGGGTGTCGATGGCGCCGTCGAAACCCGCCCGCCCGAGCGAATCCGCGGCGGGCGAGGCCAGGGCGACGGCGACGCCGGTCGGAGTGACGGCGCGGGTCCACAGAACGAACAGGCGGCCTCGACCCGGCTCCACGGCGCCGCGGTACTCGCCAAGCACCCGGGTCCCTCGTTCTAACAGCACGACCGCGCCGTTGTCCGAATAGACGTCCCGCGAGATCAGGCAGCTGACGTAGCCCGGCGTCGAGCTGTCCATCGCGGTCTGCAGGACACAGGGCACGCTGGACCCCGCCGTGATCAGAAGGTTGCGATCCGGCAGACGGCCGGCGCGGGCCGAGGCGATCGGACTGACCCGTCTCAGGGTGTCGAGCTCATGACCGGGCGGGTCGGACCGGTCCGAGGCGAGCAGGGGGGCGGCGGCCGCGGCGGCTCGATCCGGGCCGCCGGGGCGGCTGTAGGCGAGCACCGGCGACCGCTGGGCGCTATCCGCGAGCGCGCGCCTTTGCTCGCCTGGCGTCGGTCCAGATGTCGAGCCGGCGGAAGACCTCTGTTCGATTGCGGGGATCCGCTCGTCGTCATCGACAAGGGTGGGCGCAAACGGGTCTGTCTCCGCCGTTTCCAGAATCGGCGGCTCGGCCCGTCGCGCCGGCTCGAACGGCGCCAGCTGGCGCGGGGGCGTATCGTCCGTCGCCCGATCGCGGTCGCGGTCGTCGCCCCGGTCCCATGTCGCGAACAGAAAGACCCCGCATCCGGCGGCGAGGGCCGCGAGGGTGATCATCCGGCCCTGACGGCCGCCGAGCCGGCCCGCGATCGGTGAAACGCCCCGGTCCTGTCCTGTCGTCGGCGTCTCCGGGGTCTCGGTCGGTGGGGGCGGGGCTGCGGTGGTCATGGCCGGTCTCCCGTCACGGTCCGATCGACGGCCGGAGACGCCGTTCCGGTCCCGGTGGCGCGCCCGCGCGGATCGAAGGCCTCGTTGAAGATGCAGAGGACCGACCCGCCGTGGCGCAGGCGCAGGCCGGCGACCACGCCGTGGATCACCACGAATTCGCCGCGGACATCGTAGGGCACGAGCTTTTCGGATCCGTCTCCGGCGACCTCGAAGATGGCGGGCGCGGGCTGGTTACCGGGGAAGCGGAGCACCGTGAATCGGCCGTTGTCCGTCACCTCGCTTGGCTGGAGGCCGGGGTCCCCTTGGACGGAATAGGCGAGGTTGCGCCGGCCCTCGATGGCGCCGGCCTGAAGCTCCAGGCCTATCAGGCGTTCCTCCGCGGCCTGCGCCGAGACGGCAAGGGCGGCGGCCGCTCGCGCCTGATCGTCATCGGGATACCGGAAGCGGACCTGATAGGCCGCCGTCCTTGCGGACCGGTCCTGAGCCAGGAGTTCGAAGACGTAGTGCCGGGCGACGCCGGCCCGCTCGGTGACGACCAGAAGATTGGTGGACTGGTGGCGCTCGCGTGGTTTCAGGAACAGGACGGACCCCTCCGCCGCGACCTCCCACGCCACGCTGTCGCCGATGGCGGCGTGTCGGATCGTCTCTTCGGGCGAGAAGATGATCTGCGTCGCCGTGCGGAAGGCGCCGGAGATCGGATAGACGCCGTTCGGCGCATAGGTCAGCTCCTGGATCCGGCCGCCCGGATCGGTCTGGGCCAGGGTGGGACTCGCCGTCGCCACCAGAGCAACGGCCAGAACAAGCGCGGGGGTTTTCATCGAATGACCTCCGGGTCGGCGCGGTAGGATGTCACCTGGAAGCCGAGCGGATTGCGCAGACGATCCGCCTCCGACATCGGGGCCCGGGTGTAGGCGAAGGCGATCGTGGCGATCCAGTCGCTCTCGGTGATCTGCTGGGCCTGCCGCACCGTCCGGCGAAACCGCACATTGGCCACACTGTCATTGATGAAGCCGATCGCCCGGATCGACACCACGGCCTCTCCGTCGCGCCCGTAGAGGTTCTGGGGGCTTTCGGGATTGGAGCCGCGGTAGAGGTCGGCCCAGCGGCGTTGCTCGGAGGGCGCGGACAGGATCGAGACCTGGCGGAACGCGTCTTCGGCGGCGGGGTCAAGATAGCCTTCGCGACCCCGGACGTACTGGCCGAGGAAGTATTTGCTGACCGCCTCGTCATATCGGATCGGTCCGTCCTCGTCCGAGAGGCCGCGCACGACATCGACCGATCCGGTCGTCCGGTCGACGCGAATGACGAAGGGTTCGCTCGTCTTGAGGGGCGTGAGGAAGGTCACGGCCGCGGTCGCCGAGATCGCCAGCGCCGCCGCCACGCCCGCCGCCGCCCACGCCAATCGCCGGGACTGCAGGGCGCTGGCCAGTCGGTCCTGGTCCCACCGCCGCGCCTCGGTGAAATAGCGCTTCAGCTCCTCGGAAGGGACGCCGCTCATGCGCAGCCTCCCGCCGACGGCTCGCCTTCGACCGGTTCGACCGGGGGCGCGGACGGCGTCGCGGACGGCGACGGGACGAGGATCGACCCGTAGGGATTGGCGGGACGCCGCTCGCGACCGTCGCAGATCGGCGGCGTCTCCGTCCGTCCGGTGGCGCAGCCGCCGAGGAGGACGCACAGGGTCAACAGCAGGCGAAGGCTCATGTCAGGCTCCGTTCGGTCGGATGGTTCCACCGCCCTTCGGCGGCTGGCGGCTGGCCTCCTGCGGACCTCTGGCGCGTCCCGAAGGACTCGACCCGAGGGCGGCGGCATTGGCGAAGTCGGCGAGGCCCGCGCTGGCGCCGCCGGCGATGCCTGCGGCGATGGCCGGCGTCTGCAGGAAGAAGATCGCGCCCAGCAGGCAAAGGGCGATGAAGATCAGGCCGCCGATCATGGGATCGGAGCCCTGGATCGAGCCCCATTGGTCGCGCACCAGCGACAGCACGAGCTGGAAGATGACGATGATCAGGGCGAACAGGACGAGATAGTTCACGGCCTGGCTCAGCCACCCGAAGAAGTAGCGGCGTGTCGCGTCGAACAGGGCGCAGGCGATAAAGATCGGGCCGAGGGTGACGAGAAGCGCGAGCGCCAGCTTGGCGACCAGCACCACGCCGAAACCGAGGGCGGCGGCCAGAGCCCCGATGATGAAGACCCCGGCGGCGACGATGTAGGGGGCCGGATTGAAGGCCGAGGCGTCCCGGGAAATGTCCTCGCCCAGCCAGGCGGCATAGGCGAAGAACTGGTCGAACGCGGCCCCCACGCTCGGCGTCTCCGAGCCGCTGACCGCCCGGGTCAGGGCATTCGGCATGTCGCTGAACAGCGGACCGGTGACGAAGGTGGAATAGGCGGGGGTTGTCGCCAGCGCATAGAGGAGGGCGAGCTTGATGGAGCGGACCGCGAAGTCCCGCATGGGCTCGGTGATGGAGCCGCGCAGGATCGCGTACCCGTACAGGACCACATAGAGGAGCAGGGCGACGCGTAGCGGCCCGTCCACCTGGGCGATGACCGACGACAACCGTTCGCCAAGGAACACATTGAGGCGCTCGTCGATGAAGTCGTAGCTGGGCTCGAAGACGCGGAACGACATGGTCAGGGCTCGCGGAACGTCCGGGCGTAGGCGTCCATCCGATCGCGCCGGCGGGCGTCCGCCAGCCCCTCTCGCGCCGCCGCGCAGTCGGACCTGCGGGCGCCGGCGTCGCAGTCGGCGACCACCCGGAGAGCCGTCTCAGGCTCCGCCGCGAAGGCCGCGGCGTCCCGCTCCGGGGGCGAACAGGCCGCCAGGGCCAGAACGCCGAGAAGACACCCGAGCCTCACCGGAAGGTCCGTTCGTAGGTCGCCTGACGCGCGGCCCGCGCGGCCTCGGCGCGTTCGCGGCTTCTCTGCTCCTCCAGCCGCGCTTCTGCGGCCTGGGTGACGGCCAGGCCCTGAAGGCGCAACTGCTCGTTCTGGATCAGCGCCTGTTCGGCGGCGAGGCGGGCTTCCAGGTCCATCACCGCCCGCGCATTGGGTGCGGTGTCCAGGGCGCGGCGCAGCGTCTCCAGCCCCTCCAGTCGGCGGTCGGACGCTTCGCCGACGGCCTCTCCGATGGCCAGATCACGGGCCGTGCGCGCGCCGGCCCGCTCCAGGCTGTCGCGGTAATAGGCATCGGCCTCGGACAGCTCGCCGGCAGACGGCGTGAACAGCCGTGTTTCGCGACGGATCGCATCGGCCCGGTCGGCCAGGGCCCCCAGAGCCGACAGGTCGCCTTCGGCGGCGGCGCGCAGTGAGCGCGCATCCGGCATCGGATTGCGCACCTCGGGCAGGCCCAGAGCCTGAGCCAGGCCGTTGACGTCGGACAGATCGTTCAGGCTGTCGAAGAGGGCGCGTTGTTCCTCGATCTGCGCCTGCAGGGCCTGCAACTGCTGCAGGCTGGTGCGGGCGTCCTCGATCATCTGCACCAGGGCGCGAGGATCGTGCACGACATACTGGGCCTGGGCGGCGGGGGCGGCGAGCAGCAGGGCGCCGGCCAAGGCGGCCGACGCCAGATGACGAAGGGTCATGACGTTCTCCTTTGGGCATGGAAGGGGGCGCGCCAGTGCGCGTAGTCGTCGCCGACCTCGGCGCGGATGCGGTCCAGAAGGGCGACCGTGGAGGCGCGACCGGACAGGATCGCCAGGGCGTCGTCCATGCCGCCGAGATCGAGCTCCACCACCACGCTGTCGTGGCCCTGCTTGACCAGAAAGCGGTGGGACTCCGGCGTAAGCTCCTCGCGCACGAGGCGGAACTCCTCCTGCGTCAGGCCGAAGCCGTCGACATAGTCCCGCGCCTGCCCGTGGGCGTTCGGCAGGAAGATCTGGGTGGCGCACTGCTCCAGGATGGCGTGGGCGATCGGCGAGCGAAGGACATCGGCCGGCGACTGGGTGCCGAACACCATGAAGGCGTTCTGCTTTCGCCAGGTCTTCAGACCGTCCTGGGCCAGATCGGTGAAAGCCGGGTCGCCCAGAACCTTCCAGAACTCGTCGATATCGAGGACCAACCGTTGACCATCGACACGCTCGGTGATGCGATGGAACAGATAGAGCATCGCCGGGGTCCGGACCTCGTCGTGATCCAGAACGTGGGTCATGTCGAAACCGGCGAAGCGAGCGTCCAGACGGAGCGCGTCCTCGTCGTTGTCGAGCACCCAGCCGAGTGGACCGCCCTTCTGCCAGCGCTCCAGCCGCGCGCCGATCCCGCCGGCGTCGGCCTGGCCCAATAGGCTGCGGAGGGCGGCGATGGAGCGCCGCTCGCGCGGCAGGGCCTCGAGCGCCGAAACGCCCTCGTCGATCGCCCGGGCCTGGGCGACCGAGAGGCTGTCGTCGCCGCGGGCGACCAGCGTCCGAACCAATCGGACGAGGAAGGCGCGGTTGGCGGGTGAGGGAGACAGCGCCTTGAAGGGCGCGAAACCCGTCGGCTCTCCGTTGCGCAGGGCGAGGTAGGTTCCGCCGCTGGCCCGCACGAAGATCTCGGCGCCGCGATCCTTGTCGATGAAGATCTGCTGGGCGCCGAAGCGTTCCAGCTGAGCCAGCATGAAGTTCTGGACGACGGTCTTGCCGGATCCCGACGGGCCGCAGATGAAGGTGTGGCCCAGGTCGCCGACGTGGAAGTTGAAGTGGAACGGCGAGCCCGCCGTCGTTCGCAGAAGCGCGACCGCCGGACCCCAGTGATTGCCGTCCGCCTTGCCGACGGGATAGGCGTGCAGGGGCGCCAACGCCGCGAAATTGCGCGAGGTGATCGCCGCCGGCCGGGTTCGCCGCGAGAAGACCCCCGGGAACTGAGACCAGAACGCCGCCTCAAGCCCCAGGTCCTCGCGCGCCACCACCAGTCCGGAATCGGCCAGTATGGCGCGCGCCTTCGACAGATGGTCCGCCAGGGCCGCGGGGGTGTCGCCGTGAACCAGCACCGACGCCTGATGCTCGCCCATCACGAACCGGTTGCTCACCAGATCGTCCAGGGCGTCCGACAGGCCGACGATCTGGGATCCGGCCTTGTCACGGGCCGAGACCATTTGGTTCTGCTTGCGCTCCATCACCGCACGGGCGGAGGCCTTCGACAGGAAGGCGAACGACTGGGACATCACGAAGCCGAAGCGGGCGTTGAGCAGCCCGTCCCAGAGGCCTGGACGCGTCGTCGCCGGATACTCCTTGATCGCGAGGACGCCGCCGAAACGCTCCCCGGACGCCCCGCGCAGCTCCAGGGTCTCACGGCCGAAGATCGCTCTCACGGAATAGGCGGCCGCGCCGAGGTGCCCGTAGACGAGGGGCGCGGGCGAGCGCCGTCCGGTCAGGATCAGGCCCATGACCTCGAGCGGTTCCGAAAACCAGAGACCGTCCCGTTCAAACAGGCCGAGGCGGCGCGGGTCGTAGCGCTCCAGATACTGGGTGAGGTCACGGCCGGCCTCCTCAAGCCGCCGGACCTGCGCGACCATCACCTCGCCGTCGTCGCGACGCGCTTGGCGCAGGCGGCGCATCAGGGCGGCGGCGCGATCGCCCGCATCCCGGCCGGGATGCAGCACCAGTGTGACGAACAGCTCGTTCACCCAGAGGCGGCGGCCGGACATCTGGGCGTCGTAGTCCGCAGCCAGGCCGGCGGCGAAGTCCGACCGGTAGCCGTCACACGACGATGGAGCGACTTCGCGGCGGACGACATGATGCCAGACCGCCAGCCGGTCGTCGGCGAGGTTGCGCCAGGCCTGGTTGAGCTTGACGTGCCAGTCGTTGAGGTCGCGAACATCGGCCGTTTCGAAGCTCGCGCCCGCGACCTGGAAGACCATCATGAGCGCGCCGCTGTCGAGGGCGACGATGTGGTCGTTCACATGGCGTGCGTAGGGGAGGTGGGACCGAACCTCGGTCTCGCGACGCAGGCGCGACGGGGAGGCGGCGCCGTCAGCCACGGCGGAGCTCCTCGACGACGTAGCGACGCACCACGGGCAGGGGCGAGACGGAACTGCCGCCCCACAGCGCGCCGTTGCGGCAGCGGCCCTTGGTGTCGACGTAGACGAAGAGCAGACGGAAGGCGTTGTGGTCGGCGCGGCAGATCGCACGAAAGACCAGGTGAAGGGCCGGGGCGACGAGCAGGTAAAGCAGGCTGCCTCCCACGAGGAAGACGACGCCCGAGAGGATGACGTTGACGCCCATCGCCTCCATCGGCACCCCCATGATCATGGCCGGGCGGGTGCAGGCCAGGAACAGCGGATCCTCGGTCAGGCGTTCCTCACCCATGTCCGCCTCCGTCGATGAGCCAGACGCCGGCGCAAACCAGCGCGATCCCGCCGGCACCCCCGCCCGCGAGCTGGGCGAACCTCTTCGGGGAGATCAGACCGAGGCCCTGGGCGAGACAGAGCGACAGGAGGCCGGCGGTCGCGCCGATCAGCAGGACGGATCCGGGAAAGGGCATCACGAGCCCCCGGTGATCAGGTTGACGATTTCGGCCGCCCCGAAGACCACCACGATGCCGAGCACCACGATGGCTGCCCGTCGCAGGTCGAACAGGCCGAACATCCAGAGGATGCCGACGACCACGACAGCCAGCACCGCAAGAAGCCGCGCGGTATTGCCCGTGAGCATGTCGACCACGTTCTGCAGCAGTCCCTCGACGTTCGCGGACGCCAAGGCAGGCTGGGCCGTCAGGGCGGTCGCGGCCAAAGCGATACAGAACAGGGCGCCGAGATGACGGGTGGGGCGGCGCGAAGGCGCGATTGAAAGCATCGGGGTCACCGTTCGGGGAAGGTTGAAAAGACGATCAGCTTCGACTCCGGCCGACCGAAGACGTCCCAGGCGGGGGCGGGCGTTGGAGGCGGGGACGGCTGAAGCGGCGTCGGGGTGATGGGCATCGTGGGGAGCGCCGAGGATGGCGGGGCAGACAGCCGGAGCGTGACCGCGGCGTTCTCCACACGGCCGACGTAGCCGTTGCGGAATCCCCTCGACGCGTCCCCCGTGTTGTAGCGGGACAGGGCGACGCGCAGCGCTGTCTGCGCGTCCTCGGCTGTCGGGCCGGACAGCTGATAGCCGGCGCGCAGGACGGTCGCGGCCGCCGCCAGATTGCGGCAGGGGTCGAAGGCCTGTTCCACGGTCAGTCCGAGCCAGGTCAGATTGCTGCTGTTGATCTGGGCGAGGCCGAGGTCGAGGTTCGCGCCAGTCGCCAGCAGACTCCTCGCCATCCGCGCGGCGTCGGCGGCATCGCGGGCGGGAGGGGGACGACGGCCGCCCCGATTGACTCCGATCGCCAACGGATCGAAGCGACTCTCGACGTGTGCGATCGCCGCCAGGGTCTCCGGTGCGACAGATGGCGCACAGGCCTGGGAGAGGGCGAGAACCGCGACGAGATCGAGCATGGAGGGCTCCTAGCGAACGCCGATCACCTCACCCGATCCATTTTCCGCAAACGACCCGCGACCTTCCCGCCGGAAATTTCCGGGCGGAAGCTGCGCCCCTCCGCAGGCCGTTCGCTCCTGACCAGTTTCGCGACGGCCTGTATTCGGGTTCGGACCCCCAGAACCACGCACGCCGACGTCAGGTGCTCATCAACTGTTCGTGGTGAGACCCCGAGACGGTCGCCGATCGCGGCGGAAGTCAGGCCCTCCGCCGCCAGGGTCAGACATTCGCGCTGGCGCGACGTGAGGTCGTCCACGCACGCGGTCGCGCTGGTCGGAGTATGGGACGTTTCGGGGCGCACATCACCATTGAGCCCCGAGCGCTCCGCACCGTCGAGACGGAAGGTCCCCGGCGTGAATCTGCGGTGGGGTTCAGCTCTCGCCGTTTCCGTCCTGACGCGCCGGCGTCCTCAGTCGGCCCCGGCGCTGCTCCAGCCAGGCCTCCGCCTCTGCATCCTTGCTGACGGACTGGTCGGCGAGATCCTTCAGCGTCTTGGTGAAGGCGTTGATGATCGTTCGCGCGTCGAGATCGATGATGGCGTCACCAGCCTCTTCGTCGAATTCCTGAAGCACGACGGCGATGATGGTCGCCAATTTGTTGTCGGCGCACCGCAGAGCGAAGGCCGGAGAGCCGAGCGCCAAAGCCGCCAGGATCGCATGCGGATCGCTGTTCGTGACCTCGGCGAACCGGTGGATCCGCTCCAGGTTGATGCGTCCGGCCCCGGACTCGAAATGTTCGTAGGAGCGGAGGGCCATGTTCATCCCGGCGGCCACGTCGACCGTGCGCATCCGCCGGTGAGACCGGATGAGGCGCAGGCTGGAGGAGAGCACCGCGTTGGATGACTGGGTCTGCCGATTGTCCATGTTCCGGTTCACCGCCCCGCCATCGACATCACGCAACCAACACTCCCGTCACCTCTGCAGGTTGAAAAATGCCTCAGGCTTGCGTCAAATGAAAGCCTATTAAGATCAACAGCATAAAAGCTGCGGTTATGGCGCAAGTTTCTTGCGGATGTGAGTATAGACGCTACCTCGCCGCGTGCGCGCCCCGCAGATGGAGGGTCGATGAACTACGGGCGAAGGCGGTTTCTTGCGGGGATGGCCCGTGAGACAGCGTGATCCCTTCGGCGACGCGACGGCTAGTCTGCGGAGGGCGCTCGAGCAGGGGCTCGCGCCGGGCCAGCACCTGTCAGTAGCGGATATCGCCGCATCGCTGAAGCTCAGCACCAGTCCCGTTCGGGAGGCTCTGTCCCGGCTCTGCGGCGAAGGTCTCGTCGAAGACCGGCGGGGGCTGGGTTACTTTACGCGATCCGCGCCGGTCGAAGACATCGTGGGATTGCTGGACCTCGAGGCCGCCCACGTCCGGCTGGCAGCGACCTGTTCGATGAACGTGCCGCCGCTGGATGATGGCTCCGACGAAGCGGTAGAGGCCTGGATCGTCACATTGGTGGAACACTGCGACAACCAGCCCCTGGTCGAGAGCCTGTTACGGGTCAGGCGTCGGCTCGCCCCACTCCGCCGTCTGAATGGGTCGACATGTCCTTCGGAAGGATCGGATCTGGACCACCTGAACGCCTACTACGCGCGGTGGCGGACCGCCGCCGGCGGCCTGGCCGCGCGGGTCAGGCGGCTTGATCCAGACGGCGCCGAATACATCCGCAATATCGTTTGAATCGATTTGAACCCGGGTGCTGATGGTGCGTCGTCGACCTTCTGTCGACCTTCAGAAAGAGGAGACGACCATGACCACCAAGAGCATCTCGCGCCTCGTTCGCCTGGGCGCCGCCCGCAAGCTCACCCGGGCCGGCGTCCTCGGCGAGTTCATCGAGCTGAACCCGGCCGAGCGCTACGACATCACTGTCGGCGCCTGACCGAATGGGCCGCCCCCACAGGGGCGGCCCACACGCCCGGGATGTCCCGACCGTGGCGTCGTTCGTCTAGGGGCATCACGACGAAACGGAGAATGGTGATGAAAGCCACCACCCGAGTCCTGCGGTTGGGTCAGGCGCGATGCCTGACCCGCGCTGCCATGGACGGCGAGCTCGTCGAGCTCAACTCCCACCTCAAGTGGGATATGCCGGTCGGCTGAAGACGGACGGGCCGTCACAGCTGACGGCCCGATCTGCCGCCCCAGGAAAGCCAAGCGACAACCGCATTCAGCTCTAAGGACCTTCATGCAGCCCGCCGTCTCGCCCTCGTTCGGAGACCATCTCGAGTGCGGCCGACTCGCCGACACGGTGTATGCCGCCAAGGCGGGCTCCGATCTCGTTCTGCTGGATCTCTCGACGGACGGCTATCTGCTGGTTCCGGATTGCAGCCAGGTCCAGGTAGACGGCGGATCATTGCTGGCCCCGATGGATCTCATGCTCGATCTGGCGGCGAACGAGCTGCTCCACGCGGATGGGCCAGCGGGTCCTCGCCGCTCACCGCCGCCGATCCCGCTGCATCGTCTCCCGGATGTCGAGGCCGGAAAGCCTTCCACCGCAGACATGGCGACGTTCGCGCTGCTCTGGGCCGATACGGCACGGCGCAAGCCAACCCTGCAGGCGCTGTCGCAGAATGTCTCCGGACGTGGCGGACGTCGTGACGACCTGGCTGCAATCGCGGCGAGGGTCGGCGTGTTTCGCCAGATGCTTCCTTATGGGCCGGTCGTCGGCGCCTGTCTGTTCCAGGCCGAGCTCCTGCTCCGGTTCCTGAACGCCGCCGACCTCGACGCCGACTGGGTCTTCGGCGTGCGGCTGTGGCCGTTCCTCGCGCACTGCTGGCTCCAAGTGGGGGACCATTGCGTCAGCCAGGCCCCGGACACGTTGAACATCTACCGGCCGATCATGGTGATGTGACCATGAGCGCGGATGCCTACGTCGTTCTGATGGGAGACGATGCGGCGGCGCTGGAGGCGCTGAGCCAGAAGGTGGCTCGACGCCTCGCCGGAGCCGGCTGGAGTCGCCGCGTCTTTCACCCCTTCATCGCCGTCTACGCGCCCGCGACATCCCGGGTCGAGATCGTAGCCGCTCTCGACGGCCACGGCGCCGTGATCGGAGAGATGTTCGACCAGACTGGTTGTCCGTTATCGGCGGCCGAACGCGGCGTGCTGGCCTGCCGTGTGCTCGACGCGAAGCAAGCAGCGACAGTCGTGTCCGCCCACTGGGGACGCTACGTCCTGATCCGGCGGACCCCCGGTGGCGCGGCGATTCTGCGAGACCCCTCTGGAGCCGTCGAGGCCGTAGTGTGGCGCAAGGGCGGTGTGAGCGTCGTGGCGCCGACCGCGCCGCCCGCCCTGGACGGCCTGCTGCCCGATGAGCTCGCCATCGATTGGCAATCGATGCGGGGGCTGCTCGCAAGAGGTGGCGGCTATCGCCACGAACTGGCGTTGTCCGGACTCACACCGGTCGCGGCAGGCGGCCTCACGGTCGCTGGCCGGGACGGCGTCGCGTCCCGGCAAATCTGGAGCCCCGCGGACATCTATCGGAACGCCAGGGAGAAGGCGCGACCTGACCTCCGTGAAGTGGTCGATCGGACGGTCCAGGCACTGGCCGGAGAGCGGGTGTGGATCGCTGAGGTCAGCGGAGGTCTGGATTCGGCGATCGTGGCCGGCGCGCTCACGGATCAACAGCGTGCCCGCGTCGCCCAATGGGTCAATCACTACGTTGGCGATCCGGAAGGCGACGAGCGGGCGTTCGCGCGGCCCGTCGTGGAACGGCACGGATACGACCTGACGGAAGTGAGGCGCAGCGGCCTGACCCTGTCTCCAGCGCGTCTGGCTCGATCAACAGACGCCTTTCGGCCAGCAACCAACGATATCGATACCGACTACAATGACGACATCGCGGGGCGTGTGGAAAGTTCGGGCGCCTGGGGCTCTTTGACCGGCCAGGGCGGTGACGTGGTGTTCTTCCAGATGCCGACGTTCCTGATCGCCTTCGACGAGGTGCTGGAACGGCGCATGCGCGCGCGGGCACAGGTTCTCCATGATGCTGCGCGATGGACCGGTCAGTCGCTCTGGCCCAGAACCTGGTTGCAGACGCGACGCGCTCATTCCCTTGCGTTGCGTGAGCGGCGGCATCCCTGGCTCGAAGCGCTCAAGGGCGTTCCTCCAGGGAAGGTGATGCAGATTCTTGGACTGGTGAATTCCCAGGCCTTCCAGGGGCACGCGGTTCGGAGTCGAAATGGGCCCTGCGTGAACCCGCTTCTCAGCCAGCCTGTTGTGGAAGCGGGGCTCGCCTGGTCCTCCGTCGATTTGACGTGGGGGGGACGCGACCGCTTTGCGGCGCGGGCCGCCTATGCCGACGCCATCCCTGCCGCCATCTTCCATCGACGTTCCAAGGGAGAGCTGGGCGCGTTCTACGGTGAAGCCGTCGCCGGCAAGCTCGATTTCCTTCGAGACTATCTCCTCGAAGGGGAACTGGCCGCAGCGGAGCTCCTGCCTCAGGGTCTCGCGGACGAAATGACCCGCGAGGCCCTGGTCTGGCGGGGTGGCTTCTCCCGATTGCTCACCCTGGCGCTGACCGAAGCCTGGCTTCGGCGGTGGAAGGCCCGGATCGCCTCTCGTCGGGCCTGAGATACTGGTCGAACCAGGCCGTCAGCTGATCGTAGTAGACTCGGGCGTTACCCGGGTTGTGAACGCTGTGGTCCTCGCCGAACAGATAGGTCAACGCGACCGGTCGGTGGAGACGAACGAGTGCGGCGTACATCTGCTCGGTGTGAAACCCGAGGAAGTCCAGCTCGCCGTGGAAAAGAAGGATCGGGGTCCTGATCCGGTCGGCTTGCTCGAAGGGGCTGCCTCGCCGATATCGCTCGGGA
Organism: alpha proteobacterium L41A; assembly: GCA_000335735.1. Taxonomy (GTDB): domain Bacteria; phylum Pseudomonadota; class Alphaproteobacteria; order Caulobacterales; family Caulobacteraceae; genus Brevundimonas. Next base: position 186,498 of record AMYY01000002.1, on the reverse strand, counting down.
TCAGTCCAATACGGTCTGAGCATCCCTGCTTGCCCGGTTTCGAGCCATCGCGCGCCACTTACGGCGTCGATGGTGTTTCCGCCGAGGATGCGCTGGCTCTGGGCCATGTCGGCGAGAGACAGTTGCAGATTGTAGGGCCCGTTGAGGGCTACGACTGCGCTGAAACGGGGCGATTGGGCGGCGCTCATCATGACCGACCAACCTCCGAAACTATGACCCCAGAGTCCGATCCGACGGGCATCGATCGAACCGTCGGCGGCGGCGGCGTCGACAACGGCCAGAATCCTGTCCGCTATGCCAACCGACGGCTCGGCGTTCGTCGGTAGATCGGGGTAGATGACCGCATAGCCCGCTGCGACAAGCAGCCCCCCGTTCTGCGTCATCTGCACCATCTCCGGGCGCATCTTTACCGGCGCGGTGGGATAGGTCGCTCCGGGGTAGGGAATGACGATCACCGGTGGCGGTTGACCGGAGTTGGCCTCGGGCAGGAACAGCCAGCCCCGGGCGCCGTCTGGACCTGTGATCAGGCGGGCCTCCGGAACAAAGACCGTGTCGAGCTCCGGATTGAGACGCCTTACGACCTCGGAACCCGCGTCACTGCGGACCTCGAGCTGGTTGAGCTGACGACCTTCGCTTCCGATCCCGACGCTGACCCTGCGCTCCCAACTGACGCTGGCGCCGGGTCTCGCAGCCACGCATGCCGGCGGCTGGGCCTGGACATCGGCGAAGACCCGGCACAACCGGCCGCCGTCTCCCACCACCTCCGTCGCACTCTCGCCCATCGGGTCGGTCTGGCGTCTGTACCCGAAGATGCCGAGAGAGCGTGAGGTCCTGCCGGTCTGGCCGAGATCCTCGGACGACAGGTCGGAGCTGAGGCGAAGGACGCGCCCTCGATCCTCGAAAAGTGCGGACTGTCGTCCACGAGCGACCACGCGCGCTGTGTTGCTCAGGCTGTTCACAGCGACGACCTCGGTCCCGCGTCCGGACCACCATGCCATTTGCCCGTCGCGGGCGCCGCGAACGACGACTTCGCCGCCAAGCCAGGCCGCGTGTGCCGTCGGGCTTCCGAAGACGTCGGGCTCTTTGTCCGGCGACACGCCGGTCGGAGTTCGATCCTGAACCTGGCCAGTCGGCGAGATCGAGAGGAGACGGGCAGGATCGGCACCGACGACGCTCACCAGTAACGCCGAGGAATCCGGTGACCAGCCGAGAAGGCTGGTGGAGATGTCCACGGCCTCGGGCGGGTCTACCCACGAACCCGTCCGCGTGTTCACCAGACGCAACGACCGCGCCCGGCGAAACTCGGTCGAGGCGTCCAGGCCCGGGGGAGCGGCCAGAGGGCCGTCCTTGAGCACGGCGACATGGCTCCCGTCCGGGGAGGCTTCGAAGTCAAGGAAGTCGCCGTCGGTCAGGACCGTGGCGGCGCCCGTATCGGCATTCACGCGCCAGAGGGTGCGGGACTCGCGGATTTCCTCGGGCGCCCCGTGGCCGGCGGACACGAAGGCCGACTGACCCCGTGCGGCCCGGGCCCAGAGATCGGGGAGGCGGGTCTGGGTGACGATCTGGATCGCCAGGCGCGGCGGCAGATCGCCGTCAGGCATACCGAGCACCAGCAGCTCGTTGTCCGAGATCCACTGCACGGAGCGCCCCCAGGCGCCGCTCTCGGGAGAGAGGTCGCTCCAGGCGACGACTCCGGTCCTCAGATCGACGATGCCGAGCCGGAACACGTGCCCCTGGAGACGATACACGACGAGCTGAGAGCCGTCGGGCGAGAAGGGCCCCATGGTGTAGCCCGCGTCCTCTTCCATCGGCAGCAGCGGCTTGATTCCGGAGGGTCCGTCGAGGTCAAGGCGGTAAAGATTTGCGTACCGGAGAAAGCCTTCGGGCTGCAGATCATACTGCGGAAGATTTCCACGCGCGCGCCGCTCCTCGAAGACGGCGACAGAGCCCGAGGGATCGATCTCTATCCGTCCGAAAGTCTCCAGGCCGAGCAGCGTGTCGAGGGTGAGGGGCTCCGTATCAGCGCGCGATGGGCATGCGAGCACGAGCGCGCCGAGCGCGCACAACACAGTGATGCGCATGTCGGATCACCAGCGCTTGACGAGCTGGAGGGAGACCTGGCGTCCGAGCGCATTGGTATTGGCGCCGTCGAAACCAAGACCGTTGGGGGAGTCGTAGAAGGGCGGCGTCGCATTGGAGAGGTTCAGCACATTGAGGCTGAGCGAAAGATCTTCCCCCCAACCCGCCGCGAAATCGTATCGCACCTGACCGTCGAAGGTGGTCCAGTCGTCGATCCCGCGATTGGTCAACGGGTCGGTGCCGCCGCTGACATAATTCGCGGCCAGTCCCAGAGTGACCGGACCGCGGATCCACTGCGTTCCGGCACGCCCCCGCCATCTGGCCGGGAAGTTCGGATCCCCGAGCAGGCGCTCGGTGGGGGAGGCCGCGGTGATCTGCCGATTATTGGTCAACAGATGGGTGATGGTCGTGTCGATCATCGCCTGACCGGCGGCGAGATCGAACTGGTAGCGCGCGGACAAGTCCAGTCCCTCGACTTCGACGCTCGCCGCATTGACGAAACGATTGTCCACGATGACGCCGTAGGAGGTCGCCGGGAAGACCGTCGGATTGAAGTTGCCGGGGTGGTCCAGAAGCGACTGGACCAGGGCTCGGTCATCCGAAGACGTGGTCGGGGTGACATAGCGAACGAAGGGGGCCAGTGCCGGGTCGTTCAGCGCGTTGACGAGGTTCTGAAGAACCGGATTGCCGATGCGGTCGTTAAACTGCGTGCGGAACCAGCTCCCTTCGAGGCGGAGACCGTCGTAGGCGGCCGGCGTCCAGACGAAGCCCGCTGTGATCGACTCGGCGGTTTCCGGTCTGAGGTCGGGGTTTCCGCCGTACTGGATGAGGGTCAGGACGTTGCCGCCGCCGCGGTTCAGGAACGACGGGCCGATCTGATAGGCGCTCTGCAACTCCCTGAGGGATGGCGCGCGAAAAGACGTCCCCCAGGAGGCTCGCAACACCAGATCGGGTGTCGGGCCGTAGAGCACGCCGAGCTTGGGATTGCGCGTCCTCCCCACACCCTCGTGGTCTTCCACTCTCCCCGCCAGCGACAGTTCCAGCCGTTCCAGGCCGGGGCGGGCGTTCGCTGAGCCGAAAATCGGAACGCGCACTTCGGCGAAAGCAGAGGAAACGTCTCGTTCGAATGAGATCGGGGCGGTCACGCGTGGAGCGGTTCCGGACAGAAAACTCTCGCCACCCGACTCGAACCGCTCGGCGCGGAAGTCCAGGCCAAACGCAGCCTGCAACGGACCACCGGGCAGCTCGAAGACGGTCCCATCCGTCTTGACGTTGAAGGACGACACCGTGCTGACGTAGTCGGTATCGGTGTAGCCCGAGCCGATGTGCGCCAGGATCGTGGCGGAGTTCGCGGCCGGGCCGCCAAACGGGTTGAAGAAGCCGTCCGTCGCTGTCCTGAATGTCGTGGTCGGTAGATCCGCTCGTGCGCCCAGTGCTTCCTGCAGGAAGGTTGTCTGCACACGATTGGACAGACGCCGGTCGGTGGTCTCCTGTGCGCCGCTGGCATAGGCGGAGACATTCCAGCCGAGCAGTTCGCCCGATACACCGATCGCACCGCCGACGCTCTCGGAGCTCCCTTCGGACACGCCCGGTCCCAGATCGTTGACCCACGAGAAGGCGATGTCATGGGAGGTCGAGCCGTTCGGCGACACGAAGTAGGGATTGGCGGCGGTGACGGTGAAGGTCCCCGCGTCCGCGCTGGTCTTCAGGAAGAAGTCTCGCTCGGTGTATCGGACATCGCCGTCCAGACTGAACCCGGCCGGGAGGTTCTGCCTCGCCGCCAGAAAGACGCTCTGACGCTTCTGATCCGGCAGGAACCACTGACCTTCGAGTTGATTCGTCCTGTTGATCCGCCCGGCTAGGAATTCGCCGGGCGCGAGACCAATGCCATTCTGGCCGGAAGGGATCGCGAAGAGCGGAATGTAGGTCGCGGTGGCGGCGTCGAGGCGGACGATGTTTCCGGGTGAAGCCGTGAGGAGCCGGCGATCTGTTCCTCCAAACCGGCGCAGGTCGGCGTCCGCGGTAGCGTCGCGGTCTGCCCCCTGGAGCTCGCTGCGATCGTGATACTCGTAGGCGGCGACGATGCTGCCGCTTCCCCAGCTTAGACCTCCACCATGGGAGAAGAGGAACTCCTCGGAGCCGCCGTCGCTCGTTCCGCCGACGCGGACCCGGGTCTCTGCGCCTTCGAAACGAGACCTGAGAATGATATTGACCACGCCGCCGACCGCGTCCGCGCCATAGAGGGCTGAGGCGCCGTCGAGCAGGACATCGGCCCGCGAAATGGCGCTGGACGGGATGTTGGAGATGTCCGCGAAGTCCCCGGCGCTGCCCGTTCCGGCGACCCGTCGCCCGTTGACCAGCACCAGAGTCGCGTCGGCCCCGAGGCCACGGAGATTGACGCCGGTCGCGGATCCGATGTTGCGTCCAGAGCGGTCGGCCCCGGTATTGGCGGAGCCTTCGTAGGCCGCGCCGGTGAAGTTCTGCGGCATCGCCGCCAAGGTCTCCGCGACGGTCGCCCGGCCTTGTCGCGCGACGTCAGCTTGAGTGATGACGGTCACCGGGGACGGGCTATCGGCGCCGCGCAGATAGGTGCCGGTGACGACGACCTCGTCGAGCTCGACCGCCTCGACCCCGGACACTTCGGCGCGGGCCGAGGGATCGACGAGGACGAACACGGTCGGGCGGCTCTGGCGATAGGTCAGTCCGGAATCGCGAAGGAGCAGCGTGAGCGCCACCTCTGACGTCAGGTCGCCGTTGACGGCGGGCGACTGCCGCCCCGCCACGAGCGCGCTGGGATAGAGAATCTGCAGCCCGCTCTGGCGAGCGAACTCAGGAAGGCTGCGGTCCAGCGGGCCAGCCGCGATCTCGAAGCGGCGCGCGACATCGCTCGACTGTGCGATGACCGGCGTGGCGACGCCTATCATCAGTGCGGCAAGCGCGGTTGACGTGAATCCTTGGCCCATGACCATCCCCCGTTTTTCTACCCGCGGATGTGCGGGGCGGGGAGGAGACGTTGGGTCGCGGGGTTTCCTCTAAGTCGGGTACGGATAAATTTTCAGGCGGGGCCTCTGAGGACGATGCGGCCATCCTCGGCCTTGGTGGCCTGGAGGGCGTAAAGGTCACTCAGTGCGGCCACGAAGCCGTCGATGTCCCCGGCATTGAAAACTCCGCTGACCTGCACCGAGGAAATCCGGTTGTCGCGGAGCTCTATCGGCTCGCGGCTGTAGCGGTTCACCTCCGCCACGGCCTCGGCGATGGGCGTGTTCTCGAACGTCAGCCGCCCGCTGGTCCAACTGGTGGAGGCCGGTACGTTGGCCGTGGCGATCGTCGGGCGGGGCGCCGAGGTCGTGACCTCCTGACCGGGCGATAAGGCCCAGCGGCCGTCCGCCGCGGCATCTCGTCTAACGTCGACCCGACCCTCGACGAGAATGACGCGGGCGCCTGTCCCCGATCGGCGCACGTCGAACCGGGTACCGATCGCCGTCACCCGGGTGTCTCCGGCGTCCACGATGAAGGGTCGAGCCGGATCACCCTCGACGTCAAACATCGCCTGGCCGTTGTTGAGCGTCACCGAGCGACGCCCCCCGGTAAACCGCACCGCGACCTCGGAGCCGGTGTCCAGGATGATGCGCGATCCGTCTTCAAGCTGGATCGTGCGTTGCTCGCCGACCGCGATCGCGTAGCGCGTCGGCTGCTGCGACATCCACAGGACGCCGCCCGCACCCAGCGCCAGGGTCAGCGCGCCGACGACCCCGATCGGGATCAGACGGCCCGTCGCCAGCTTCGGCTTCCGGGCGGGCTTGGCCGCCGCTGCAGCGTCCCGCGTCAGGTTGGCCATATCGGGATTTTTCGCCAGGGTCCCGGCGGCCTCCCACATCGCCTCGACGCGGCTGAATGCGCGCGCGTTCTCAGGATCGCGACGCCAGTCGCTGAAACCTCTCACATCCGCAGTCGTGACCGTGCGCTGGTTGAGCCGCGCGAACCAGTCAGCCGCTTCCTTCCGTCTCGTGTCGACGTTACCCTCGATCGTCATCCGTCTTGCCTAAAGGTCCAGCCGAGACGCGCAGTATTCGATCGCCCTGGCCATTCGCCATTGCACCGTCTGCACACTGATCTCGAGCGTCCGGGCGATCTCTGGATAAGTCATACCGCCAAAGCGGTTGAGAACGAAGACGTTCCGGTAGAGCGGAGGCATCGAATGGATGACCTGCGATAGAAGAAGCTCGTCGAACTGGGTGGCGGCCTCGCCTTGCGGAGGCGCTTCAGCCTCGTTCTGCTGCGGCTGGCGCGACTGTCGCCGGCGCTCGTCCCGCAGAAGGTTCATGGCGATCCGCAGAAGGAAGGCCTTTGGATGCCGGATGTCCGCCAGGGCGTAGGGCGCGGCGCGGATGTAGGTCTCCTGAACCACGTCGGCGGCGTCGTCCGGCCCGATGCGCGACCGCAGCCGACGGCTCAGCCAGGGGGCGTATTGCCGGTAGAGGCGGTTCAAGCCGTCCCGTCCATCCACGCCGAGCTGTTTCGCCTCTGTCACAATGCCTCTCCGGCCTATCTGCGAGAGGTCCGGAATCCCGGCGCGGCCGCGCGGGCGGGCGCACACACGCAAGCGCATGGCTCCGGAGCCGTCGGCAACCGACATCCGCGATATGCGCGGGGCCGTCGATGATCAGATATCGCACAGGGGATTCCAAGCCCCACCAGCGCAGGCGCCAGCAGACCAACCATGAATCAAAGGCGGCGGGCGCGCAAGTCGGGCCCGTGCGAAGCCGTCCGAACTCCCGTTCCGCAAAATTCTTGCGGACAGCCCGCAATTCACTGTCGTTGCCTGAAATGCCGGTTCCCGCGCAACGTGCATCAAACACGTCAAGGAGCCCCCATGGACTGCGCACCCTCGTCCGAACCTGCCCCCTTCACGCCGTTGAGCGCTCGTGAAGCCGAATGCCTGCTCTGGGTCAGTCGCGGCAAAAGCTCCGTCGATATCGGCCAGATCGTCGGACTCTCTCATCGGACGGTCGACAGCTATCTGGAGAAGACCTGCGCCAAGCTGAAGGTCCGCACCCGGATCGAGGCCGTCGCCGTCGCCGTACGGGCGGGCATCATCGATCCCGAGGACGATTGAGGCGTCCTCGCACAGGCCGGACCGGGGGGAGGGGGCGGGTCTGGAACTTCTGTGCAGAAGCCGGAGGTTTCGGCGCCGGTCGCCGCCGACGCATGCGTCCCCTGGCTCCAGGCCGGCGCCTCTCCGCTCCGGGACCCGCCAACACGACCATGGCCGGAAGCGACCGTCCTGTCGAGGCCGGGCCGGCGTCGGTCCAGGGCCCCCGGCGCGGCCCAGGACGAGGGGAGGTCGGCTCCCTCGCGTAGTTCTACAGGTGTGCTGTGCGACGCGATGCGGCCGCAGCTTCGGTTTGGGGAAGGGGAGCCCGTGGAGACGATCGTTATCCTGCTGCGGTTCGGTCAATACGCCGCCGCCGCGCTGCTGTTCGGCGTCCCGGTCTTCTACGCCCTGCGCATGCCGGTATCCGCGCTGTCGGTTGCCTTATGGCCGCGCGCGCTGCTGGCCGGAACCGCCGCCTTCATGGCGATGGCGGCGCTTGCGGCATTGGTGGCCCAGACCGCCATGATGGCGGGCTCGCTTACGGAGGCTCTCAGGGCGGAGGCCTTGTCCTATGTCGCCCTGGATACCGGCCTGGGGCTCGCAATTCTGGTCCGCGCGGGGGGGCGGCCCTGCTGTCGGCCCTGTTTCTCATCGTCCGGCCGACGCGCGGCGGCTGGAGTCTGCTGGCGGCGGTCGGCGCGGTCGTCGTGGCCACCCTGGCCTGGCTGGGGCATGGGGCGGCGACCGAAGGTCCCGGGCGCTGGCTTCACCTCGTCGCGGATATCGTTCACGTCCTCGCGGCGGCCCTGTGGCTGGGAGCCCTGGCGGCGTTCTGGCTCATGCTGTCGCGCAGGTCGGCCCGCGCCACCGATGCAGCCATGTTCCATCAGGCGCTGAAAGGGTTTTCCGGCCTCGGCACGCTGGCTGTGGGTCTTCTCACGGCTTCGGGTCTCGTCAACACCACCTTCACAGTCGGAATGGCCAATCTGCGTCTGGCGCCGGACACCGCTTATGGACAACTGCTGATCGTCAAGCTGGTCCTGTTCGGTCTGATGTTGGTCCTGGCCGCATCCAACCGTTTCGCCCTGACGCCGGCGCTGGGTCGGTCCCTGCAAACGGTCGACGCGCGCATGGCGTCCCTGGGACGTCTGAAGCGCAGCGTCATTCTGGAGAGCGTGGTCGGCGCGGCGCTTGTGGCGGTCGTGGCGATCCTCGGCATTCAGCCTCCACCGGGTTCGGGGTTCTGAAGGAGTAGGATCTCGCCGGGCTCCCGCCCGTCGCGGTATCCGTGATGCGGAGGGTGTCAGGGCGCGATGTCGCGCGTAAGGTCGCAAGGCGGGCGGATTTCAAGGGGATTGGCGCGGCGCCGCGTAAATCAGTGGCGAGGGGCGTGGAAAGGCAAGGCAAATGGACGATCTGGATCGACTGTTGCGTATGGACGGCGGCGGGGCCTCGCTGGAGGACCTGGAAGGACAGGTCTGGCGACGCGTGCGAAGTCTTGAGACCAGCCGGGCCGGCGGACGGCTGCGCGGCGTCGCCGTGGCGCTTGCGCTCGGCCTGGGGCTCGTCAACGGCGGCGTCGGCGCCAGTCTGGCGCACGCGGAGCCCTCGGAGATGGCGGTGTTCGGCATGGGGGCGGCATCGCCTCTCGCGCGGCTGGAGGGCCGGTGATGTCGATGGGCTGGAAGTCGGTCGCCATCACCGTGGTCCTGGCGCTGATTGCCAGCGGCGCGGGGGCCTGGGGCGGCGCGACCTGGGTTCTGAAGCGGGAGGCGCCGCCGTCCCTGCATGCGATCGTTCACCGCGATCTGGCGCTCGACGCCGATCAGCGCGTCCGCATAGAAGCCATAGAGACGCGCTTCGCGCCCCGGCGCGTCGAGCTCGAGGCGCGCGTCCAGGCCGCCAACCGGGAACTGGCGGCCGCCATTTCCGCCAGCGATGGCGATGCGAGCGTCGTGCAGCCGGCCGTCGATCATTTCCATGACGCCATGGGCGAGCTGCAGCAGGCGACCATCGCGCACATCTTCGAGATGAGGACGGTGATGACGCCGGCCCAGGCGGACCGGTTCGACGAGAAGCTGGTCGCCGCGCTTCTCGCCGAGGGCGCGTGAGCCTCGGTGACCCCTGAGAGCCTCGAAACCCGCGCCGCCACCGGCGATCCGGAAGCATTCGGGCGTCTCATGCAGACGACAAAGGACGACCTTTACCGCTTCGTGCGCCGCTATGTTGGCGATGCTGAAGAGGCCTACGACCTGATCCAGGACGCCTATGCGGCGGCGTGGCTGGCGATTCGGCGCTACGATCCCTCACGCCCCTTCGCGGCCTGGCTGCGGACCATCGCCATCAACAAATGCCGGGACTGGAGCCGACGCCGTCAGGTTCGGCGTTGGCTGGTGAACGCCACGCCGCTCGATGGCCTCGAGGCCATGCGGGTCGAGGGAAAGGACCCGGCGCCGGACGATCAGGTCGCGGCGCAAGCGCTCCTGCGGGCGCTGGACCGCGCGGTCGTCGACCTGCCGACGAAGCTGAAGGAGCCGCTTCTGCTGACGACGATGGAGGACCTCAGTCAGGCTGAGGTCGCGGCGATTTTGGGCGTTTCGGTCAAGACGGTGGAAACCCGGGTGGCGAGGGCGCGGCGGTCGCTCGCAAACACCCTGGCCCCGCTTCGGGAGGCCTGAGCGCGGGCGCGCGCGTCGGGGCGGCAGGGTCCGATAGCGGATGTGAGAGCTGCGGCGCCCTGTCGCGAGGGGGAGCGCCGTCCCGTGCGTAAATCCCTGAGAAGGCCCGCGCGGCGGGCACACCCTGGCGGAGTAGAGCATGAGGCTTCATCGACGAGCCCTTTTCGGCGGCGCAGCGGGCGCCGCGGGTCTGTGGGCGGCGCAGGGGTTGCTCCCCGCATGGGCCCAGACGGGCTCGCGCGGACTGGCGCCCGCCTTGCCTACTGTGGAGGGGCCCGAAGTTCGTCTGAGCGTCGGACACTCGCCGTTCACCGTCGGCGGCCGGACCGGCCATGCCGTCACGGTCAACGGGACCCTTCCGGCGCCTCTGGTGCGCCTTCGCGAAGGGCAGAACGTTCGTCTCATGGTGACCAACACCCTGGATGAAGATACGTCCATCCATTGGCACGGCCTCCTCCTGCCGTTCCAGATGGACGGCGTGCCGGGTATCAGTTTCCCCGGGATCCGCCCTCGGGAAACCTTCGTCTACGAATTCCCGGTGATCCAGTCGGGGACCTACTGGTACCATTCGCACTCCGGCCTTCAGGAAGCGATGGGTCACTACGGGCCTCTGATCATCGATCCCGCCGGCGGCGACCCGGTCGCCTATGACCGCGAACATGTGCTGGTCCTGTCGGACTGGAGCTTCATGCACCCGCACGAGATTCTGGAGAAGCTGAAGAAGAGTCCCGGCTACTTCAACCAGCAACGCACCACGCTTTCGGGTCTGCTGTCGGGAGCGGATGGCGTGAGCCTCGCGGACCGCAGGATGTGGGGCTCCATGCGAATGGACCCCAGAGACATCTCCGATGTGACCGGAACAACCTATACCTATCTGGTCAACGGCCATGGCCCGCAGGAGAACTGGACCGGCCTGTTCCAACCTGGCGAGCGGGTCCGCCTTCGCGTCATCAACGCTTCGGCCATGACCATCTTCAACGTCCGCATTCCAGGGCTGGCCATGACCGTGGTCAATGCCGACGGCGAGAATGTGCGGCCGGTCGAGACCGACGAGTTCCAGATCTCCGTGGCTGAAACCTATGATGTCATCGTCCAGCCGACCGAGGATCGCGCCTACACCATCGTCTCCGAGGCGGTGGATCGCTCTGGCATGGGGCGTGCGACCCTGGCGCCCAGGATGGGCATGACGGCGGAGGTTCCGCCGCTACGGCAGGTCCCGACCCTGACCATGCGCGACATGGGCATGGGGGGCATGGCCGGAATGGATCATGGCGGGATGGCCGGGATGGACCACAGCGGGATGGACATGAGTGGGATGGACCATTCCGCCATGGCGCCGGGCGCACAGGCCGCGCCCATGGATCACGGCGGCATGAGCCATGACATGCGCAACCCGGACAACGCGCCGGCCAACATGGCGGTCGGCGTCGGGGTGGACATGGTCGCGCCCTCGCCGGCCAACCGGCTGGGCGAACGCCCCATGGGGCTCGAGAATGAACCACACCGAGTGCTGGTCTACACCGACCTGGTGTCGTTGACGCCGAACAAGGACCAGCGCCCCCCGGCGCGTGCGATGGAGATCCACCTGACGGGCAACATGGAGCGGTTTATGTGGGGCTTCGACGGTCGCAAGTTCTCAGAACTGGTCGAGCCCATCCGCTTCGAGCGCGACGAGCGCGTCCGGGTGACCCTGGTGAACGACACCATGATGTCCCACCCGATTCACCTGCATGGCCACTTCTTCGAACTGGTGACGGGCGGTCCGGACGGGCACCAGCCGCTGAAGCACACCGTCAATGTGGCGCCCGGTTCCAAGGTCACCTTCGACCTGACCGCCGATGCGCCAGGAGACTGGGCCTTCCACTGCCACATGCTGATGCACATGCATGCCGGCATGTTCAACGTCGTCACCGTGCGGCCCCTCGATGGAGACGCCGCATGATCCGGCTCGCGATCTGCCTTCTGCCGCTGATGGCCGCCGCCGGAACCGCGACGGCCCAGGACCACGGCCAGCATCGTCCCGCGCAGGCGCCGGCCCGGGCATCGGCCCCGACACCCGTTCAGACATCCGGTCCGACCACCGCGCCGTCCGCAGACGATCCGCACGCCGGCCATGACATGGGGCGCGGCATGCCTCCGTCGTCGCAATCGCCCGACGTCGATCCGCACGCGGGTCACGACATGGGAACGACGCCCGTGCAGGCGGAGGATCCGCATGCGGGCCATGACATGGGTTCGGGCCAGGACCCTGCCGATCCCTATGCCGGCCATGACATGGGCGCGATGCCGTCGCAGCCCGGCGATCCGCACGCGGGTCATGACATGAGCGGAATGGGCGCCATGGGGCCGCCGGACGTGCCGACCAGCGCGAACGACGCCGGCCGTCCTCCTGTCCCGCCGCCGCCGCCCGCAGCGCTGTCTGGCCCGCGACATGCGGCAGACGCCATCTTCGGCGAAGCCGCGATGGCGAGCGCCCGGGAGATCCTCGTGCGGGAGAACGGCGACATGCGCACCACGGCCGTTATCATCGACCGGCTCGAGGCGGGCTTCGGTGACGGGGCGGACACCTGGGTCTGGGACGTGGGCGGCTGGTCCGGCGGGGACATCAACCGGTTCTGGTGGAAGTCAGAGGGCGGCGGCGACTTCGATGGTCAGGTCGAAGGGGAGGTGCAGGCGCTGTACAGCCGCGCCTTCGCGCCGTTCTGGGACGTTCAGGCCGGCGTGCGCCAGGATTTCGGCGAGGACGGAGCGGACAGGACCCATCTGGTGCTCGGCGTGCAGGGATTGGCGCCCTACTGGTTCGAGGTCGACGGCGCCGCCTTTCTCTCCACGGAGGGCGACCTGACCGCGCGGCTCGAGGCTGAGTACGACCAGCGCATCACCCAGAAGCTGATCCTGCAGCCGCGTCTGGAGATCGAGGCTTCGGCCTCGGATATCCCGGAGCTGAGGCTGGCGTCGGGCCTGACCCATGTCTCGGCCGGGATGCGCCTTCGCTATGAGTTCAAAAAGGAATTCGCCCCCTATGTCGGGGTCGAATGGAGCAGCGATCTGGGCGGCACCGCCGACCTGACTCGCGCTCTGGGCGGGGAGCCCGAGCACACCCGGGTCGTCGTCGGTGTGCGTGCGTGGTTCTAAGGAGATAAAAGACATGCGCAAATCCATCCTGCTCGCCGCTGCTGCGGCCGCACTCGTCGCCTCGCCGGCTCTGGCCCAGCAACAGGGTCACGCCGGCCATGGCGCCCACGCTCCGGCCGCCGGGGCCCAGGCCCAGACCGGCGTGGTCACCGCCCCGTCGGACGGCGCGATGCTGAACGGGTCTCCGGAGCGGTTTTCGGCGACCTTCCCGCATCCCATGACCTTGCGGACCGTCACGATCACGCCGCAGGGGCGACCGGCGATCCAGGCCCCCGTAGCCGCGGCGGCCGCCACCACCCGTGTGTCGACGGCCCTGCCGCGTCTCGCGCCGGGTAACTACACTCTCGCCTGGACCGCCCAGGGCGCCGATGGACACAGCATGAGCGGAACAGTCCGCTTCATGGTCCACTGACCGCCGGGGCGAGCGATGACGCCGGACGCCCCGGCGTCATCGCCGCTGTTCGAAACCTTTCCCGAGTGGAGACTGCCTTGATGCGCGCCCCTTTCACCGTCGCCGCCCTGAGCGTGGCGATCCTTTCAGTCTCGGCCGTCACCGCCGAGGCCCACGCCCGCCTGATGCGATCCGATCCCGCCGCAAACGCCGTAGTCGCCGCGCCGCGCGCGATCTCACTAACCTTCAGCGAGCGGGTGGCTCCGGCCTTCTCCGGGTTCGATCTGACGAACGCCGCAGGGGAGGTGATCCCGGTGCGCACGCGCGTGTCGGAGGACGGCAAGACCGTCTCGGGCGCGCCCGGGCGCACGCTGGGGGCGGGCGCCTACACCATCAACTGGCGCATCGCGTCCTCGGACGGTCACCGGATGACCGGCGCCGTCGCCTTTACGGTTCGCTGAGCCGGCCGCGCGCCCGACGCGGCTTCGCGCCGCGGCGGGCGCGCCACTGTATCAGATCCCGTTCCAGCCGGATCCAGAGCAGGACGACGCCGGACAGAACCACTACGAGAGAGAGGCCGCTGGCGACGATGAGCAGCGGGTGATTGAAGTTCTCGCCCGTCTTGAAATCCAGGATGTGCAGGCGCCAGAAGAAGTCGTAGAGCCGCCAGATTCCGGACCGGCGCGTGACAACCTCTCCGGTGTCTGGCGAGACATAGAAGCGGGTTCTTTCGCGGTCTTCGAACTCGACCCGCCAAAGCGGACCTTCTCGGCCGGTCTCGGCGCTGGCGTCGTCCAGACGTCTGGCGGCGCCGGCCCTGGCCTCGCCGCGATAGAGCGTCGCCGCCAGTCGGCGGGCTTCGTCCGCCTCCAGCGGCGCGAAGGGTCGGCCCGTGCGAGCCTCCAGAATGACCGGCGCGCCTGCGGGAAGCGTCAGCACCCAGGCCTGACCGCGGGGGGTCGACTTCAGTTCGGCTCGCGTCGGTGTCAGCCTGCGCTCGGCGACGATCTCATCAAGCGCCCGCACACGGGTCAGGTCCAGCGCCTGGGGCGGTGCGGTCCGGACCCTGTGCTCGCCGCGGACGGTCTCGATCGGAATAGCGGTCATGACCAGACCGCCGCCGACCCAGAACAGGATCTGCAGTCCTACCAGGAGCGCGATCCATTTGTGAAGCTGGGTGGAAAGACGCAGCAGTTTCATTCGGTGGGAACGGCGAAGGCCGTCGTCGTGCAGGTGTCGCCGAGCAAGATCGATTCCCCTTTTGGAGACGCGGTCTCAGGACGGCGCCGCGCCTCACTCTAGCGTGGAGCAGGGCGGCGGCAACCCGCGGACCCGCCGCCGGCCAGGATGATCAGGCGGAGCCTAGCGACGAAGGTTTGTGCGGGCCAGTTCGACCACCTCGTCGCCGCGGCCGTTGATGATCGCCTTGAGCATGTAGAGGCTGAAGCCCTTGGCCTGTTCGAGCTGGATTTTCGGCGGCATCACCAGTTCCTGCCTGGCCGTCACCACATCGACCAGCGCCGGGCCGGGGTGGGCGAAGGCTTCCCTGAGCGCGGCATCGACGTCGTCCGACGCCTCTACACGCACGCCCTTCACCCCCATGGCGCGAGCCATGGCGGCGAAGTCCGGGTTCTCCAGATCGGTGCCGGTGTCCAGATAGCCGCCGGCCTTCATCTCCATGGCCACGAAGCCCAGGGAACTGTTGTTGTAGATGACCACCTTTACCGGCAGGTCCAGCTGGGACAGGGTGATGAAATCCCCCATCATCATGGTGAAGCCGCCGTCTCCGGACAGGGAGACCACCTGACGTCCGGGCGCCGCCGCCTGGGCGCCGATACCCTGAAGCATGGCGTTGGCCATGGAGCCATGGTTGAAGGAGCCGAGCAGGCGTCGCTGTCCATTCATGGTCAGATAGCGCGCCGCCCAGACGGTCGGGGTGCCGACATCGGCGGTGAAGATGGCGTCGCCGGCGGCGATCTCGTCGATGCGGCGGGTCAGATACTGGGGATGGATCGGGCGTCCCCGGGCGGACGGGGTCGCAAGGTCGTCGAGCGCCTGACGCGCAGAGGCGTAGTGCTTCAGGGCCCGGTCGAGGAAGTCGCGGTCAGGTCTCGCCTTCAGCCGGGGCAGGAGCGCCGTGAGCGTCTCGCCGACGTCGCCGACGAGACCCAGTGTGAGGGGCGCTCGCCGGCCCAGGGCGCCCGGATCGCGATCAACCTGAAGGATTCGCGCCTCCTTCGGATAGAAGGCGCGATACGGGAAATCGGAGCCGAGCATCAGGACGGTGTCGCTGGACATCAGGGCGTGATAGCCGGACGAGAAGCCGATCAGACCGGTCATGCCCACGTCGAAGGGGTTGTCCCATTCGACGTGCTCCTTGCCGCGCAAGGCGTGGACGATCGGCGCTTTCAGCCGATCGGCCAGTTCGACCAGGGCGTCATGATGACCGGCGCAGCCGCTGCCTGCCAGAATGGTGACGGCCTGGCCTTCGTCCAGCAGGGCGGCCAGGCGATCCATCTCGTCCTCGGGGGGTAGGATCCGGGGCGGGCGAGGGGCCGTATAGCGGGGCGTCGCGGATACCGGCGAGGGGGCCAGCGCCACATCGCCCGGCAGCACGAGAACGGCGACGCCCTTCTGTCCGATCGCCACGTTCAGGGCGCGGTGAAGCATTTCGGGAAGCTGGGCCGGATTCGAAATCAGTTCGACGAAATCCGCGCACTCCCGGAACAGCTCCTGGGGATGGGTCTCCTGAAAATAATTCAGGCCGATCTCGGAGGAAGGAATGTGGGCGGCGATGGCGAGCACCGGCACATGGTTGCGTTTGCAATCGAACAGGCCGTTGATCAGGTGCAGGTTTCCAGGGCCGCAACTGCCGGCGCAGACGGCCAGTTCCCCGGTGATCGCCGCTTCCGCTCCTGCGGCGAAGGCGGCGGTTTCCTCATGGCGCACCGACATCCAGTCGATCCGGCCCATGCGGCGGAGGCTGTCATTCAGTCCGTTCAGACTGTCGCCGGTCACGCCCCATATGCGGGTCACGCCCGCGTCGGCGAGGGTTTCGGCGATCAGGTCGGCGACGGTTCCGGTCATTTCGAACTCCTCTGGCTGGCGATCCTGGCCAAACCTTGTGACGATCCCGCGACCGGATCGGACGGGGGGCTTACGCCGCCTCCCGGAAGGCGGGATCTCTTCACTTGCGGAGGAGATCCTGCCCGATCCGGCTCAGGCGACAGGTGTGGAAGGGTAGCCGGCTTCGGCGAGCGCGGCCTGGACCTGGGCTTCGTCAGAAACGGTGTCGACCGTGACCTCGCGCCGCTCGGTGGAGGTGTCCACGCGGGCTTCGGGGTCCAGGGCCAGGATGGCTTTCGTGACGCCGCTGGCGCAGCCTCCGCAGGCCATTTTCGGAATGCTGAGATGGATCATGGCGATCTCCTTGGGTTTGCAGGAAAGCCACGATCCGGCTTCCAACAGTGGCAAGGTCAAGCCGCCGCAGGAGTGATAATTCCGGACTTGACCTTGCCACTGTTGGAAGGGCCATCCTGCCTGCGGAGGACGGGTCCGCCGAGGCGTTCCTGGGCGCGGCGCCAGGATCGGTCCATCCGCTCACTGAAGGGAGGCTTCGATGCCCAAAGGGTCCGACATTCTGGTCCGCGCACTCGAGAACGAGGGCGTCGAACGCATCTTCGGTGTGCCTGGCGAAGAGAATCTCGACCTGGTCGAGTCGCTGCGGAACTCGAAGATCGAACTGGTGCTGACACGGCATGAGCAGGCCGCCGCCTTCATGGCCGCCACCTACGGTCGGTTGACCGGCAAGCCCGGAGTGTGTCTGGCGACCCTCGGGCCGGGCGCCCTGAATTTCTCGACCGGCGCCGCCTACGCCCACCTGGGCGCCATGCCGATGATCATGATCACCGGCCAGAAGGCGATCATGACGGCGAAACAGGCGCGCTTCCAGATCGTGGACGTGATCGCCTCCATGCGTCCCCTGACCAAGATGACCCGGCAGATCCTCAGCGCCGCGAGCATTCCGGCCGTGGTCCGCGACGCCTTCCGCGTGGCCATGGAAGAGCGACCCGGCCCGGTCCATCTGGAGCTTCCCGAGGACGTGGCCGCCGAAACGGCCGACGTCGCGCCGATTCCCGTCCATCCCCTGGATCGGCCCGTCGCGACCGAAGCGGCCCTGGACCGCGCCGCCGAGATGGTT
This sequence comes from alpha proteobacterium L41A, assembly GCA_000335735.1. Lineage (GTDB taxonomy): Bacteria > Pseudomonadota > Alphaproteobacteria > Caulobacterales > Caulobacteraceae > Brevundimonas. Next base: position 168,919 of record AMYY01000002.1, on the reverse strand, counting down.
CTGGCGGCGCAGCGTCCGCTGGTCATGGTCGGGGCGGGCGGCAACCGCCCGCGTCTGGTCGAGCCCCTGTCCGCCTTCATCCGTGAAACCGGGCTCCCGTTCTTCAACACCCAGATGGGCAAGGGCGCCGTCGATGGCGGGTCCAACCTCTACATGGGCACGGCGGCCCTGTCGGAGGGCGACTACGTGCACGAGGCGGCCGCCCAGGCCGATCTGATCATCGCCATCGGACACGACACGGTGGAGAAGCCGCCCTTCCTCATGCGTGACGCCGGTGGACCGAAGGTGCTGCACATCGGCGTCCAGTCGGCGACCGTGGAACAGGTCTACCATCCGGACGCGGAGGTCATCGGCGATATCGGGGCGACGGCCTCGGGGCTGGCGCGTCGGCTGTCGAGACGTCTGGGGCGGCAGTCGCATATGCTGGAGATGCGTCAGACGATCCTGTCGAGGATCGCCGACCGGGCGGACGAGGATCGTTTCCCGGTCACGCCACAGCGCCTGGTGCGCGATGTCCGCGCTGTCATGCCGGAAGACGGGATCGTCTGTCTGGACAACGGCATGTACAAGATCTGGTTCGCCCGGAACTATCGCACCCATGTGGCCAACACCCTCCTGCTCGACAATGCGCTGGCGACCATGGGGGCGGGTCTGCCATCGGCGATGATGGCGGCGATGTTGCATCCCGACCGGCGGGTCATGGCGGTGTGCGGCGACGGCGGGTTCATGATGAACTCCCAGGAGATGGAGACGGCCGTCCGCCTGGGCCTCAATCTCGTCGTCCTGGTCCTCAACGACGGGGCCTATGGCATGATCCGCTGGAAGCAGGCGGTTGATCAGTTTCCGGATTTCGGCATGACCTTCGGAAATCCGGACTTCGTGCGCTACGCCGAGGCCTACGGCGCCAGGGGCTCCCGCGTGACGGCGGCGGCGGATCTTGGCCCTGTGCTCGAGGCTGCGTTCGCCGGCGGCGGCGTTCACCTGGTGGACTGCGCCATCGACTACTCCGAGAACACCCGGGTGCTGGTCGACGAGTTGAAGACCCGGGCGTCGGCGATCGACCTGTCCTGAGCGTGCCAGAGAACGTCATGCTGCAAATCGTACAACCCTACGACCAGACCCCCATCGCCGGGATCGAGACCGACGACGCGGCGGCGCTGGAGCGAAAGTTGCGGACCGCGCGTGATCTCTTCGCGAACCGGGACCGGTGGCTGAAACCGCATGAGCGGGTGGCCGTCCTTCGGCGACTGGCCGAGCTGATGGAGGGGCGGCGGGAGCATTTCGCGATGCAGATCGCGCGCGAGGGCGGAAAGCCGCTGGCCGATGCCCGGATCGAGGCCGTCCGCGCCATCGACGGGGTCCGCAACGCCGCCGACGAGCTCAGGACCTTCTCCGGTCGCGAGATCCCCATGGGCCTGTCGCCCGCATCGGACGGCCGCTGGGCCTTCACGACCCGGGAGCCGATCGGGGTCGTGGCCGCGATCTCGGCCTTCAACCATCCCCTGAACCTCATCGTTCACCAGATCGTTCCCGCCATCGCCGCAGGCTGTCCGGTCATCGTGAAACCGGCCGAGGCGACGCCCCTGTCCTGCCTGGACCTTGTCGCCCTCGTCCGGGAGGCGGGCCTGCCGGAGGCCTGGTGCCAGACCCTGATCACAGCGGACACCGCGCTTGCCGAAAGGCTCGCCACCGACCCGCGCATCGCCTTTCTCAGCTTCATCGGCTCGGCCCGCGTGGGATGGTATCTGCATTCACGCTTGGCGCCCGGCGTGCGTTCCGCGCTGGAACACGGTGGCGCGGCGCCGGCCATCGTCGATCGCAGCGCGGATCTGGACGCCCTGATCGAGCCTGTCGTGAAAGGCGCCTTCTATCATGCCGGACAGGTCTGCGTGTCGACCCAGCGGCTCTATGTGCATGATGCGGTCTTCGATGTCGTGACGGAGCGGCTGGTCGCTCGTGTGGCGGCTTTGCGCACGGGCGATCCGACCCGGGAGGACACTGAGGTCGGCCCGCTGATCCGGGGGCGTGAGGCTGACAGGGTAGAGGCCTGGATCGGGGAGGCGGTCGCAGGCGGCGCCCGTCTGGCCATCGGCGGAGGTCGTCTGTCGTCGACGATCCTGGAGCCCACGGTGCTGCTCGACCCGCCCGCCGAGGCCCGGATCTCGCGCGAGGAGGTGTTCGGACCTGTGCTGGCCCTTTACCGCTACCAGAACCTCGATGATGCGATCGCCCGCGCCAACGCCCTGCCGACGGCCTTCCAGGCCAGTGTCTTCGCGGGAGACATCGATGTGGCGCTGCGGGCGGCGGATCGGCTGGACGCCTCGGCGGTCATGGTCAACGATCCGACGACATTCCGGACCGACTGGATGCCGTTCGCGGGGAGGCGGACCTCCGGCTACGGGACGGGCGGGATCGGCTACACCCTGCGGGACATGACGCAGGAGAAGATGGTCGTGCTCCGCCGGGGCTGAGACCCTGACGGGCGTTGCGGGCGAGGGCGGCCTTGACGGATGAGGCCGGAAGGATTGTCGATGCGGGCGCGCCCGCATCCAGATAGATCGGACACGAGAATGGCGTCGACGCAGCATGATGAGAGCGACGGGCACGACCACGGCGAGGTGGTGACGGGGGATAACGAGCGGCGTATCCGCTTCGTGCTGATCTTCACGGCCGGCTATGCCGCGGTCCAGGCCATCGGCGGGTGGATGTCCGGCTCTCTCGCCCTGATCGCGGATTCCGGTCACATGGTGTCGGACGCCGCCGCCCTTCTGCTGGCCCTGATCGCCTACCGGGTGGCGCGCCGCCCCGTCGACGGCGTTCGGACCTATGGTTATCACCGAGTGCGCGTGCTGGCGGCGCTGGCCAACGGCGCGTCCCTGCTGCTCCTTGTGGCCTGGATCATCTGGGAGGCGATCAACCGGATCAACCAGCCGGTCGAGGTTCTGGCCGGACCCATGCTGATCGTGGCGACCATTGGTCTGGCCGTAAATCTGATCGGCGCCTGGATCCTGTCGCGCGGTCGCAAGGGTGACAGCAACCTGCGCGGAGCCTTCCTGCACGTGGTCGGCGACCTGCTTGGATCTGTCGGGGCGATCGCGGCGGCGATCGGCATCATGCTGACCGGCTGGACCCTGCTGGACCCCCTTCTGTCGGTGCTGGTCGCGTTGCTGGTCGTGCGCTCGGCCTGGTCGCTGGTGAAGGAGTCGCTGCGCGTCCTGCTCCAGGCCGTGCCGCGCGGGCTCGACGCGCGGCAGGCCGAGGCGGATCTGGCGACCCTGCCGGAAATCGAGGAGGCCGGCCATTTCCATGCCTGGACCCTGACCGACGAAACCGTCGTGGCCACCGTCCATGTCACCCCTGCGCCAGGAACGGACCCGCTGGTCCTGCCGGCCCTGGTGGCGGCATGGCTGAAAACGCGCCATGCCATCGACCACGTCACTGTCCAGGTCGATGCGCCGGGGGCTCTGCGTCGCGCCGGACCGATCTGACCGCCTGTGCGGTCCTGATCGCCGTTTCGATTTTTCTCGTCGACCTCCTTGAAACCTGCAGGCGGCATCCAATCTTGTGACAAATAAAGCGTGATACGCGCATTCTATGTCATAGAAATGGATCGAACGTCATGAGCCTGTCTTCCCTGAGTCCCGGCGCCCCGACAGGGAGGTCTGGCCCGCCGATCAAGAAGAAATCCGTGGGGCTGGTCATCGCCCTGGCCTTCCTGGCCCTGGTGTTCGATGGTTATGACCTGGTGGTCTACGGGACGATCGTCGACTCCATCCTCGCCTACGAGAAATGGGGACTGACGACCGCCGAAACCGGTGCGATGAATAGCCTGGCGCTGCTCGGCATGGCGCTGGGTTCGCTGATGGTGGGGTATCTCACGGATCTGGTCGGGCGGCGCAGGGTGCTGATCGGCGCCGTGGCCTTTTTCTCCATCCTGATGCTCGCGACAGCCGCCGCGCCGACCCCCGAACTGTTCGGCCTGTTCCGCTTCCTGTCGGGCATCGGCCTGGGCGGCGTCATCCCGACCGCCGTGGCGACCACAGTCGAGTTCTCGCGGGCGGGTCGCAAGAATTTCAACAACGCCCTGATGTTCTCCGGCTACTCGTTCGGCGGGATTCTGGCGGCGCTGCTGGCCATCGGCTTCGTGGACGCCTTCGGCTTCCGCGGCATGCTGTCGATCGGCGGCCTGCCCCTGGTCACCATCGTGCCGTTGCTGATGCTCTATCTGCCCGAATCGCCGGCCTATCTGCGCGCCCGCGGCCGGGTCGAGGACGCCGACCGCATCGTGGAGGCCTACGGACTGGAGCCGCAGGCGGTGCCGGGCGCGGCGTCCCCGACAAGGAATGGGGTCAAACCGCGCAATCCGCTGCTGGCGATCTTCTCGGGCCGCTGGGCTGTCGTCACCGCTGTCTTCCTGCTGGCCGCGATCGCCGGACAGATACTGATCTATGGCCTCAACACCTGGATGCCCAAACTGCTGACCCTGGCGGGCTATTCCCTGACGTCGTCGCTGAGCTTCCTGCTCACTGTGAACGCCGGCGCCGTGATCGGTTCGCTGGTCGCTTCGCCCCTGGCGGACCGGTTTGGGGCCAGGCGCGTGGTCTCGGCTGCCTTCGCCATGGCCGGCGCGGCGCTGTTCGTCATGGCGCTTGGCTTCCTGTCGGGCGACGGACACGCCCTGGCCGTGATGTATCCGCTGGTGGCCCTCGTCGGCTTCGGTTCGATCGGCGCGCAAATCCTGTTGAACGGGTTCATCGCGACCTCCTACCCCGACGCCATGCGCGGCACGGCCCTGGGCACGATCCTGGCGGTCGGCCGCACGGGGGCTGCGGTCGCCATCGTCCTGGGCGGCGCGCTCATCGGCGCGGGCCTCTCGGACTTCGTCAACTTCGCGGTCTGGGTCGTTCCGGCCGTCCTCGGGGTGATCATGGTCATGAGCGTGCCCCGGTTGCGCGCCTGACGGGATGCCATGCGGACGTCCGCTTCGGCGGGCGTCCGCGGTGCGCCGGTCCTTAGGATGCGCGAAGGCCAGCCAGATAGGATAGCGCGGGCTTTTCCAGGACGCCGGCGAGACGCTGAAACAGGGCGAAGGCGTCCTGACCCGCCCAGCCCCGCGGCTGCAGGGGCAGGGGAAGGCGAGGGTCATGGCGGGGCAGGTGGAACCAGTCGCTCATGAGCAGGGTGCGCAGGCGAAAGGCTTCGCTCGGGGACGCGAGACGCCCGGTGAGAACGGGGCTCCACTCCGTCGTGAAGCCCCGATAGTGCCCGGCGATTTCATCGAGATCCCAGGCCCTCGTCACGAGGTCGCGGTCACGCTCGAGGCTTCCCGTCCGGCTGGTGAGGATGACCACCGAGAGATCGCCATCGCAGCACAGGTCGCAGCGGAGAGTGTCGCGCTCGTCACGGGGGCTGATCCAGGTCGTCGGGTTAAGTTGGCCGAACCCGCGATCGATGAGGCGCCGCTTGAGCTTTTCGCGCCGGGATCGGTCGCTTTCGGGAATCTGGTAGAGTACCGTGGTCCAGTCGCCCGACCAGGCCGCTGAAGGCGCTGTAAGGCTGCGATCCCGTTCGGCCTTCAGCCGACGCCGCATCTCGTCGGTCAACGTATACTCGACCTCGCGTCCGATCTTTTCCGTATGCAGGAGCCCCTCGCGCCGCATACGCGACAGGGTCGCCCGCACAGCGTCCGGGTTGATGTCGAACAGGCCGAGCAGGGCGATGAACTGCGCCAGCTTCAGTCCCCCGCCGAGGGCCTCCAGCGGATCCAGAACCGCCGTGACGATGTCTCGCGAATGCACGGATGCACGTCTCCTGACAGGCGTCTGGGCCGGCCGGATCCGGCGGGCCCTTCCCGTCGCCATGTTGGCGGGTGATCTTGCGTCTCGAGGCCCGGCGCCGCAAGCCCGCGTCGAGCCCGGACGGCGGTCGACGGTCCGGTAGCGGGCGCGCCCTTCGCAGTTGGCGACTGCATCCAATCTCAACAGCCGATCCTGCGGGACGACGGCGATGCCATGGAGACGAGAATGAAGACGGTTCAGGTGGGACAGGCCTCCTTCTCCAACAACCGGCCGATGGTGCTGATCGGCGGCGTGAACGTGCTGGAGAGCCGGGACCTGGCGATGACCGTCGCTGAGGCGATGAAGACGGAGACCGGGCGGCTGGGCATGCCGTTTGTCTTCAAGGGATCGTTCGACAAGGCCAACCGGTCGTCGAACCGGTCCTATCGCGGACCCGGCCTGGACGCGGGCCTGCGCATCCTCGAGGAGGTTCGCCGCGCGTTCGACGTCCCGGTGCTGACGGACGTTCATTGGCCGGAGCAGGCGGCTGCCGTCGCCGAGGTCTGCGACATTCTCCAGCTCCCGGCCTTCCTCGCGCGCCAGACGGATCTGATCGCGGCGCTGGCGAGCACCGGCCGGGCCATCAACGTGAAGAAACCCCAGTTCATGAGCCCGCACCAGATCGCCCATGTGGTCGAGAAGTTCAAAGACTTCGGGGCCCCGGATGTCATCCTGTGCGAGCGAGGCAGTTCCTTCGGCTATGACAATCTCGTCGTGGATATGCTCGGTTTCGGTGTGATGAAGACCGTGAGCGACGGCGCGCCGATCGTGTTTGACGCCACCCATGCCCTGCAGACGCGCGATCCCGGCGCCGCCCGATCGGGAGGGCGGCGCGGACAGGTGCTGGAGCTCGCCCGTTCAGGCCTCGCCCTGGGCCTGGCCGGGCTGTTTCTGGAAGCCCACCCGGACCCGGATCAGGCGCTGTGCGACGGGCCCAGCGCCCTGCCGCTGGACAGACTGGCCGTCATGCTCGAGCAGGTGAAGGCGGTAGATGATCTGGTGAAGAGCTTCGCGCCGGTCGATCTGGGCGGATGACGAGATGCAAGCCGGCCTGCGAGGGCGCCCCCGAGCGGTTGACAGATAACATATGAATACGTATTCATATGTTATCTGTTCTCCAGCGGGCGCCGCTCCATGTCTCATTCCCATCACGACCACTCCCATGACCATGACCATTCCCACGCACCCACGGTGACGCGGGACAATGAACGCAAGGTCCTGCTCTCCTTCAGCCTGATCTTCACCTTCATGGTCGTCGAGGTGGTCGGCGGCCTGATGTCGGGCTCGCTCGCCCTGCTGGCGGATGCGGGCCATATGCTCACCGACGCCATCGCCCTGGCGCTCGCCTATCTGGCGTTCCGGTTCGGACGGCGCATGGCGGACTCCCGGCGGACGTTTGGCTACCTCCGCTTCGAGGTCATCGCCGGCTTCATCAACGCCGTGACCCTGTTCGCGATCGTCGGCTGGATTCTCTACGAGGCCTGGGAGCGGTTCCAGCAGCCTCACGCCGTCCTGGCCGGGCCGATGTTCTGGGTGGCCGTGGCCGGACTGCTGATCAACATCCTCGTCTTCTGGATTCTGACCCGCGGCGACACCGAACATGTGAACATCAAGGGCGCCGCCCTGCATGTGATGGGCGACCTTCTGGGTTCGGTCGGCGCGGTCGGTGCGGCCATCATCATCTATCTGACGGGCTGGACCCCGATCGATCCGATCCTTTCGGTCCTGGTTTCCCTCCTGATCCTGCGCAGCGCCTGGAAGCTGCTGGGCAAGTCGCTTCACATCCTGCTCGAGGGCGCGCCGGACAACGCCGCGCCGGACATGGTCACGGCCCACCTCAAGGAAACGGTCGCGGGACTGGCCGAGGTCAGCCATATCCACGTCTGGCAGATCACCTCGGGGCGGACCCTGGCCACACTCCACGTCCGCCCTGTCTCGGACGGTCAGGCACGGACGGTGGTCGGCGCCGTCGAGCGCGAGCTGAAGTCGAGGTTCAGCATCGAGCATCCGACCGTCGCCGTGGACTGGAACGACGGTTCCGCGGTGTGCAGCCTGTCGGCCGCCGCACCGGCGAACGATCACGCGCACGACGAAGGGGGGCATGATCATTCTGGCCACGACCACGATCATGACCATGCGCCGGGGCGTGCGCACGCCCACTGATCACGATGTCCGGCGCCGGCTTTCCGGCGCCGGACGGTCGGGTGCCGGTCCGCTCCCCGGGAGGCGCTAGCGCAGCCGGTCCGCGATCCGGCTCATCTGGTCGATCTCGCGACGCTGGGCCTGAACGATCTCGCCGCACAGCGTCACCAGTTCCGGATCGGACAGGTCCGCCTCGCGGCACATCAGGATGGCGCCGGAGTGATGTGGGATCATTGATTCCACGAACTGGCGGTCGTCGATGAGCGTCTGGGTTCGCGTGGCCCAGAAGGAGCCTGCGGTCAGGAGCACGAACAGGATGTACATCGCCAGGTTCAGCCGCCGGTTCGGATACATGCCCGGCATAGTGGCCAGCATGAAGATCCCCATCGGTGCCCACATGGTGACCGCCATATAGACCATATTCAGGTTGTTCCGGAAGTCGATCCAGCCGTCGATCATGGAGAACATGACGACGTACATGACCACCAGGCCGAGAGCCATGTTGATCCAGAACATCAGATAGGGACGGCCGTGCGATCCGGACGCCCTGCCGACCGCCGCAGCAGGTCCGCCGTGATCGGTGTGGGACATGACTGACGATCCTTCCGGTCTAGTGGCCCATGCCCATCGGCTTGACCAGCATCCAGATCGCCATGCCGACCATCATCAGATTCTCTGACAACGAGACGAAGCCCAGCGGCACCTTGCTGTCGCCGCCGACGCAGGCGCACTTCAGTTCGCGCTTGTCGATATAGACGGCCTTGAACACCGAGGCCGCGCCCACGCCGCCGATGAACAGGGCGACCGGGACCGAGACCCACATCAGGGCGCCGGCCAGCATCAGAAGACCCGCCAGGCCTTCGGCATAGGGGTAGACGGTTCCGTACGGCACCCACCGCTTGGCCAGAAGGTCGTAGTTCAGGAACATGGTGGCGAAGGCGTCAACGTCCTTCAGCTTCTGCAGCGCCAGAAGGCACATGGCGATGGCGATGAACCATTCCACGACCCGCACCGAGATCAGTTCGCCATAGGCCGCCCAGCCGGCGGCCATGGCCATCAGCGCGGCCATGGCGAACAGGGCGATGACCGGCGTATAGGTGACTTCATCCTTGTCGCGCACGCGCATGCCGAAGAAGCGGCGCAGGTCATCGAAACCGCCGATGCGCTTGCCGTCGATAAAGGTCTGGGGCGTTGTCTGGACGCCATGTTCGGCCTTGAAGGCGTCGGTCTGCTCGCGCGAGGCGAGGTGATGGTCCTCCACCGTATAGCCCCGGCTCTTCAGCAGGTGCAGCGCCTTCAGGCCATAGGGGCAGGTGTGGCCGGGCATGACCATTCGGTAGATTTGAGCGCGTTTGGCTGGGGACGTCACGACGGGTTTCCTCCGGTTTCTAGAGTTTCGCCTTGGCGAACAGCTCCGCCAGTTCAGTGAATTTCTCGCGCTGCTGAGCGGCGTCGCCAGACGCGATCGCCTCCTCGACGCAGGACGCGGCGTGAGATTTCAGGATCTGGGTCTCGACCCGAGCCAGGGCCGCGCGGGCGGCGTGAACCTGATGAAGGATGTCGATGCAATAGCGGCCGTCCTCGACCATCTGGCTGACTCCGCGAACCTGCCCGGAAATCCGGTTCAGCGCGGTGCGGATCGATTTGACGTCTCTGGCCTGCATGTGTCTACCATACCCCGGCTAGGTATCGTGCACAGCGCGAATTTGTTCCCGTCTTGCGTCTCTTATCCCGAAGGTCACGATGACTGATCAGCCGATCGCTCGCCGCAACATCGCCGTGCTGACCGCAGCCCAGGCGTTGGGCGGCGCCAGTCCCCCGATCGTGATGTCCCTGGGCGGCCTGGTGGGCCAGCAACTGGCTGCGGATCCTGCCTGGGTTACTTTTCCCGTCAGTCTGTTCGGCGTGGGGCTCGCCCTCGGCGCGCCGCCCGCAGCCTTCGTCATGCGACGTCACGGCCGCCGCAACGGCTATCTTCTGGGCGCCCTGTTTGGCGTGGCTTCAGGTCTCGTCGCAGCCTTCGGAATCTTCACCGCGTCCTTCTGGATCTTTTGTCTCGGAGCCTTCACGGCCGGCCTCTACGGCGCCTACGTCCAGAGCTATCGATTCGCAGCCGCCGATGGGGCGGACGGGGATCTGAAGGCCCAGGCGATCTCCTGGGTAATGGTCGGCGGCCTGGTCGCCGCTGTTGTCGGCCCCCAACTGGTCATCTGGACCCGGGACACTGTGCCTGGCACGCCGTATGTCGGCAGCTTCATCAGCCAGGCGGCCCTGGCTCTTCTGGTCATCCCGGTGTTGCTGCTGCTGCGCTCGCCGCCGGCGATCGGTCAGGCCGGTCCCAGCGGCGGCCGCTCGCTGGGACAGATTCTCCGAGCGCCGCGTTTCATGCTGGCGGTAGCGACGGGCGTGGTCTCCTACGGCCTGATGGCCTTCGTCATGACCGCCGCTCCGGTGGCGATGGTTAACATCGGCCATTCGGTGAACAGCGCGGCTCTGGCCATCCAGTGGCATCTGCTCGCCATGTTCGCGCCAAGCTTCTTCACCGGCCGCCTGATGGCGCGGTTCGGAAAGGAACGCGTCGCGGCGGTCGGCATGGTTCTCATCGCGGTTGCGGCGGTGGTTGCCCTGTCGGGCGTGGCGGTGGAAAACTTCTGGCTGTCGCTGATGATCATGGGTCTTGGGTGGAATTTCAGCTTCATCGGCGCCACGGCCATGGTGACGGACTGTCATTCGGTCGAGGAGCGGAGCAAGGCCCAAGGCGCAAATGACTTCTTCGTCTTCGGCGCCACCGCCGTCGTCTCCTTCATGGCCGGCGCGATACTCAACACCGCCGGCTGGCAAGCGATCAACTGGCTCCTGTTCCCGCCTGTCGCCCTGATCCTCGCGCCCCTGCTTTGGCAGGCGGCCCGGCGGCCGCCGACGACGGTCCACTGACGGTTTACCTCGACAAGTCGGTCGCGCCTCAGCGACAGGGCGAGGAGGGTGTGGCCTCTTGATCGGAGGGGCGCGGTGTTTCACCCTGTCTGCACATATGAACACATCGTCATGTGTTGAGTGAAACAGGGGGCGAACTTATGTCGGACAGGGCCGACGACGAAAAAGTGCCGGCGCTTGACACACGCCAGCTGTCGGCTCTGGCGGAGACTTTTCGCCTGCTCGGCGATCCGACCCGCCTGCGCATCCTCATGTTCTGTCTGGACGGCCCCAGGCCGGTCAAGGAGATCGCCGACGGTCTGGAGCTGTCACAGACCCTGGTCAGCCACCACCTCAGGCTTTTGCGCGGGGCGCGTCTGGTCCGGGGAGACCGGGCCTCGCGGCAGGTCTTCTATGAGGTGGCCGATCATCATGTCAGCCATGTGCTGATCGACATGCTCCACCACATCAATGAGGATGCGGAGGCCTGACGTCGCCCGAAAAGGCGTCAGGCGCACCAGGGACTGGTGCGCCTGACATGGCGCCCTCGAGGGTTCCGTTCCGATGACGCCATCTCCGCCGCCACGTCGGGGGGAAGGGGCGGGCGGCGAACGAGCGGCCTTACCGGCTCCGGGCGTCGAGCCAGGATTTCATCATGGCGATCTCCGCCTCCTGGGCGGTGATCACAGCTTCGGCGAGGCGGCGAACTTCGGGATCCTGACCATGTTCCAGCACAACGCGGGCCATGTCGATGGCTCCCTGATGGTGCGGGATCATACCCTTCATGAAGTCGACGTCGGCGTCGCCGCTGAATTCGATGGTCATGTCAGCATGCATCCGGTCGTTGGCGTCCTGATAGGCGCGCACCGCGGGATTGCCGGAAGGGGCGGAGGCGGGGTGATTGGCGTGGCTGTTCTGGGTCATGGCGGGTTCCGGATCTCCTTTGACGATCTGGGATTGGGCATAGGCGAGACCGCCGGCGGCCAGGGCGGCGCCGGCGATGAAGATGAGGGTGAGCGCCTTCACTTGCATGTTGGACGAGCTCAGATCGGCCGGGCGGTGTAACCGTCGTCCGCAAGGGCCTTCTGGATGGCGTCGGCGTCGGCAACGGTGGTCACCGAGATGGTGCGCGACACCGTGTCGGCCTCGAGCCGGGCGTCCGGATCCACCGTGGCGATGGCCTGGGTGATGTGCTTCACGCACGAGCCGCAAGTCATGTTTTCGACGTGGAACTGCATGGGAAAACTCCTTTCGTTTCCGCTTGTGAGCCAAGAGATGCCCCTTCCCATCGTTGGAAGGTCAAGGGCAGGGTCGAGATTTTTTTCGGACTTGACCTTCCAACGATGGGAAACTTCATCTTCACCGACAACTCTGGTCACCCGTGTGAGGATCGCGCGATGAATGCTCCCTATGCGCCGACGAAAAGCGTCGGCTCTCCCTTGAGTCTTCCTATTGAGGGCATGACCTGCGCTTCCTGCGTCGGTCGCGTTGAACGCGCCATCAGCAAGGTCCCCGGCGTGGCCGCGGTCAGCGTCAACCTGGCCACCGAGCGGGCCGACATTCAGGCCGGCGGTCCCATCGAGATGGCGGATATGGTCCAGGCAGTCGCCTCGGCCGGTTACGCCGTACGGACCGCTGGCATCGAGTTGGCCATCGAAGGCATGACCTGCGCCTCCTGCGTCGGGCGGGTCGAAAAGGCGCTCAGGGCGACGCCCGGTGTCGTGAGCGCCAGTGTGAACCTGGCGACCGAACGCGCCACCGTCGAAGGCTTCGCCGAGCTCGGCGCCCTGATCGCAGCGGTGGCCGGCGCCGGCTACACGGCGCATGCCGCCGCACCGGCCGAGGCGGGTGGCGAGGCCGACGAGCGCAAGGACATCGAACGCGCCGCGCTAAAGCGCGACCTGATCATCGCGGCCGCACTGACCCTGCCGGTCTTTCTCCTGGAAATGGGCTCGCACCTCATTCCCGGCGTCCATGCGCTGATCGCGCAGACCATCGGCATGCAGGCCAACTGGTACTTGCAGTTCGTGCTGACCACCGTGGTCCTGGCCGTGCCGGGGATCCGCTTCTACGAGAAGGGGCTGCCGGCTCTGCGCCGCCTAGCGCCGGACATGAACTCCCTGGTGGCGGTGGGGACCCTGGCGGCCTATGCCTATTCCCTGGTGGCGACCTTCGCCCCGGCGCTGCTGCCGGCGGGAACGGTCAATGTCTATTACGAGGCGGCCGCCGTCATCGTCACCCTGGTCCTGCTGGGGCGCTTCCTTGAGGCCCAGGCCAAGGGCCGCACCTCCGAGGCCATCAAGCGTCTGGTCGGGCTTCAGGCCAAGACCGCGCGCGTGCGCCGCGACGGCGTGATGGTTGAAATCGCCATCGCCGAGGTGGCGGCTGGCGATCTGGTCGAGGTCCGTCCCGGCGAGCGCGTTCCGGTCGATGGCGAGGTCGTCGAGGGCGAAAGCTATGTCGATGAATCCATGATCACCGGCGAGCCGGTCCCTGTGGCCAAGGCTTCGGGCGCGGCTCTGGTGGGCGGCACCGTCAATCAGAAGGGCGCCCTTGTGTTCCGCGCCACGGCGGTCGGCGACGGCACCATGCTGTCCCAGATCATTCGCATGGTCGAACAGGCCCAGGGCTCCAAGCTGCCGATCCAGGCGCTGGTCGACAAGGTGACGATGTGGTTCGTGCCGGCGGTCATGGCGGTTGCGGCCCTGACCTTCCTGGTCTGGCTGGTGTTCGGCCCGTCGCCTGCGCTCACCTTCGCCCTGGTCAATGCGGTGGCTGTGCTGATCATCGCCTGCCCGTGCGCCATGGGTCTGGCGACGCCGACCTCGATCATGGTCGGCACCGGTCGCGGCGCCGAACTGGGCGTGCTGTTCCGCAAGGGCGAGGCGCTGCAACTGCTCAAGGACGCCAAGGTCGTGGCCGTCGACAAGACCGGCACCCTGACGGAAGGTCGTCCCGCCCTGACGGACCTGCAGATCGAACCCGGCATGGAGCGCGCCCGCGTTCTGGCTCTGGTGGCGGCGGTCGAGGCCAAGTCCGAACACCCCATCGCCCGCGCCATCGTCGAGGCCGCCGAGGCCGAGGGTCTGACGCTGCCGCTGGTTTCCGCCTTTGAGTCCGTCACCGGACGTGGCGTGACCGCGACGGTGGACGGCGAGGCCGTGCAGATCGGTTCGGACCGCTACATGGGCGAACTGGGACTGGACGTGGGCGTCTTCGCCGATACGGCGGGCCGCATGGGCGATGAGGGCAAGAGCCCGCTCTACGCCGCCATCGGCGGACGTCTGGCGGCGATCATCGCCGTGGCCGACCCGATCAAGGCCAGCACCCCGGCGGCCATCGCCGCCCTGCACGGACTGGGCCTGAAGGTGGCGATGATCACCGGCGACAACCGCCGCACCGCGGCCGCCATCGCCCGCCAGTTGGGCATTGACGAAGTGGTGGCCGAGGTGTTGCCCGACGGCAAGGTCGAGGCGGTGCGCCGTCTCAAGGACGAGCATGGCCGGGTCGCCTTCGTCGGCGACGGCATCAATGACGCCCCGGCGCTGGCGGAATCGGATGTGGGCCTGGCGGTCGGCACCGGCACGGACATCGCCATCGAGGCGGCGGACGTGGTGCTGATGTCCGGCAGTCTGAAAGGGGTGGCGACGGCCATCGCCCTGTCCCGCGCCACCATCGGAAACATCCGGCAGAACCTGTTCTGGGCCTTCGCCTATAATGCGGCCCTCATTCCCGTCGCCGCCGGAGCGTTGTATCCGGTGTGGGGTGTGCTGTTGTCGCCGGTGTTCGCGGCGGGGGCCATGGCCATGTCCAGCGTCTTCGTGCTTGGCAATGCGTTGCGTCTGCGCGGCTTCAGGCCGCCGCAGGGCGTCGATGTCGACGTCGCGGCGCGGCTGGGGTGAACAGGAGAGACCCGTATGAACATCGGTCAGGCCGCCAGGGCCTCCGGCGTGTCCGCCAAGATGATCCGCTACTATGAGCAGACCGGCCTCATCCCGGCGGCGGACCGGAAGGAGTCCGGCTATCGCGACTACTCGGACGCGGACGTACACCGGTTCCGGTTCATCCGACGCGCCCGCGACCTCGGGTTTTCCGTCGCTGAGATTCAGGACCTGCTGAGCCTGTGGAACGACCGGTCGCGTCAGAGCGCCGACGTCAAACGCATCGCCAGCGCGCACATCGCGGAGCTGAATACGCGGATCGCCAGCCTCAGGCAGATGTCGGACACCCTGCAAACGCTGATCGCCTGCTGCGCGGGTGACGATCGCCCCGACTGTCCGATCCTGGCGGATCTGGAAGAAACCTCGGAAGCGCCGCCGGCCGGCGTCCGGCCGGCCGGCGGGGTCGGTCATCTGAAGTCGCGCGTCTGACCGATGGCGGGGCGGATGAGGTTCATCCGCCCCGTGCCGGGTCAGCCCTCGACCTTGATGACGCCGCGCCGAATCTGGTCGAGTTCGATCGATTCGAACAGGGCCTGGAAATTGCCGTTGCCAAAGCCCTCGTTGCCCTTGCGCTGGATGATCTCGAAGAAGATCGGTCCGAACAGGTTCTCGGTGAAGATCTGCAGCAGGATGCCTTCCTCGCCGATGTTCCCGTCGATCAGAATGCGGTTCGCCTTGAGCCGCTCCAGATCCTCGCCATGGCCTGGCACCCGCTTGTCGACCAGCTCGTAGTAGGTCTCGATGGTGTCCTGAAGCCGCACGCCACGGGCGCGCAGGGCCTCCACGGTCTCGTAGATGTTGTCCGTGGTCATGGCCAGGTGCTGGATGCCCTCGCCGTTATACTCGCGGATGAACTCCTCGATCTGGGACTGGTCGTCCTCGCTCTCGTTGAGGGGGATGCGAATCGCCTTGTCCGGCGCGATCATCGCCTGGGAGATCAGGCTGGTGGCCTGGCCCTTGATGTTGAAATACTTCTGCTCCTCGAAGCCGAAGATTTGGTTGTAGAAGCCGGACCAGGTCCGCATCTGGCCCCGACGGACGTTGTGGGTGAGGTGATCCAGAATGTCGAGGCCGACGCTGTTTGCGGCCTCGGCCTCGCGCCACCCGTCGATCTCGGTCCAGTCGTCGTACAGCGACCCGGCCGCACCGTGGCGGTCGACGAGATAGAGGTAGGAGCCGCCGATGCCTTCCAGCACCATGGCGTCAGCGCCGAGCGCGCCTGCGGCGGCGTCGGCGGCGCGCGCACCGCGCGACAGGGCCAGATCATAGGCCTGGCGAGCGTCGGCCACCCGGAAGGCCATGCCGCTGGCTGAAGGTCCGTGCAGCGCCCGGAACGCAGCCGCCTGTCCGGTCGCTTCGCTGTTGACGAGCAGATTGGTGCGGCCCTGCTTGTAGCGAACCACCGCTTTCGTCGGATGACGATGTGTGGCCACAAAGCCGAGGCGTTCGATCAGGGCGGCCATCGCCTCGGGATCGGGACTGGTGAATTCCACGAACTCGAAGCCGTCCAGACCAATGGGGTTTTCGGGGGTGATGCTCATGAGGGTGTCTCCGGTCTTCTTGACGGCGCGCCTGTGACAGATGGCGCAGGCGAGCGGGGGAGGTGAGGCCAGAGCTCGCGGGGAGGGTGCGCCATCGTGGTCATTGTAGACCGGACAAGCGAGGATCGCCTTTCAAAGCGGCTCGGATTACAGCTCGATATGAAATCAAATTTCAGGATGAGAGAATTTGTGAAAGAGAGAGTGTTGGATGATGTTGATCGCCGGCTGTTGCGCGCCTTGCAGGACGACGCCGGCCTGAGCCACGTGGCCCTGGCGGAACTCGCCGGATCGTCTCCGGCGTCGTGCTGGCGCCGGATCCGGGCGCTGGAAGAGGCGGGAATTCTGAAGGGAGCCGTGCGACTGGTCGATGCCGAACGGGTCGGCCGGGGCGTGAACGTGATGTGCCAGGTCAGGATGCGGTCGCATGCCCCGGCGGACCGGACCGCCTTCGAGGCCTATCTCGCCACCCGGCCGGATGTCATGGAGGCCCATTCCATGTCCGGGGAATGGGATTATCTCCTGCGGATCGTGGCCGCAGATGTCGCCGGCTACGAACGCTTCCTCATGCGCGACCTGCTGAACCATTCGAACGTGGCCACCGCCGCCTCCCACTTCGCGCTCAGCCAGGTGAAATACACCACCGCCGTGCCGCTCTAGGCGGATTGCGTTGATGGATACGGCCGGAATGCCGCGATCCGGGCTTGAAACATGATATATGAATAGGTATTCAAGTGTTGACTTATTGCCTTGGGCGGTTGGGTTTCCGGATCGGGCCTGGCCAGCGGAGCGTGGATGATGAAAGACGACTATTACGACCTTGGCGACTTCCGTCGCGATGTGACGACCACCTCACCCCAGGCGCAGCTCTGGTTCGATCGCGGGCTGGCCTGGGCGTACTGCTTCAATCCCGAGGAAGCGGTCCGCTGCTTTGAAAAGGCGCTCGACTACGATCCCGACTGCGCCATGGCGCACTGGGGCGTCGCCTTTGGTACGGGGCCGAACTACAACAAGGCTTGGCGGCTTTTCGACGCCGAGGACATGCAGAAGGCCGTGACGATCGGCCGTGCCGCGCTTGAACGCGCACGCGAAGCGGTCGGCCGCAACGGCACCGCCTTCGAAAAGGCCCTGATCGCGGCGCTTGGACCACGCTTCCCCGAGCAGACGACCCGCGACCCTGACGAATTCGATCGTCTGAACCGGACCTATGCGGACGCCATGCGGGTTTTCTATCAGCAGTTTTCGGACGACATCGACGCGGCGGCGCTGTTCGGGGACGCCTTGATCTGTCTCAGTCCGCGGGCTCTGTGGGATCTCGATACGGGAGAACCGATCGGACCGGGCACGCTGGAGGCCCGGGCGGTGATCGAGGACGCCCTGCCGCGTCCGGGGGGCGACCGGCATCCGGTTCTCAACCATCTCTATATCCACCTGATGGAGATGTCGCCGTGGCCCGAGATCGCGCTTCCGGCCGCCGACCGTCTGCGTCGCCTGTCGCGGGACGGCGCCCATCTGGCGCATATGTCCACCCACATCGACAACGCCTGCGGCGACTGGCGCCGGGTGATCGATTCCAACCTCGATGCGGTCGAGGCGGATGAACGCTATTTCGGTCACGAGACCGAAGTCGGCGCCTGGTACAACGTCTATCGCGTCCACAACCTGATGGTCGGAGCCTACGGCGCGATGATGGCGGGCCGTTCGCGTGAGGCGCTGTTCATGGCGAACCGGCTGAAGGAAGTCCTTACCCCGCAGTTGCTCGGCATCCAGAGCCCGCCGATGGCGGATTTGCTCGAGGCGCACGGCACCACGCTTCCGCATGTTCTCATTCGCTTCGGCCGTTGGCAGGAAATCCTCGACCTGGAATTCCCGACGGACCGCAAACTCTATTGTTCGACCACGGCGATGATCCACTATGCGCGCGGCATCGCCTTCGCCGCCCTGCGGCGCGTGCCGGAAGCCGAGGCGGAGCGGGAGAAATTCATCGACGCCGTCGCCGCGGTGCCAGACAGCCGTTTCAACTCCATCCCCGTGCCGGAGCTCCAGGCGCTCGCCATCGCGCGCAAGATGCTCGACGGGGAACTGGAATACAGGAAGGGAAATATCGAGGAGGCGTTCTCGCTGTTGCGCGAGGCGATCGCCCTCGAGGACACGCTGCCCTACAGCGACCCTCCGGCCTGGCTGCAGCCCGTCCGCCACGCCTATTGCGCCCTGCTGACCGAGCAGGGGCGGCACGCCGAAGCTGCAGAACAGCACAGGATCGACCTCGGGCTGGAGCGCAAACTGGGCAGGCGGCGGATCCGACCGAACAACGTCTGGAGCCTGCACGGCCTCTACGAGTGTCTGACGAAACTCGGCCGGCACGACGAGGCCCGGGAGATCGTCCTCCAGCGCGACATCGCCGTGGCTTCGGCCGACATCAAGATCGCCGCAGCCTGTTTCTGTCGCTTGAGCGCCTTTGAGAACGAGGCCGCCTGACCCGGCCGGACCGGGCCTCGTCCTGTAGGAGAAACAGCGGGATAGGATGCTCGACCGGCCTGGCCGTGCCGGCGCCGTCCGAGCCTGGCGCGGTGCGTGCGACGTCCGGATCAACTGCGTCTTCCTCTGATCCTTCACAGGCTTGCCGGACGCCGCCGGCGGGCTGGGGAGCCTTGCTCGTCGGCGATCGGAGGAAGCGATGAAGGGAAGCAGGATGTGGAACCGGCCTCGCCCGGCCGCCACCTCGCGCACCGCGCTGACGACGTCGGTGCTCTCGGTCACCCTCGTCCTGCTGCTGTCGGCGAGCTGGCTGCTCGTCGGCTACCTCGTTTCGGGCGTGTCGCCGCTGCTGGTGGCCGCCGGCCGCACAGGGGCCAGCTTCATCGTCTTTGCCGCGATCGTGCTGCTTTCCGCTCGGAGTCGTTCCGAAGCGCGGATTGCGGCGCGACGCGGCGGAACAGTCGCTCTGCTCGGATTGCTGGGCTTTTTCCTTTACTACGCCGGAACCATGCTCGGCGCGGCGTTCATCGGCCCCTCCCGCACCGGTCTGATCATCTCGCTTCTGCCAAGCCTCACTTTCGTGATCGGCGCCGTCGCCTTTGGCGAACGGGTCACCCGCAACAAGGTGCTGGGCGCCTGTCTCGCCCTGGGCGGTGCGCTGGCCTATGCGATTGCCGACAAGCCCGCAAGCGAGGGTCATGCCGGGGCGGAGGGGCTGTACCTCGTCGGCGGCGCCCTGCTCGTGTTCGGTGGAACGGCGTCCTACGCCCTGTATGGCTACGTCTTCCGCGCGCGCATGGCGGACCTGTCCGCCCTCTCGGCCTTGCCGGCCATTACCGGGGCCGGCGCCGCCATGCTCGCCGTGACGGTCGTTCTCTTCGTTCCGCTCGTCGGCGTCGCGCCTTCCGACTGGGCCGCCATCGCAGGTCTGGGCGCGGGGCTGACGGCGCCGGTCTTTCTCATCCTGCACAGGCTCATCCTGCTGAAGGGGGCGCTCTTCACAGCCTCGCTGATGCTGGCGGTGCCGTTCCTGGTCCGCCTGGGGGAGTGGGGGCTCGGCTGGGAAGCCGCACCGGGCGCATTCAGTCTGCTGTTGCTGCTGATCTGCGCCGGCGGCGTCTGGCTGACCCTTCGTGGCGGACCGGCAGAGACCGAGGCGGCCACCTGATGCGGAGCCGACGACGTGTCGCTTGACCCTGCCGCGGCGGAACACTGTAGGCTGGGCCGCATCATCCCAAGCGGCCCGCGCTGATTGGATTTATCAATGGAGAGCATGCGAATGAGCGGAGACAAGGAGTTCGAGTTCGGGCTTGCGGACGGGCGCAGGATCGTCGGCGTGATCGAGCGGCCGCAGGCGACGCCGCGAGGCTGGGCCATCGTCGCGCACTGCTTCAGCTGCGGTCAGGATGGCCTGGCCGCGGTGCGGCTGTCGCGTGCGCTGGCGCGAAGCGGGGTAGGCGTCCTGCGCTTCGACTTCGCCGGGGCGGGCGATCGGGACGCCCAAGTCGCTGACGCGAGCTTCGCCGCCGACGTGCAGGATTTGATCGCGGCCAGCGGGGCCATGGAAGCGGCCGGCATGACGCCGAATCTTCTGGTCGGTCACAGCCTGGGCGGGTTGGCGGTGCTGGCCGCCGCCGAACATCTGCCCCAGGTGCGGGCCATCGCCACCATAGGAGCGCCCGCCGACGCGGCCCATGTGCTGACCCATGTGTCAGAAGAGGATCTGAAGCGGATCGAAAGCGAAGGAGAGGCCGAGGTGACGCTCGGCGGTCGACCGTACCGGATCGGTCAGAGCTTCGTCGACGACGTCAGGACCCGCTCGCCTCTGGATGCCGTCAGCCGCCTGAAACGCGCGCTGCTGGTGATGCATGCGCCGCTGGACGAGGTCGTCAGCATCGACAACGCTTCCGCCATCTTCGTGGCGGCCAGACATCCCAAGAGCTTCATCTCCCTGGACGACGCCGATCACCTGCTCACCCGCCAGTCGGACGCCGACTATGTCGCCGGCGTCATCGCCTGCTGGGCGTCGCGCTACCTTCCGGCGCTCGAGCCCGACCTGACGGGAGACGAGGGCAACCTGGCCGGCGTCCTCGTCGAGGAGACGGGCGGCGGCGCCTATCAGGCCCGGGTTCGTGTCGGGGCTCATACCTTCCTCGCCGACGAACCGGCGAGCCTGGGCGGTCTGGGCAGTGGTCCGTCGCCGTTCGAACTCGTGTCGGCCGGGTTGGGCGCCTGCAGCGTGATGACCATGCGGATGTACGCCGAACGCA
Organism: alpha proteobacterium L41A; assembly: GCA_000335735.1. Classification (GTDB taxonomy): domain Bacteria; phylum Pseudomonadota; class Alphaproteobacteria; order Caulobacterales; family Caulobacteraceae; genus Brevundimonas. The sequence goes on along the minus strand of AMYY01000002.1, from coordinate 147,800 downwards.
AGGGGTGGCCCCTGGAGCGGGCCACTGTCCGCGTCGTGCATGCGAAACGGCGGGACCAGACGCCCGCCGATGTCTTCAAGCGCGCCATCACTCTGGAGGGGCCGCTGGATGAGGCGCAGCGTGCTCGATTGCTGGAGATGGCCGACCGCTGCCCCGTCGATCTGATGCTCGTCCGGGGCGCGGAGGTCGAGACCGAACTGCTCCCCGCCGCTTGAACGGTTTCGGCCGGGGTGTGCGCCGGGCGTCGGTCGCCCGGCGCACACCTGCCGAAAGTCACGCCCCGTTATGGCGTCCGTACACCCGGGTCCGGCCATCGGCGAGCAGCAGCAGGGAGACATAGGGTTCACGCCCGGCGGATTCCATTCCGGGGGAACCGGCAGGCATTCCCGGAACGACAAGGGCGCGCGCCGCCGGCGCCTCCCGGATCAGCCGGTCGATATCGGCGGCGGGCACATGGCCCTCGACGGCATAGCGACCGACGACGCCGGTATGGCAGGAGGCGAGCCTGTCCGGCACCCCGTGGCGCGCCCGGACAGGGGCGAGATCCTCGACGTCGATCACACGGGCTGTCCAGCCGGCCTGACGCAGATGATCGACCCAAAGGCCGCAGCAACCGCACCAGGGCGTCTTGTAGACCGTGATGGATCGTCGCGTCTGGGCCGTCGCTTCCGATCCGGCAATGACGCCACAAAGCACCAGCCCGCCGGACAGAATGCTGCGACGACTGGGAGAGGATGAAAACATGCGGGGTCCTTCACAGATACTTCGTAATGTCGCGAAACTCGGCCGTGGCGGCCCGCGACTGTTCAGCCGTGCCCGCCGCTGCCTGCGCCAGGCAATGATCCACATGGTCATGGATCAGGGTCTTCTTGGCCGCCGCGATAGCCTTTTCGATCGCATGAAGCTGCTGCGCGACTTCGACGCAGGCGCGCTCACCCTCGATCATGCGGATCACGGTGCGCAGATGGCCTTCGGCGCGGCGCAGGCGGGCGAGGACAGCAGGATGCGAAGCGTGGAGCGAACTCATGCGCTTTGACCTATCCCCGGGGAGAGGATATGTCAAAGCGGAAGACTGGCTGGATTCCCATGTTCTCCCCTCTCGCCCATCGCGGCTATCGTCACCTCTTCATCGCGCAGGTCGCCGCCCTTCTCGGTACGGGCCTGGCGACGATAGCCCTGGGGCTGCTCGCCCACCGGCTGGCCGGAGCGAATGCTGGCGAAGTTCTCGCCATGGTGCTGTCGATCAAGATGGTCGCCTATATCGGCGTGGCGCCCTTCGCCAGCGCCATCGCCGCCCGGCTGCCGCGAAAGACCCTGCTTGTCCTGCTGGATCTGGTCCGGGCAGGGGTCGCGGTCGCCCTGCCTTTCGTCGGCGCGGCCTGGCAGGTCTATGCCTTGATGACGATGCTCTATGTCGCGTCGGCGGCCTTCACACCCGCCTTCCAGGCCATGATCCCCGATCTTCTGGAAGATGAGGCCGAATACACCCGGGCGCTGTCGCTGTCGCGTCTCGCGGCGGATATGGAGAGCGTCGTCAGCCCCGTGGCGGCCGCTCTGCTTCTGACCGTGATGGGCTTCTCCGACCTCTTTCTCGGTACGGCGGCGGGCTTTCTGCTGTCCGCCGGTTTCGTCGTCAGCGCAGGGCTCCCGACCCGGACACCAGCCCGACCGCTTCCCTTTCTGCGTCGGCTGACCGGAGGCCTCCGGCTTTTCGCCTTCACGCCCCGTCTGCGGGGGCTGCTCGCCGTCAGCCTGGCCACAGCGGCCGGCGGGGCGATGGTGTTCGTCAATACCGTCGTGCTGGTGCAGTCCCGGTTCGGACTGTCACAGCAGGCTACGGCCTGGGCGCTCGCGGCTTTTGGACTGGGCTCGATGACGGCGGCCGTGGCGCTGGGGCGGTTGCTTGATCGGCTGGACGATCGCCGTGTCATGGTCTCCGGCGGCATGGTGATGACAGCCGTTCTTGTCGTCGGGGGCTTTCTGGCGGACCGGTACTGGGTGCTGCTGATCCTGTGGGTGTTGATGGGCTTCGGCTACTCCCTGACCATCACTCCGGCGGGGCGTGCGCTGCGACGCTCCTCGACGGCCGAGGATCGACCCGCCCTGTTCGCCGCCCAGTTCGCCCTGTCGCACGCCTGTTGGCTGATCGCCTATCCCGTCGCCGGACTTGTCTCGGCCGAGGCGGACCCGTCAGCCGCCTTCTTCGTTCTGGCGACGCTCTGCGGTGCGGGCGCGTTCCTGGCGCTGATGATCTGGCCTGCACGCGATCCCCTCGACCTGCTGCATCGCCACCCCGACCTTCCGGAAGACCATCCTCATCTGCAGGAACACATCGAGCTCCACGACGGGGCCGGCCACGCCCATCCTGTCGTGATAGACGAACTCCATCGGCGCTGGCCGAGGCCCTGACGCCGACATGGCGGAGCGCCCCGGGGGAAGGCGCTCCACCATCGCGGCGGGCTCGGCAGCACCGCCGCCCGACCGAGGTCAGACGACCCGTTTGATCCCGGAGTAGGCGCCTTGCGTACGCACGGTGATCGTCACGGTTTCGCCGGTGCGGTTGCGCCAGAACCAGCCATGGCTGCCGGTGAAGGCGGCCGTCAGATCGCCGGTCTGGGTCTGCAACGATCCCTTTCCATAGCCATGATAGCGAAGGCCGGGGCGATCAGCGTGGGTGTCGTAGTTCACCCGGCCACCACTGCTCGTCCAGGTGAACCGCACCGTGTCGCCTTCCTGCATGTCCATCTTCAACTCGGCGCCCTGATTGGGCGCCAGCTCGATGGTGGTGACGTCCGACCGGGCACCGGCGGCGTCCGGTGGCGTGGGCGTAGCGGTCGCCTCGGCGGCGCCGGTGACCGGCGTGGCCGGAGCACCGGGAACGACGGCCACAGGGGGCGCGGCAGCGGCGGCGTCAGCTGCCGCGTCGGCCTCGGTTTCTTCGGCAAGCTGACGCTTGATCTGGCCCATGTCGGTCAGGCCCAGCAGCGAGCCGACCCGGGTGGGATCGACGCCGTATTCCGCGGGCAGCACGACGGTAACCAGGATGACACCGGCGACCGCTGCAGCGATGCCGGTAGACTTGAGAAGCTTCCCGGTGGTCGGAAGCTCCGAACGGGCGGGGCGGTTTGCATTGAACATGGCGGTTGCTCCGATCACATGACGAAGAAGCCGACGAGCTGGTAGCCCGTCAGAATGAAGCCGAGGCACATCAGCACGACGTTGGTCAGGTAGGCGTGGTTCCAGAAGCTGTTCGACCGCCGCCAGAAGCCCATGACGATTAGGATGCCGCCAAGCGCCAGCAACTGGCCGGCCTCGACCCCGATGTTGAAAGCGATCAGGTTGCCGATCAGCCCGTCGGGGGACATCTGGAAGTCTTGCAGCTTGGTGGCCAGGCCGAAGCCGTGGAACAGGCCGAAGATCAGCGTCGCCGCCTTGGTGGACGGCTGGAAGCCGAACCAGCGCTGGAAGGCGCCCATGTTGTCCAGAGCCTTGTAGACCACCGACAGGCCGATGATCGCATCGACGATGTAGCTCGAGACGCTGACGTCGGTCAGCACGCCCAGCAGCAGGGTGGACGAATGACCGATCGCGAACAGGGTCACATAGATGCTGATGTCCTTCATCCGGTAGAGGAAGAAGATCACCCCGAACAGGAACAGCAGGTGGTCGTATCCGGTGACCATGTGCTTGGCGCCCAGATAGACGAACGGCCAGAACAGGAAACCAGAAGTTTCCTGGATGTAGCCCTTGTCGCCCTCGGCGACGCCGTGGGCCAGGGCGGGGTTCAGCGCGCCTTGCAGCAGCAGGAACGCCAGCGTCAGGACCAGGGCGGTCCACGGCGAGCGAAGCCACGACCAGGAGTCGCGGCGCCGGGAAGGTGTCATGACAGACCTTTCTGTGAGGGGAGGTTCGCGGAGGGAAAAAGGAAGCGACGCCGTGCCCAGCGACGCGCGGGACGCTCCCACAAGGCATGCAGCGCGAAGGCGCCCGCCAGGGTCAGGCAAAGCAGCACTGCGGCTTCGCCGAGGCTCAAACGGTAGGCGCTGTCCAAGCCGGTCAGCATGGCCATACCGTTCTTCCAGATGATCAGGAGCGGCAGGTGGACCAGGTAGAGAGCGTAGGACGCCTCTCCCGCCTCGATCAGCGCGGGGTGGGCGAACACCTTGTCGTCGCCGGTCTTTGACAGCATCGCCAGGCTGAGGATGACCAGGCCGGACACAGCCACGATCAGCCGTTCGTCGGCGCTGATCGCCATCAGGACGACGAGCGCCAACAGGGATCCCGAAGTCGCCGTCACGGTGACGGCACGCCCCCATTCCAGCCGGGCGCCGAGCTGGTAGAGCCCGATACCGAGCAGGAACTCCGGGATGATGCGCAGCACGCCGAGAACCAGCTCGGCGTGGGTGAGCATGTCGTCGAACAGCCGCCGATAGACGGCGTCGATCCCGAGGAACAGCACCACCGCAAGGCCCAGGGTCACCCACGGATTGCGACCGCGCCGAAGGCCGATAGAGGCGAAGATCGGGAAGACCAGATAGGCCGCCCATTCCGCCGACAGCGACCACGACGGGCCGTTCCACTCATTGGCCACCGTCGCCGGAAACCAGGCGTGGACCAGCGCCAGGGCCGACAGGAATCCCGGCAGCGAGTAGCTTTCGACATTGAACCGCTGGCCCAGAACAAGGGCCAGGATCACGATAAGGCCCATCACCACCAGCATCGCCAGATGCGCCGGATAGATCCGGGCCAGGCGCGCGATCAGGAAGCGGCGGTGGTCGTACGACCCGTCGCGCACCTGGCGGCCATAGGCGTGGGCCAGGACAAAGCCTGACAGGATGAAGAAGAAGTCGACCGCCAGCCGGGCGCGCTCGATGAACGCGATCCCCGTCCCGCCTTCGGGCAGGATATTGAGCTGGTAGTGAAACAGGACGACGCCGAGGGCGAGCCAGAAGCGGATGCTGGTCAAGGCCGGCAATCGCTCCGGGAATGCTGGCGCCGACGCGAGGGGATCCACGTCGGCGCCTCCTCCGCCGTCCTTCCGGAGAAAAGCGGCGGTCATCGGGTTTCACCTTTCCGCTTGCGGATCGGCAGATGGTCGAGCCAGGCCGGGCGCCTGGGCCAATCCTGGGGACGTTCCCGGCCATGCACGAGACTGTACAGGGCCGGCAGCACCAGTAGGGTCAGAGCCGTCGAGGAGACGATGCCGCCGATGACCACGGTGGCCAGCGGACGCTGCACCTCGGCGCCGGCCCCGACGTTGACGGCCATGGGCACGAAGCCGAGGCTGGCGACCAGGGCGGTCATCAGCACGGGCCGAAGACGGGTCAGGGCGCCTTCCCGGATCGCCTCGGCGACGGGTTTGCCTTCCTCGATCAGGCCTCGAATGAAGCTGACCATGACCACGCCGTTCAGCACCGCCACGCCGGACAGGGCGATGAAGCCCACGCCGGCCGAGATCGAGAGCGGCAGATCCCGCATCGCCAGCGCCGCCACCCCGCCGGTCAGGGCCAGGGGCACGCCGGAGAAGACGATGGCGCTGTCCTTCACCGACCGAAACAGGGCGAACAGCAGGCCGAAGATCAGCAGCAGGACCGCCGGAACGACCAGTTGCAGGCGCTGTGCCGCTGAGATCAGTTGCTCGAACGTGCCGCCGTAGGTGACCCAGTAGCCAGCGGGAAGATCGACCTCGCGTTCGATGCGCTCGCGCGCCTCGGCGACGAACGAGCCCAGGTCGCGGTCCCGCACGTTGGCGGTCACGACGATCCGGCGCTTGCCGTCCTCGCGGCTGATCTGGTTCGGCCCGGTCTCCAGTGCGATCGTGGCGATCTCGCTCAAGGGGACGAACCTGCGCGGCGCCCCGTCGCCCGAAGGCAGGGGCACCTGTATCCGGCCGATCGCGTCGGTGTTGCGGCGCAGATCCTCGGGCAGGCGGACGACGATGTCGAAGCGCCGGTCTCCCTCGAAAATCTGCCCCGCCGTCGCGCCGCCCATGGAGGTGGCGATGACCGACTGAACGTCCTCGACGCTCAGGCCCAGCCGGGCGATGGCGGCCCGGTTGGGCGTGATCTGCAGCATCGGCAGGCCTGTGACCTGTTCGGCCTGGGGATCCGCTGCGCCGGGAATGGCGCCGATGATCTCCTCGATCTGCGAGCCGAGCGCGACCAGTTGCTCCAGGTCGTCGCCGTGAACCTTGATGGCCACGTCGGCGCGGACCCCCGAAAGCAGTTCGTTGAACCGCATCTGGATCGGCTGGGTGAACTCGTACTTGCTGCCCGGAATCGCGTTGACCGCCTCTTCCATCTCGCGGACGAGCTGAAGCTTCGGCTTGCGGGGATCGGGCCAGTCCTCGCGGTCCCTCAGAAGAATGAAGGTGTCCGCGACCGAGGGCGGCACGGGGTCGGTGGCTACCTCTGCGGTGCCGATCTTGGCCACCACCCGCTCCACTTCGGGGAACCGCGCCAGACGGGCCTCAAGGGCGGTCTGCATGGCGATGGCCTGGCTCAGGCTGGTGCCGGGGATGCGCAGGGCGTGCATCGCGATGTCGCCCTCGTCCAGGTTCGGCACAAACTCCGAACCCATGCGCGAGGCCCCGAAGGCGGCGATGGCGACCAGGCCGATCGCCAGCCCCACCATCAGCCGACGGGTCCGCAGGGCGAAGTCCAGGGCGGGCTGATAGCCGACCCGCGCCCAGCGCATCAGGAAGCTGTCCTTCTCATGGACCTTGCCGGTGACGAACATCGCCACCGCCGCCGGGACGAAGGTGAGGGACAGCACAAGGGCGCAGGTCAGGGCGATGACCACGGTGATGGCCATCGGATGGAACATCTTCCCTTCGACCCCGTCGAGGGCGAAGATCGGGATGTAGACCAGGGTGATGATCAGCACCCCGAACAGCGACGGCCTGATGACCTCGCTGGACGCTTCGGCCGCCAGCGAGAACCGCTCCTGACGGGTCAGCAGACGACCGTTCCGGTGCTGGGCCTCGGCGAACCGCCGCAGACAGTTCTCGACGATGATGACGGCCCCATCGACGATCAGCCCGAAGTCCAGGGCGCCCAGGCTCATGAGGTTGCCCGAGACATCCGCCCGCACCATGCCGGTGATGGTCATCAGCATGGTGATAGGGATCACCGCTGCCGTGATGATGGCTGCGCGGAAGTTCCCCAGCAGCAGGAACAGGACCACGATGACCAGCAGCGCGCCCTCGGCCAGGTTCTTCTCCACCGTATGGATGGCGCGCTCGACCAGATCGGTCCGGTCATAGACCGGCGAGGCCACCACGCCGTCGGGCAAGGCCCTGGCGGCTTCCTCCAGACGCGCGGCCGCCGCCTGGGCGACGACGCGGCTGTTCTCGCCCGCCAGCATCAGCACCGTCGCCAGAACGGTCTCCTTGCCGTTCTCGGTCGCGGCGCCGGTGCGAAGTTCTTCGCCCAGCCCGACCTCGGCGACTTCGGCGATCCGGATGGGGACGCCGCCCCGCGTGGTGATCACCACATTGGACAGGTCTTGCGCGTTGGACGCCTGACCCGGCACGCGGATCAGCCATTGTTCGCCGTAGCGCTCGACGTAGCCGGCGCCGACGTTGGCGTTGTTCCGCTCCAGCGCCTGCACCACCTCGGCCATGGTCACGCCATAGGCGGCCAGGCGTTCGGGGCGCGGGGTCACATGGTACTGCCGCTCGAAGCCGCCGATGGTGTTGACCTCGGTGACGCCGGGCGTGTTGCGCATCTGGGGACGGATCACCCAGTCCTGCAGGGTCCGCAGATCTTCCGACGTATAGGGCGTGCCATCGGCCTTGCGGGCGTCGGGGCGCGCCTCGATCGTGTACATGAAGATCTCGCCCAGCCCGGTGGCGATCGGGCCAAGCTCCGGCGACAGTCCCGGCGGCAGCTGGCCCAAGGCGCTTTGCAGGCGCTCGTTGACCAGTTGCCGGGCGCGATAGATGTCGGCGCCGTCCTCGAAGACCACCGTCACCTGGCTCAGGCCGTAGCGAGAGACCGACCGGGTGTAGGACAGGCCCGGCACGCCCGCGATGGCGGTCTCGACCGGGAAGGTGATGCGTTGTTCGGCTTCAAGGGGCGAATAGCCCGGCGCCTCCGTGTTGATCTGGATCTGGATGTTGGTGATGTCCGGCGTGGCGTCGATCGGCAGGCGCTGGAAGCTCCAGACGCCGATCGCACAGGCCAGAAGGACGAGCGCCATGACGATCCACCGGAAGCGGATCGACAGCGCGATGATGCGTTCAAGCATGTTGGCGCATCCCCCTAGTGGTCGTGGCTCGCGCCGGACTTGTCGATGTCCGCGCGAATGAGGAAGGCGCCGTCCACCACATAGGTGACGCCGGGGTCGATGCCGCCCAGGACTTCGGTCCACTCGTCGGTGCGCCGGCCCAGTTCGAGCATTCGCACCTCGTAGGTGTCGCCGACCCGGGCATAGACGACCGTGAAGTCGCGGAAGGGCTGGAGCGCGCGCGTGCGGACAGCCAGGGGAACTTCCCCCGCACCGACCTGAACCACGCCCTCGACGCCCAGACCGGGCCGCCAAACGCCACCCTGGTAGGGCAGCGCCACGTGGGCGACCAAGGTCTGACTCAGCACATCGTCAGCCGGCAGGATGGCCGCGATCGTCCCGACGGCGGTGTTCTCCCCGGCCGTGCTGCGGACCTGCACCCGCTGGCCGACCCGGACGCGTTCGGCGTCGCGGGGGTAGAGGAAGAACTCGGCGTGCAGCCGGGTCGGATCGCCGATCGTCAGCATCGGCGCGCCGTTGCCGGTGATCGCGCCCGGGTTGACGGCCTTGGCCGTGATGACCCCCGAGATCGGAGCCGTGACCGAATAGGTCTGCAGGCTCTCGCTTGATTCCACCCGCGCCACGACCTGTCCGCGCGAGACCCGCTGTCCCAACTGGACGCTCATGGAGACCACGCGCCCCGGATAGCGAGCATGAACCTCGGCCTGGCCTTCTGGCGTGATCTCGACACGTCCGGACAGCGGCAGGGTGTCGGCGAGCAGGGCGGGGCCGGTCTGCTCGGTGGTGATTCCCCCGTCCCGGGCCGCCTCGGCCGTGATCGTCGTGCGCCCTTCATAGGACGGGTAGGTCCAGTTGGAGCGCTTGCCTGAATGGACGGCGTTGACCGCCACGTCGAAAGAGTGGGGCTCGGACACCACGCCGGGACTGGTCAGGTAGTCGGCCTCGGCTGCGAAGCTGAACCGGTCCACGCTCGGCCCCAGTCGGGTCAGGGCTATGGAGGCCTGGACCTGACGCGGATCCAGCGGGCGGTCGCGCAGATAGGGATAGAGGCGGAAGATCGGCTCCGGCCCTTCCTCGAAGATGGTCACTTCAAGCGCGAAGTCGCCATCCCTGAGCATGCGGCCATTGTGCGGGCCGCGTTCATAGTCCGCCGCTGCTGCGGCCTCCGCGCCCTCGGCCTTTTCGGCGTTCTCCGGGCGTCCCCCGCAGGCCGCCAGGGCCAGGACGAGGGCGGTCATCGCCGCGCCGGAAGCGAGGCGGTAAGCGTGTGTCCGCTTCATCGTGAGATCTCCAGGCCGATCAGGTCGGCATGCGCGCCCGTCAGCCTGTCGAGGCGGGCGCGATCGTTGTGGAAAGCTTGAAGGACGGCGACCTGTCTGGCCCGTGCTTGCAGCAGGGCCGCCTGGGCGCTCATCACATCGTTGTAGGTGAAGCCGCCGCGGGCGAACCCTTCGCGGACCAGAACGACGGCGCGTTCGGCCTGGGGAATGGTGTCCTCGCCGATCCGGCGCGCCTCGCTGGCCTTGGCGGCCAGTTGAACCTGGAGCCGCAGGATTTCGCGCTCCCGCTCGATCTCGAAAGCTCTCCGGTCGGCGCGGGCGGCCAGTCCTTCGGCGCGGGCGCGGTCGATGGCACCCCGGTTCTGGTCATAGCGCTGCAAGGGCATGGAGCCGCCGAACACCAGAGCCACCTCGTTGTCCCAGATGTGCCGCACCCCCAGGGTGACGGTGGGATCTGCGATGGCCCGCGCCTGCTCGACGCGGACCTGGGCCTCGGCGATGTCTCGGCGGACGTTGAACACGGCCAGATCGGCCTGTGAGACGGCACCGGGGGCCATTCGCGACGAGGACGTGTCCTCGAAGGCGTCGTCGCCCAGCACGAAGGCGGGTTGCCCGTCCCAGAACTTGGCCAGATTGATCCGCGCGATCCGGAGCGCGATTTCGGCCTGATCGAAGTCGATCTGGGCCTGGGCTAGGTCCGCCTCGGCGCGGGCACCCGCGAACAGCGGATCGCGCGCCGCATCGACACGCCGTTGCACCTCTGTCGAGAAGCTCTCGGCCAGCTCCAGCCGCTCTCGAGCGATGTCGAGCACCGCTTCGGCGGCCAGAGCTTCGGCCCAGGCCCGCTGAACCAGCTCCAGGCGGTCCAGAAGCGCGGTGCGCGCCTCGGCCGCCACCAAACCGCCTTCACTGCGGGCCAGCGCCGCGCGTGCGGCGCGGTCGCCGCCCCGTTCCAGCCTTTGCTCTATGGTCAGAGTGGTTTCGGTACGGTCGAGGAAGTCACCTCCGCCCAGGGTGGGCAGATTCTCGACCATGACGCCGACAGACGGATTCGGGCGCACATCGGCCTGGCGGACGCCGGCCTCTGCGGCCGCCAGTCGCGCCTCGACGCCGGCGCGGGCCGGATCGAAACCTGTCGCCCGCAAGAGAGCTTCCCGCAGCGACAGCACGGGCAGGGTATCCCCGGACGAGACGGGGGGCGGCGACGCCTGGGCGTACGCCGGGGGAGACGCCAGGGGCGCTCCAAGGGCGAGCGCGAGCGCAGACAAGGCTGCGGCGCGCACCCGCCGTCCGGCAAGGCCGGACATGGGGTATTTCAATGGAGATTCTCCAGAACAGGACGCGCACGGCCGGAAGGCCGCGCAGGATCAGCTTTTCAGTCGATCAGGCGTGCTGTTTGGGAGGGTGTAGAGGGCCGTCGCCGTGCGCGCCTGGCGGCAGGATGCCGGCCCCGGGTCCCGCGTTGACGGGACGGGCGTGCAGGGCGTCGGCCGGGTGCGGCGGTGACGTCAGGGCGACATGGATGTCGCCGCCGCTATGGTGATGATGTGTCAGGGGGGCGTCGGAATCCTCCCCGGCCGCTGCGTCCAGGGAATCGGCCGTATCCGGCGCGGAATCGTGATCATGACCATGATCTTCATGAGCGTGATCTTCGGGAGCGTTGGCGTAACTGACGCCCGGGAACTCCAGGGCATGCGACACGCGGTGCTGCGCCTGGCTGACGCCAGCGCCCTGCATCGCGACCACCAGGGTCACGGCAAGGCCGACGCAGACAAGACGAAGCAGGCGGTGCACGGGTCAGACTCCCTCCGGCGCGAACCCTATGCTGATCCCGCCCCCCGGCACAACGCCCGAAACGCCGCAAGCCCCACATCCTCGCTCGATTCGGCTGATGGCGACGCCCAGCGGATATTGTAACGCATTGCCAAGTCGTCGGGATTGGAAGTATCGAGCGCGAGATGACCTGGTCGATGGCGACATGGGCGAAGCTTTTGGTGGCGATGACGCTTGTCTTCGCTGCGTTCTTCTTTGCGCCCGCCGTCGACGCTGCGACCTGCCTGCCGGAGCCGCCCGCAGCTCATGCGGCCGTCGATCACGGCCAGAATGACGGCGACCACAGCGGCAAGTCCGGTGGTCACGGGATCTGCTCCCACGGACACTGCCACCACACCTCCACGGCCCGTCACGGTGCTGTGGACTCCATCGCTCCGTCGTTCGGCGAGCCTCCGCTGCAATCCGGCGGGCAGGACGATTTCGTGGCGTCGTTCAATCCCGACGGCCTGAAGCGACCGCCCAGAGTTTGACCGAAGTCCTGCGCCCGAGCGGGCGCGCCTTCGTGATCAGAAATCTGGAAATGGAACATGTCTCCCACATTTCGCCGGCGACCGCGTCTCGCGGTCGGCTGCGCGCTCGTCGCCCTCACGGCGACCCTGGCCAGTCCCGCTTGGGCTGACCCTGCCCCGACGTATGGCCAGTTGCTCGCGCAGCTGGACCAGACCCCCGCCACGCTGGAAGCGGGCGCCAATTCCGACGCCGCCGAAGCCCGCGTGCGTCAGGCCCGCGTGCGTCCTAACCCTGTGCTCGGGCTCGATCTCGAGAATGCGTTCGGCACAGGCCCATTCTCGGGGATCGACAACGCCGACGCGACGCTGGCGCTGAGCCAGGATCTCGAACTCTGGGGACGTCGCTCGTCGAGGATCGCCGCCGCGCGCGCTGAAGCCGGCGCCGTCGGTCTTCAGCGCGACCTCGCGGTCGTCGATGCAGCGGGACGCCTGGCGCTCGTCTATGCCGAAGCCGAGGTCGCGCAACGTCGCGCGACCCTGGCTGAGGAGACGCTGAGCCTCACCGTTGCGGACGCCCGAGCCGCGCTCGCCCTCGTCGAGGAAGGTCGCGAACCTCTGTTGCGGGGGATCCAGGGAGAGGCCGAAGCCGCCAGCGCACGAGCGGCGCTGGACGAGGCCCAGGCCGAGCGTGACGCGGCCTACGCCCGCCTCACGGCGGTGGCCATGATCCCGGTACCCGTCACCAGCATCGAAGCGAGCCTGCTAGATGCGGCGCCGACGACTGTCGCGTCCGCAGCCAGCGACGCGCCGACCGTTCGTGTCGCCGAAGCGCAACGGACAGCTGCGGAGCGACGGATCGATGTCCAGCGCGCCGAGGCCCGGCCAGACATCAACGCGAGTGTGGGCATTCGCCGCTTCGAGGCGGAGGATGCGACAGCGCTGACCTTCGGTATCAGCATGCCGCTGCCACTGTTCGACCGGAACCGGGGGAACATTGAGGCGGCGCAAGCCGAATTCCGCGCTGCGGACGCCCGGCTGCTCACTGCACGGCAGGAGGCCCAGGCCGACCGCGCCGCCGCCGTGGCCCGGCTCGCCGCGTCCGTCAGCCGTGTCCGCGCCGCCGATGGCGGCGTGACGGCCGCCGAGGAAGCCTACCGCCTATCGCGGATCGGCTTCGAGGCCGGGCGCATCTCCCAGATCGAGCTGCGCGTCACCCGAACCGCCCTCGTCAACGCGCGGTCTGCCGCCGTCGACGCTCGCCTTGCGCGTGTCCGCGCCGAGATCGACCTCGCGCGCCTGGACGGTCGCGCCCCCTTCCAAGGAGCCCAGTGATGCGCAAGCGCACATCCAACAAGACCCTGTTGATTGGCGGCGTCGCCGCCCTGGTCATTCTCGGCGGCGGCGGCCTCTGGCTGGCGACCCGGGGCTCCGATCCGGCGACGCCCGCCGCAGCGGAGGGCGAAGCTGGCCACGCCGAGGGCGAGGCGGGCCACGCGGAAGGTGAGGCTGGTCACGCCGAGGAAGCCGAAGCGCCCGAGGGGCGGGTCGAACTGTCGGCGGCGCAGGTCCAGGCTGCCGGCATCACGGTTGTGAGTGTCGGTTCGGGCGGCGGCGCGGAGACCCGCCTCGCCGGTCGCGTCGAGCCCATGGTCGACTCCCGTGCCGCTGTCGCCGCGGCGGTCGGTGGTCGCGTCGAACGCGTGCTCGTCGCTCCAGGCCAGTCGGTTCGAGTCGGACAGCCGCTCGTCAGCCTCGTTAGCGGGGAGGCGGCCACATTCCGGGCCGACGCCGACGCCGCCGGCGCCTCGGCGGAAGCCGCGCGTCAGGCCTATGAGCGCAACCGCAATCTGTCGGAACAGGGCATCGTCGCCCGACAGGAGGTCGAGGCGTCCCGCGCCCAGTATCTGAGTGCGGAAGCCGCAACGCGTGCGGCGCGGGCCCGCTCCGCAGCCGCCGGCTCGCCCAACGCCTCGGGACGGCTCAGCGTGGTCAGCCCGATTTCAGGCGTGGTCGGCAACGTCCAGGTCGGACCGGGCGGCTTCGTCGCCCAGGGCGGCGTGGTCGCCGAGGTGTCCAATCCGGCCCGCGTCGAGATGGTGTTCAACGCACCGCCGGCCCTGGCCGCCAACGTCCGTCCTGGCGCGGCGATGCGGGTGACCGGGCCGTCCGGCGAGTTCGACGCCGTCGTCACCGGGGTCGCCGCGGACGCGGGTCTGAACGAGAGCGGAGCGACGGTCATCCGCGCGCGGCCAACCTCCGGGACCCTGCCGCCGGCGGGCTCTGCCGTGTCCGGCTCGGTCGTCACCGGTCAAGCGACCGCAGGCGGCATGACCGTGCCGTCCGAGGCGGTCCAGACCGTCGACGGAAACACTGTCGTCTTCGTCCAGGTCGAGGGCGGCTTCCAGGCCACCCAAGTGCTCGCCGGCCGTCAGGCCGCCGGGCGCACCGAGATCCTTCGCGGCCTCACGGGCTCGGAGCGTATCGCCTCCACCAACGCCTTCCTGCTCAAGGCCGAACTGGCCAAGGGCGAGGCCGAGCACGGTCACTAAGGGGGCGATCGCATGTTCAAATTCATCATCGAGGCCTCGGTCAAGTTCCGATGGTTCGTGGTTCTCGCCACGGCCCTCGTCTCGGCCTGGAGTCTGTTCCAGCTGACCAAGCTGCCCATCGACGCCGTGCCGGACATCACCAACCGGCAAGTCCAGATCAACACCATCGCCCCGGCGCTCGCGCCGGAGCAGATGGAACGACAGGTCACCTATCCACTCGAAACCGCCATGGCCGGCATTCCCGGCCTCCAGAGCACCCGCTCCCTGAGCCGCAACGGCTTCAGCCAGGTCACGGTCATCTTCACCGACCAGACCGACATCTACTTCGCCCGCCAGCAGGTGGCCGAACGGATGGCCCAGGCCCGGGAGAACCTGCCCGAAGGCGTCGAGCCGGGCCTGGCTCCGATCACCACGGGCCTCGGCGAAGTGCTGATGTGGACGGTCGACTACAAGCCGTTCAACTCCCAGAACCTCGCCAAACCGGGTGAGCCCGGCTGGCAGGCCGGCGGCTCCTATCTGACCCCGGAAGGGGAGCTTCTGACCACGCCGCAGGCGCGGGCGACCTATCTCCGCACCGTTCAGGACTGGATCATCGCCCCGCGCATGCGCACGGCGGCCGGTCTGGCCGGCGTGGACGTCAACGGCGGCTATGTGAAGGAGTTCGCGGTCCGTCCCGACGCGGCCCGTCTGGCCAGCTACGGCCTCGGTCTCAGCGACCTGATCCAGGCGCTGGAGAACGCCAACACCCAGGCGGGCGCAGGCTATGTCCAGCGCTCGGGTGAAGCCCTGACCGTCCGCACCGACGCCCTGGCCCAGACCATTCCGGATCTCGCCCAGGCACCTGTCGTCAACCGCAACGGTCTCGTCGTCCGCGTCGCCGACGTCGCCACCGTCGAGGTAGGCCAGGCGCCGCGTCTCGGCGGCGCGAGCCGCGATGGTCACGAAGCGGTCATCGGCACCGCCCTGATGCTGGCGGGCGGCAACAGCCGTACCGTCGCCCAGGCTGCGGCCGAGCGGCTCGAGGAGGTGGGCGCCAGCCTGCCGCCGAGCATCGTCGCCGAGCCAGTCCTGAACCGCAGCGCCCTGGTCAACAAGACCATCGCGACCGTGGCCAAGAACCTGACCGAAGGCGCGCTGCTGGTCATCGTGGTGCTGTTCCTGCTGCTCGGAAACATCCGCGCGGCGACCATCACCGCCCTGATGATCCCGGTCAGCTTCCTGTTCGCCATCATCGGCATGAACCGGTTCGGGATCAGCGGAAACCTGATGAGCCTGGGCGCGCTGGACTTCGGCCTTCTGGTCGACGGCGCAGTCATCGTCGTCGAGAGCACCCTCTTGATGCTGTCGCAGAAGCGGATTGAGGTCGGCCGAGCGCTCACGCGCCACGAGCGGCTCGGCGTGGCGATTGCCGCGGCAAGGAAGATGGTCAAGCCGGCGGCCTTCGGTCAGCTGATCATCCTGCTCGTCTTCACCCCGCTGCTGATGCTCGAGGGGGTCGAGGGCAAGACCTTCATCCCGATGGGGGCAACGGTCATGCTGGCGCTCGTCGGCGCCTTCATCTTCTCGTTCACCTTCGTGCCGGCGATGACGGCGCTTCTGGTCCGCGAGCCGAAGAAGATCGACGTGGACGAGCACGGTCACGCGCACGAGCACGAGACCTTCATCATCCGTTGGGTCCGTCGTTGGGCCGAACCGGCGATCCGGGCGGCCGTCAGCCGCCCCAAGATCGTCCTGATCGCGGCGCTGGGCGCGCTTGCGGTGGGCGGCGTGGCTTTCACCACCCTCGGCCGGGAGTTCATCCCGACGCTGGACGAGGGCGACATCGCCATGCAGGCGCTGCGCGTTCCGTCGGCCTCGCTCGAACAGTCCCTCGCCATGCAGATGGCGATCGAGCGGGCCATCGCGGCCCAGCCGGAAGTGAAGACGATCTTCGCCCGGACCGGCACCGCCGAGGCGGCCGTTGACCCTATGCCGCCGAACATCTCCGACGCGGTCATCATCCTGAAGGACCGCAAGGAATGGCCGGATCCGCGGTTGGAGAAGGAGGAGCTGATCGCGCGGTTCGAGGAACTGGCCTCGGCCCAACTCGGCAACAGCTTCGAGTTCAGCCAGCCGATCGAACTCCGGTTCAACGAACTTATCTCGGGCGTGCGGACCGACCTGGCGGTCATGGTCTATGGCGATGACTTCACCCAGTTGCAGGCCTCGGCCGACCAAGTGGCGAATGTCCTGCGAAGCACCCCGGGATCGGCAGACGTGCGGGTCGAACAGGCCTCCGGCCTGCCGACCCTGACGGTCAGCGTCGATCGTTTCGCGGCGGCCAACTACGGCCTGTCCGCAGCGGAGGTCTCCAACGCCGTCTCCGCGGCCATCGGCGGCGCCGAGGCGGGGCAAATTTTCGAAGGCGACCGTCGCTTTGACGTGGTGGTTCGTCTGGCGGATGAGGCCCGCAACGACCCGGCGGCGCTCGCTGCGCTTCCGATCACGACGACGACCGGCGTTACGGTGCCCCTGTCCTCGGTCGCCCGCATCCAGATCGCGGAAGGCCAGAACCAGATCAGCCGTAACGACGGTAGCCGGCGCATGGTGGTCCAGGCCAATGTGCGCGGGCGCGATCTGGGCGGCTTCGTCACGGACGCCCAGGCGCGCGTGCAGGAACAGGTTCAACTCCCGGCGGGCTACTCCCTGACCTGGGGCGGCCAGTTCGAGAACCTGAAGCGGGCCGAGCAGCGGCTGGGTCTGGTTATTCCGGTCGTCTTCATCCTGATCGGCATCCTGCTGTTCATGGCCCTTGGCTCCTTCGCGGAGGCTGGTCTGGTCTTCGCTTGCGTGCCCTTGGCCCTAGTCGGCGGGGCACTGGCCTTGCTGTTGAGGGGCATGCCCTTCTCGGTGTCCGCAGCAGTCGGCTTCATCGCCGTCTCCGGCGTGGCGACGTTGAACGGCTTGGTCCTGATGCAGGCGATTCGCGAACGGCTCCAGGCCGGGGCGGAACCCATGGTCGCGGCCATTGAAGGGGCCTCCAGCCGTCTGCGGGCGGTCCTGACCACGGCCCTGGTAGCGATCGTCGGTTTCATTCCGATGGCGATCGCCCACGGAGCCGGCGCCGAGGTGCAGAAGCCTCTGGCGACCGTGGTCATCGGCGGCCTGCTGACGGCCACGGCCCTCACCCTCCTGGTCCTCCCCACCTTCGCGGCCAAGGCTGTGAAGCACCGCGCCGCGGAAGGACTGGAGGAATGAGCGGGGCCCACGACACGGAGCAGGTCCAGCGCCGCATCCTGCTGGTGGTGCTGGCCCTTAACGCTCTGCTGTTCGTGGGCCTCGGAGTCGGCGGCCTCGCCGCCGACTCCAGCGCTCTGCTGGCCAACGCCGTAGACAACGGGTCGGACGCGGCCGTCTATCTGATCAGCTTCCTCGCCGTAGGCCGGGCGCTGATTTGGAAGACCCGTGCCGCCCAGGCTTCCGGCGTGATGCTGCTGATCTTCTCGGTGCTGGTTCTGCTCGACGCCCTGCGTCGGTCACTGACCGGGACCGAGCCGGTCGGTCCCACGATGATGGTCCTCGCCGTCGTGGCGGCGGTCATCAACCTGATATGTCTTCTGCTCATTCGTCGCCAGCACAGCGGCGACGTCAACATGAAGGCCGCCGAGACCTTCAGCCTGAACGACTTCGCCTCCAACGGCGGCATCCTTGTCGCCGGAGGTCTCGTGATGTGGCTGAACCAGTCATGGCCCGACCTGCTGGTCGGCGTGCTGGTGGCCGCCATCGCCGCCAAGGGCGGCATCGATATTCTCCGCGACGCCCGCACGGCGAGCCGCGAGCCCGAGGATCCAATCCCATGAGCCCGACCCTGATCGACATCGCTGCCGTGCAGCGGTGGCGGAAGCTCTTCATCGCCGCCGCGCTGTTCGCCCTTCTGACTTGGACCGCGCTGGTGAAGGCCCAGCCGGCGCTCGAACACCCCGTCGAACATCTGGGTCTGATCGCGATCATGGCGTGCGTGATCGGTCGGGCCTGGTGTTCCCTCTATATCGGCGGCCGCAAGAAGCAGGAGATCGTGTCGAGCGGTCCCTACTCGCTGTGCCGCAATCCGCTCTACGTCTTCAGCTTCGTCGGCGCCTTCGGCGTGGGGGCGCAGACCGGAAGCCTCAGCGTCGGCGTGACCTTCGCCGTGGCGTGCTGGGCCGTCTTCCGCATCGTCGCCGCCCGAGAGGAGACGTTCCTCAAGACCGCCTTCGGCGATGAATATCGGGCCTATTGCGCGCGGACGCCCCGGTTCATGCCGGACCTGCGGCTCTGGCGCGACGAGACCGAACTGGCCGTTCGCCCGGCCTTCTTCCTCAGGACGGTCCGGGACGGCTTGGTCTTCCTGCTGGCGCTGCCGGTGTTCGAGGGCCTGGAGCACCTCCAGAATCTCGGGTGGCTCGACGCCATGATCTCGCTGCCTTGATCGGAAGGGGCGGCGATGAACCGGAAACGATGGGTCACTCTCCTAAGCGCCGTCCTCGCCTTGGGCGCCTTCGCCGCAGGGGCAGCGGCCCAGCGCGCCGGTCTTCTCCTGCCCGATCGCTCGTCCTTCACCCGTGACGCCTCCTGAGGAGCCCGATCATGTCCAAGACGCTTCGTCTCAACATCCCTGTTCTGCTTCCCGACGCCCCCGACAGCCAGGATGGTTGTGTGGGACGGCTGATCGCTCTCGTCCGAGCCGAACCCGGCATCTTGGAGGCGCACCTCGTCGAAGGCGCCGAAGGCGCGGAGCTGTGCATCCACTATGATCCGGACCAGCTGTCGCTCGCCCAGGTCCGCCGGCGCGCCCGGCAAGCCGGGGCGGAGGTCAGCGAGCACTTCGGCCATCTCTCGGGACGGGTGGACGGTGTTCGGCATGCGCGACACGCCCGCACGCTCGCGGCCGCGCTCGCCGACGAACCCGGAGTGATCGAAGCCGCCCTGGATGCCGCCGGCGCGATCCGCCTCGAATTCGATCTCGAGAAGACCAACCGGGACGCGCTGATCGCCCGGCTCGCCTCGCACGGGCTGAGCCTCCAGGGCGAGGCCGGGAGCGTCGCACTCCCGGATGGGGAAGGGGAGGCGAAACCTCCGATCGCCGCCTCGACCCGTGATCCGGACCACGGTCACGATCACAGTCATAGCCCGGACGACGGACACGATCACGGCCACGCCGAAGGCGACGGTCACGGCCACGGCCACGGTGGTTTTCTCGGGCCGAATACGGAGCTGATCTTCGCCCTCGGGAGCGGCGTGACTCTCGGGCTAGGCTGGATCATCGAGACCTTCATCCCCGCCTTGCCCGAATGGCTACCGTTCGGCCTTTTCCTCGTCGCCTACGCCCTCGGGGGCTGGTTCACGGTCGGGGAGGCGATCGGCAACCTGCGGCGCAAGCGGTTCGAGATCGACACCCTGATGCTCGTGGCGGCGGCGGGCGCGGCGGCACTCGGCGCCTGGGCGGAAGGCGCGCTGCTTCTCTTCCTGTTCAGCCTCGGTCACGCGCTCGAACACTACGCCATGGGCCGCGCCAAGAAGGCGATCGAGGCGCTGGCGGCGCTCGCTCCACGCACCGCCCATGTGCGGCGAGGCGACGAGGTCGTCGAGATTCCCGTCGAGCAGCTGGAGGTCGGCGACGTCGTTGTGGTCCGGCCCAACGAGCGGCTGCCGGCCGACGGCTTCGTCGTGAAGGGAACCACAAGCGTCAACCAGGCCCCCGTCACCGGCGAAAGCATTCCCGTCGACAAACAGCCTGTCGAGAGCCCCGAGGCGGCGCGGGCGAGGCCGTCGGCGGTGTCGTCGGCCTCGGTCGTCTTCGCGGGCACGATCAACGGCGGCGGCGCCATCGAGATCGAGGCGACCCGACGCTCCAATGACACCACCCTCGCCAAGGTGGTGCGGATGGTCAGCGAGGCCGAGACCCAGAAGTCGCCGACGCAGCGCTTCACCGATCGGTTCGAGCGGGTCTTCGTGCCGCTGGTTCTCGGCCTGGCCTTCGTCCTGTTGTTCGCCTGGGTCGTCGTAGACGAGCCGTTCCGCGACAGCTTCTATCGGGCGATGGCCGTCCTGGTGGCCGCGAGCCCGTGCGCCCTGGCCATTGCCACGCCCAGCGCGGTTCTGTCCGGGGTGGCGCGCGCGGCTCGGGCCGGCGTTCTGGTCAAGGGCGGCGCGCCGCTCGAGAATCTCGGCGCGCTCGACGCGATCGCCTTCGACAAGACCGGCACCCTGACCGAAGGTCGGCCGCGGATCACTGACGTGGTTCCGTTCGGACAGACCTCTGAAAGCGAGCTCCTGGAGATCGCGGTCGCCGTCGAACGGCTCAGCGACCATCCCCTAGCCGAGGCGATCGTCCGGGATGGCAGCCAGCGCCTCGTCGCAGCGCCGGTGCGCACCGCCTCCGATCTGCGCAGTCTGACCGGCAAGGGCGTCACCGCGCGTCTCGATGATCAGGACATCTGGATCGGCAAGCCCGAGATGTTCGGCGAAGACGCAATCGCGCCGCTGGGGCCCGATGCGGAGATCGCCGTCGCGGCGCTGCGCGATCAAGGACGAACCTTGATGGTGATCCGGCGCGGGACGCGGGACCTCGGCGTGATCGGCCTGCTGGATACTCCGAGGGCGAAGGCCCGCGAAACGCTGACGGCGCTGCGAGCGCTGGGCATCCGCCGGATGATCATGATCTCGGGCGATCACCAGAAGGCCGCCCAGGCCGTCGCCGGACAGGTCGGTCTGACCGAGGCCTGGGGCGATCTGATGCCCGAGGACAAGGTTGACGCGATCAAGAAACTGCGGGGCGAAACCAGGGTCGCCATGGTCGGGGACGGGGTCAACGATGCGCCGGCCATGGCCACGGCCACCGTCGGGATCGCCATGGGTGCGGCCGGGTCGGACGTGGCCCTGGAGACGGCCGACGTCGCCTTGATGGCGGACGACCTCTCCAAGCTTCCCTTCACCATCGGGCTCAGCCGCCAGACCCGCCGCATCATCCGCCAGAACCTGTTCGTGAGCCTGGGCGTCGTCGCCTTCCTCGTGCCGGCGACGATCTTCGGACTCGGCATCGGACCGGCGGTCGCCCTGCACGAGGGCTCGACCCTGCTGGTCGTCTTCAACGCGCTGCGTCTGCTGGCTTGGCGCGATCCCCGCGGCGCCGACTGAAGCGCCCTGAACCGAAAGGAAATCCCATGAAACGTCTTGGATGGGTCGGCGTCATCGCCGGCTTCCTGCTGGTCTCGGCCTTCGCCTTCGGTGTGCTCTCCCGCCAGGGTCGGCCGACCTCGGAAGCCGTCGCGGTGGATGCGCGGCCGATCGATCAGCACGCGGGCCACACGGATGCCCCCGCGGACAGTCCCTCGACCCGCTCGTTCAAGGAGGCGAACGAGCGAATGCACGCCGCCATGAACATCGACTACAGCGGCGACGCCGATGTCGATTTCATGCGCGGGATGATCGCCCACCACGAGGGCGCGGTCGCCATGGCCCGGATCGCGCTGGATCAAGGCAGCGACCCTGAGGTGAGGGGACTGGCGCAGGAGATCGTTCGCACCCAGGAGGCGGAGATTGTCCGCATGCGGGTGTGGCTCGCCAACAGGGCGGCACAGCCGGCCGGTTCCGCAGGTTGAGCGATGGGGGGGAAGCGATCGCCCATTCGAAGCGTGGCACCGCGTTGGCGCCCGGGCCGGTACAAGCCGCGTATGCGCTCAAACCGGCGGAAGGAAGAGCCGTTCCGACCCGTCAGGGACAGCCTGATCGCCCTGGGTGCGAGCCTCGTCGCGGCCCTCATCGTCTTCTGCCTCGCCGTGCCCGTCGCAGCGGTCTATCGTATCCCGGTCTTCCTCTCCTTCGGGGGCATCATGCTGTTCCTTACAGCCGCGACCTACCGGCTCGGGAGAAAAGGGCAGGCTGGCCGGGTCATGGCCGGGATTATGGCGGGGGTTTGCGTGCTGGTGAGCGGCGTCCTCTTTCTGGCCCGTGATCAACTGAACTTCAGCACTCACAACCACTCGCATCCGGCCGCTTCGGCGAGCGCGGCGGAGCGGTGACGGGCGCAGGGGGAGGGGAGCCGCCACGACCGGCGCGGATCTATGGCAAGGGTTTCGCGGCTAGGCTCAGGACCCACTGATGTGATGCGCGCGATCTGATTCAGGCTCCTGATGAGTGACCTGTATTGGCTGACGGACGAGCAGATGGCTCGGCTGGAGCCCTTCTTCCCCAAGAGCCACGGAAAGCCCGGGGTTGATGATTGGCGGGTGTTGAGCGGGCTGATTTTCGTTAATCGCAACGGGTTGCGCTGGCGGGATGCGCCGGTGGTCTATGGACCCCACAAGACGCTGTACAATCCCTGGAAGTGGTGGAGCGAGGCTGGCGTCTTCGTTCTGATTATGGAGGGCTTGTCGGGCACCCAGACCGAGCGCCGCACCGTGATGATCGACGCGACCTATCTGAAGGCGCACCGCACGGCTTCGAGGCTCGCGGTAAAAAGGGCGGCTCGGGCGGTTCATCGGACGCACCAAAGGCTGCATGAACACCAAGCTTCACGCCATCATCGTTGCTAACGAACGCCCGATCGGCCTGTTCATGGCGGCGGGCCAGGTCAGCGACTACACCGGCGCTGCGGCCCTGCTGGACAGCCCGCCCAAGGCGCAGTGGCTGCTGGGCGAGCGGGGCTATGATGTGGACTGGTTCAGGGACGCCTTGCAGGCCAAGGGCATCAGGCCCTGCATCCCCGGTCGGAAATCCAGGACTGAGCCCGTCCGATACGACAAGCGCCGCTACAAAAGCCGCAACCAAATTGAGATCATGTTCGGGCGGCTCAAAGACTGACGTCGTGTCGCCACCCGCTACGATCGATGCCCGAGCGTCTTCCTGTCCGCCATCGCGCTCGCCGCTACCGTGCTCTTCTGGCTGTGAGTCCTGATCTCAGACTTGCACATTCCCTTACACAGCTGTCGTCGTCGTGCTACGAAAGGTATAAACATCAAGTGGTTGATGCTGGTGTGTGTGACTTAAAATCTGCCGGACGAAAGTCCTTGCCGGTTCAAGCCCGGCCGCCCGCACCATTCTAGATCCATCAGATTCAATCGAAGCGCCGATCAGAACAGGCTGATCGGAAAACCGATCAACCCCGATGACTGCAGGTGCTCGATGCCTTCCATCACGGGGATGGCGGCGAGGAAAACCAGGCCGTCGCGCAGGGTGCGGACGAAGAAGGCGGGACGGATGGTCAGTTCGTCAGCGTCGCGCCAGCGAGCGGGCTTGGGCAGGAAGCGCGGCGTGCGGGCGCAGTAGGCGGCATAGGGCGCGCCGAAATGTTCGGCCAGCCAGGCCTCTTCGCGACCGACCGTGCGCAGGAAAACCAAAAAGGTCGCCACGGCGAAGATCGCGCCAATCGTCACGCTGCCGGTCTGGGCGCCGACGCCGAAGGCGCCGATGAAGCTGAAGACATAGAGCGGGTTGCGCGTGATGGAATAGGGGCCGCGATCGACGATCTCGGCCTTCTTGCGTCCGCCGATGTAGAGCGAGCACCAGGCGCGGCCGACGATGGCGACGATGATCGCGGCCAGGCCCAGGCCCTCGACGCCCTCATGCCATTCGCCGTCGAGGGCGGCGACCGAGCGGACGCTGGCGGTCAGGACGATGAGGGCCAGAAGAACCAGGCCGGCGAACCATTTGCGACGGCGCTGAACGACATCGAGCGACAGGGCGGGGGGAACAGGGCTCATGACAGGTCTGTTCAGTGGTGCTGCTGGGCGCGGAGGAGCAGGGCGCGGGCCTCGGCCTTGCGACCGCGATCCGCGACGGCGCGTCCGGGCCGGGCGGGGGCGTCGATGGCCTTTTGCAGATAGCGGGTGGCGCCGTTCCAGTCGTGCTCACGCACCAGCAGATCGCCCATGAAGAAGTTGGCGTCGACGTCGTTGGGCGCCATGGCCAGACCGCGCTGGAGGTAGTCGCGGGCGCGCTGGCGGTTGCCGAAGCCGATCGGAGCGCCCGGCACCTGAGCGTAGAGCGAACCGAGGCTGACATAGACCGAGCCGTTCAGCGCTCGCGGATTGATCCGCTCGGCCTGTTCCAGTTCGGTGCGCGCCTCGCGCACGAGGCCCAAGGCGCCGATTCCGCCCTTCAATCCCGCTTCCGAAGCGGTGATGATGGCGTCCCAGACCAGAGGTTCGGCGCGGTTGGGGCATTGGGCCACGACGGCGTCGGCCTGGGTGTTCAGCCGCGCCATTTCCGCCATTCGAACGCCTTGCGGGACCTCGAAATTCACATGGTCCCACGACTGCTGGAGACCGCGCGCGCGGTCGTCGCAGGCATCGGCATGGGCGACGGAGGCGACCGTCAGGGGGGCGGCCATCAGGGTCAGGGCGAACAGGGCGGTCTTCATAGCGCTTCTCTCCTTTTGTTCTGTGGTTCAGCCGGCGAACAGGGCGCGGGCTTTCAGGTCGTTGGATTTCAGGGCCCCGTCGATCAGGCTGGGCGCCAGAGCGTTGAGGCGGACGAACAGGCTCTCGGGGAAGCCGAGATAGACGTCGCGGCGATCTGAGCGGATGGCGGCGACGATGCGGTCGGCGATCGCGTCCGGATCGTCGATGGCCATGCCGGTCAGGCGCGCATATTCATCGACCTTGGCGGAGTTGAACGGCGTGGCCACCGCGCGGGGCGCGACATAGGTGACGCCGACCCCTGTGCCGGCCAGTTCGCGGCGCAACGATTGGCTGAGCGCCCGCATCCCGGCCTTGGCGCTGGAATAGCTGGCGAAGTGGGCGAAGTTGATCGAGCCGAAAATGGAGCCGACGTTGGCGATCTGGCCGTGTTTGCGCGACTTCATGCCGGGCAGGACGGCCTGGGCCAGACGCGCCGGCGCGACCAGATTGACCATATAGGTCGCCAACAGATGCTCGGGCGTCTGCTGCTCCAACGGGCCGAAATGCTGGATTCCGGCGATGTTGATCAGAATGTCCCAGGCGCGGCCGCCTGCCTGTTCGGCAACGCTGTCGAGGCCCTGCGGAGTGGACAGGTCGCCCACCAGGGTGTGATGGCCCGTTACCGGCGCGCGGGCGACGATCGTGACCCGACCGCCCTCGCGCTCGATCCGCTCGACCACGCGACGCCCCAAGGCGCCGGAGCCGCCGGTGACCAGGATGTTGCGATCTTCAAACTGCATCGACCGTCTCCCGCGCTGCGATGTGGGGGATGGAGGCGAAGACCCCGCCGAACAGGCCGAACATCACCTTGGCCATGTGGACGATGGCGGCGCGGTCGTCGGCGTCCGACACCCCGTCCAGCAGTTGCTTGAGGAAAAGGATGTGATCCTGGTCCAGAGCCCCGTGGGAAATCAGATAGGTGAAGGCGGCGGGCGGCAGGCCGAGGCTCTGTTGCACGGCCTCGGCCCCGACGCTGGCCAGCTGGATGCTGGTGCCTTCCAGCACATAGACCATGCCGAAGAAGGCCATCGGATTAACGCGTTGGATGGTGTCATAGGCATAGGCCACCATCAGTTCGGTCGCGACGTTCGGGCCGTCCTGCACGGTCTGATCCGGGTCGCCGCCTGCGGCGCGGATGTCTTTCAGAATCCACTGCTCGTGGCCGGTTTCCTCGGCGATATAGTCGTCGAGCGCGGCCTTGAAGACGGCGTGGTCATCGTCCAGCCGCGCCCGGGCGGCCTGCATCAGCGGCACGGTGTGGCGGACGTGGTGATAGGCCTGGGCCAGATAGGCGACGTAGGTTTCGCAGCTGATGCGGCCGGCCAAGCCGTCCTTGATTTGCGGGATAGCGGCGAAGGCGGCCCGCTCGGTTGCGGTCGCGGCGACCAGGGCTTCAAAAAACGACATGCGAACTCTCAGGCGGCTTGCGAGGGGGAGGGGGCGTAGGTGCGCAGCAGGGGCTCGCGACGCGGACGACCGTTGGCCGTGACCTGACCGGCGGCGGGATCGAAGGGCGGCACCAGACGCCAGTCGCCGATGCGGGCGTAGTCGGGCAGGCGGGCGTTGGCGCGCGCGACGGCGGCCTCGATCTGGGCCAGTTCGGCACCGGGCGTCGCCACGATCAGGGCCGACAACGCCGCCTGCGCCTCGCCCATCGCCATGGCCTGAAGGATCTGGGACTCGGCCAGAAGTTCGCTCTCGACCCATTCAGGCGCGACGTTGCGGCCGAAGGCGGTGATCAGGGTGTTGGCCTTGCGACCTTCGATGCTGAGCCGTCCATCGGCGTCGAAGCGGCCGATGTCGCCTGTGTGCAGACGCTCCGGCGCGGGCGCCTGGCCGACATAGCCGAGGAAGGGATGGGGCGAGACCAGGATTTCGCCGTCGTCGGCCAGATCGACATCAAGGTGAGGCAGGGGCTGGCCGACCGTGCCGGGGCGGGCGTCGTCCGGACTGTTGAGCGCCACGACCGAGGCGCATTCACTGAGGCCATAGCCCTCGACCACAGGCAGGCCGGCGTTGGCGGCGGCCTCCAGCAGGGCCGGGGAAACGCGGGCGCCGCCGACCGCGATCATCTCCAGCCGATGATGCAGCCGCATCGCGCCTTGGGCGGCGATCAGGCGGCGCAGGAGTTCGGGAACCAGGATCAGGGTCGTGGCCCCGGTCTGGACGATGGTGGTCAGCAGGCGCGCAAAGTCGGGGCGGAAGGCCTCGCCCATCCCGGCCTCGGCCAGGCTGGCGGCGTGATAGCGGCCGCCGGCCAGAAGCGTCGCATGGAGGCCGGCGACATTCTCCAGCAGCACCGCCAGCGGCAGCACCGGCAGATGCAGCCCGGCGCGGTCCCGGCCCAGGACCTGAACCAGAGAGGCGGCGACCGCCTCCATCTGATCCTGAGACAGGCAGACGCCTTTGGGCGCGCCGGTCGAGCCGGAGGTGTAGGTGATCTTGGCCGTGCCGGGATGCAGATCGCGCACCGCCAGCCCTGTCGGCGTCAACCGGATGGGCGCGCCGCCCACCATCAGCTCGCCCGGCCCGCCCGGCGTGATCAGCAGCCCCACGCCGGCGTCGGCCAGGGCATGATCGCGTTGAGCGGCCGTGAAGAAGGGCGGGATCGGTACGCTTGGTCGCTGAGCGAGGATCAACGCCAGATCGACGACGACCCAGGCCGGCCCGTTGTCGAGCAGGACCCCGACCGGAGACCGGTCGTCGGCCAGGGCGGTCGCCAGCTGACCGACCTGCGCCAGCAGTTCGGCCGAGGTCAGCGAACCCTCGGCCCACTGAATCACCACATCATCGGGCGTGGAGCGGGCGCGACGCGACAGGGCGTCCAGAACGGCGCTCATGAGCGATCCTCATAGTGCAGGCGGGTGCGGACGGCCCGTCCGACCGGCGCCGTTTCAGAGAAGTGATCCAGCGGCGCGGTCGCCGCGTCGATCGAGCCGGCCAGCACCACCGGATCGGTCTGATAGTAGGCGCCCCAGCTGCCGCCGCCGTCGTCGAGACGGCGTGGATCAGCGCGCGCGAGTTGAAGGGCGCCCAGACCGGCCTTGTGGAAGATGCGGCGCAGTTCGTCAGTCGCGGTGGCGACGGCGAATCTCAGACCTTCGGACTGCAGATGATGGGCCATGGCGGCGAACAGGAAGACGGTCGCGCCCTGTCCGCTGGAAGCCAGGCTGCCGATCTCGACCACCTGCGCGCGGTCGATGACGGCGCCGATGGCCTGGCTCAGCACGGTCTCGACGGAACCGTCCAGATACTGCTCCAGATACAGAGGCGCCTCGGCGGCGTGCCGGAAGCCGACGGCGGCGTAGATGACGCCCGCCTCGTCCTGAACGCTCATCAGGGTCGGGAAATGGGCCTGGATCTGGCCGCCATAGGCCTCGGCATAGGCCGCCTCGATGAACTGCTCCACGCGGCGACGTTCGCCTCGGCACGGATCGTCGAACCGGATGATGCGCGACGACAGCGTGCGGCGCGCGCGCGGGCGAACCGGATCGGCGTCTTCGGGCAGGCGGAGTGGAAACATGCGGGCCTCGGGCCAGGGGGACTTCGGGCCAGAGACGACGCGGTGCGGCGACCCCCACAAAAAAATCTTTCGCCGTCGCAATCGCGGTTGCCGCAGAGGGCGCGGCAACCCACGATGGGGTGGTGAACGCCTCTCCCGGTCCCCCCCAGCACGACCCGAGCCGACCGGCGCGGCAAGCCCTGGCGGACGCGTGGCTGGACAGCCGCCCGGCCTTGGTGCGCTTTCTGACGGCGCGCACGGGATCATCGGCTGCGGCCGAAGATCTGACGCAGGATGTCTGGGTGCGGCTGCAATCCATGACCGAGGAGGCCGCCGCCGAGGTTCGCCACCCGGAGGCCTTCCTCTATCGCATCGCCGCCAATCTGGCCCTGGATGCGTCCAAGGCGCAGCGTCGTGCGGGCGCGCGCGATCTGGAATGGCGGCGCGCTTCCGCTATCGACGATGCGGCCGAAGTCCAGGATGCGCCGTCGGCCGAGGACGCTGTCTGGGCGCGGCTCAAGCTCGAAAAAGTGGTCGCCGTGATTGATCGGATGCCGCCCAAGGCCGCAGAGGCCTTCCGTCTGCACAAGATGGCCGGGCTCAGCCAAGCCGAGGTCGCCGAACGGATGGGCGTCTCGCGCAGCGCGGTCGAGAAATACGTTTCCGCCTCGCTGAAGGAACTGCTGCTGCGGGTCGGTTGGCCATGACGACCGGATTTCGCCATTTTTCATTGAGGATGCGGCGCGACCGCGTCGTCTCTCCCCCAAAGCCCGCTCGGGCCCGGACCGGATCATGACCCAGGACGACGTCATCAAGGACGAGGAGATCGCCGCCCAGGCCGCCGCCTGGGTCGTGCGTCTGCGCGCCGATGACGTGACGATTGCGGACATCGACGCGGCGACGGCCTGGCTCGATCAAGACCCGACTCATCGGCGCGCCTTCGACGAGGCCGAGGGGCTGTGGGCGGCGTCGGGCCACCTGTCCGACGTTCAGCCGGCGTCGGTCATCGACCTGTCGGCGCACCGCCAGCGGCGTAAGGGACTGGGGCGGCGATGGATGGTGGCGGTCCCGGCGATGGCTGCGGCACTCGCTGCGGCGATCTTCCTGGGTCCGATGCTGCAAACCGCACCGACCGTGGTCTACAGCACCGCGCCCGGCGAAACGCGGACGGTGACGCTGGACGACGGATCGCGGCTTCAGATCAACGGCGGCTCGACCCTGTCGGTGAAGATGGAGCGGGGACGGCGCCTGGTGCACATGGATCAGGCCGAGGCGACCTTCGACGTGGCGCATGACGCCGGCCGACCCTTCCTGATCGATGTCGGCGAAAGCCAGGTGCGCGTGGTCGGCACGGCCTTCAACATCCGCAGATCCGCCGATGACACCCAGGTGGCGGTGCTGCGGGGCGTGGTCGAGGTCAGCGACCTGAACCAGCCCGCGCGCCGTGTGCGTCTGACGGTCGGTCAGTCGGTCGAGCGCGACGACGCCGACGACCGGATGACCGTGGCCCCCGTCGATGTCCGCACCGCCGCCGCCTGGACCCAGGGTCGACGGGCCTATGACGATCGGCCGCTGCGGGAGATCGCCGCCGACCTCAGCCGCGCCTTCGCCACGCCGGTTTCTGTGGCGCCGAACGCGGCGAACCTGCGCTTCTCCGGCACGCTGGTGCTTGATGACGAAGCGGCTGTGATCGGCCGGCTGGAACGGTTCCTGCCGATCAAGGCCACTCGCGGGCCGCAAGGGGTTCGTCTAGAACGGCGCTGAACCTGCTTCGGACTTCGCCTTTTGGTACGAGCCTTCCTCTGCGCCCTGGTCGTCGTTTGCGGTGTGACCACGCCGTCGATCAGCATGGCCCAAGGCCGTTCCGCGCTTCAGGTGTCGGTCTCGCCTCAGCCGTTGCGGAGCGCCGTTCTCGACTTCGGCCTGCAGGCGGGCGTCAGCATCGACGCCGCCGGAACCGATCGATGCGGCCCCACGCGCGGGGTGAGGGGGAGGCTTTCTGTCGATGTGGCCCTGTCGAGGCTGATGCTGGGCACACACTGCGTTGCGACCCGCGTCGGCGACGGCGCCTACAGGATCGTGCGGGTCGCCGCCTCGCCGCCTGTCGTCGCGCGAACGATCGCAGCGCCGCCCACGCCCGTCACCCCGACGACCCTGGATGAAGTCGTGGTGACGGCGTCACGCACGGACAATCTGCTGCTGTCGCGTGCGCCCTATGGCCTGTCGTCGCTGGACGGGGTGACGCTGGAACGGGCCGGGGTCAGCGACCTAGACGGCGTCGCCGCCCGCGTCTCCGGCCTGACCGTCACAAACCTGGGGCCGGGACGCGACAAGCTCTTCATTCGCGGCCTGGCGGACGGACCCGTTGCGGGACAGGCGCAAAGCCTGATCGGGCTATATCTCGACGATGTGCGCCTGACCTACGACGCGCCCGATCCGGCGTTGCGTCTGGCCGACATCGAACGGGTCGAGGTTCTGCGCGGGCCGCAGGGGGCGCTGTACGGCGCCGGTTCGATGGGCGGCGTCGTTCAGATGGTCAGTCGCGCGCCGGAACTGGACGGCGTCTACGGACGCGTGACGGCGGAGGGGGGGCTCACGGCCGGAGGCGCGCCGGGCGACGGCGTCGAGCTGATGATAAACGCCCCGATCCTTCGCGATCGCCTGGCGGTCCGCGTCGTCGGCTATGACGAGACGGTCGGGGGCTACATCGATGACGAGGCCCTCGGACTGAGCAATACCGGCGGCATGCATCGGCAGGGGCTGAGGGCGGCGGCGCTGCTGCGCCTGAACCCCGGCTGGACCTTGAAGGCGGGTTTCCTGGCCCAGACCATCGACGTCAACGACAGCCAGTACGCCAACCTGGGCGCCGACGACCCCTATGCGCGTCGTCGCAGCCTGCTGGAGCCCAGCCGCAACGATTTCGACGGCGTCTGGGCCTCGGTGGACGGGGATCTGGGGTGGGCGCGGCTGCGGGCCTCATCCAGCGTTCAGTCGCACGGCCTCGATGCGCGCTACGATGCGACGCCTGCGGCCGGACTGTTCGGGCTTACGGGAACAGCGGCGCTGGACCAGGCCGACGACCTGTCGGCTGCGGTGCATGAGGTGCGGTTGAACGGCGACTTCGGCGCACGGCTGAAGTGGAGCGCCGGGCTGTTCTTCTCGGAATACACCCACACCCGCACCGTTGCGATCTCCGACGGTCAGGGCGGGCCGCGGGTCTATCGACAGCACAGGCGCGACCATGTGGACGAGGCGGCTCTGTTCGGCGACGCCGCCTATGCGCTGAACGACCGCCTGAAGATCACGGCCGGCGCGCGCCTGTTCCGCATCGGGGTCGAGCATCGCAGCGAAACCGACGGCGATCCGACGGAGGTTTCTGGAGAAGACGCTCTGGTCGATATCACTCCGCGTCTGGTGATCGAATACGATCGCGGTCCCTTCGTCTTCTACGCCCTGGCGACAGAGGGTTATCGCGGGCCGGGCTTCAACGCCGGCGCCGTGCCAGGCGGCGATCAGCAGCCCGCGCGACGCGTGAAGCCGGACGAGATCGTCGCCGGCGAGGCGGGGGCGCGCTTCACCCTGTTCGAAGGGCGACTGCGGGGGCGAAGTGCGGTCTTCGTCGCCGATTGGCGCAACATCCAGTCGGACCGGTTCGACGCCCGGGGTCTGCCATTCACCGCCAATCTGGGCGACGGCCGCAATCGCGGGATCGAGGGCGAGGTCGAATGGCGCGACGGCCCGTGGACGCTGGATGCGCACGCCGTCGTCAATGATCCCGAACTGACCCGACCCAACCCCGGTTTCGCGCTCGGGACCGACACGCGCCTGCCGGCGGTCGCCGATTTCAGCGTGCAGGGCGGCGTCGTGCATGAGGCGCATCTGGCGCATGCGACGGTGCGTTCGGAGCTTCGCCTGGGCTATGTCGGCCCGACCGATATCGCCCTATCGCCGACCTCCACAGGCGCCTCGGCCGGCTATCTGACCAGTTCGCTGGGCGTCGGCGTCGAGATCGATCGCTGGACGATCAGGGCGTCGGCGGACAATCTGTTCAACCGCAGCGACGACACCTTCACCTTCGGCAATCCCTTCTACGCCACGGGCGACATCAGCACGCCGCAACGACCGCTCACCGCCCGCCTGGCCCTGACGGCGCGGTTCTGACCATTCTATTCAGGCGGTCTCCCGGCCAGTGGCGATTGTGGTGAGCTTGCGATGGGCCTAGTCATGGCTGGATCATGGAGGCTGAATGCTTGAACTGCGCGCCCTGACCGCCGCCTGCGACAACAGACTGGAGAACTCCATCTGCGTGGGCTGCGGCGCGCGCGCCTTCAGCGTCTGCGCCAGCCTTCCCGGCGATGACCTCGTGCGGCTGGACGCCATCGCCGAGCGGATCGTCTTGGCGGCGGGCGATGTCATGGCGCGCGAAGATGAACCCGCCGCCAGCGTCTTCAACATCACCGCGGGCGCTGTGCGGATTTACAAGCTTATGCCCGACGGTCGCCGCCAGATCACCGGCTTCTTGTTCGCGGGGGACTTCGTCGGACTGACGGCCGGCGAGACCTATGCCTTCTCTGCGGAGGCGATCGAGGAAACGACCGTGTGCCGATTCAGGGCATCGGAATATCGCGCCGTGGCGCGAGAGCGGCCCAGTCTGGAAGCGGCTTTGCTGAGCCGGGCGATGCATGAGCTTACGGCGGCGCAGGATCAGATGCTTCTGCTCGGCCGCAAGACGGCACGCGAACGCCTGGCCAGCTTCCTGGTGACGATGCTTTCGCGCGATCCCTTGCGTCCCTCCGGCGACAACGCCGTGCGACTGCCGATGACCCGATCCGAGATCGCGGACTATCTCGGCCTCACGATCGAGACGGTCAGTCGCGAGCTGACCAAGTTGAAGACCAGCGGCGTCATCCATGCCGTTTCTCTGCACGACCTGCGGATCGAGCGCCCTGACCGCCTCAAAGACATGGCGAACGGCGCATCCTAGGCGGCCAAGTCGGCTGGCGAGCAGGTCAGACGAAGATGTCCGTCGCTGCCCAGGCCTTCGACCCGAATGGAGCGGTCGCAGAGCGCCATCGGCGGCGCCCGGTGGCTGACCAAGATCAGGCCTTGTCCATGCTTGGCCAGGCGGTTCTGAAGGCGGTCCAGGACCTGGGCCTCCGTCGCGGCGTCCAGACCTTCCGTCGGTTCGTCCAGCACCAGCCACGGCGCATCGCGCAGATAGGCGCGCGCCAAGCCAAGACGCCGTCGCTCCCCGCCTGATAGTCGCTCGCCGTTGGGGCCGACCGGGGTGTCCAGGCCCAACGGTTCGGCGCGGAGCCGGTCGCCCAGCGCGGCGTCGTCCAGCGCCGCCCACACGGCCGCGTCGTCGGCGGGCTCTGCAAGCAACAGGTTCTCGCGCACCGATCCGTTCAGTAGACGGACGTCCTGCGCCGCATAGGCGAACAGCCGACGTCGTTCCTCCGGCGCGATATCTGCAGCGTCCACTCCGTCGAGCCGCATCTCGCCGGCCTGGGTCGTCCTCAGCCCGATCAGGCGTTCGATCAGCGTCGTCTTGCCTGCGCCGGAGGGACCGAAGACGCCGAGGCGGAAGGGCGGCGCCAGCTCGGGGCCAAGGTTTGCGAGACCGAGCGCCGCGCCGCTGAGAGGCTGGCCATGAAGGGGGGAGGCCGTGGGCATGGCGGCGTCGAGGCGGCGCAGGGCCTGGGCGGCGGCGCCGTTCTGGTGCAGGGCGAGGACCAGCCCCGCGGCGGATTCGACGCCCATGACCGCCGCCAAGGCTGCGAGCGCGATCAGCGGCAAGTCGGCGGAGGACGCGGCGGGGATGACGACGCCGACCGCGAGGGCGGTGGCCGCTGCCTGCCACGCGGCCATCCAGCCGCCCGATCGGGTCAGGGCGATCTGCGCCGCGTCGTAATCGGCGGCGACCCGCGCGACCTGCGCGCACGCCCAGTCGTCAAGCCCGTAAGCCTTCAGTTCGGGCGCGGCGGCCTCCAAGGCGGCGAGGCGATCCTTCAGCGCGCCGGCGCCGGTCTGCACCGCTCGGCCGGCGGGATCTGCGAGGCGGCGAGCGATCAGAACGCCGCCCAAGACTGCTGCGATCATGGCGCCGAGCAGGGCTGCGCCGGCCAAGGGGGAGGCGAGGCCGGCCAGCAGCACGGCGGAAACGGCGCCGGCGCCCAGGCTCCAGGGCGCCGAGCGGCGCACGAAGAGGGTCTGAACCGCATCCACGTCCTGAACCAAGCGGGCGGAGACCTCGCCGGACGACAGGTTCAAGGCGCGCTCGGCTGGGCCTGTGGCGATGGCGTCGAACAACTGCGGGCGCAGACGAGCGAGCGCCTTCAAGGCGGCCTCATGGCCCGCGACGCGCTCGACATAGCGGCCGCCGGTGCGGACGATGGCCAGCAGGCGGATGATGGCGCTGGGCATCATATAGTTGAAACTCTGGGCGGCCGCCGCGCCCGCCAGGCCCGCAAACGCCGCGCCCGTGATAAACCAGCCCGACAGCCCCAACAGACAGACGGCCGCTACCGAGACGACGGCGCCGCCGGCCGCTGCGACCCTAAGCCGGGCGCGCTGGGCCTGAGTCTGGGCGCCGATCAGGCCGGCGATGCGTGACGGGACTCTCACAGCGTCACCACGCGGTCGGCCAAGGCGGCGACGGCTGGGGAATGGGTGGCGATCAGGGTGGTGCGGCCGCGCGCGGCCTGACGGATGACGTCGAGCATGGCGCGTTCCGAGGCCGGATCCAGATTGGCGGTCGGCTCGTCCAGCACCAGTAGCGGCGCCCGCTTCAGGATAGCGCGGGCCAAGCCCAGGCGACGGCGTTCGCCGCCCGACAGACCGCCGCCACGCTCGTCGATCGGGCGATCCAGATCGCCGGACAGGCCCGCCGTGCGCGCGGCCAGGCCGATGCGGCCGGGGCAGGCGGTGCGATCCGCCAGGGCGATGTTCTCGGCCAGGGTCCCAGGCGTGACGATCGGGTGCTGGCTGGCCCAGGCGACCCGCCCGGCGATGTCGCCGCACTGGCTGAGCCGCGCGCCGCCCACCTCGACCTCGCCGCGCGTCAAGGGTGCGAGGCCGAGCAGCAGATGCAGAAGGCTGGACTTGCCCGCGCCGCTGGCGCCCACCAGCGCCACGATCTGGCCCGGCGCAACGTCGAGGTCGAGCTCGTCGATGACCGGCGCTGAGCCTTCGTATGCGATGGCGACATCGCGAAAATGGATGGCGGGCGCGAGGTCGCCGAGGGCCGCGCCTTGGGCCGGGCGCGGGTCGGGCGTCATCAGGGACGGGGCCGCGGCCTCGGCGGCTTGGCGATCATGATAGGCGGCGGCCAGGCGGCGCAGCGGCGCATAGACTTCGGGCGCCAAGGCCAAAACGAAGAAGGCGCGCGACAGGTCCAGCGTCTCGGGAACCGGGAAGGGCAACAGCCGCAACAGGTTGAAGCCGCAATAGACGGCGATCAGCGCGACCGACAAGGCCGAGAAGAATTCCAGCACGCCCGACGACAGGAAGGCGATGCGCATGACACGGGCGGTCCGGCGCTCCAGCTCGTCCGAGGCCTGGGCGATCTGCACCGTCGTGCGGCCAACGGCGTCCAAGGCGAGAATGGCGGGCAGGGTGCGGATACGGTCGATGAACAGGCCGGACAGCCGATCAAGCGCCTGAAACTGACGACGGCTTTCGCCCGCCGCGGCCGTGCCCGCCAGGGCCATGCCGACAATGAACGGGAACACTGTGAACAGCAGGATGCCCGCCGACACCGGGCTTGCGATCGCGGCGGCGGCGATGATCAGCAGCGGCGAAACCCCTGCGGCGAGGCGCAAGAGTGCAAACCGCGAAAAATAGCCGTCCAGCGCGCCGACCCCTTCGACCAGGGCTGTCATCTGCGCGCTGGATCGTCGTCCTCGCCCGAACAGGTCCGACAGCAGGCGGCTTCGGACGTCGGTCTTTATCGCCCGACCCAGCTTCGCGCCGACGCTCACGGCGGCCTGGCCGATCAGGCCCCGCGCGATCAGGCTGAACACGGCTAAAGCCAGCCACGGCGCGGCGGCGGCCGGCGATACGGGCAGGCTGGAAATCGTCAAAGCCAGGCCTGCCGCGAACCCGATCGCGGGCGCGACGTCCGCAATGGTCAGCACTCCGGTCAGCAGCGTCAGCCGCCTCCACGGACGACCGATCTGCTTCAACCAGGCGGCCGCAGAGGCAGGGGCGATTGGCACGGCGCTCATCAACGGACTCCAGCGCTCGGCGCAGGCCGCGCGCCATTGGGCAAAACGTCGTTGGACGAAATGTCCAAGGACCAAGCGTCCAATAGGGCCGGGCGTTTGTCGGCGCTTTGATCGAGATCAAGGCGGGCGCCCCGCCCACCTTCTACGGCCATCGAAACGTCGGTCGAGCAGGCCGATTCCTCGGAGCAACGCCATGATCGACCTCGCGGTCGTCGACCTGTCCCGGCTGCAGTTCGCGCTGACGGCCCTTTACCACTTCCTCTTCGTGCCCCTGACGCTGGGGCTGTCGTTCATGCTGGTCATCATGGAGTCGATCTATGTGATGACCCGCCGGCCCATCTGGCGGACGATCACCCGGTTCTGGGGCGTCTGCTTCGGCATCAACTTCGTGCTGGGCGTCGCGACCGGCATCACCATGGAGTTCCAGTTCGGCATGAACTGGAGCTACTACAGCCACTATGTCGGCGACATCTTCGGCGCGCCGCTGGCCATCGAAGGGCTGATGGCCTTCTTCCTGGAGGCGACCTTCGTCGGGTTGATGTTCTTCGGCTGGGACAAGCTGAAGCCGCACGCCCACCTGTTCATCACCTTCATGGTCGCGCTGGGCACCAATCTGTCGGCCCTTTGGATCCTGATCGCCAACGGCTGGATGCAGAACCCGGTCGGCGCCGCCTTCAATCCCGACACGATGCGGATGGAGGTGACGGACTTCATGGCCGTGCTGTTCAACCCGGTGGCCCAGGCCAAGTTCGTTCACACCGTCAGCGCCGGTTACGTCTGCGCCTCGGTCTTCGTGCTGGGCGTGTCGGCCTTCTATCTGCTGCGCGGCAAGCACGTCGGTTTCGCCAAGCGGTCGATGACGGTGGCCTCGGCCTTCGGTCTGGCGGCGTCGCTGTCGGCCGTCGTGCTGGGTGACCAGTCCGGCTATGCCCTGACCGATAACCAGAAGATGAAGCTCGCCGCTCTGGAGGCCATGTGGCACACCGAGCCTGCGCCCGCCGGCCTGACGCTGATCGGCGTTCCTTCGATGAAGGACCGCGAGACCCATTTCGGCGTTCACGTGCCTTGGATCATGGGGCTGATCGCCACCCGCACCATCGACAAGCCCGTCGAAGGCATCTTCGAACTGGTCGCGACGGCCGAGGATCGCATCGAATCCGGCGTCATCGCCTATGATGCGCTGGAGAAGGTCAAGGCGAACCCGGCCGATCCCGTCGCGCGCGGTGTGTTCGAGACGCACCGCCGCGACCTGGGCTACGGCCTGCTGCTGAAGCGCCATGTCGCCGATCCACGCATGGCCACGCCTGCGCTGATCCAGCAAACGGCATGGGAGACGGTGCCGAACGTCCCGGCCCTGTTCTGGAGCTTCCGCATCATG
Organism: alpha proteobacterium L41A; assembly: GCA_000335735.1. Classification (GTDB taxonomy): domain Bacteria; phylum Pseudomonadota; class Alphaproteobacteria; order Caulobacterales; family Caulobacteraceae; genus Brevundimonas. Next base: position 109,913 of record AMYY01000002.1, on the reverse strand, counting down.
GCGGGCATCGGGATGTTCATGATCGCCCTGTTCGGCACGGCCTTCGTGCTGTGCACCCTGCGCAAGCATCAGACGAAGTGGTTCCTGAGGTTAGCCGTCCTGGCCATCCCGCTGCCGTGGATCGCCATCGAGTTCGGTTGGATCCTGGCCGAGTTCGGTCGCCAGCCCTGGGCGGTGGAGGGCGTGCTGCCGACCTTCCTGGGCGCCTCGTCTCTGACCGTACCGCAGCTGTGGGCCACGATCGTCGGCTTCACCCTGCTGTATGGCGCGCTGGCGGTGGTCGAGGTGCGGCTGATGCTCTTCGCCATCAAGAAGGGGCCGTTCCACGAACAGGAGACGTTTGGCGAACCCAGCCCCGAAGCGCCCGCCGAGCGCGTTCCCGCGCCCGCCGTGGCCTGACCCAAGACCTTAGGACATCCGACAATGGATCTTCCCCTCGACTTCGCCACGCTTCGCCTGATCTGGTGGGGGCTGCTGGGCGTGCTTCTGATCGCCTTCGCCCTGACCGACGGCTTCGACCTGGGCGTCGGCGCCCTTCTGCCCTTCGTCGCCAAGACGGATGAGGAACGCCGCATGGTGATCAACACCGTCGGCGCCACCTGGGAAGGCAACCAGGTGTGGTTCATCCTGGGCGGCGGCGCGATCTTCGCCGCCTGGCCCTTCGTCTACGCCGTCAGCTTCTCGGGCTTCTACCTGGCCATGTTCCTGGTGCTGTCCGCGCTGATCCTGCGGCCGGTGTCGTTCAAATATCGCTCCAAGCGGGCGTCTCCCAAGTGGCGGTCGTTCTGGGACTGGTGCCTGTTCATCGGCGGCTTCGTTCCGGCCCTGGTGTTCGGCGTCGCGGTGGGCAACGTCCTGCTGGGCGCGCCCTTCCATCTGGATGGCGACCTGCGGTCCTTCTACGACGGTACGCTGCTCGGCCTGTTCACCCCCTTCAGCCTGATCGCCGGCCTGTTGTCGGTGGCCATGCTGGTGCTGCACGGCGCGGCCTGGTTGTCGGTCAAGGCCGAGGTCGGCCCGGTGATGGAGCGGGCGCGTCTGTTCGGCACGGTCGCCGCTGTTCTGGCCCTGATCCTGTTCGCGGTCGGCGGACTGTATGTCGCCTACGGCGGCCTGGGCTACCGGATCACCGGCGCGCTGGACGTCAACGGCTTCTCCAATCCGCTTCGCACGACGGTTCAGGCTGCGCCCGGCGCCTGGCTGGACAACTACGGCCGCTATCCGTGGATGCTGATCGCACCGGCCCTGGGCTTCCTGGGCGCGCTGGTCGGTCTGGTCGGCATGTGGCGGCGGTCCGCGCCGCTGGCGTTCGGCGGATCGTCGCTGTCGGCGGTGGGCGTCATCTCCACCGTCGGCCTGTCGATGTTCCCGTTCATCCTGCCCAGCTCGGTCAATCCTCAGTCCAGCCTGACGGTGTGGAACGCCTCGTCCAGCCATCTGACCCTGTTCATCATGCTGATCTGCACGCTGATCTTCCTGCCTCTGGTGCTGCTCTACACCGCCTGGGTCTATCGCGTGCTGTGGGGCCGCACGTCGACCGCCGCCCTCAAGACCAACCCCGATTTGTACTGACCCTTAGGAGCGCAGAACCATGTGGTATTTTTCCTGGATCCTGGGGCTTGGCCTGGCCGTCGGTTTCGGCGTGCTGAACGGCCTGTGGCACGAGTTCCATCTGTTTGACGAAGGCGACGCCGGCCTGTCCACGCCCGACGCATCGAAAGAGGGCGATGTCCCTCTCTAGCCCCGCGCGCCTGTCCGTTCGCGACCTGATCGCGCGCTATGACGCCCATGCGCCGCGCTATACCTCCTATCCGACGGCAGCCCAGTTCACGACTGCCGTCGGACCCGGCGAGTGGTCCGACTGGCTGGGGCGCACGCCCTCCGATCAGCCGGTCTCGCTGTATCTGCACCTGCCTTTCTGCAAGCGGCTGTGCTGGTACTGCGGCTGCAACACCCGGGCGGTCAACCGGGCGGGCGTCATCTCCAGCTATGTCGATCTGCTGCTGCGCGAGGCGGATCTGGTTCTGGCCCGGATCGGCCGGCCGGTCCGTGTCGGCTCGATCCATCTGGGCGGCGGCACCCCCAACATGTTGTCGCCGGACGATCTTGAGCGACTGTTCGCCGGTCTGTCCGCGTGGTTCGACCTGGGCGACTGTTTCGAAATCGCCGCCGAGTTGGATCCCGAAGTCCTGACGCAGGAGTGGGTCGAGGCGGCGGGCCGCATCGGCCTGAGCCGCGCCAGTCTGGGGGTGCAGGACCTGTCGCCGCGTGTCCAGGCGGCGGTGAACCGGCCCGAAAGTTTCGAGACCATCCGCTGGGCGGCCGAAGCCTTGCGGGGGCAGGGCGTGACCTCCCTCAACCTGGATCTGATGTACGGCCTGCCGCTTCAGGCCGTCGAGAACGTCATCACCACCCTGGGGCAGGTCACGACACTGAGGCCGGAACGGATCGCCCTGTTCGGCTATGCCCATGTGCCGTGGATGAAGCCGCATCAGCGGTTGATCAACGACGCCGACCTGCCGGACGCCGAAGCGCGCTTCGCCCAGAGCCAGGCGGCGGCCCGCTATCTGGTCGGCAAGGGGTGGCAGGCGATCGGGCTGGATCATTTCGCCCTGCCGCACGACGGGTTGGCGGCGGCGGACCGGGCCGGACGGCTGCATCGCAACTTCCAGGGCTACACCACCGACGCCGCAGAGGTGCTGATCGGCCTGGGCGCCTCGTCGATCAGCCGCACGCCCAAGGGTTTCGTTCAAAACCATGCGCAGGAGCGCGACTGGCGCCGCGCTGTCGAGTCGGGCGATCTACCGGTCGCCCGAGGCGTCGCCCTGACCGAAGGCGACATGTTCGTCAGCGAGATCATTGAGCGGCTGATGTGCGATTTCGTCGTTGATCTTGCGCCCATCGTTCGACGTCGCGGTCGAGACCTGTCGGACGTCGCCGGCGCCTTGTCCCTGTTGGAGCGCTTCGTCGACGATGGTCTGGTGCGGCTCGACGGGACGGTGGTGGCGGTGACCGACCTGGGCCGTCCGTTCGTCAGGGCGGTTTGCGCCGCCTTCGATCCCGGTGCGGCGACTCTTCAGCAAAGGCATGCGCGGGTGGTGTGAGTGGACAGATTGTCCACCCGCTGAACGATTTGCGCTGGATCAAGGCCGAGGCGTCCACCGGGGCGCACATCCCCGCTCAGACGCCTGACGAAGGCCGCACGAGGCGGCCAGGGCGTCGGGGATCAGAAGATGAATACCAAGACCCTGCTGCTTGCCGCCGTCGCCTTCACCGCCTGCGCGGCGCCGGCCTTCGCTCAGACATCCGTCGCTTGGGAGGCCCCGAAGAAGGGCGACTTCCTGGTGAGCGGGCGCGTCACCGACGTCTTCTCCCAGGCCGATGACGCCATCACCACGGCTGCGGGCGCGGACACCGGCCTGAAGGTGGATGTGGGGGACAGCGTCATGCCGACCCTGGGCTTCACCTACTTCCTGACCGATCACTTCGCGGTCGAGGCGATCCTGGGTACGACCCAGCACGAGATTCGCGCCCAGGGCGGCGCGACGGACGTGGCCGTGCATGAGACCTGGGTCCTGCCGCCGGTGGTCACCCTGCAATACCGCCCGCTGAGCCAGGGGAGCTTCAGCCCCTATGTCGGCGCTGGCGTGAACTACATGCTGTTCTACAGCGGCAAGGACAAGAACGGCTTCACCGTCGATCTGGACGACGGTTTCGGCTACGCGCTTCAAGCGGGCACGGATGTCGGGATTCAGGGGCCCTGGAGCCTGAATGTCGACGTCAAGAAGGTCTGGTTCGAGACCGACGCCAAGATTAACGACGGCGCCCTGAAGTCCAGCGTGAACCTCGATCCGTGGGTCGTGTCTTTGGGCGTAAGCCGCAAGTTCTGAGGCTACTAGGGCTCTCGACGCGGCCCCTCTCGCGCTTTGCTGCAACCCGCTATGCTGCCGCGATGAGTCGGGCCGCGTCATGATCAAATATATCGGCTCCAAGCGCGCCTTGCTGGGGCATGTGACAGGTGCGGTGGCGGGGGTGCTGCCGCAGGGCGGGCGGGTGTGTGATCTGTTTTCGGGCACGGCGCGGGTCGGGCATGCCTTGAAGAAGCTGGGGTTTCAAGTCTGGTCGAACGACCTGAACGCCTATGCCCACGCCTTGGCGACGACCTATGTTCAGGCGGATCGAGAGCGGTGGGTCCAGCGGGCCGAGGTCGTGCTGGCCGAGTTGCGGACGGTGAAGCCCGAGGCGGGCTGGTTCACCCAGGCCTTTTGTCAGGATGCGCGATATTTCCACCCGGACAACGGGGCGCGGATCGACGCCATGCGCGACCGCATCGAGGCGATGGGACTGGAGCCGGAACTCAAGGCCATCGCTCTGGTCAGCCTGATGGAGGCGGCGGACCGGGTGGATTCCACCGCCGGGGTTCAGATGGCCTATATGAAGCAATGGGCGCCGAGGGCGTTGAAGACGCTGGAGCTGCGGACGCCGGATCTGGTTCCGGCCGTGGACGGGCCGTGCCGCGCGACGCAGGGCGATGCGGTCGAGATCGCCGAACAGGTCGAGGCGGATTTGGTTTATCTGGATCCGCCTTACAATCAGCATTCCTATCTGGGGAACTACCACTGCTGGGAGAGCCTGGTGCTATGGGACCGGCCCGAGACCTATGGGATCGCCAACAAGCGGGTGGACGTGAGGACGCGCAAGAGCGCGTTCAACAGCCGGCCCGGCATCGGTCCGGCCCTGCGGACCGTGATCGAGCGGGTCAAGGCGCCGAACCTGATCGTCAGCTTCAATGACGAGGGGTATCTGAGCCGCGCCGACCTGGTCGAGATGCTGTCGGCGCGGGGCCATGTGCAGGTGTTGGAGGTGCCGCACCCCCGCTATGTCGGCGCCCGGATCGGCATTCATAACCCCAAGGGCGAGAAGGTTGGGCAGGTGGGGCGGCTCAAGAACGTCGAGCATCTGTTCGTGGTGACGGAGCGGCCGGTGGCCCTGCCCGTGGCCGCATAGACACCAATGAAAACAACGGCGGGTTGGGCGGAACGCGAATCGTTTCGCGCCGTTGAGGGACTATGCAACCGCACCCGTACACCGCTCCCAAGACTGATCGCCCCGACGATTACCGCGTTCGTCCGGCAGCCGAGCCGCGCTCGTGGGCGCCGCGGACGGCGGATGCGACCTTCACCCACAACGCCGCGCGTTACGCCCGCCCGGTCGAGGCGGTTCAGCCCGCCGAACACATCGACGTGGAGCCCGAGGTGGCGCCGCCGCCGCGCTGGATGATGGCGATCGCCGGGGCGGCTGTGGCGGCCCTGATGGGCGCGCTGCTGGGCGGCTTCCTGCACATCTGAGACGGCGTCAGGCCCACTGCAACAGCGCCTTGATCGGCGACCAGCTGCGCCGATGGGCGGGGCAGGGGCCCAAGGTTTTCAAAGCGTTCTGGTGGATGGGGGCGTTGTAGCCCTTGTGGCTGGCGAAGCCGTACCCGGGATACTGGGCGTCCAGATCGATCATTAAACGATCCCGCGCGGTCTTGGCCAGGATGGAGGCCGCTGCGATGGATAGCGACAGGCCGTCGCCGCCGACGACCGTCTGGATTTCGCAGGGAAGCTTGAAGCGATAGTTGCCGTCGACCAGGGCGGCGACCGGCTGGACCTGCAAGGCCTCGATGGCGCGGCACATGGCCAGACCCGTGGCGTGCAGGATGTTCATTTCCTCAATCTCCTCCACCGAGGCGAAGCCGACGCCCCAGGCGACGGCGCGGGCCTTGACCTCGGGCTCCAGGGCGGCGCGGCGCTTTTCCGTCAGGGCCTTGGAGTCGTTGATGCCGGGCGGCAGGTCGTCAGGGTTCAGGATCACAGCCGCCGCCGAGACGGGCCCGGCCCAGGGACCACGCCCGGCCTCGTCCACGCCGCAGACGTGACCTTTGACCCGCTGCATCAGCACCGTTTCCAGCGCGAGGGTCGGGAAGGCTTTTGGATTCGCGGGGGCTTTAGCCATGGCCCGCCATCGCACGAACCTGGGCGTGACGGAAGCAGGTCGTCTGGTGATCGTTGACCATGCCGACCGCCTGCATGAAGGCGTAGACGATGACCGGGCCGCAGAAGTTGAATCCGCGTTTCTTCAGGGCCTTGGCCATGGCGACGGACTGTTCGGTCTGGGTCGGGGCCTGGCGATAGTCGGCGTAGTGGGTCTGGATCGGTTCGCCGCCGACGAAGGACCAGAGCCAGGCGGAGAAGTCCTCGCCGTCATCACGCATCTGAAGCCAGATCTGGGCGCCCCGGATGGCCGCGTTGATCTTGGCGCGCGAGCGGATGATGCGCGGATCGCACAACAGGCGCTGGATATCGGCCTCTTTATAGCGGGCGACGATCTCGGGATCGAAACCGTCGAAGGCGTCGCGGATGCCGTCGCGTTTTCTGAGGATGGTGATCCAGGCAAGGCCGGCCTGAAAGCCGTCGAGCACCAGCTTTTCCCACAGGGCGCGGGGATCGCGCTCAGGCACGCCCCATTCGGTGTCGTGATAGGCGACATAGAGCGGGTCGGTCCCGCACCAGCCGCATCGGCCGCCGAAAACCTCTGAGGCGTGTGAGTCGGTCATGGCCTGAAGTTGCCAGTCTGTTCCGATTGATGGAAGGGCGTTCGGCGTCGGGGCGACGGAGGAAAAACACCGTCTAAAGTGTCTAATTCGTCTAATCTCGGAGGCTGGGCGCAACTGCACTGCACCTCAAGAACGCGTGCAAAGTGCAAGAAAGTGCAATTTCGCGGGTGAAGTTTGACGGCGGAAAAACAGTGCGACAAGCCCAGATCTTCGTCTCCCTTCGTCGTAAAACTGCGCATTGTAAGGGCGTTTAGGAAGGGGACGGTCGATTGACGCTGGTAAAAGCTAAGCGACTGGAATACCGTAAAATATTCTGCGATAATAGGATGTGTCTCGTCTCCTCCCCATGAAATGGGGAGGGGGATCGCAAAGCGGTGGAGGGGCTCTTTGAAGTCCCACAGGCGGCGGTGAGGCGCCTAAGAGCCCCTCCGTCACGGCGCAAGAGCGCCGCGCCACCTCCCCATCGCCATGCGATAGGGAGGAGACGGTCATCATTTCAGTCCCGGACCAATCCGCCGTCCACGACCAGGTTCTGGCCGGTGACCGCGCGGCTCCAGGGGGAGGCGAAGAAGAGGACGGCGTCGGCGAACTCTTCCGGCGTGGTCACCGATCGCAGCGGGGTCATGCCGGCGATGAGGTCGAAGACGGCCTCGGGCGTGGCGGCGCTGGCGTCGGTGGTGCGCAGGAGACCGCCCGAGACCATGTTGACGGTGACGCCGTCAGGGCCGAGGTCGCCGGCGGCGGTGCGGGTCAGGCTGAGCAGGGCGGCCTTGGCGGCGGTGTAGTCGTGGTAGGGCACGACCGGGTTCTGGAACAGATTGGTGCCGATGTTGACGATGCGGCCGAACCGGGCCGCAGCCATGCCGGGCGCGGTCGCCTGGATCAGGTTCAGGGCACCGCGCACGACGGTCGAGAACTGGCGATCCATCTCGTCCCAGCCGATGGCGGTCATCTGCGACCGGGCGTCGCCGTTGAAGCTGTAGTCCAGGGCGTTGTTGACGACGGTGGTGACGGCGCCGCCGAAGCGGGCTTGGGCGGCCGCGACCATGGCGTCCACCGCCGCGCGGTCGGTCACGTCGGCCTGGAGGGCGAGGGCGCGCTCGCCGATCTCGGCGGCTAGGGCGTTCGCGGCCTCGCCGCTGTTCCTCCAATTGATGACGACGTGGGCGCCTTCATGGGCGAAGGCGCGGACGCACGCGGCGCCGACGCCGCGCGCCCCGCCGGTGACGAGAACGATCTGATCGGCGATCTTCATGGGGGGGCTCACGCGTTGGAGGAGGGAAGGACGTCCTCGCCCATCCAGGCGGGTTTGCGCAAGCGCACCGGGCGGCCGTCCACGGTCAGGTCGCCGTCGAGGCGGTCGACGCGCAGAAGGGCCATGACCGAACCGTCCTGCCCCGAGAGGACCTCGCCCGCGCGCAGTTCGCCCTTCAGGACCTCGGCGCCGAAGGCGGGGGGCGGGCCGTCGAAGTCCAGCGGCAGCATCCGGTTCTTGATCGTGCCCCGGCGCTTCATGCGCGAGGTCGTCTCCTGGCCGACGAAACAGCCCTTCTGGAAATCGATGCCGTTCAGCAGGTCAAAGTCGGCCTCGATCGGATAGGTCTTGTCCTGGGGCGCGTCGGCGGTCGGATCGGGCAGGCCGATCGACAGGCGATGGGCGTCGTAGTCGGCCTCGGCGGCGTCCGCAGTCGCCTCGCCATAGAATCGGCCGCCCATCAGGGACGTGCGGGGGTCGAGGATGAAGCCGGCGGGCGCCTCGGGCCAGGCGGCGAACACCGGGTGGTCGTCGGCGGCGACCTGAACCTTGGCGCGCAGCCTGTACATCGACAGGCGCTGGATCAGGGCGTCGCGGCGCTCGGCGGCGACATCCAGAACAACGCCGTCAGCCTGTCCAAGAAGGAAGAGGTCGAACAGCAGGCGGCCAGGCGGGGACAGAAGGGCGCCGAACCGCAGTTCGCCGTCGGCCAGCGTCTCCACGTCCTGGGTCAGCAGATTATGCAGGAAGGGTTTCGCCTCCTCGCCCGTGACGGAGATCAGGGCGCGACTGTCGAGACGGGCGATGGGCATGGGGCGAAGATAGGGCGGGGGCGAACGCTTCAGAAGACGCCGCGCCGAATTTAAGCCGCCAATCGCGTCACACCGCCAGCAGTTGTTTGATCAGCGCCTTTTCGAACCCCTTGGTCTCCGACCCCGGCAAGGCCTTGCCGATTTCGCCGCTTTCGAACAGGGCGAAGACCTTGGGGTGGACGTAGGAAGCGCGGCAGACGGTTGGGGTGTTGCCCAACAGGCCGGCGACGGCCTTGACGCAGACGGTGATCTTTCGCTTGGCGTCGGTAGGCGAGGTCGGGGCCTCGGTGTCGCGCAGCGCCCGCGCCGCCGAGACGGTACCTGCCCAGGTGCGGAAGTCCTTGGCCGAGAACTGCTCGCCCATCGCCTCGCGGATGTATGCGTTCACATCATCGGAATCGACCGGGCATAGCGTGCCGTCGGCCGCGCGGTATTTGAACAGTTGCTGGCCGGGCAGGCCTTCAAGCTGCCGCACAACCTTGGCCAGGCGCCGGTCCTTGACGCTGACGCTGTGATCCTTGCCGCTCTTGCCGCGAAACTCGAACGTCAGGGCCGCGCCGTCCACGTCGATGTGACGTTTGTGCAGGGTCGTCAGGCCGTAGCTGCGGTTCTGTTTGGCGTATATGGAGTTGCCGACCCGGATCAGGGTGATCTCCAGCAGGCGCACGGCGGTGGCCAGCACCTTGTCGCGACAGACGCCGCGAAGAGCCAGATCATGTTCGACCTTCTCCCGCAGTTTCGGCAAGTTCCGAGAGAAGGCCGGCAGCTTGTCGAACTTGTTCTCGGAGCGGGCCGTGCTCCAGTCGTTGTGATAGCGGTATTGTTTGCGGCCCTTCACGTCCCGGCCGGTGGCCTGGATATGGCCGTTGGCCTTGGGACAGATCCAGACGTCAGTCCAGGCAGGCGGAATGGCCAGGGCGCGGATGCGGGCCAGGGTCTTGGCGTCCGTCACGGTCTTGCCCTTGGCGTCGCGATACGACCAGCCCTTGCCGGCGCGGCGGCGCGTCAGGCCCGCGAACTCGTCGCTGCAATAGCTGAGGCCTTGGGGGACTTCGGCGGCGATGTCGAAGGCGTGCGATCCGTCTGCCATCACCCGTTCGCCTTTTCGAGACGGTCATGCAGCCGTTTGATCCAGCGTTCGGCCGGGTCGCCGCCCCACAGCAGCCAGGCGATATAGCCGGCGGAAGGATCGGTGCGGCTGCCCCAGCCCTTGCCGTCCTTGTCCACGGTGTGGCGGGCGAAGTAGCTGTAGATGTCCTTGATGTCCTTGTCCGAGACGGGCTTCTGGTCCGCCAATTGATGGGCGCGGCGCACGCCGACCTCGGTGCCGCCCCGGTCGTGCTTGTCGCGCAGGTCGAGACCGCGCTTGGCCTGGGTCGCGACGCCGTTGGGCGGCTTGCGTTGCGCGTCGGTGAGGGTGGTTTTGGCGGCCATCGCATCTTTCCGTACAAGGACTTAGGCCGAACGCCGTGTCTGGCGCGCGAGTTCCGCTTGACCGCGCGGGCCGGGCGCGGGACGAGGCGGCATGAACTATCGCCACAGCTTTCACGCCGGAAACTTCGCCGACCTGGTCAAGCACGCCCTGGTGCTTTGGCTGGTGAAGGCTAGGCAGGCGGCGGGGCCGCTGACGGTCTTCGATACCCATGCGGGGGCGGGGTTGTACGATCTGTCGGGCGATGGCGCGCGGTCGAAGGAGGCCGAGGCCGGGGTGGCGCGGCTGATGTCCGCGGAGGGGCGTACCCCCCTGATGGACGCGCTGGCGGGCGAGGTCGCGGCGCTGAATCCCGACGGCGGGGCGCGGTTCTATCCGGGGTCGCCGGTGCTGATCGCGGACGCGCTGACGCCCGGCGGTCGGTATGTCGGGTTCGAGCTGAACCCGCCGGTTCGGGTCATGCTGGCCGAGGCGCTGAAGGGGCGAGCGAACGCCGAGGCGCGCGAGGGCGACGGCTACGCGGCGGTGGTCGCGGAGGCGGCGAAGGTAAGCGGGCCGCTGGTGCTGATCGACCCGCCGTTCGAGAAGCCTGACGACTATATCCGCTCGGCCGAGACTGCGATTTCGGTGGTGAGGCGTGATCCGACGGCGACGGTGGCCATCTGGACGCCGCTGAAGGATCTGGAGACCTTCGACGGCTTCATCCGGCGGCTGCAGGGCAAGGCGGGGCCGACCCTGGTCGCCGAGGCGCGGCTGAGGCCGCTGACCAATCCGATGAAGATGAACGGCTGCGCCATGGTGGTGGTCAATCCGCCGGCGGGCGCGGAAGCGGCCGCGACCGAGATTTGCGGCTGGGTCGCCGGGGCGCTCGGCGAAGCGGGCGGACGGGCCGAGGTCTGGACCTTCTGACCGCAGTCACTAGGTTGGTTGCATGACGCGCATCGCCATTCTGGAAACCGGGCACCCGCCGGAACATCTGAAGGACGATTTCGACGACTATCCCGCGCGGTTTCGGGCCCTGTTGGGCGAGGGCGTGCCGACGACGCGGTTCGACGTTCAGTCGGGGCATCTGCCCGAGGATCCTTCCGTCTTTCAGGGTGCCATCGTCACAGGGTCGGCGGCGGGGGTCTATGACGACCTGCCGTGGATCCCGCAGTTGATCGATTGGCTGAGGGCGGCGCGGGGGCGGACACGGCTGGTCGGCATCTGTTTCGGGCATCAGGCGCTGGCCCATGCGTTCGGCGGCGTGGTCGAGAAGTCGCACAGGGGATGGGGCGTCGGGCTGCACCGCTATGACGTGCGTGAGGATGCGCCGTGGATGTATCCGCGGGCGCGGACGATCGCCATTCCCGTGTCGCATCAGGATCAGGTCGTCTCGGTTTCGGACGATGCGCGGGTGATCGCGTCCAGCGGCTTTACGCCCTACGCCGGTCTGGCGTGGGGCGACGATGCGATCTCGTTCCAGTGCCACCCGGAGTTTCAGCCGGACTATGCGGCGGCCCTGATCGAGGGACGGCGCGGAGCGCGCATCCCGCATGATGTGGCGGATCAGGCGATCGACAGTCTGAAGCGGCCCAATGACCGGGCGGTGCTGACCGCCTGGATTCGCGCCTTCCTGCTACTGACCCCGCCGCCGGTCGAGGATGACGGCAGCGGGATTTAGAGCCCCAGCAGCCGGATCAGCGCCAGCGCCAGCACCACCAAAGCGCCCAGCGACAGGATGACGGCGGCGACGACGCGGCCGCCGGCGCGGGCGACGGCGCGGATGTCGGTCTGGAGACCTAGGGCGGCCATGGCGACGACAGTCAGCAGGCTCGAGGTGGCGGCCATGGCCGCCAGCGCGGCCTGCGGGATCAGGTCAAACGAGCGCAGGCCGATCATCACCAGGAAGCCGATGATGAACCAAGGCAGCAGGCGCGACAGGCCGGGCTTTGCGGCGCCGGGCGCGCGGTCGCGGAAGATCAGCGACAGGGCGAGGATGACAGGACCGAGCATCAGCACCCGCACCAGCTTGACCACCGTGCCGGTCTGGGTGGCGACCACGCCGAACGGAGCGGCGGCGGCCAGCACCTGCGGCACCGCATAGACGGTCAGACCGGCCAGGGCGCCGTATTGCAGGCCGTTCAGGTGGATCAGGCCGCCCAGCAGGGGCAGGGCCAGAACCACGATCACGCCGAGCACGGCGGTGAAGGCGATGGAGGCGGCGACCTCTTTCCCGTCGGCGTCGATGACAGGGGCGACGGCGGCGATGGCGGAGTTGCCGCAGATGGCGTTGCCGCAGGCGACCAGCAGGGCCATGCGCGGGTTCAAACCCAAGGCGCGACCGACGCCGAAACCGACGACGATGGCGATGGCGACCAGGGCGAAGATGCCCAGGACGAAGCCGACGCCGAGCGACGACAGGGTGGCGGCGCTGACCGAGGCGCCGAGCAGCACCACCGCGACCTCCAGCAGGGTCTTGGCCGAGAAGTCGATTCCGGCCTTGAACCGCGCATCGGGCGTCCAGGCGGTGCGGACGGCGGCGCCCAGCAGGATCGCCAGCACCAGCGGCTCCAGCCAGACATGGCCGATCGCGTCGCGCTCGATGCTGGTCAGGCCGATGGCGCCCAGAGTGACCAGCAGGCACAGCATGACGCCGGGTCGGATTTTGCGCGTGAACGCCGTCGCCGACGCCAGCGTGGGCGCGTGGACGGGGGCGGGCAGGGCGGCGGACTTCATCGTCAAGCGTGATGCGCCTGCCCTCGACGGCGGTCCAACGGATAGTTATGGTCATTTCAATCCGATTTGGAGATCAATCGTGACCTTGGAACGCCTGCGTATCTTCGTCGCCGTCGCCGAGCGTGACCATGTGACGGCGGCGGCAAGGGCGCTGAACCTGACGCAGTCGGCGGTGTCGAATGCGCTGGCAGCTCTGGAGGCCGAGCATGACGTGCGGCTGTTCGATCGGGTCGGGCGGGGCGTGGTGCTGAACGAGACCGGCCGCGCCTTCCTGCCCGAGGCCAAGGCGGTGCTGGCGCGGGCGGCGGCGGCCGAGGCGGCGCTGGCGGACATGAGCGCCCTGCGGCGCGGGCGTCTGGCGGTGTTCGCCAGCCAGACCATCGCCAGCTACTGGCTGCCGCGCCGGCTGGTGGATTTCCACACGGCTTATCCTGGCGTTGAACTGGCGGTCGAGATCGGCAACACGCGCGAGGCGGCGCAGGCGGTGCTGAGCGGCGCCGCGGAGATCGGCCTGGTCGAGGGGGCGGTGGACGAACCGGCCCTGTCGCAGGTCCAGGTGGGGTCGGATCGGCTGGCCGTGCTGGTGACGCCGGACCATCCATGGGCGACGCGACGTCGGCTGGAGCCGAAGGATCTGGCGGGCCAGCCGTGGGTGTTGCGGGAGGTCGGGTCAGGGACGCGGTCGACGCTGGAGGCGGCGGTGCGGGACATCGGGGTCGATCCCACGGCCTTGTCGGTGTCGATGACCCTGCCGTCGAACGAAGCCGTGCTGGCGGCGGCCGAGGCCGGGGCAGGAGCCACGGCCCTGTCGGAAAGCGTGGCCTATGCGTCCGTGGCCGCCGGGCGGTTGGTGACGGCGCCCTTCACCCTGCCCGAGCGGCCGTTCCGCCTGTTACGACACCGCGAACGATATCGCAGCCGCGCCGGCGACGTGTTTGTCGAGGCGATGGGCTAGGGCCACTTCACCACCGGCGGCATGGACGACAGGATCGAGTCGACGTTGCCGCCCGTCTTCAGCCCGAACATGGTGCCGCGGTCGTAGAGCAGATTGAACTCGACATAGCGGCCCCGGCGGATCAGCTGTTCGTCACGTTCCTCGGCCGTCCAGGGCTCGGCCATGCGGGCGGCGACAATGCGCGGATAGACGTCCAGGAAGGCCAGGCCGATGTCGCGGGTGAAGGCGAAGTCTCGTTCATAGTCGCCGCTGTCGTGATGATCGTAGAAGACGCCGCCGGTGCCGCGCGGCTCCTTGCGGTGGGGCAGATAGAAATACTCGTCGCACCAGGCCTTGTATTTGGCGTGCCAGGTCGGGTCGTGGGCGTCGCAGGCGGCCTGCATGGCCGCGTGGAAGGCGACGGTGTCGGGGTGATCCTGACGACGATCCACCATCAGCACGGGCGTCAGATCGCCGCCGCCGCCGAACCAGCTCTTGGTCGTGGCGATGAAGCGGGTGTTCATGTGAACGGCCGGGATGCGAGGGCTGACGGGGTGGCAGATCAGGCTGATTCCCGTCGCGAAGAAGCGCGGATCGACGTCGGCACCGGGCACATTCTTGGCGTAGTCGGCGAGAAAGGCGCCGTGGACGGTAGAGACATGGACCCCGACCTTTTCGAACAGCCGGCCGTGCATCATGCCCATGACGCCGCCGCCGCCCTCGGGCCGTTCCCATGGGGTGCGGACGAAGCGACCGGGTTCGCCGGGGAACAGGTCGACGGGGGCGGCGTCCTCCAGCGCCTCGAAGGCGGCGTGGATGCGGTCGCGCAGATGTTCGAACCAGGCGCGGGTCTCGACCTTCTTCAGGTCGAGCGGATCGGAGAAGACGGCGTCGCTCATGGCGCGCTTGAACCACGTCGCGGCGGCGGCGTCATCCGGACAGGTTGTCATAAGCAGAATCGCGGGCGCTAATGGCCGCCTGCCCTTTCAGGAAGCCCGCCCATGATTCGCCGTCTCGTCTCCGTCGCCGTCGTATCGCTCGCGCTGGGAGGGGCGGTCCAGGCACAGGACGCCGATGAGGCGCGGGTGATGGAGATTCTGAAGACCACGCCGCTGATCGACGGGCACAACGACCTGCCGTGGGCGCTGCGACAGCAATATGGAAACGACGTTTACGCCGTTGATCTGACGAAGAATCTGGCGGCGTCGACCAAACTGCATACCGATATCGCGCGCCTGCGGGCCGGGGGCGTCGGAGGGCAGTTCTGGTCCGTCTATGTGCCTGCCATCCTGACGCCGCTGGAGGCGGTCGAGGAAACCTTCGAGCAGATCGACACGGCCAAACGCATCATCGCCGCCCATCCCGACACCTTCGGCCTCGCGACCACGGCGGACGAGGTGGATGCCGTGTTCAAATCGGGCCGGATCGCCAGCCTGATCGGGATGGAGGGCGGCTATTCGATCGACGATTCCCTGGCCCTGCTGCGTGAATTCTATCGGGCCGGCGCGCGCTACATGACCCTGACCCACTCCAAGACCACGACCTGGGCCGACAGCGCGACGGATGCGCCGAAATGGGGCGGGCTCAGCCCGTTCGGCGAGGCGGTGGTCAAAGAGATGAACCGGCTGGGCATGATGGTCGACCTCAGCCACGTCTCCGAGGAGACGATGCTGGACGCCATGCGCGTGTCCGATGCGCCGGTGATCTTCTCCCACTCCTCGGCGCGGGCGGTCACGGATCATCCGCGCAACGTGCCGGATCGGGTGCTGCGGATGATGCCGCAGGACGGCGGCATCGTGATGATCAACCTGGCGCCCGGTTTCGTGTCCGAGGCGGTGCGGGCCTGGAACGGGGCCAAGGCGGGCGAGGAGGCGCGGCTGAAGACCCTGAACCCCGGCGATCCCGGCGCGGTCGAGGCCGGGCTGACCGCCTGGACCGCCGCCAATCCGACGCCTCAGGCGACCTTGGCCGACGTGGTGGCGCATATTCAGCACGTGCGTGAAGTGGCGGGCATCGACCATGTCGGCCTGGGCGCCGACTTCGACGGCATCGGCAGCCTGCCGGAAGGCATGGGCGGGGTGGATGCCTATCCGCGAATCCTGGCGGCCCTGATGGCGGCGGGCTGGACCGAGGCCAACATCCGCAAAATCGCCGGCGAGAACCTGCTGCGGGTCATGCGAGCGGTTGAGGCCGTCGCGGCGTCAAAGTCCGGCGAACGCCCGTCGATGGCGCGGCTGGAGTCTTAAGCGGGCGCCATTTGCGCCTGCAGGACGCGGGCGAGATCGCGCTCAATATCTTCGGCGCTGTGTTGGGGCGTCACTTCGAGATAGGCGATTCCGGCGCGTTGGAGCGCAGCTTTCTTGACGGCGTCACGCGCGTAGGCTGTGCCCTGGTAGTGCGCTTCACCCTGGTATTCGACGGCGGCGAGGGGCCAGCCAGTTTGGGAGATGACCAGAATATCGACGCGTTTGCTGTTAATGGCGCGAAAGGCCTCGTCGTCTGGTGACCGCAGAATCTCGCCAAGCGAAACTTGCGCCATCACTCGCCCCTTGATGTCGAGGCGCTTTATCGCGCGTTCGGCAGTATAGAACACCGAAGCTTCGGCGCGGGACATCAGAGGTCTAGCCTGAAAGGCGGCGCGCATCACCGTGTCGAGTTGGGCCGTCGCGACTTGCGGTCGAGCAGCGATCTTGGCGCCGGGCCTGAAGCTGCCGAGATTGGAACGATGGGTGTGGCGACGCTTGGGGCGCTTGCGGCTGAGTTCCCAGGCCCCGACGATCACCAGGAAGACGATGATCGCCACCACGGCGGAAGTTGTGTCCATCGTGCTTCGCGCCCCGCAGTTGAACTTGGAGGCGCTTGCTTATCAATGCGTGATTGTAGAGGGCGTTACCAGACGAGGTAAATTCCGTTCACCCGAATCCACCGGTCTGGCGCAGGCCCTCCCACAGGGCGATGCCGGCGGTGACCGACAGGTTCAGGGAACGGGCCTCCGGGCGCAGCGGCACGACGACACGGGCGTCGGCGGCGGCGTGGACATAGTCAGGGGCGCCGGCGCTTTCCTTGCCGAACAGCAGGGTGTCGTCGGGCTGGAAGACGAAATCGGGCAGGGGCGTCGCGCCCTTGGTCGTAAGCAGCACCAGCCGCCCGGCCGAACGATCCGCCTGGAAGGCCTCCCAGTCGGCGTGGCGGGTCATGTGCGACAGCGGGCCGTAGTCGAGGGCGGCGCGCTTCATGGCGCGGTCGTCGAAACGGAAGCCGGTCGGCTCGATCACATGTAGATCGACGCCGAAACAGGCCGACAATCGGATGCAGGCTCCGACGTTCTGAGGAATGTCAGGTTGAAAAAGGGCGAGACGCATTCTAAGGCCTGACATACGCGCGGCGAGGGGGTTTGTCGCGGTCTGTTTGCGAGCGTTTCGCAAGAAACGTCAGCAGCTTGCGTCCAATGCGGCGCAAGTCACGGGCCGTCGGGGATTCCCGGCGTCTTTTGTTGGTTCGTGCCGTGGCTGGGGACGCCCTTGGGGGTCTTCTGCGGCGTTCGAGAGGTGGAAACGTGGCCGAATCGGTCGTGCATACGGAAGACGGTCACAGCCCTGAGGGCGGTGATCCCAATCGTCGGGACTTTATCTACATTGCGGCGGGCGCCGCGGCGGTCGGCGCGGGCGCCATGATCGCCTGGCCGCTGATCAACCAGATGAATCCGGCGGCCGATACGCTGGCGCTGGCGTCGATCGAGTTCGACCTGACCAAGGTTCAGGAAGGCCAGCAGGTCGTCATCAAATGGCAGGGAAAGCCGGTGTTCGTGCGCTATCGCACCCCGTCCGAGCTGCAGAAGGTCATCGCGGACGATCACGCCCCGGACCTGAAGCAGCCCCAGACCGACGCCGAGCGCACCAAGCCGGGTCACGAGAAATATCTGGTCGTCATCGGTTCGTGCACGCACCTGGGCTGCGTGCCGACCTTCGGCGCGGGCGATTACGGCGGCTGGTTCTGCCCCTGCCACGGCTCGCACTACGACGCCTCCGGCCGCATTCGTAAGGGGCCGGCGCCTCTGAACCTGGTGGTGCCGGAATACGATTATCTGTCCGACACCCGCGTCAAGATCGGCTGAGGACCAAGGGGGAATCATGAGCGATCACGAGAGCACCTACGTCCCGAAGACGGGCGTCGAGAAGTGGCTGGACACCCGGCTGCCGATCATCCGTTTCGGCGCGGACTACATGTCCCTGCCGACGCCGCGGAACCTGAACTACTGGTGGACCTTCGGCGGCATCCTGGCCCTGTGCCTGATGACGCAGATCGTCACCGGCATCGTTCTGGCCATGCACTATACGCCGAACGTCGATCTGGCCTTCGCCTCGGTCGAGCGCATCATGCGCGACGTGAACGGCGGCTGGCTGATCCGTTATGTCCACGCCAACGGCGCGTCGATGTTCTTCATCGCCGTCTATCTGCACATGCTGCGCGGCCTCTACTACGGCTCGTACAAGGCGCCGCGCGAGATGATCTGGATCATCGGCTGCGTAATCTTCTTCCTGATGATCGCCACCGCCTTCCTGGGCTACGTCCTGCCGTGGGGGCAGATGTCGTTCTGGGGCGCTGAGGTCATCACCAACCTGATCGGCGCCATCCCGGTGCTGGGCGAGCCGATCCTGATCTGGCTGCGCGGCGGCCCGGCGATCGACAATGCGACGCTTAACCGCTTCTTCTCGCTGCACTATCTGCTGCCGTTCGCGATCCTGGGTTGCGTCGTGCTTCACCTTTGGGCGCTGCACTCGGCCGGTCAGAACAACCCGGTCGGCATCCTGATCCCCAAGGATCGGGAGAAGAAGGACACGCTGCCCTTCCACCCATATTTCACGGTCAAGGACGGCTTTGCGATCATCCTGTTCCTGATCCTGTTCGCCATCTTCGTCTTCTATCAGCCGAACGCTCTGGGCCACGCCGACAACTACATCCCGGCCAACCCGCTGCAGACGCCGGCGCACATCGTGCCCGAGTGGTACATGCTGCCCTTCTACGCGATCCTGCGCGCCATCCCGGACAAGTTCGGCGGCGTTGTCGCGATGTTCAGCGCCATCGGCGTGCTGTTCGTCCTGCCCTGGCTGGATACGTCCAAGGTGCGCTCGATGCGCTATCGCCCGACGATGCGGACCTTCTTCATCATCTTCCTGGTGGTGGGCGTGGGCCTGGGCTGGTGCGGTGGTCAGCTGCCTGACGCGCCGGTGATCGGGTCGTTCAAGACCTTCACCCTGATCGACGGCGACCTGAACTCCTACCTTTGGCTGACGCGGGTCTTCACCCTCTACTACTTCGTTTTCTTCCTGATCATCATGCCGTTGGTCGGGTTGAAGGAGCAGCCGCTGCCGATCCCGGCGACGATCTCCGAGCCGGTCCTGACCGGCGTCGGCGCCGTCGAGCACAAGGTCTGAAAATCATGACGATTGGAATGAAGACCGTGTCGTTCAAGACGATCATCGCCTCGGCCGCCATCGCGCTGGGTCTGTTGAGCGCAGCCGCTCCCGCCATGGCGTCGGGCGCCGCCGCCCATCCGCGCTCGGGCGGGTTCAGCTTCGAGGGGCCGTTCGGCACCTATGATCAGGGCCAGCTGCAACGCGGCTACAAGGTCTATCACGAGGTTTGCGCCGCCTGTCACAGCATGAACCTGATGCACTATCGGAACCTGGGCGACCGTCATGGGCCGTTCTGGAATCCGAAGTACCCTAACCCGAACGACAACCCCGTCGTGAAGGCTCTGGCCAAGGAAAACCAGGTCGGCGACATCGACAGCGAGACCGGCGAGCCGATCCAGCGCGACGCCACGCCGGCCGACAAGTTCCGCGCCCCCTATCCGAACGCCACGGCGGCGGCGGCGGGCAACGGCGGCGCCGCGCCGCCCGACCTTTCGGTCATGGCCAAGGCCCGTCACGACGGCGCCAACTACATCTATTCGCTGCTGTCGGGCTACAAGGCGGCTCCGGCCGGCCTGCAGATCCGCGAGGGTCAGCACTACAACCCCTATATGGCCGGCGACCTGACGCCGTTCTGGACCGGCGATCACAAGCACGTTCCGCCGGGCGGCTTCATCGCCATGCCGCCGCCGCTTCAGAACGGTCAGGTGACCTATGACGACGGCTCGCCCCAGACGGTCGATCAATACGCCAAGGACGTGGCGGCCTTCATCGCCTGGACGTCCGAGCCGAAGATGGTCGAGCGCAAGCAGGCCGGCTTCGGCGTGTTGATCTATCTGCTGCTGTTCGCCGGCATCACCTATGTCGCCTACCGCCGCATCTGGAAGGGCGTCGCCCACTAAGAGCGTCGTCGCCGGATCGAAGTCTTAAGCCCGCCAAGGTTCGCCTTGGCGGGCTTTTTCGTTTGCGACGAAAGGTCCGGGGCGCAGCATCGACAGGGCGAAGTTCGCCCCCTAGGGTCGCGTATCGTTTTCGGCTGTGGGGCCTTCAGTTCATGCGTCTTGTCTCTTCTTTCGCCGCCGTTTTGTTGGCGAGCGCCGCCTTGTCCGCCTGCGCCACGGCGTCCAATCCCGCTGCGGTTCACACCGTCCCGACTTTCGATGCGGCGCGGATCTCGCAGGACATCAAGACGCTGTCGGACGACAGCTTCGAGGGCAGGGGCATCGCCACCCCGGCCGAGGACAAGGTCATCCGCTATCTGAGCGAAGGCTACGCCGCCGCCGGGTTCGAGCCGGGCGGGCCGAACGGCCAGTGGACGCAGGACGTGATCCTGAACCGCTTCACCCAGTCCAATGTACGGGCCTCGCTAAAGCTGGGCGACTGGACCCTGCCGATGACCCAAGGGCGCGAGGTCGCCATCTCGACCCGCCGCCCGGCCGAACACGTCAGTCTGAAGGACGCGCCGCTGGTCTTCGTCGGCTACGGCATCAATGCGCCCGAGCGGCAATGGAACGACTTCAAGGGCCAGGACCTGCGCGGCAAGATCCTGGTCGTGCTGGTCAATGACGCCGACTTCGAAGAGCCGGCGCTGAACACCTTCGGCGGCAAGGCCATGACCTATTACGGCCGCTGGACCTACAAATACGAGGAAGCGGCCAAACAGGGGGCGGCGGGCGTGCTGATCGTGCACGAGACGGCGCCGGCGTCTTACGGCTGGCAGACGGTCGCCAACTCCTGGGGCGTGCCGCAGTTTGACATCCTGCGCCAGAATGCGGCGGCCGAACGCGTGCCGATGGAGGGCTGGATCCAGCGTGACGTGGCGGTCGACCTGTTCCGGCGCGCGGGACTGGATTTCGAGGCGCTGAAGGTCCAGGCGCGCAGCCGCGACTTCCAGCCCGTCGCCTTGCCCGGCGCATCCTTCTCGACCGACTTCGACGTGGCTGCCAATCAGGTCACCAGCCACAACGTCATCGCCCGCCTGCCGGGCACGACCCATCCGGACGAGACGATCCTCTATACGGCCCACTGGGATCACATCGGCATGGGCGAGCCGGATGCGACCGGCGACCGCATCTTTAACGGGGCGGTGGACAACGCCTCGGGCACGGCGGGTCTGCTGGAGCTGGCGCGCATGTTCGGTCGCGCGCCGCGCACCGAACGCTCCATCGTGATGATCAGCTTCACCGGCGAGGAAAGCGGCCTGCTGGGTTCGGAATATTATGCGGTGAACCCGGTCTATCCGCTGGCCAAGACGGTGGGCGGGTTCAACATGGACTCGATGAACGTCTATGGCCGCGTCACCGGTCTGGGCGTCACCGGATATGGCCAGTCGGACTTCGACGAACGTCTGGCGGCGGCGGTTCAGCCGCAAGGGCGGTCGCTGGTGCCGGATTACGAGAACGCGGCCGGCACCTATTACCGTTCCGATCACTTCCCGCTGGCCAAGCGCGGCGTGCCGATGGCCTATGCCGGCAGCCGGGGCGAATTCCGCGACGAACCGATCGCCGCGCGCGAGGCGGCGCGGTCGGAATATGGCGCCAAACGCTATCACCAGGCGGCGGATGAATGGTCGCCCGACTGGGACTACAGCGGCATGATCGAGGACCTGGCCGTCTTCTACGATGTCGGTCGCGCCCTGGCGAACGGTCGCGACTGGCCGCAGTGGAAGTCGGGTTCGGAGTTCGCGCCGGTGCGCGCGACGACGGCGTCCGAACGTCGCTAGTCTTTTTACAAATCGAGATGGGGCGGGGAGGAATCTCCGCCCCTTTGCCATTTCGCCTGTAGAGTCCGTTCAATGATCCATCGCCGTTCACCCCTGATCGCCCTCGCGGCGCTCGCGCTCGCCGCCTGCGCGACGACGCCGGTCGCATCGCCGGCGCCCAAGCTGGACGCCTTCGCCGTCGCCTCGGCCGCGACGCCTCAGTTCAGCGCCCAGCGCCTGTCGGACCACATCAAATATCTGGCGTCGGACGAGATGGAGGGCCGGTTTCCCGGCCTGATCGGCGAGCGGCTGACCCTGGCCTATCTTCAGGCGCAGTACGAGGCGATGGGGCTAGAGCCGGGCGGGCGCGACGGATCATGGCTGCAGCCTGTCGATCTGGTGCGGTTCACGCCAGAGCGGGCGCCGACGGCGTCCTGGGCCGGCGTGGACGGCGTCTCGCATCCGCTGGTCTCGGGGACCGACATCACGCTGCGCGCCGGGCCGGCCGACCCGGTTGTGAAGGTTCGGGAGGCGCCGCTGGTCTTCGCCGGTTACGGCATATCGGCTCCGCAATGGGACGACTATGGCAGCGCCGACCTGACCGGCAAGGTGGTGATCGTGCTGCGTGGGCAGCCGGACAGCATGGGCGCCGACCCCAACTTCTATGGGTCAGGGACGCACAAGACGCAGGAAGCCTTGAGGCGTGGGGCCGTCGGCGTCATCAGCCTACAGGATGTCGATGGGCGTTGGCGGCGTGCGGTCGCCGGGGCGACACGGCCGCAGATGACGGTGAAAGGCGCCAGGGACGCCCGGTTCACCGGTTCGATCAATATGGAGACGGGAGCGGCCATCGGCGGGGAACCGCTGAGCGCCGCGCTGGCGCGCGCCAAGACGACGGGTCTGGGCGGGGTGATCGATCTGAACGCACGGCTCAGCGTCGATATCGCCGAGACGACCGAAGTCATCCACTCCAACAACCTGCTGGCTAAGATTCCCGGCACGGAACGGCCTGACGAATACGTCTTCTATTCCGCCCACTGGGACCACGTCGGCAAGGCCCGGACGCCGAACGCCGAGGGCGACGACATCTTCAACGGCGCCTGGGACAATGCGTCGGGGACGGCCGGTCTGATCGAAATGGCGCGAGCGTTCAAGGCCGGACCGGCGCCGAAGCGCACCGTGGTCTTTCTGCACGTCACGGCCGAAGAGCAGGGGCTGCTGGGGTCGGAGGCCTATGCGGCCGATCCGGTCTATCCGCTGGCCAAGACGGCGGCGGACATCAATATCGACATGCTGCCCTTCACGCCGGCGACGCGCGACGTGGCCGTGTTCGGCGTCGGCAAGTCCGAGCTGGAGGACATCCTGGGCCGGTTCGCGGCCGTGCAGGGACGGGTGGTGACGGGCGACGGCTATCCGGAGGAAGGCTTCTACTACCGCTCCGACCATTTCAACTTCGCGGCCGGAGGGGTGCCGGCGCTGATGCCGTGGACGGGCCGTGACTTCGTCGAGGGAGGGATCGAGGCGGGCAAACCCTATTACGAGGGGGCGATGGCCAAATACTATCACAAGCTGACCGACGAATGGCGGGCCGACTATGATTTCACGGCCGCCTTGCAGAACCTGGACCTGCTGTATCGGCTGGGGCTGACGGTGGCCGACAGCGAGAGCTGGCCTGCGTGGAAGCCGACCGCCGAGTTCCACGCCATCCGCGACCGCACGGCCGATCAGAGGCGCTAGACCTCAGGCCGCGCCGAACGGATAGGGGCTGACGGACTTGGACCAGTCGTCGACCGCAAGCGGGCGGTCGATGGGGGCGGCGGCGCGTTCGGCGCACGGGTGGCGGTGGCACAGGCGGCAGGCCGGGCCGATGGGCGTGACCTCGGGGTTCTGCAGGTCGATGCCGTGGGCGTAGGCCAGACGATGCGCATGACGCAGTTCGCAGCCCAGGCCGACGGCGAGGTCGTGGTGCTCGCCATAGCCGTCTTGGCCTTGCCGCTCGACCGTCCGGGCGAAGGTGAACCAGCGGCCGCCATCTGGAGTCTCGATGATCTGGGTGACGATGCGGCCCGGCGTGCGGAAGGCCGAATGCAGCCGCCAGCGCGGGCAGGCGCCGCCGAAACGCGAGAAGGGAAAGGCGCCGGCCGCATAGCGTTTGGAGATGTTGCCCGCCTGATCGACCCGCATCAGGAAGAAGGGCACGCCGCGCGCGGTGGGGCGCGACAGGGTGGTCAGGCGGTGCGCGGCCTGTTCGTAGCTGACGCCGAACCGGGCCTGGAGCCGAGCCAGGTCATAGCGCGTTTCTTCCGCCGCCCGCTGGAAGGCGGCGTAGGGCATAAGGGTCGCGGCTGCGAGCGTGTTGGTCAGGGCGACCTTCAGCAGCGATCGAGTGGGCGCGTCCGGGGCGTTCGCGGCCTCTGCCAGCGCGTTGAGCGCTGGCCCTTGCTCGGCCAGGGCCAGTTGATAGGCGATGGCGAAGGCGCGCGAGGACGGCCCCAGGGTTTCCGACAGCAGCAGGCGGCGGCGGTGCAGGTCGTAGCGGCGGGTCCACTCCACCATGACCTCGGCCGGCAGGGTGCGGACGCCGAGGTCGTGTTTGGCTGCCAACCGATGACGGGCGGCGGGTTCGAAGCCGTCGGCGTGGGCGGGCGCCTCGGCGGACAGGGCGTCGGACAGGGCTTCGCCCATCTGGTCCAGTTCGGGAAAATGGTTGCCGCGCGACTGGATGTATTCGCGCACCCATTCGGCGGGGCTGGTCTCGATCAGGCTTTCGCCCGTCTCGGCGGCGGCGCGGGCGCGCGTGCGGCCGTCGTCGAAAGCCTGATAAAGGCGCAGCAGGGCGTCGGCGACGCCAGGCGCCTCCTCCAGCAGTTGCACCAGTTCATGCCGGGGCGCGGACAGACCCTTGAATAGAGGATCGGTCAGGATCTCCGTGAGACGCGCCTCGTCCGCCGCCCCACCCTGGTTCAGCGCGCGTAAATCGACATCATAGGTGTCCGCCAATCGCAGCAGGAGCTGGGCGGAGACCGGCCGCTGATTGCGTTCTATGTGATTGAGATAGCTTGGGGAAACGTCCAGATCGGCGGCCATGGCGGTCTGGGTCAGCCCCAGATCGCGCCGCAGCCGCTTGAGCCGGGCGCCCAGGAACAGTTTACGATCAGCGGCGGTGTTCATCATCGCATGATGTCACAACGTGACCGAACAGGCAAAGTCATAGTGTGACAAGATGACTTAGTTTGCGGTGTTCGATCTGTATCAGTTTTGACCGCCGCGTGTTCTTGTCTCCGAGACGGCGGCTGCGGCCGCGCCCTTCAGAGACCGAGTTCGACCATGACCACCTTCGCCGATCTGGTGCCTTCGCCCGCCGGCCGTTTCGACGGCATCGAGCGCCCCTATACCCCGGAAGACGTCCTGCGCCTGCGCGGCTCGGTGCCGATCACCCATACGCTGGCCGAGCGCGGGGCCAACCGCCTGTGGCAGTTGCTGCACGATGAACCCTTCATCAATGCGCTGGGCGCCGTCACCGGAAACCAGGCCATGCAGATGGTCCGCGCGGGCCTGAAGGCCATCTATCTGTCAGGCTGGCAGGTCGCGGCGGACGCCAATACGGCCGGCGCCATGTACCCCGACCAGTCGCTGTACCCGGCCAACGCCGCGCCGGAACTGTGCCGCCGCATCAACCGCACCCTGCAACGCGCCGATCAGATCGAGCATGCCGAGGGCGGGGCCAAGCGCGACTGGTTCGTTCCCATCGTCGCCGACGCGGAAGCTGGTTTCGGCGGGCCGCTGAACAGCTTCGAGATCATGAAAGCCTTCATCGAGGCGGGCGCGGCCGGCGTTCACTTCGAGGACCAGCTGGCGTCGGAAAAAAAGTGCGGCCACCTGGGCGGCAAGGTTCTGATCCCGACCCAGGCGCATGAGCGCAATCTGGTCGCCGCGCGTTTGGCCGCCGACGTCATGGGTACGCCGACCATCACCGTCGCACGCACCGACGCCGAAAGCGCCCAGCTGATCACCTCTGACATCGACGAGCGGGACCAGCCCTTCATCGACCGTGACAACCGCACGCCCGAGGGCTTCTTCCGCCTGAAAGAGGGCACGGGTCTGGATCACTGCATTGCGCGCGGTCTGTCCTACGCCAATATCGCCGACCTGCTGTGGTGGGAGACGTCGCACCCGGATCTGGATGACGCCAAGAAGTTCGCGGAGGCGGTTCAGAAGGCCCATCCGGGCAAGCTGATGGCGTACAACTGCTCGCCGTCCTTCAACTGGAAGGCCAAGCTGGACGACGCCACCATCGCCAAGTTCCAGCGCGAGCTGGGGGCCATGGGCTACAAGTTCCAGTTCGTGACCCTGGCCGGCTTCCACAGTCTGAACAATTCCATGTTCGAGCTGGCGGACGGTTATCGCGATCGCGGCATGGCGGCCTATTCGGAGCTGCAACAGCGCGAGTTCGCCAACGAGGCCATTGGCTACACCGCCACGCGTCACCAACGCGAAGTCGGCACCGGCTATTTCGACCAGGTCGCCACGGTCATCTCCAACGGCACGTCCTCGACGACGGCGCTGAAGGACTCGACCGAGACCGCCCAGTTCACCCACGCGGCTTAACCCGGAAAGGAACCCGCAAATGGAACCGCTGACCCGAACCGAAGCCATCATCGACTTCTGCCTGGCGCCCCTGGCGCTCGACACCGGCACGGAGGCCGAACGTGAGGTGCGTCGTCGTCTGACGCACGTGCTGAGGACCTATCAGTCCAAGACCGCGGCGCCCGTCGCCGTGGACTTCTCGTCCATGCCGTCACAGGTCATCAACGAGGCGGCGCACGGTTACGAATAGGCCAGTCGCCAACGAAAAAGGCCCGCTCCGATCGCTCGGAGCGGGCCTTGCTCTGTTCGAAGTCGCTTAGCGCGACGGCGTTGTGTTCAGCGATTGGGTGGTCGCAACCGCCGGGGTTGAAACAGGCGTCGCTTGCGGAACGGTGACGGAGATATGCGTGCGCGCCGGCGCGGCGCCGGTTTCCTGAGGGTCGCCGACGACGATGGTGGTGATCTGCGTCGCCTCGGTGGTGCAGGTCGCCAAGTCGCGGGTGATGTGACGGCCCAGGCAGAAGATGTCCTCGTAGCTGGGGCGTGAGGCGGCCAGGCACTGGAACAGCATCAGCTTGGACATGTCCATGCAGAACTCGCTGTTCGGCTCGTGCGTCAGAGCCTCGGTATTGACCCGGGCCTCGTCGCCGCCGGCGCCCAGCGCGCCCAGAGCCGCGATGGCCAGAGAGCGGACGACGGCGGGGGTGTAGGGCGGGCCCTTGCGCGACGGCTCAAGTCCCAGACCCGTGCCGCTGTTGGCGGCGGCGAACAGGCGGCTCGATTCCTCTGGCGACGGCAACATCTTCACGGCCGACAGGGTTTTTGCGCTTTCCAGCCGCACTTCGCGGTTCGGAATGGGCGTGATGGCCCATTGGCGGCGCGGATCGCTGCGGCCCTGGATGGTGTAGGCGTCCTGCTCGATCGCCTCGGCGATGGCGCGCATGGCGATGGCGTCCTTGCCGACCGTCGCCGAGATCAGGCCGGCGGCGGCATCGGCGCCGGGCAGGGTGGCGGCATAGGCCGGGTCGGCGACGATCTGGGCGACCATGCGCTGACGCTGGGCCGGATCAATCGCATACTGCTGCACGCCGGCGACGAACTCGGGCGACTGCAGGGCGATGATGGCGCCGTAAGCGATCAGGCCGCGCGACAGCTGGTCGGCGTCATAGGCCGAACCCTTGCGGAGAGCCGCCTGGATCGATTCCGCATCGGGGAAGCCGCCAGGCTGGATCGTCTGGGCTTCACGCAGGAAGGCGACGTAGATCGCGGCGGCGTCCGCCACGCCCTGGTTCAGCGACACGGGGGGCGGCTTGCGGGCGGCCAGTTCCGCCGCCAGACGCTGGGCTTCCAGCTCGGCCTTTGAGGGTCCGCTCTCGCAACTGGCGAGCAGGACAGCGGCGGCGAGGGCGGCGGCCGAGAGGCCGCGGCTCAGTAGGGCCGTTTTCATGGAGACTTCCTCAGGCGATTACGCGCGCAAAAAGCGCCAATACTGTTGGCGCTTATAAGGCGGGCCTTATGGTTATCCGAAGGTTAATCGAACAGTTTCGACACCGATTCTTCGTTCGCGATCCGTCGGATAGCCTCTCCGACCAGCGGAGCCACGGAAACCGCTCGGATTTTCGGGCAGTTCAAAACTTCGTGGGGTTGCTCGATGGAGTTGGTGATCACCAGCTCCTTCAGCGGGCCGTCGGTAATGCGCTGGACGGCGGGGCCGGACAGGACGCCATGGCTGATGTAGGCCGAAACCTCCGTCGCGCCTTGGTCGATCAGGGCCTTGGCGGCGTTGACTAGGGTGCCGCCCGAATCGACGATGTCGTCGAACAGGATGCAGCGGCGGCCCTGCACGTCGCCGATGATGTTCATGACCTCGCTCTCGCCCGCCTTGGGCCGGCGCTTGTCGACGATGGCGAGATCGGCGTCCAGGCGGCTGGCCAAGGCGCGCGCGCGCACAACGCCGCCGACGTCGGGCGAGACGATCATCAGGTCGTCGCCGCGGGC
Organism: alpha proteobacterium L41A; assembly: GCA_000335735.1. Lineage (GTDB taxonomy): Bacteria > Pseudomonadota > Alphaproteobacteria > Caulobacterales > Caulobacteraceae > Brevundimonas. The sequence continues at coordinate 81,464 of AMYY01000002.1, read as the reverse complement.
GTAGTTTTCCTTGATGTCCTGCGCCAGGACAGGCGTCGCGACCAGATTGTCGGTCGGAATGTCGAAGAAGCCCTGGATCTGACCGGCGTGCAGATCCATCGTCAGGACACGGTCGGCGCCGGCGCGGGTGATCAGATTGGCGACCAGTTTGGCCGAGATCGGCGTACGGCCCCCTGTCTTACGGTCCTGACGCGCATAGCCGAAATAGGGAATGACGGCCGTGATCCGTTTCGCCGAGGCCCGCACCAGGGCGTCGGTGATGATCAGCAGCTCCATCAGATTGTCGTTGGCCGGATAGGAGGTCGATTGCAGGATGAAGACGTCCTCGCCACGAACGTTTTCCTCGATGATGGCGAAGACCTCGTTGTCGGCGAAGCGCTTGACCTGGGCCTTGGTCAGGGGCGCATCCAGGTGGTCGGCGATCGCCTGGGAAAGTGCGCGGTTGGAGTTGCCTGAGAGCAGCTTCATCGGCCGGTCATCCTTTCGCCGTCATCCGCCCCCCATGAACGGCGGTCGGTTGGCGCGCTCTTTACCAGTGGAGCCGGGCAGGGCAAGTCGTATGCTGAGTTTTCCTCGGCATGGCGCGGCTCGGTTGCGGGTGCTAGAGGTCGCCGCGTTGGTTTCCGGGGAACGGCTTCATGGCCGTCCTTCACACGTCATGGGGTCGTCCTTGTCCGCTTCTAAGTTCCGTTCCGGCATGGTGCTGATGGCCGCGGCGCTCGCCGCAGTGACGATTTCAGGCTGCGCGGGCAAGAACCGCCCCAAGCTGGCCTATGAGGAACGTCCAGTCGAAGCGCTCTACAACACCGGCTATGATCGGCTGCAGCAGCGCCGCTGGTCCGACGCCGTTGACTATTTCCAGGAAGTCGAACGCCAGCATCCGTATTCCGATTGGGCGCGTCGTTCGATCCTGATGCAAATCTACGCCTACTATCAGAACAACGCTTATGCCGACGCCATCGCGGCGGCGGACCGGTTCATCCAGCTGTTTCCCGGCAATCCGTCGGCGTCCTACGCCTTCTACATGAAGGCGGTCTGCAACTTCGAGCAGATCACCGACGTCGGTCGTGACCAGGGTTACGCCACCGCCGCCCTGGCCGGTCTGAAGGATGTCTCGCGCCGCTACCCGGGCACGCCCTATGCCTCGGACGCCGCCGTCAAGATCGACATGGTCAACGACCAGCTGGCCGGCAAGGAGATGAACATCGGCCGCTACTATCAGCGCGCCAACCAGCCGCTGGCGGCGCTGAACCGTTACAAGGCCGTGATCGCCAACCCGGACTTCCAGCGCACCTCGCACACGCCCGAAGCCCTGTATCGTCTGGTCGAGGTCAACCTTCAGCTGGGTCTGAAGGAAGAGGCGACGCGCAACGGCGCCGTGCTGGGCTACAACTATCCGGGCAGCCCCTGGTATGCCGAGGCCTATGCGCTGCTGACCGAAAACGGCCAGACGCCGGACAAGGCGCCCGAGGGCAAGCGCGAGAGCTGGCTGCAGCGGATCATTCCGGGCTGAGCACGCGACGGCTTGTGCAATCCGGCGCGGATCGGGATTCTGTCGGTCATGATTCGTTCCGCCGGCGCCTGACGCGATGCTGACCGCCCTTTCCATTCGTGACGTCGTCCTGGTGGACGTGCTCGACCTTGAGGTCGAGAGCGGCCTGACCGTGCTGACCGGCGAAACCGGAGCCGGCAAGTCGATCATTCTGGACGCGCTCGGCCTGGCGCTCGGCGGGCGCGGCGACGCCGGCCTGGTGCGCAATGGCGCCAAACAGGCCGTGGCCACCGCCGTCTTCTCGGCTCCCGACGATCCCGATCTGCTGGCCCTGATCGCCGACAAGGGGTTCGAGGTTCAGCCGGGCGAGGAGCTGATCCTGCGGCGCGTCTTGGGCGCAGACGGTCGCAGCCGGGCCTATGTCAACGATCAGCCGGCCGGTGTGACCGCCGTGCGAGAGATCGGCGCGGCCCTGGTCGAGGTGCACGGACAGCATGAGACGGTGGGCCTGCTGGACTGGCGAACGCACCGCGCCTCGCTGGACGCCTACGGCGGACTGCAGCCGCAGTTGTCGGCGGTCGCCTCAGCCTCCGCCAAGCTCAAGGCCGCCGAGGCCAGGCTGGCCGAGCTGAAGGCGCAGGCGGCGGACGCCGATGCGCGGCGCGAAGAGATCAGCCTGAACCTCTCCGAACTGGATGCGCTGGATCCGCGCGCCGACGAAGAGACGGAACTGGCGGGCGAACGCGCCCTGCTGGGGGCCGCCGAAAAGGCTATCGCCGATCTGGGCGACGCGCGCAGCCAACTGGGCGGCGACAAGCTGAGCCAGAAGCTGGGCGCGGCGCTGAGGGCCGTCGAACATGCGCGCCAGCGGGCAGGGCAGGCGGGCGCCGAGGGCGATCATCCGGTCATCGTCAAACTCTCGGCCGCCGTGGAGGCGATCGACCGCACCATGGTCGAGGCGGCGGAAGCGCTCGCCGCCGTGGACGCCGCCGCCGACGCCTTCGACTATGAGCCCGGCCGTCTGGACAAGGCCGAGGAGCGTCTGTTCGCCCTGCGCGCCGCCGCCCGCAAGCTGCACACCACCGTCGACGCCTTGCCGACCCTGCGCATTCGCCTGCGCGAGCAGCTTCGGCTGATCGAGGATGGGGAGGAGGCGCTGACCAATGCCGGGCGCGAGGCGGCCGAGGCGGCGGAAGCCTATGATCTGGCCGCCACCTTCCTGACCTCGGCGCGGGAAGCCGCCGCCGAGCGTCTGACCGCCGCCGTCATGGGAGAACTGGGCCCGCTGAAGCTGGAGCGCGCGCGGTTCCGCGTGGCGCTGGAACCGATCGAGGGCCGACGCGGGCCTGACGGCGTCGAGACGGTGCGCTTCCAGATCGCGACCAACGCCGGAACTGACTTCGGACCGCTGGACGCCATCGCCTCGGGCGGTGAACTGGCGCGTTTCGCCTTGGCGATGAAGGCCGCGCTCGCAAGCCGCGAGGATATGCGGCAGCCCGTGATGATCTTCGACGAGGTCGATCAGGGCGTCGGCGGCGCGGTGGCCGAGGCCGTGGGTTCGCGCCTGAAACGCCTGTCGAGCGGAGCCCAGGTCTTGGTCGTGACCCACAGCCCGCAAGTCGCCGCGCGCGGCCATGCCCACTGGAAGGTGATGAAGGCCGACCGCGACGGCCTGACGACCACCACCGTCGTCGCCTTGGACGACCAGCGCCGCCAGGAAGAGATCGCGCGCATGTTGTCCGGGGCTGAGATCACCGACGAAGCCCGCGCGGCGGCGCGGGCTTTGATCGGATAAGACAAAACCCCCGGAGCGCGTGCTCCGGGGGCCGTCCAAATCAACTCAGGATCAGTTGGGCTTGGCGCCGGCGTTGGCCGAGCCGTTTGCGCTGGCGCCGGCCGACAGCGCAACGCCGCTGCGTGAGGCGGAAGCCGAACCGTTGGCCGAGCCCGAGGTCGCCGCATCGCCGCGCGAGGTCGAAGCGGAGCTGGATGCGTCGCCCGAAGCCGAGCCGGAGACCGAGGCAGAGTTCACAGTCGACGCGGCGTCTTGAGCCAGACCAGACGCGCGATAACGTGCGGCGCCGGCGGTGGTTTGCGCCGTGGCGACCGTCGTCGCCGCCGTCGAGGCTGCGGCGTCACGAGTGCGGGCCGCCGTGGCCTCAGCGCGGGCGCGGGCCTGTTGAGCGCGGCGTTCGGCGCGGGTCAGGGTGGAGGTCGCACGATCGGTGACGCGCGAGCTGTCCAGCGAACCGCCCAGGTTTCCGGTCAGCGAGCCGGCGCCCGTCGCGCCGCCGGTCAGGCCGCCGACCTGGCCGCCCAGGCTACCGCCGAGATTGCCGCCCAGACCGCCCAAGCCGCCCAGGATTTGAGCCTGCGAGGCGCCGGCCAGCATCAGGCCGAAGGCGACGGTCGCGGTCATCAGGGTCTTTTTCATCGTCGTATCTCCTGTTGTTCCGGGCTTTGATCGCCCTCACAGAGTCCAACGACCGCGTCGGTCGGTTTCATCCCGGCTGACGAATCTTTTTTACGATGCCAGTCGACCGCGCGCGCCGACAGCAGCCGGCGGGGTGCGCAGGGAGAGGCCCACAACCCCTTGGCCATAGACGGCGTCGCGGCCGGATGCGCCGGCGTCGACCGCGGTCAAACCCCGGCGGCCGGACTTGCCGATCAGGCCGGCGACCAGCGGCGCGGCGAAGGAGGTGCCACGCACCGAAACGAAACTGCCGGCGCGTCCGGCGGCGGCCATGTCGGCGCCCGGCGCGGCGTAATCGACCTGATCCCCCCGCCCGGCTTCGGGAAGGACGCGGCCCTGGGCGTTGACGGCGGTGACGCCGATGACCTGCGGATAGGCGGCGGGGTAGAGGGGCGGGGCGGCGGGGCCGTCGTTTCCGACCGCAGCGACCAGGATGACGCCGCGCCGCTGCGCGGCCGACACCGCGCGTTCGATCAGGGCGTTGCGCGGCCCGACCAGACTGATGTTCACGACGGCGACGTGACGTTCGACCATCCAGGCCAGGGCCGAGGCCAAGGCTGTCGCCGACCCGCCGGCCGCGCGACCGCCGTAGATGTCTGCCACCAAAAGCGCCGCGCCGGGATCGCCGCCCTTGAAGACCCCCGCATCCCCGACCATCAGCGATGCGACCGCTGTGCCGTGCGCGCCCATTTGCGGCGGGCCGGAAAAGCCGCGTTGCTCGATGGCCGATCCGGCCAGGGCCGGGTGGGTCGCTTCGACGCCTGTGTCGATCAATCCAAGGCGGGCGCCCGGCGCGGCGCCGTTCGTCTGTGCGGAAGCGGGCGGCGCGAAAGGTACGGCCGCCATTCCGGCAGGAGAGGCGACGTGGTTGAAGGTGATCTCCGCGCCGGGCGCCATTTCGCGAAGCCGTCGCACCGCGCGATCGAGCGACAGGCGACGCGGGGGCGCCAAGACCACGATCGACAGGTCGAGTGCGTCAAGACGCTCTTCACGTAGAAGGGTGAAGCCCGCAGCCAGAGCCTGGTCCCGCGCGGCCTGCGGCAGATCAAGCGCCACGACCTCGCCCGCCACCACGGGCCAGCCATTCGGATCCGTCTGCAGCGCGCCGCGCGAGCCTCGAACCAGATCGGTCAGGCGGGCAGGCGCCCTGAGCGCATCCTCGACGGTATCGCGCGCCAGACCTTCAAGCGTTCCCCTTTGCGGAATGCGGTCCGTCAGGCCTGAACGCAGCGACGGAAGCGTTGACGGCAGGCCAATCTGCGCCACGGCCGGCGAGGCGACCGCGCAAGCCACAAGCGTCGCCGCCATCCATCCGATCGTCAGCCGGTTCAAAATCACCCGATCCGCTCCTTGCGCCGTCTTGCATCGTCAGGCGATCCATTCGCCTATGCCCATTCGCTTGTGACAAGGGATGAAACGCGCCGCGCGGCGCGTTTCATCCCTCATGACAGAGGAACACGCGTGGACGAATTTCAGACGGAGTTGGTGGCGATGCTTCCGCGCCTTCGCCGGTTCGCGCGCGTTCTGCGGCCCCAGGACGCCGACGCTCAGGATTTGGTGCAACAAACGATCGAGCGCGCCCTGGCCTCTCGGAAGGGGTTCAGGGCGGGCACACGATTGGACAGTTGGGCGTTCACGATCATGAGACGGATCGCCATAGATGACGGTCGAAAGGCCCAGCGGTGGTCCCGCGTCGTCTCGCCCGAGGACGACGCCACGCCGCAGGCGCCCGATCCGGCCCAGGCCGGCGAGGGGTTGCGCACCGACGCCTTGGCTGCGCGCGACGCCATCCACGCCCTGCCCGATGATCAGCGTCAGGCTGTGGCCCTGGTCCTGATCGAGGGCCTGTCCTACGCCGAGGCGGCGCAGGTTCTGGGCGTGCCCGCCGGCACATTAACCAGCCGACTGGTGCGGGGCCGCCAGACCCTGGTCGAAGTTCTCGCCGCCCAAGGAATCACCGGATGACCCGCTACGACGACGAAACCCTGATGCGGCGGATCGACGGCGAAATGCCCGTCGCCGAGCGTGACCGGATCGATGCGGCGGCTGCAAGCGACGCCGATCTGGCGGCTCGGCTGGCGGCGCTGAGGACGACCGGCGCCGCTGCGCGCGCGGCCTTCCCGATCCAGAGCGATGCGCGCGATGCGGATCTGGCGCGGCTCATCATGGCGTCGGGCGCCGCGCCGACGAAAAGCGCAGGCTGGAAGCTCTGGCTCGCCCAAGCGTTTGCGCCCCGGTCGGCCGTCATCTGGGGCGGTCTGGCGACGGCGGCCTTCGTCGCCGGCCTGCTGATCGCGCCGTCGCTGAACGGGCCGACCGGGTTCGCCCTGACAAGCGACGGCGCCGTCGCGGACTCAGGGCTGGTTCGGGTGCTGGACACAGGCCTGGCGGCCGACGGGGCCGATGCCCAGGGGCGGGAGGTCGGACTGACGTTCCGCAACGCGGAAGGAAACTGGTGTCGGACCTTCACCGCCACGCAGGACCGAGTCGCGGGACTGGTCTGTCGTCAAGGCGATGACTGGCGGCTGCAGGCCCTGGCGCCGGTTGGGGCTCCGGGGGGTGAAATCCGCACGGCCTCTAGCGACACGCCAGCTGTCGTGCTTGCGGCTGTCGATACGACCATCGCCGGGGACGCTGCGGATACCGCCGTCGAACGGCGCGCGCGCGACGACGGTTGGCGTTAGGCGCCCAGGATCCAGCCTTCTTCCTGTTCGACCTGGGCGATCAGCTCGGGCGTGGCGTCCTTGGGCGGGGCGAACGCCTTGGCGAGGTCGCCGGCCTCGTCCATCCGGGCGAGGGCCTCGGCCGTGGAGCGGACCTGGGCCTGGTCCTTGAACTCACCGGGTTGAGGTTTGGTCTCGTGCATCGACGGCCAGACCTCGACAACCAGGGCCGACAAGGGTTCCACGTCATCGGGTGTCAGCGCACGCCAGCCGGTGCCGAAGGGCCAGACGGCGCCTGACGGGCCGAGGCTTTCCAGCAGTCGCCGCACGGCCGGGATGCCGACCAGCGTCTGGCCGCCCACGGCGCCCGCGCCGTGCATCTGCCACACGCTCTTGGGCTGAAGCCGGCCCTTGCGAGCCGCGTTTTCGGTGGCGCGGAACTCGGGGATGTCGGCGCCGGAGCCTGCGGGCGGTTTGGTCGTGGTCAACCAGCGCTGGGCCTGTTTGGCCGGCGCGCCCCACAGAGGCCAGGCCTCGTCGGTCATCAGCCGGTTCATCTTGGCCGCGACCTGATAGCGGTTGTTGGTGTTGTCGGCCTTGTCCACGACGTTCGAGGCGATGAATTTCCACATGGCTTGCCACGGGGTTCCGTCCAACTTCAGGCGCGCAGCCGTGCCTGCGGGATAGCCGAAGTTGAAGTCCAGCCCGACCAGCACTCGGTCGCCGCGCTTTCTGTGATCCGCCAGGATCGATGCCAGCAGGGCTTCGCCTTCGGCCCGGGTCGCGACATTGTGCGTCTCGGTATAAAGGCGGAAGCGCACGTCGCGCTTGGCCACGCCGATCCACAGCGAGGTGTCGCCGAGCTTCTTGGTTTCGGCGGCGGTCCAGTCAGCGACGATATAGGCGTCGAAAAGGCGGGCCAAGGCGGCCTCCCTGATAAAGGCGTGTCGGTTAGGAGTGAGCCGGGCTTCTAACGCCGCATCGCGGCGACTGAAAGGCCCATGCGGCGTCTCAGCCCTTCAGCAGGGCCTCCAGATGCGACAACCAGCGGCGGCCGAGACGAAGCGCCTCGCCCGGCGAGCCGGTCTGGACGGGCAGGGCGGCGTCCCACAGGGCCAGTTCGAACTCCGGGTGGCGGGCGTCGGCGAACATCAGCCGCAGCACCACCTGTTCGGCGTCGGGGGCCAGCACGTCCAGCGACTTGCGCGCCTCGCCGCGACGGATGCGGGCGACGACGTGGCCATCGACGATGATCTCTCCCCCCTCGACCTCATCGAAGGCGTAGACCAGGCCATGGGCGCCGTTGGCCCACAGCACGACGACCTGTTCGACGTCGAAGTTCAAGGCGCAGGCGCGACCTTCGCCCGGCGACGTGGCCTCGACCTCTGGCGCGGCGCCCAAGGTCTTGAGCATCGCGCGGTGCAGGCGGCGCGGCGGCTCCATCCACCACGACAGCGCCAGAGCCAGGGTTGTCAGCAGGGCCGCCGCGAGGGCGATCAGCAACACCACCCGCAAGACGTCGGCCATCGTCGTCAGGCCTCCAGATCGAGATCGACCACGACGGGAACGTGGTCGCTGGGTTTTTCCATGTCGCGGGCGTCGCGGTGGGTCTCGATCCCCCTGAACCGGTCGGCGGCCTGGGGCGACAGCAGGGCGAAGTCGATGCGGATTCCGTGATCACGCTGCCAGGCGCCGGCCTGATAGTCCCAAAACGTGTAGGTGCCAGCGGGTTCGCCGCCGATCTCGTGCGCGTCGGCCAGGCCCAGGTTCTTGACCGCGCGGAAAGCCTGGCGGCTTTGGGGGTGGAACAGGGCGTCGTCTGTCCAGGCGGCCGGGTTCTTGGCGTCCTCGGCCTCGGGGATGACGTTGTAGTCGCCGCACAGGGCCAGCGGCTCCTCGAACGCCAGCAGATCCCGGGCATGGCGGTTCAACCGATCGAACCAGGCCAGCTTGTAATCGAACTTCTCGGTCCCGATCGGATTGCCGTTCGGCAGATAAAGGGCGCCGACGCGAATGGGCCGTGGAGCCTCGACCAAGGCCTCGATATAGCGCGCCTGTTCGTCAGTCTCGTCGCCAGGCAGGCCGCGCCGGATGTCGGACAATGGGTATTTCGACAGCAGGGCGACGCCGTTGTAGCTCTTCTGCCCGTGGGTCTCGACATTGTAGCCCAGGCTCTCGAAGGCCTCGCGCGGGAACTTCTCGTCCACGCATTTGATCTCCTGGAAACAGGCGACGTCGGGGGCGGCCTGCTCCAGCCACGCCAGCACGGTGGGCAGGCGGGCGTTGACAGAGTTCACGTTCCAGGTGGCGATGCGCATGACTGCGACGCTAGGCTGCGTCTCGATTTTGGAAAAGAGGGCGCAAAAGAAAAGGGCCGCCGGATCGCTCCGACGGCCCTTCGATCAGTCTTTTGACTGGCTTAGAGGCGACCGCCAGTGGCCGCCGCAGCAGCGGCCGGAGCCGTCGTCAGCTTGCAGCCGCCGCCGATCTGCTGGGCGGTGGCGCAAGGGTAGATTTGCTGAACGACGTTTTCGGCGTTCAAGCGAGCGATGACGCCGTCGGCGCCGTCGCACTTCGCCTCATAGAAGACGCCGTTGGCGTTCTGACCCATCAGGCGGGCTTCGGTGACGTTGCAGGACGCGGCTTCCGAGCCGGCCAGGAGCGCTTTTACGAAGGCGGCGTTCTCGGTTGCGGTTGTGAACTCGCAAGTGCCGCGCTCTGCAAGGACCTGGATGCAAGGGGTCTTGGTCCAAGTTGCGTTCTGCTGCTTGATCCAGAAGCCGGGTCCATCGGAGCAACCGATTTCATAGACAATAGCGCCGTCGTTGGACTGGCCGCGCAGCTTCGCCTGATCAACTGTGCAGGCGACGCCCGCATCTTTCGCATACTGGCGCAGGAACTTCTGGACGTCGGTATTGGCCGCCAGCGTGCACTGAGCCGGCGATGCGGTCGGGTCGGCGGCGCGCGCCACGTCGGCGGAATGCGCCAGAATGATGCAACTGCTCGCTTCGGGAGGGGTCTTGGTTTCGACGATGTAGCCCGGCGCGGTTCCGCAGGCGACTTCATAAACCGTCGTGTCGGCTGCGGTCTTGCCAAGGAGCTTGGCTTCGCTGACCTGACAGCCCGTGGTCGTCAGAGCCATCTGCGCCTGTGCGGCGGCGAGAATTTGCTCGGGCGTCGGGGGCGCAGGCGCACGTTCGCGACGTTGACGGGCAGAGGCTCGCGAGCCGCTGCTCTGCCTTACGGCAGACTCGTTGTCGGCGCGCTGCGGAATTTGCTGCTGCTGCTGCTGTTGCGGTTGCTGTCGCTCCTGATCCTGCGCCGTAGCGGGCGCGACGGCGAAGGCGCTGAACACAAGCGCCGCAAAGGCGGCGGCGAGGCGGGACTTCATGGAAACACCTTGGGTTTCTGAATGCATGGCTGCTTCGTGGCGGTGTATTTGGGCGGGGTCAAGGCGGGTGTGGACGGCGGCACGGGACACGGGCTAAGTATCTGCGCGTTTCGATTGGAGACTGACTTGGCTGATGGAACGGCGCCGACGACGGCCGCGAAGGATGGGCGGGGGCTGACCTATCCGTTCGACGCCGTGCCCGGTGCGGGCGAGGCGATCGAGGTCGCGCGCGGCGTGCTGTGGCTGCGGTTCGCCCTGCCGTTTCAGCTGGATCATGTGAATGCTTATGCAATCCGGGACGGAGACCGCTGGGTCGTCGTTGATACGGGTCTGAAGACATCGGGCACCGTCGCAGCGTGGGAGACGGCGCTGGATGGCGCGTTGGGCGGCCGTCCGGTGACGCGCTTGATCTGCACTCATATGCATCCCGATCACATCGGACTGGCGGGCTGGCTTTGCGAGCGGTCGGGCGCGCCGCTGCTGATGTCGCGACTGGAGTATGTGACCGCACGGATGCTGATGGCCGAGGCGGCGGGCGACGCGCCGGCGGAGGGCGAACGCTACTATAGAGCAGCGGGCTGGAGCGATGAGCAGATCGCGCGCTGGCGGGCCGACTACGGCGGGTTCGGCAAGGGCGTGGCGACGATGCCGCGCAGCTATCTGCGACTATCCGATGGCGACGTCGTTCAGATCGACGGAGACGACTGGAGCGTGGTCGTCGGGTCGGGCCACAGCCCGGAACATGTCTGCCTGTGGCGGCGATCGGACGACGTCTTCATCGCCGGGGATCAGATCCTGCCGCGCATTTCGTCCAATGTTTCGGTCTGGCCGACGGAGCCTGAGGCCGATCCGCTGGGCGACTGGATGGACTCGTTGGACAAGCTGAGGGCTCTGTTGCCGGAGGGCGCGTTCGTCCTGCCGGCGCATGGCGAGCCCTTCTATGGCGTTCATGCGCGGCTCGACGCCCTGAAGCGGGGGCATGAGGTCGCGCTGAAACGGCTTGAGCGGACGTTGCGTCAACCGTCTAGGGTGATCGACGGCTTCTCCGCCGTCTTCGGTCGAGTGGTCGGGGACGGGGTGCTGGGCATGGCCACGGGCGAGGCCCAGGCGCATCTGAACTATCTGGAACGACGCGGCCGCGCCCAGCGGACGCGGGACGAGCGTGGCGTCGACTGGTGGAGCGCCGTCGCACAGGACGAGGAAACGACGTGAGCGAACATATCCGCAGCGAACTGGCCGGCGGCGTCCTGACCGTCACCCTGGATCGGGCCGACAAGAAGAACGCCATCACACAGGCCATGTATTCGGCCCTGGCCGAGGCGACGGAGCGGGCGCGCACCGACGATGCGGTGCGGGTGCTGCTGCTGCGCGCGGAGGGCGACAGCTTCTCGGCCGGCAACGACATCCAGGACTTCATCGCCTTGGGCTCGCAAGGGGCGGGGCCGGGCGACATGCCGGTGTTCCGCTTCCTGAAGGCGCTGGCGGACCTGGACAAGCCGGCTGTGGCGGCGGTGAAGGGGCGGGCGGTCGGCATCGGCCTGACCATGCTGCTGCACTGCGATCTGGTGGTGGTCGCCGAGGACGCGCTGCTGTCCGTGCCCTTCGTCAATCTGGCCCTGGCGCCGGAGGCGGCGTCCAGCCTGCTGCTGCCAGCCGTGATCGGTCATCAGCGGGCCTTCGAACTGTTTGCGCTGGGCGAGCCGCTGGATGGCCGGACGGCCCTGGCCTGGGGCATCGCCAATCGCGCAGTCCCGGCAGATCAGGTCGAGGCGACGGCGGCGGAGCTGGCGGCCAAGGTGGCGGCCCGCGCGCCCAACTCGATCCGCAAGACCAAGCGGCTGATGCGTGACGCAGAAGGTCTGTGGGGACTGATGCAGCGCGAGGGCGAAGCCTTCGGCTCTCAAATGAAGAGCCCCGAGGCGATGGAGGCCTTCATGGCCTTCACGCAGAAGCGGGCGCCGGACTTTTCGAAGGCCGGTTAAGCGGACGTCACAAGGCCCTGCCTTGATTTGGCGCAGCTTTGCTTCTAGGTGCGCGCGCCGATGTCGCACGCCCTTTCCATACCTCCGGCCGTAAGCCGTATCGAAGCCGAGGCCCCGGCCGACGCCGAAGGCGTGGATGCGCTGGTCATGGCCGCCTTTGGGCCGGGACGGTTCGCCAAGACGGCCGAGCGTCTGCGTGAAGGCTCGAAGCCAAGCGCGGGCTTTGTCGTGAAGCGCGACGGGGACGTGGCGGGCTCGGTGCGACTGTGGCCGGTCGTGGTTGGAGACATCTCCGCCCTGTTTTTGGGGCCGATCGCCGTGGGCGCCAGCCGCCGGAGCGACGGTCTGGGCGCCGAACTGGTTCAGGCGTGCGTGGATCACGCACGGACGCTGGGCGTCGGCGGCGTGCTGCTGGTCGGGGACGCGGCCTATTTCGAGCGGTTCGGATTCGTCCCTGCGCCCGAGGCGATCCTGCCCGGACCCGTGGATCGTCGCCGCGTCCTGTGGCTGGCGACCGGGGTGGATCAGGTGTCGGGTTCGGTTCGAATCGGCTGACCCTTTCCCGGGCGGTTCGCGGGGCCTAAGTCAGGGGGATGGATAATCCCAGGTCAGGACTGAACGCCGTCGCCGAGGCGGCCAAACAGGCGCCGGGCAAGGGGCTGCCGCCGGTCCACCTGTGGCATCCCGAGTATTGCGGCGACATCGATATCGTCATCCGCGCGGACGGCGTCTGGATGCACGAAGGCTCGCCCATTGGCCGCAGGGAATTGGTGCGGCTGTTCTCGACGGTGCTGAGAAAGGACCCGGACGGCTATCATTTGGTCACGCCGGTCGAAAAGCTGAAGATCACCGTCGAGGATTTGCCGTTCCGTGCTGTTGCAATGCGTCGGGAGGGCGACGCCCTGGTTTTCACCACCGATGTCGGTGACGAGGTTACGGCAAGCGAAGCCGATCCCATCGTCGTCGAAACCGATCCCACGACGGGTGAACCGGCGCCGCGCATCCATGTGCGCCGCGATCTGTGGGCGCGCATCGCGCGGTCAGTCTTCTATGAAATGGTCGAAATGGCCCAAGAGGTCGACGGCCGACTGGTCGTTCGGTCGGGTGGCCAAGTCTTCTCGCTGGGCGCGGTGACGTGAGCTTGGAGACCTTGAAGGCCCGGCTGGTCGATCGACTGGCGCCGGTCGAGACGTGGCGGCCTGAACTGGTCGCGGCGCGGTCCGACTTCGACCTGAACCCGCAAGCGACACGGACGGCTAGGGAACTTCGGCCGGCGGCGGTGCTGATCCCCATCGTGGCGCGGCCCGAGGGGGCGACGGTCCTGCTGACGCGGCGTGCCGACACCCTGGCGCGGCACACGGGGCAGATCGCGTTCCCGGGGGGGCGGCTGGACCCCGGCGAAACCGCCGTTCAGGCGGCGTTGCGGGAGGCGGACGAGGAGGTAGCGCTGGCCCCAGCGGCGGTCGAGGTGCTGGGCCTGTCGGACGCCTATGAGACGGGGACCGGATTTCTGGTCACGCCGGTGATCGGCTGGCTGCGCGAGGCGCCGGTTACGACGCCGTCGCCGGACGAGGTCGCTGAGGTGTTCGAAACGCCTTGGGACTTTCTGATGGACGCCGCCAACCATCGTCGCGACTTCTACGATCTGGACGAGGGCTTGCGGCGCTGGTTCTGGGCCATGCCCTGGGGCGAGCGCTACATCTGGGGCGTGACGGCGGGGATTCTGAAGGCATTGCACGTGCGGCTTTATGGCGACGAGGCAGCGCCAGAGGCGGCGGCCGATGAGGACGCGGCATGAGCGTCTCAGTGAAGGGACAGCCCTGGCTGGAAAGCCAGGCGACACGGGCGGTGATGCGTGCGCTGGAAGCGGCGGGCGGTCCGGGCTGCGCCCGGTTCGTGGGCGGCTGCGTGAGGAACAGTCTGCTGGGCCAGCCGGTCGACGACATCGACATCGCCACGCGCTTGCGGCCTGAACAGACCATGGCGGCGCTGAAGGCGGCGGGGTTGAAGGCCGTGCCGACGGGCGTCGAGCACGGCACGGTGACGGGCGTGTCGGAGCGGCGTCCCTATGAGATCACCACCCTGCGTCGTGATGTGGAGACGGATGGACGCCGTGCGGTGGTCGCCTTCACCGAGGACTGGGCTGAGGATGCGGCGCGGCGAGATTTTCGTCTGAACGCCCTTTATGCCGATGCAGCAGGGACGGTGTTCGATCCGACCGGCGGCGGGCTGGAGGATGCGGCGGCGGGACGCATCGTTTTCGTCGGCGAGGCGGAGACGCGCATCCGCGAGGACTACTTACGCATCCTGCGCTTCTTCCGGTTCTACGCCTGGTACGGGCGGGGAGAGCCGGACGCGATCGGGCTGGCGGCGTGCGCGACGCTGAAGGGCGGCATGGCGCAGCTGTCGGCCGAGCGGGTGTCCAAGGAGGTGTTGAAACTACTGGCGGCGCCCGACCCGCGTGCGGCGGTGCGGGCGATGGCCGAGACCGGCGTGCTGGCTCAAGCGCTGCCGCAGGCGCAACCGCTAGCGCTGTTCGAGGCGATGTGTGACCTGACCGACGATCCTGTGATGCGGCTGTCGGCCTTGCTGCCCGCAGATGCGGGGGCTGTGACGGGGATCGCGGGTGGTCTGAGATTGTCGAACGCGGTGCGAGATCGGTTGGCGGCGGCGGTCGCGGATGGACGTGCCGTTTCGCCGACGATGAGCGACGCCGAGGCGCGAGCGGCGATCTATCGTTTGGGACCCAGGGCGTTCGAGGATCGGTTGATGCGCGCTGAGGCCGCTGGAGGGGGCGATGGCGCGCGGCTGCGGGCGCTGGCTGCGGACTGGACGCCGCCCAAGATGCCGGTCGGGGGGCGCGACCTGGCGCGTCTGGGCCTGAAGCCGGGGCCGGAGACAGGGCTGGTGTTGAAGGCGTTCGAGGACGGTTGGGTCGCTGACGATTTCCCTGGCGAGGGGCATGAGGCGCTGCTCAAGACCCTCATCGCGGCGGCTGAGCGCGGGTGAACTCGGTGATGACGGGGCGGTGGTCGGATCCCGTCGGCTCGCCCAGGCGGCGCGTGATCAGGGCCAGATCCGGCGAACGATAGACCTGGTCGATGGTGATGCCGGCGAAGGCGGGAATCTGGCTGGGCCAGGTGCCGGGCCAGCCGGGCGCGGGGATCAGGCCCAAGTCGGACTGAATCTGTTTGCCGATGCGGGCGCTGGAGACGCTGTTGAAATCTCCGGCGGCGATGACGGGATGGTCTGGCGCGGCCTTCGTGCGCTCGGACAGGGCCATGACCTGGCTGATCTGACCCCACTGATACTGATAGGGCCAGGGTCGGGTCAGGTGGACGCCAAAGACGTTGATCGGGCCGATGGGCGTCTGAACCGTTGCCCCCACGGCGCTGAGGCCGTCGGGACGCTCGGGCAGGCGTTGCAGGATCGGATAGCGCGAGGCGATGATCGAGCGCGCGTGGTCGCCGGCGCGCGCCTGGCTGATCAGGGCGCGGTGGGGATAGTCCGGCAGTAACTGGTCCAGCCGCGACGCCGGCGCCTGCCCCAACTCGACCAGCACCAGGATGTCGGCGTCGGCGGCCGCGATGGACCGGCGCATGGCTGCAACGTCGGTGTTGAACACATATAGATTGGCCGAATAGACCCGTACGATCGGCTGGTCGGGAACCGGCGCGCCCTTCGTCGGTGTCCATTGCGGCCAGACCGACAGAGCCAGCACCACGCACGCCAGTCCACCGACGATCGAGGCCGGCCATAGGCGAACGAGCAGACACACCACGGTCACGCCGACGGTCGCCAGCAACACCGGCGATGTGAACTGCGCCAGGATATCCACCCAGCGATGGCCGATGCCGCTGAGCGCCGCTACGCCGAAAGCCGCCAAGCCCAGCAGCAGGGCGCTCGCCGTCACATTCGCCGCCAGCTTGATCAGGGTCATCGAAGACGTATCTCTCGGATTGAACAGGAAGCGTGGCCCGGCGTTAAGGCGACGCTTTGGAGGGCGACATGGCCAGACGGTCGATCCGGGATATCGAGAACATCTGGTCCAATGTCGAGGGCGTCAAGAAACTGTCGGACCGGGTCATCGGCATCGGCCCTTTCGGCATGGGGCTGGACGCCATGCTGACCTGGGTGCCGGTTGTCGGCACGGCATACACGGTCGGCACGGGCGGCTGGCTGATGCTTCAGGCCGTGCGGGCCAAGGCGACGCCGGCGACCCTGGCGCGGATGGGGGCCTATATGGCCATCGACACTGCGACCGGCACGGTGCCCATCGCGGGAGACATCGTCGACACCTTCTTTCCCGGACAGTTGATGGCGGCGCGGGCGCTGCAAAAACATATCGAAAGCACCCATTGGGTCGAGGACACAGAGGCCAATGCGCGCGCCACCGGCGACCACGAGATGCACGAGGCCCGCGTGCAGAACGACAAGACGCTGAAGCGGATCATCTATCTGCACGATTGAGATGCGCTGGCTGAGGCGGCCTAGCCATCGTTTTCCGCGGAACGAATCCGCCTGAAATCAATAGCTTGGTCCAAATGACCGACCGTCTTCCGGCCTGAGGAAGGGCTGCGCCCAGACTGATCTCCACGACAACGGAGAGAAGAATGAGCGACGATTTCAGCGCGCGTCTGAACCTGCCCTATCTGGCGGCGGGGCAGATGCAGAAGCATGTGACCCTAAATACGGCTCTGACACGCCTGGACGCCCTGTTGCAGACGGCGGTGGTCAGTCGCACGACGGCGATCCAGCCGGACGATGCGTCGGACGGCGATCTTTATATCCTGCCGCCAGAGGCCGAAGGCGCAGCCTGGGCCGGACGGGCGGCCGGAACCCTGATGCGGTTCGAGCGCGGCGGCTGGAGCGCCGTGCCGACGCCGGACGGCATGATCACTAGCGTTCTGGACGAAGGCGTTGTGGTGGTGCGGGGCGATGGGGGCTGGGTCGCGCTGGGACAGTGCCTAGGCGAGGTGCAGCGCCTGACGCGGCTGGGTCTCGGGACGACCGCCGACGACGCCAATCCCCTTGCGGCCAAGATCAACGCCGCCCTGTTCACGGCGCGCGGCGAAGAGGAAGGCGGCGACGGCGACTTGCGCCTGACCCTGAACAAGGCGACGGCGGGCGATGTCCTGTCGCTGTTGTTCCAGAGCGGATACGCCGCTCGTGCAGAGCTGGGTCTGATCGGCGACGACGATCTGAGCTTCAAGGCCTGCGACGACGCCGGGACATGGCGATCGGTGTGGCGGGTCGATCGCGCGACGGGACGTCTCGCCTTCGATCAAGGCGCGGTTCGGCGCGAGACGACGCTGCTCACCAGCGATGACGACTATGCCCCGCCGGCCTGGGCGCGCTGGGTCGAGGCGACCTGCGTGGGCGGCGGGGGCGGCGGGGGCGCAGGGCTGGCGGGTCCGGCTGGTGCGTCGCGTCTCGGCGGCGGCGGAGGCGGCGCCGGCGGGCTGAGCCTCGGGCGTTGGGCAGTCGACGATCTGGACGGCGTCCTGACGATCACGGTCGGCGCCGGCGGGATCGGCGGCGCTTCGGGCGGCGATAGTGAGGTCGCGACGGGTGACACGGTCCTGTTGCGCGCGACGGGCGGGACCGCAGGCGGCTCGGGCGTCGGTGGAGCAGGCGGTCTCGGCCAGAGGCCCGCCAATTCCGGCGGCAGCTCTTCGACAACCGCGACGGCGGCGACGGGCGCAGAAACCCTCTGCGCGGACGGGCCGGGCGGAGGCGGGGCAGGCGGCGGTCTGAGCGCGGCGGATGTCGCCTATGCCGGAGGCGCGGGCGGCGTCGGCGGCTGGTCGGGCCTTCGCGCGGCCGGCGGTGTCGCGGGCGCTGCGGGGCAGGCCTCGCCCAAGCCGCTGTTGTCGATCGTCGGAGGCGGCGGCGGGGGCGGCGATGCATCAGCGAGCGGAGCGGGCGGTCCCGGCGGCTCAGGCGCGCTGTTCGGAGCCGGGGGCGGAGGAGGGGGCGCTGGCCTGACCCTTGGCGGCCAAGGCGGTTCGGGCGCTTCGGGCGCGGTTCTGATCACGGTCGTCGGATGAGCCGGCGCGGACATCCGGCTGAGCCGGTCGAGGTGCTGGAGGCCGAGGCGTGGGAAGCGCCCGACAGCCTCAGCGACGGGGAATGGCGCGCCCAGTCCGGATGGGACGGCCGCTGCGCCGTCGAAACCTATGACGAGGAGGACGAACGATGACCCGACATAGGCAGGGGTCGATCCCCTTGGCGGAGGGACGGTGGCTGTTTCGTCGTCTCTACGCCTTCGCCGTCAGCGCGGGACTGTGGGTGCTGTTGATGCGCACGGTCGGGCGGATGCCGGCTGAGATGCTGCCCAGGATCACGGACGGGCTGATGGGCCTGCTGGCCCTGATCCTGGTGCTCTATCTGGTGGCGCCGACCGCTCAGCAGTTGATCACCCTCATCGCCACCGCGCGGCTGCGGATCAGCGGAGGCCGACCATGAGCTTTCGTCTGTCCAGCCGGTCGTGCGCGCGGCTCGTCGGCGTGCATCCGGCCCTGATTGCGGTGGTCGAGGCGGCCATCACCCGCACGGCCGTGGATTTCATGATCACCGAGGGACTGCGCACGGCCGAACGTCAGGCTGTCCTGATCAAGGCGGGAGCCAGCCGCACGACGCGCTCGCGCCATCTGACAGGCCATGCCGTCGATGTCGCCGCCCTGGTCGAAGGCCAGGTGCGATGGGACTGGCCGCTGTATGGCCACATCGCCCAGGCGTTCAAGGCGGCGGCGTCGGATCTGAAGACGCCGCTGATCTGGGGCGGCGACTGGAAGACGCTGCGGGACGGTCCGCATTTCGAGCTGGATCGAAAGGCCTTTCCATGAGCGCCGGATCGACACTGCGGATGCTGACGCCGCTCGGCTGGCTAACGACCGCTGCGGCGGTTGTGGCGCTGGGGGGCGTCCTGCTGGGCGGACTCGGCTTTCGATGGGATCCGCTGAACCTGCAGCACAAGCGTCTGGAGGCCGCGCGGGCTCAGGCGCGGAATGCAACTGTTATGGCGGCGGCGCAGGCCGACGCCCGACGCATCGAAACCGAAGGCGCGGTGGCTCAGGCCCAGCGCGTCGATCACTATCACCACATGACGGGGGCGGCGGACCGGGCGACCACGGCCGCCGTCGCCTTGGCCAGGAGCGCCGACGATGCCGACCATCCCTTGGAGAACCGCCGCGCTGATCGCCTGCGCGACCATGACGGCGAACTGTGCCGCGTCGCCCCCGATCTCGACGGTTGCGCCGGCGCGACTGGTCTTGCCGGAGGCGGCGACACATCCGTGCGCGCTGGCGACCCTGCCGGCTGAACCGACGGCCGGCGATCTGGACGCGGCCTATCTGCTGCGTGGCGCCCAGATCGTCGCGTGCGACGGGGCGCGGCGGCTGGCGGTCGAGACCCTGTTGGCCGAACGCGCGATGCAGGATGCGCAGGTGCGACGCCGCGACTGACGCCCTGCAAAAACGACTCGGCAACTTCTGCCGCCTGATGTGCAGGCTTGCCGGGTCGTTTCGCAAAACAGCGAGATAAGCTCAATGAAATCAATGCCTGCGTTTGGTCGGCGCCCTTTTTCGGGCTGGCCCCGCCCTTGCTCTCTTGGAGACCGAGCAAAACGCTCCTGACGCTAAAATGGCGTCGGACATCACACGAAGTGAACAGGACAGCCAAAATGGCTACGAGCATCAATACGAACTACGGCGCAGCTGTCGCCCTGCAAAACCTCAATGCGACCAACGCCATGTTGGAGCGCACGCAAAACCGTGTCTCGACCGGACTGAAAGTCGGCAGCGCCAAGGATAGCGGCGCCATCTACGCCATCGCCACCGGACAACGCGCCAACATGGGCGCCATGGATTCTGTGCGCGCCTCGCTGCAACGCGGCCAGTCGATCGTCGACGTGTCGCTCGCGGCCGGCGATACGGTGACGGCGGCTCTGGAAGAAATGAAAGGCTTGGCCGTCAGCATCGCCGGTTCGACCGGCGCGACCCAGACCTCCTACCTGACCGAGTTTCGCGCCCTGGGCGCCGAAATCACCTCCGCCCTGGCCGGCGCTTCGTTCGACGGCGTGAACCTTTGGACCAACGCTGCTGCGACCAATGTGATCAAGGATGTCAGCGGCGGCACCACGTCCGTCGGCTTCACGGTTGCGGGCGGCATGGCCGGCGACACCGCCATCACCACCATCACCAACCAGTCCATCGCCGCCGGCGCGGCGACGACTGGTGCCGTCGACGCCGCCATCGCCAAGGTGACGGACGCCCTGTCGACGCTCGGCACTCAATCCAAGTCGGTCAGCCGCCAGGTGACCTTCCTGAACAAGCTTCAGGATGCGACCGAAGCGGGCATCGGCAATCTGGTGGATGCCGACCTGGCCAAGGAAAGCGCCAAGCTGACCGCCCTGCAAACCAAGCAACAGCTGGGCGTGCAGGCGCTGTCGATCGCCAACCAGAGCAGCCAGACGCTGCTGAGCCTGTTCCGGAACTAAGAGACCGCGGCCGTACGCCCGGGTGATCCGCTGATCACGCGTTCAATCTCGTTTTCACGCTGCCCGGCAAAATATGCCTAGCCACGCCAGCGGGTGGGCAGACTTTGCCGAGTCTTAAAGAGGGTAAATCAATAGTAAACCAAGCAAATCAATAACTTATACCAATACCTGCTCGGCTGTTTTGGCCCGGCAATTGCTTCACACCAACCCGAGCAAAAAGCTCCCGTCGCCAAAAGGGCGCCGGAACTCACGAAGTGAAAAGGAGGGCCAGAAATGCCCAGCATCAACACGAACTACGGCGCCGCAGTCGCTCTGCAGAGCCTGAACAAGACCAACAGCGAGTTGGAGCGGACCCAGAACCGCATCAACACCGGCATGAAGGTGTCGTCGGCCAAGGACAGCGGCGCGATCTTCTCCATCGCCACGGCCCAACGGGCGAACGCCGCCTCGCAAGACGCCGTCCGCGCTGGCTTGCAGCGCACCCAGTCGATCACCGACGTGGCCCTGGCCGCCGGTGACACGATCACGGCCGCGCTGGAAGAAATGAAGGGCCTGGCTGTCAGCATCGCCGGAACGACGGCGGGTTCGGCGGCTGAAACCTCCTACCTGGCCGAATACAATGCGCTGGGCCTGGAAATTACGTCGGCGATCGCCGGCGCGTCCTTCGACGGCGTCAACAGCCTCACCACGCCTCTGGGCGTGGCCGGTGTTACGGATGTCAGCGGCGGCGGCAAGGCCCGAGCCGACGCTACTACCGCCAAGGTCGACACCGCCATCGCCACCGTGACCGGCGCCCTGTCGACACTGGGCACCCAGTCCAAGTCGCTGGGTCGTCAGATCACCTTCGTCAACAAGCTTCAGGACGCTCTTGAAGCCGGCGTGGGCAATCTGGTGGACGCCGATCTGGCCAAGGAAAGCGCCAAGCTGACCGCCCTGCAGACCAAGCAACAGCTGGGCGTGCAGGCGCTGTCGATCGCCAACCAGGGCAGCTCGATCCTGCTGAGCCTCTTCCGCTAAGGCCCGGAGACCTCGCCGTTTCGGCGGCGGGGTCATGGTCTTGAAACCCTGAGCAAAACGCTCCCGTCGCCAAAACGGCGTCGGCTGTCACGAAGTGAAAAGGAACGCCAAAATGGCGAGTGTAAACACAAACTACGGGGCTGCAGTCGCTCTGCAGAGCCTGAACAAGACCAACAGCGAGTTGGAGCGGACTCAAAACCGCATCAACACCGGCATGAAGGTGTCGTCGGCGAAGGACAGCGGGGCGATCTTCGCCATCGCCACGTCCCAGCGGGCGAACGCCAGCGCCCAGGACTCGGTTCGCAGCTCGATCCAGCGCGGTCAATCCATCGTCGACGTGGCCCTGGCCGCCGGCGATACGATCACGGCCGCTCTGGAAGAGATGAAGGGCCTGGCCGTCAGCATCGCCGGTTCCACCGGCGCGGCGAAGACGTCCTATGAAAACGAGTTCGCGGCCCTGGGTCAGGAAATCAAGAGCGCGCTGGACGGCGCCAGCTTCGACGGGGTCAACCTGCTGAAGACGGCGTCCACGGGCGGTACGGCGGTCAACGTCCGTATCGGCACCGGCGCGACCGACACCAAGACCATCGGCATCGCCACCGATCTCAGCGCCAACACCGACCTGGCCAAGTTCACGGCTGCGTCGCCGACGGTCGCCGACTTCACCTCGGCGAACGTCGATCTGGTCATGACGGCCGTCACCACGGCGCTGTCGACCCTGGGCACCCAGTCCAAGTCGCTGGGCCGCACCGTCAGCTTCGTCAACAAGCTTCAGGACTCTCTTGAAGCTGGCGTCGGCAATCTGGTGGACGCCGACCTGGCCAAGGAAAGCGCCCGACTGACCGCTCTGCAAACCAAGCAACAGCTGGGCGTGCAGGCGCTGTCGATCGCCAACCAGGGTAGCTCTATCCTGCTGAGCCTCTTCCGCTAAGGCCCGGAGACCTCGCCGTCTCTGCGGTGGGGTCGTGGCCTTGAACCCCGAGCAAAACGCTCACCCCGGCAAAACGCCGGGGATCTCACGAAGTGAAAAGGAGGGCTAGAAATGCCCAGCATCAACACGAACTACGGCGCCGCGGTCGCTCTGCAGAGCCTGAACAAAACCAACAGCGAGTTGGAGCGGACCCAAAACCGCATCAACACCGGCATGAAGGTGTCGTCGGCCAAGGACAGCGGGGCCATCTTCTCCATCGCTACATCTCAACGCGCCGCCGCCGCTTCGCAAGACGCGGTCCGCGCCGGCTTGCAGCGCACCCAGTCGATCACCGACGTGGCCCTGGCCGCCGGCGACACGATTACGGCTGCTCTGGAAGAGATGAAGGGCCTGGCCGTCAGCATCGCCGGTTCCACCGGCGCGGCCCAGACGTCCTACCTGGCCGAGTACAACGCCCTGGGTACGGAAATCGCCTCGGCGATCTCCGGCGCATCGTTCGACGGCGTCAACAGCCTGACCACGCTGGGGTCCAACGCAGCCATCACCGCGGTGAACACCGGCAGCATCACGGCCGCCAACGCCACGACCGCCAACGTCGATGCGGCGATCACCGCGACGGCGAGCGCCCTGTCGACCCTGGGCACCCAGTCCAAGTCGCTGGGCCGTCAGATCACCTTCGTCAACAAGCTTCAGGACGCTCTTGAAGCCGGCGTGGGCAATCTGGTGGACGCCGATCTGGCCAAGGAAAGCGCCAAGCTGACCGCCCTGCAGACCAAGCAACAGCTGGGCGTGCAGGCGCTGTCGATCGCGAACCAGGGCAGCTCGATCCTGCTGGGCCTGTTCCGCTAAGACGCGCGGCCGGAACGGTCTCACGACCGTTCCGGCCGATCGTTTGACACTCTTGAGGGGCGCGAGCGATCGCCGCGCATGGAGCAATGACGCAGAATGTCGAAAGAACAGTAGGCTTACCTCCGCCAATCCCCGAAATTCCCGTCTCCGTTCGTCACGAGCCCGTGGCGAGGAACGACAATGAGGACGCCAGCCGATACCGCCTCACCATCGAGGCCGTGGGCGACCACCAGTTCGTTTACAAGGTTCTGGACCGCGTGACAGGCGAGGTGATCCGGCAGCTTCCACGCGAGGAGGTGGAAAAGCTGAGCCGCGACCCGACCTATCGCGGGGGGAAGTTGATCGACACAGCCGTCTGAACCGTCCGACGCTGAAGTAGAAATGCCCGACGCCGCCGGCTTGCCGGACGGCGAAATCATGGTTTCCGGAGCGTTAACCATGTGATTACGACTCATGGTTAATCCTGCAGGCCACAGAACGTCCGGGGGCTTGAAGCCATGACCACCAGCATCCACACCAACACCTCGGCGATGATCGCCCTGCAGAATCTGAATCGCACCAACGACCAGTTGGCGTCGACCCAGAGCCGCGTGAATACTGGCCTGAAGGTTCAGGGCGCCAAGGACAACGCGGCCGTCTGGGCGGTGGCCCAGGGCCAGCGTGCGGATCAAGGGTCGTTGGAGGCGGTGACGACCAGTCTCAAGCGCGCAACCTCCATCGCCGACGTGTCGCTGGCTGCCGGCGAGCAGATTTCGGACATCCTGCTGGAGCTTAAGCAAAAGGCCACGTCTGCGGCGGATCCCAGCCAAAGCGCAGCCTCGCGCGCGTCCTATAACCAGGAGTTTCAGGCGCTTCTGGGTTCGATACAGTCGTTCGCGGATAACGCGATCTTCGACGGCGCCAACATCCTGGATGGGGCCGCGACGACCGACCTGACCTTCCTGGCGAGCGCGGATGGCAAGGAGACCATCGCGGTCAAGCGCCAGAATATGTCTCTGGCGGGCCTAGGCCTCGCGGCCAACTCCTACGACTCGGACACGTCGACCGCAGCGATCGACGCTTGGACGAACAACGCCGGCACACCGGAAGATGAGACGCTGCTGAACGCCGCGCCGGATCTGCTGACACAGGAAAAGGCGCAGTTCGCTCTGCGACGGGTCAACGACGCCATCGCGGTCGCCAGCTCCCGCCTGTCGGAGCTTGGCGCCCAGGCCAAGCAGATCGAACGACACACAACCTATGTCGGAAAGCTGTCGGATTCGCTGGAGGCCGGCATCGGCAATCTGGTGGATGCGGATCTGGCCAAGGAGAGCGCGCGTCTTCAGGCCTTGCAGGTTCAGCAGCAACTCGGCGTTCAGGCCTTGTCGATCGCCAACCAGGCGCCGCAGATCATCCTGTCGCTGTTCAAGGGCTGATCCCCACAGCTTAACGGTTCCTTATCGACGCCTGTCGCAGGATAGGGTCGGAGCCGTCTGAATGATGAACAACAGCTATCTGCTGGGTCTTTACGGGGTGACGACGGACACGTCGTCATCGACCTCCAGCACGGCTGCAACCATCAAGGCCAAGAAGACCCAGCCGACGGCCCCCTGGTCCTCGACCACGACGCCGGCGAAGGCCAGCGATCTCGTGCGGGCCGCCCTGGGCGGGCGCCGGCTGATCGACGAGGGCAATATCAGCCTCGATCTCGCAGGCGCCTCGACCGACTATCGCAAGATGTTCGCCCTGTATCAGGGGCTGACCACGCTCGGCGCCCTGGCCGATCGGGCGGGTGTAAAGGGGATTGCTTCGTCCGAAGCGAGCCTCTTGGCGAAGCGCTTCGGTGACGGTCTGGCGGAGATATCGGCCTACCTCAAGACCGCCAGCTTCGAAGACGTCCGGCTGGTGCAAGGGGTTTCGAAGACTTCCGTCAAAAGCACCTATGCGCTCGAGCGGGCGCCGACCAGTTTCGTCACCGCGCCCCTGCACGACGGCGACCCCACCGCCTCGGTCAAGGCGTTCGAGGGGGACGTGAAGTTCTCCATGACGGTCAAGACCGCAACGGGCACGCAGACGATCGACCTGGACCTGGCCGAAATGGGGGCGTCGGATCGGTCGATGGTCAATGTCGTCGATTACATGAACGGCAAGCTGGAGGCCGCAGGCGTCGCCACGCGCATCGCGTCCCAGCGCATTCCGGCCGAACCCAAGACATTCAAGAGCGGGACCAAGACGATTACCCTGCCGGCCGGGCCGGACAAATGGGCGCTGCAGGTCAACGGCGGGACGGGCGAGGCCCTCAGCTTCCAGGCCGTGGACACCTCGGACGCCGTCTATGTGACCCAAGGGGTCGGCAAGACCGGCGCGGCGGGCCAACTGCTGAAGTTCCAGGCCGACGGCGGCGCGGCGCCCGCCGCGCAGCAAGGCGTGGACGATCCGTTCTGGGTCGAGGGCAGGGTGGGGCACGCCGACCTGCCGGACGGTGTCGCCGCGGTGAAAGCCAGCGCCGTGGCGCCGGATGGCTCGGTCTGGCTCGTCGCCGAACTGACGGCGGGCGACGCCAATCAGCCGATCAAGGGCGCGCGCGATGTCGCCCTGATGAAATACGATTCCGCCGGCAATCTGATGCAGACAAAGCTGCTGGGAGCCGCGTCCATCGCCAACGGCTTTTCCATCGCCATCGACGGCGACGGGCGGGTCGCCCTGGCCGGATCGGTGACCGGGGCGCTGGAACCCGGCAAGAGCGGCGACAACGCGGCCGTAGCCGACAGTTTCGTCTCTGTGTTCGACAGTTCGGGCCAGGAGTTGTGGACCCAGCGGCGCGGGGCCAAGGCGGCCGACGAGGCGACCGAGGTTCGTTTCGGCGCCGATGGCATGGTCTATGTCGCCGGCCGGTCTAAATCGGCTATGCCCGGTAATGCAGCCCTGGGCGGCTGGGATTCCTATCTTCAGGCCTTCCGCGAGCAGCCGATCAAGATCAACGGCCCGGATGTGGGCGTAAACATCTCGACGCTGCAGTTCGGCACGGGCGGCGACGATTCCGTTCAGGCCATGACGTTGTCCGGCGCCGATCTTTATACGGCGGGCGTCGAGAACGGGAAGGCGGTCGTTCGCCGCTTCACCCTGGACGCCGACGGCGTGCCGAGCCTGGCCTCGACGCGCGACCTCGGCTACGCCAACGGCGCCATCGCTGGCATATCGGTCGAGAACGGCAAGGTCGTCGTGACAGGCCACACCGAAAACGCCGCCCTCGACATCGGCACAGTGACCAACGCCCACGCCGGCGGCAGCGATGTCTTCATCGCCACCTTGTCGGCCGATCTCCAGGCCGCAGGAAGCGACCAACTGACCTATTTCGGCGGGGCGGGCGCGGACACCGCCGCCGATGTCGCCATCAAGGACGGCAAGGTCTGGATCACCGGCACGAACCGGGCGGAAGGCGCGGGCAAGGACGATCCGACGTCCGGCTATCTGGCCCAGATCGACCTTGCGAGCGGAGCCGTCCAATCCAATCGGACCTGGCGAGCGGATGGCGACCAGGCCAAGCCGACCAGTTTGAGCATCGCGGCAAACGGCGCCAGCGTGCTCGATCGCCTCGGTCTGCCCCAAGGCCAGATCATGCAGGCCGACTCTAAGCTGCTGACCGTCGCCACCTCAGCGCGGGTGGGGGATCAGTTCTCGATATCGCCCGCGAGCGGCGGCCGCGCCGTGACGGTGACGATCGACGCCAAGGACACGTTGGAAAGCCTGGCCAAAAAGATCAACGCCGCCTCCGGCCGTCAGCTGGAAGCCAAGGTCATCACCGACCTGAAGACCAAACCTGTCGTCCAGAGGCTGGAGATCAAGACAGCGGCCAACAGGGAGGGGGCCATCATCTCCGCCGGCGCGATCGGCAAGGACGCCCTGGGCGCGCTGGGTCTGACGCCCGGCTTCGTCGGTCCGGTCAAGCCGGACAAGGATGCGATGAAGACCTTTGGACTGAACCTTCCGAACACTCTCAGCCTGAACGATCCGGCCTCGATCAAGGCGGCGATCGATTCGCTGGCCCAGGCCATGACGGCGGTACGCTCGTCCTATCGCGCCCTGGCGCCGTCGACAGGCGCCATCACCAACACCCAGACCGGCTCCGGCTCATCGACCGCCTATCAGCAGACCCAGCTGGCCAACTATCAGGCCGCGCTCAGCCGCCTTATGGCCTGATCGCGATCCGGACGGGTCAAGGCGGTTGACGCCCGAGGCCGGGTCGGAGTTATTGGCCTCCTCATCCGCGAAAGCCCGTTCATGGCCCTTCCGAAAGACAACCGCGTCATCCTGTTGGTCGGCGCAGGCGTGGCGATCGTCATCGCCGTCGTGCTGGCCCTGATCTTCACGGGCGGCGGCGACAAGACGCCGGAGGCGCCGCCGGCGTCCAAGGGCGGCCTGGTCGTCAACCTGGCCGAGGCGCCCACACTGGAGCCGACGCGCGAGTTGCGCTGCTTCGTCGATGGTCAGTTCGTCGGCATGGCGACCCTGGCGGTCTGCGCCCAGCGCAATGGGCTGGCGACCGACGCTCTGGACGTGGGTCTGGACGCGACCGGCGCCCTGGCCGCCGCCCCAACCGCCGCATTCGCCCCGCCGCCCGAACTGCCTGCGGTCGAAATGGCCGAGACCCCGCCGCCGGCGGTCGTGGAACCCAAACCCGCACCCCGTCCGACGCCCGTGGTCAGCGGCAGCCCCTGCCTGCGGCATACAGGCTCCGACTGGCGCACCCTGTCGCCAAGCATGAGCCTGAACGCCTGCGTTCAGGCGCTTTACGCCGGAACCTGCGTCGGGCCGGGCGACGCCCAATACGGCCGCTGGGGAGACATGACCCTGCGTCTGGTGCCGCGCCGGGTGGAACAGTCCAATGACAACAACCGTTTCAGAACCCTGGCTGAGCAGGATCGCAACTGCCAATTTCCCGGGATGAATTGATGCGCCTTGTCGTTCTCGCCGCCATCGTCGCTGGAACCGCCCTGCTGAGCGGCTGCTCCAACGAACCAAAATATGAGTTCGCCGAGGGCGCCTGCTACTTCGTGGCCACGCCGGACAATGCGCCGCCGCGTTTGCAGAAGATCGCCGACGACCAGCCCCAGCTCGAACAATGCGCCGCGCGGCTGGAGGAGATGCGTCTTCGCTTCCTGCGCATGGGTGGGTCAAACCAGGAAATCGCCGGCGCTTACCAAGGTCGGTTCATCTTCGTGGACCGCGAAGGGGTCAAGATCGGCAAGAGCCTGAACGGCAGCCGCTTCTTCGCCATGGCCCGCACCGGCGACGGCCGACTGGCCATACCCGGCGCCATCCAGCGCGACGAGACGGGCCGCCCCATCGCCATCGCGGCCGACCCCACAGCCAAGTAAAGCTTGCGCGGAAAGAACAAAGGTGGAACATTTTGTTAATGATCCACCGTTTTGGCGGGTCGGATGTCGAAAGCGGCTGGTGATAAGGCGTCGCCCCGGTCAGACATCGGACTGAATTGACGGGGCGGGCGAAGTCGTCGCCGCCTCACACGAGAAGGAAGTTTCCATGGCGGGCAGCGTCAACAAGGTCATTCTGGTCGGCAATCTGGGTCGCGACCCCGAAATCCGCTCCATGCCCAATGGCGACCGCATCGCCAACCTGTCGATCGCCACCTCGGAAACCTGGCGCGACAAGTCGTCGGGCGAGCGCAAGGAAAAGACCGAGTGGCACCGCGTCGTCATCTTCAACGACAACATCGTCAAGGTGGTCGAGAACTATGTGAAGAAGGGTTCGACCGTCTACATCGAGGGCGCGCTCCAGACCCGCAAATGGACCGACCAGCAGGGCGTCGAGAAATATTCGACCGAGATCGTGGTCAGCCGCTTCAAGGGTGAATTGACCATGCTGGGCGGCCGTTCGGAAGGCGGCTCGTCTGGCGGTGGTTACGGCGGCGGCGGTGGTCGCGGCGATGACGACTACTCCTCGGGCTTTTCCACCGGCGGCGCCAACAAGCCGAGCGGCCCCAAAGAAAGCTACGACCTGAACGACGACATCCCGTTCTGAGGTCAGACCGTTGGGGCGGGGGCCTTACAGCTATCGTGAGGATCCCGCCGTTCCGGCCTTTCCGGACGACCGGCCCCTGGTTCTGTTCGATGGCGACTGCGCGCTCTGCTCCGGCTCGGCGCGCAAGATTCTGAAGCATGACAGGGCAGGGAGAATCCGGCTCGCGCCGACGCAGTCGCCCCTAGGTCGGGCGCTTCTCGTCCACTACGGCGTTGATCCGGACGATCCCTATACGATGCTGCTGATCCAGGACGGCGTTGCGCGCGAACGGTCCGACGGCGTTCTGGGCATCGCCGCCCTGCTGCCGCCGCCCTATCGACTGGCCGTCGTCGGGCGGATCGTGCCGCGGACCGCCCGCGACACCCTCTATGACTTCATCGCGCGTCGCCGCCGCCGGTTTCCCGGCGCGGCCTGGTGCGCCATGCCGCCGAAAGGCGTCGATCTGACGGACCGCGTGCTGGGATGAGGGGACGCGTGCTTGTGCTGGGGGCCAACGGCTTCATCGGCTCGCATGTGGCGGCGGCGCTGTCGTCGGCCGGCTGGTCCATTCGCGCCGGGGCGCGCCGCATCATCGAACCCGCTCGTCGCGCGCCGGCGTTCGACTGGGTCGCCGCCGATTTCGCCAAGCTGACGACACCCCAGGCCTGGGCGCCGCTGCTGGTCGGCGTGGATGCGGTGGTGAACTGCGTCGGCGTGCTTCAAAATGGGGCGGGCGACAGCACGCGCGCGGCCCATGTCGACGGCCCGCGCGCCCTGATCGCGGCGTGCGAGGCGGCGGGCGTGCGGCGGCTGGTGCATATCTCCGCCGTCGGCGCGGACGACGGGGCCGGCACCGACTACGCCCGCACGAAGGCCGAAACCGAACGAATGATCGAGGTCAGCGGCCTGGATTGGCTGGTTCTTCGGCCGTCGCTGGTGGTGGACCGCGCCGCGTTCGGCGGCACCGGACTGATCCGGGCGCTGGCGGCGTTTCCGTTGTTCAGCCCGGTCGTGGGCGGCGACCAGATTTTCCGCCCGATACCGCTGGGCGACCTGTCCGCCGCCGTCGTCGCAGCGCTGAAGCCTGCTGCGCCGTCGCATCGGACGCTGGACATGCCGGGGCCGGAGCCGGTGACGATGGTCGAGACGATGCGTCTTTATCGCGGTTGGATGGGGTTGAGCCCTGCGCCGGTGGTCCGCGTTCCGCGTGTCCTGGCCGCGCCCGCCCTGGCGATCGGAGATCTGCTGGGTCGGCTGGGCTGGTCCTCGCCGATCCGCACGACGGCGATCAAACAGATGGACCACGACGTGTCTGGCCGCGACAGCGGATGGGCGCAGGCGCTTGGCGTCCCGTCGCGCGGATTCACACGCTTCCTCGCCGAGACCCCAGCCTCGGTTCAGGACGTCTGGCACGCGCGGCTCTGGTTCGTGCGGCCAATCTCTATCGTGACGCTGGGCCTGTTCTGGCTGATCACAGGCCTGATCAGCTTTGGCCCGGGTTGGGACCGCGCCGTCGCCATCCTGCATGAGGGCGGTTACGGTCGCATGGCCGGCCCCATCGCCTGGTGGGGTGCGCTGCTGGACGTGGTGCTGGGGTTGATGCTGTTCGTGCGGCCGTGGACGGCGCGTGTGGCGATCTTCATGTGCCTGGCTACCGTCGGCTATTTGACGGCCGCGACGCTCAGCCTGCCGCACTTCTGGATCGATCCGCTGGGACCATGGCTCAAGGTCCTGCCGATGATGGCCCTTTGCCTGTTCGTGGCGGCGACGGACGCGCGCCGATGACCGCCTATGTGCTGCTGAAGATCGTTCACATCTTGTCGGGCGCGGTGCTGTTCGGCACAGGCGCCGGCATCGCCTTCTTCATGCTGCGCGCGCACGCGACCAAGGATGCCAGGACCGTCGCTGAGGTGGGGCGGATCGTCGTTCTGGCTGATTTCGTCTTCACCGCGACCGCCGTTGTGATCCAGCCAATCAGCGGCCTGGGCCTGATCCATCTGCAGGGCTGGTCGCTGACCAGTCCATGGCTGCTGGCCGCCTATGGGCTTTATGTCCTGATCGGCGTCTGCTGGTTGCCGGTTGTGTGGATCCAGTACCGGATGATGAAGTTGGCCGAACACGCGGCACGGGAGGGCGCCGCCCTGCCATCCGCCTATCATCGGCTGTTCCGTTGGTGGTTCGCCCTGGGCTGGCCCGCCTTCGCCGGCGTTGTGGCCATCTACTGGCTGATGGTCGCCAAGCCGAGTTTCTGAACGGAAACCTGAGGTCATCCAAAGTGAGCCGACGCGGCGGGCGCACCGTGCCATAGGGCGGTCATGACCGACGTCCGTTCCGAAGTTGCGCCTGCGCCCGCGCCCCTGCCCAAGAGGCCTCACGCTCTCACCGGGCTGGAGATCGCCGCCATCGTGGCGATCATCGTGGTGTGGGGCGTCAATAACGCCGGGGCCAAGCTGGCGACGCAGGAGTTGTCGCCGCTGCTGGTCGGTGCCATCCGGTTCGGCATCGCCACCGCCTGTCTGATCGCCTTCGTGCGGCCGCCGTTTCCGGACTGGACGAGCCTGATGCTGATCGTCATCATCGGCGGGCCGATCCAGTATGGCCTGGCTTACACGGCCTACTGGCTGGCGACGGACGTCAGTCCGGTGACGGTGGCCAACCAGTTGTGGATCCCCTTCACCACCCTGTTCGCCTTCCTGATCCTGGGCGAGCGGCTGTCCAAGGCGGCCTTGGTGGGCATGGGCGTGGCCTTCGTCGGCGTGGCCTGGATGACGCTGGACGCCCATGCGCTGCAGGACTGGAAGGCCATTCTGGTCGCCATCGCCGCCGGCGCCGCCTGGGGCGTGACCACGGTGGTGGCGCGCCGCACCACCTCCATTCCGCCGCTTAAGATGCAGGGTCTGCTGGCGCTGGGCGCCTTTCCCGTCATGGCCTTCGGCTCGGCGGTGTTCGAGCATGGCCAGTGGGAGGCGGTGAAGCGCGCCACGCCCATGGTCTGGTCCTCCTTGCTGTGGGCGGGCGTTGTGTCGTCCGTGCTGGCGACCACCCTGCTGTTCTGGCTGGTCCAGCGGCGCGAGGCGGGGCGGGTGACGCCCTATCTGCTGGTCACGCCCGTGGTGTCGATGTTCATCGGCTGGAGCTTCATGGGCGACATCCTGACGCCGCAGATTCTGACGGGATCGGCCATCACCATGGGCGGGGTGGCCCTTGTGGCCCTGGCCGAACGGGGCTTGCGTGCGGGGGCCGCCAAGGCTTGATCTGTTCCTGATCGTTTCAGGAGCTCGCCATGCACCACGCCCCCCTCGACGCTGACCACGTCTCCCGCCGCTGGCTGGGCAAGGCGAAGCACGATCTTCCGGCGAACGAAGCCGTCGTCGTTCAGAGCACCGCCGATCGTCGCCCTGTTTCCGAAGACATCAACGAGACCTTCGACGACCGCCAAACCTTTGGAGAGCGGCTGGCCGATCGGGTGGCGGCCTTCGGCGGTTCGTGGCCGTTCATCATCGCGTTCGGCATCTTCCTGGCGATCTGGACCGGGCTGAACCTGCTGCTGCGCAAGGAAGCCTTCGACCCCTATCCCTTCATCTTCCTGAACCTGGTCCTGTCGATGCTGGCGGCGATCCAGGCGCCGGTCATCATGATGAGCCAGAACCGCCAGGCGTCAAAGGACCGGCTGGATGCGGGCAATGACTATCAGGTCAATCTGAAGGCCGAGATCGAGATCATGGCCCTGCTGGAAAAGGTCGAACACATGACCGCCCGGCAGGAGGAGCAGACCGAACTTATCCGCCGTCTGCTCGCGCAAAAAGAGACCCGCTGAGCGGTATCCAGCGGGCCATCTTCTGTCTCGTAGAAAGACTTAGCTTGCGCTGAGCGCCGCGCAGGCCACTCGGTCGCCTGCGCCGCCGATGGGCTGGGTCGAATGGTCGTCGGGGTTGGCGTGGATGATGATGGCCGAGCCGTCGGCGTCCCACAGCCATTGGCCGGGGCCTTCGGACGAGATCCGGGCGCGGGTGGTGAACAGCTCGGCGTTCACCTTGCCGTCCGCACCGGCCCAGACGTTGGGCAGGTCGCCGTCGTCCGGCCCGGCGGCGTTCAACAGGCCATGCGGAGCCTTGGGCTCGCCGTGGTTGATGTGGGCGCCGGACGAGGTGAAGGGCGCGGCGCATTCGCCGGTCGCATGGATGTGAATGCCGTGCCAGCCGGGCGTCAGGCCCGAAGCCTCGATCTTCATCAGCAGGCCGGTCGGTCCCTGACGCAGGTCGACGCGACCGATATTGGCGCCGGAGGCGTTGATCAGAACGGCCTGTCCTGTCGCGCCGACGGGCGCGCGTTCGACAGCCGCCAGGGGCGCGTTTCCGGTCGCGGCGCAGGCGGTGGTCAGGGCCAAGGGGGAGGCGAGGAGAAGGGCGGCGGCGAGGCGGGGGGCGCGCATGTCGAAAGTCCTTTCAGAGACGGGCTTTCACGGCGACGTCGCTTTGCCACCGAGGCCCTGGAATGCTAGAAATCGTCACAGCGGATCACGTTCCGATTCCGGCCGCATAAAGCCACGCTTCATTGACCGACGACAGCTACGAAAACGCCGCATCTCCGATTGTTCCGGGAGGCGGCGGCTCCGACATTTCCACGATCACGATCGAGGACGAACTGAAGCGTTCGTACCTCGACTACGCCATGAGCGTGATCGTCTCGCGCGCGCTTCCCGACGCCCGTGACGGGCTGAAACCGGTTCACCGTCGCATCCTGTATTCGATGCACGACCTGAACATGACGCCTGAGCGCAGCTATTCGAAATGCGCCCGCGTCGTCGGTGACGTGCTGGGCCGGTTCCACCCCCACGGCGACGCTTCGGTCTATATGGCCCTGGTGCGGATGGCGCAGCCGTTCTCGATGGGGCTGATGCTGGTCGACGGCCAGGGCAACTTCGGTTCGGTCGACGGCGATATGCCCGCCTCGATGCGTTACACCGAGGCCCGGATGGCTCCGGCCGCCGTCGCCCTGATGGCCGACATCGACAAGGATACGGTCGATTTCCAGCCGAACTACGACGAGAAGGAGCTGGAGCCGGTCGTTCTGCCGAGCCGGATTCCGAACTTGCTGGTCAACGGCGCGGGCGGCATCGCCGTCGGGATGGCGACCAACATCCCGCCGCACAATCTGGGCGAGGTCGTAGATGCGGCCCTGGCCCTGCTGGATGATCCGAACGTCACCGACGACGCCCTTCTGGACATCGTGCCCGGTCCGGACTTCCCGACCGGCGGCGAGATCATGGGCCGCACGGCGCCGCGCAACGCCCTGCGCGACGGTCGCGGCTCGGTCGTCGTGCGCGGCCGCGCCTCGGTGGAGGAGATCCGCAAGGACCGCGAGGCCATCGTCGTCACTGAACTGCCCTATCAGGTCAACAAACAGACCCTGATCGAGCGCATTGCCGAAATGGTGCGCGAGAAGCGGCTGGAAGGCATTTCCGACGTCCGCGACGAATCCGACCGTCAGGGCATGCGGATCGTGATCGAGCTGAAGCGCGATGCCTCCGGCGACGTGATCCTGAACCAGCTGTGGCGCTATACCGCCATGCAGAGCTCGTTCGGCGTCAACATGCTGGCGCTGAACCATGGCCGGCCCGAGCAGATGGGTCTGCGCCAGCTGCTGCAGATCTTCCTCGACTTCCGCGAGGAAGTCGTCGTTCGCCGCGTCAAGTTCGAGCTGAACAAGGCCCGCGATCGTGGCCACGTCCTGGTCGGTCTGGCCGTCGCCGTCGCCAACATCGACGAGGTGATCCACATCATCCGCTCCTCGGCCGATCCGACCGAGGCGCGCGAGCGTCTGCAGGCCAAGGCCTGGCCCGTCGGCGACATGATGGCCCTGGTCGAGCTGATCGCCGATCCGCGCACCGTCATCGTCGAGGGCGACAAGATACGTCTGACCGACGAACAGGCCCGCGCCATCCTGGCCCTGACTCTGTCGCGTCTGACCGGCCTGGGCCGCGACGACATCTTCGGCGAGGCGCACGGCCTGGCCGACACCATCCAGGGCCACCTGACCATCCTGTCGGACCGCAAGAACGTCCTGGCCATCATCCGCGACGACCTGATCGACGTGAAGGATCGGTTCGCCGTTCCGCGTCGCACCCTGATCGGGGAGGGCGATGGCGAGATGGAGGACGAGGACCTGATCCCGCGCGAGGACATGGTCGTCACCGTCACCCACGGCGGCTACGTCAAGCGCGTGGCCTTGAACGCCTATCGGACCCAGCATCGCGGCGGCAAGGGCCGCAGCGGCATGTCGATGAAGGACGAGGACGCCATAACCGGCGTGTTCAGCGCCTCGACCCACACGCCGGTCCTGTTCTTCGCCACCAACGGCAAGGCCTATAAGCTGAAGACCTGGCGCCTGCCGCTGGGCAATCCGCAATCGCGGGGCAAGGCCTTCGTCAATCTGCTGCCCATCGAGCCGGGCGACAGCATCATGAACGTCCTGCCTCTGCCCGAGGACGAGACGACCTGGGGCGACTACGACATCATGTTCGCCACCAGCTCGGGCGACGTGCGGCGCAACAAGCTGTCGGACTTCGCCACGGTCAACCGCGCCGGCAAGATCGCCATGAAGCTGGAAGGCTCTGACCGCATGGTCGGCGTCGGCCTGTGCACGGCGGACGACGATGTGCTGCTGACGACGGCGCTGGGCCGCGCGATCCGGTTCAAGGCCGACGATGTGCGCGTCTTCAAAGGCCGGGATTCGACCGGCGTCCGGGGCGTGCGCCTGCAGGACGGCGACGAGGTCATCTCCATGGCCATCCTGGGCCGTGTGGACGCGACGCCGGAAGAACGCGCCGCCTACGTCAAACACGCCAACGCCATGCGCAAGGCCCTGGCCGGCGCGGATGCGGAAGAGGAAGCGCCTGGTGTCGAGGCCGATGACGAGGCCGCCGGCGACGCCGTTCTCTCGGTCGAGCGAATCGCCGAACTGGGCGCCGCCGAACAGTTCATCCTGACGGTCACTGAAACCGGCTTCGGCAAGCGGTCATCGGCCTACGAATACCGCCGTACCGGTCGTGGCGGCCAGGGCCTGACGGCCCACGGCCTGGGCGGTCGCGCCGGCACGCGTCTGGCGGCGGCCTTCCCGGTCGAGGAGACGGACGACCTTCTGCTGGTCACCTCGGGCGGTCAGATGATCCGCACGCGCATCGACCAAGTCCGCATCGTCGGCCGCTCCAGCCAGGGCGTCACCATCTTCCGCACCGGCAAGGACGAAAAGGTCGTCTCGGTCGAACGCCTGCCGGAAAGCGGCGGCGCGGATGAGGCGGATGTCGGCGGAGAAGACGGCGGCGAGGTCTGATCCGCCTCCGCCCAGCGGGAGAGGGGAGGGTCGTTTGAGCGCGACGATTCTGATCGACGGCCTTCCCGCCACACCTGACGACCTGGCGCATCAGGCGTTGGTGAACTACGGCGCCTACACCTCCTTCCGCGTCGAGAACGGCGCCGCGCGCGGCCTCGACCTCCACCTCGCCCGTCTGGAGCAGGCCGCCGTCGAACTGTTCGGCGAAAGCCCCGGCGAGGCGGAGTTTCGGCGTCTGATGGCGGTGGCCGTCGCCGGCCGATACGCCTGCTGGCTGCGCGTCAGCCTGTTCTCGTCCGACATCGGTCATCGCGACCCGAGCTACGTCGGCCGACCGAAGGTGATGACCAGTGTCTCCCCAGCGCCGCCGCCGCTGGCGCACCGGGTGCGGATCACCGCCATGCCCTATCAGCGCGAGGCGCCGCATCTGAAGCATCTCGCCACCTTCGGCCTGATTCGCGCGCGCCGCGCCGCGCGCGCCGCCGGGTTTGACGACGCCCTGTTTGTGGATGGTGAAGGGCGGTTGTCAGAGGGCACGCTGTGGAACATCGGCTTCGTCCAAGGCGACCGGATCGTCTGGCCCCAGGCCCCGATGCTGGCGGGCGTGACCCAGGCCTTGATCACGCGCGGGCTGCGCGAGGTCGGGCTGGCCAGTGAAACGCGGCCGATCCGTCTCGACGAGATTGGCGCCTTCGACGGCGCTTTCCTGTGCAACAGCGCCACGCCCGTCTGTCCGATCACCGCCATCGACGATGTCGCCTTCGCCAATGATCCGGTCCTGCTCGCCAAGGTCGCAGCGGCCTGGAGCGCCCAGGCGCCCCAGCCCATCGCGGATCGTGACGATGACGATGGCGTCAGCCGGCTAGGCCGCTGATTTCGCACCTGCTAAACGACGCTGACGCCACGCGACAGGCCGGGGAGACACGCATGCGCATCGGACTTTATCCGGGCACCTTCGACCCGGTGACGAACGGGCATACCGACATCATCAAGCGCGCGCTGAAGCTGGTGGACCGGCTGGTCATCGGCGTGGCCCAGAACGACGACAAGGGCCCTCTGTTCTCCACCGCCGAACGGGTCGAGATGCTGAAGGCCGAGATGGCGCCCCTCGGCGGCGACATCGTGGTCCAGCCGTTTTCGACCCTGCTGATGCATTTCGCCGAAGAACTGGACGCCAGCGTCATCATCCGGGGTCTGCGCGCCGTCGCCGACTTTGAATACGAGTTCCAGATGACGGCCATGAACCAGCGCCTCAATCAGGACATCGAGACCGTATTCCTGATGGCCGATCCGCGCCATCAGGCGATCGCCTCGCGGCTCGTCAAGGAGATCGCCCGGCTGGACGGCGCGATCGACAGTTTCGTCAGCCCCGCCATCGCCGAGCGCGTGCGGGCCAAGGTCAAGAACGGTTAGGGTATATAAGACCATGCGTAAGGCCATCATCGCAGCGACCGTCGCCGCCCTTCTTGCAGCTGGCGCGGCCCAATCCCAAGCCCAGGCACAGGCGCCGGCTGTGGCGCAAACGGCGCCGGCGGCGTCCGACTGGCGGACCATTGCGCCGGAAAACCTGCTGGTGATTGATACGTCGAAGGGCCGGGTCCTGGTCGAACTGATCCCCGTCGCCGCGCCCAACCATGCGGAACGCATCCGCACCCTGGCCAACCAGGGCTTCTATGACGGTCTGAAGTTTCATCGCGTCATCCCTGATTTCATGGCGCAAACCGGCGATCCGAAGGGCACGGGTGAGGGCGGCAGCGAGCTGCCGGACCTGAAGGCCGAGTTCAGTTTCCGTCGTGGACGCGACGCCGGCTTCGTCGCGGTGCCCAGCGTCGGCGCGGGCGTGCGCGGTCTGGTCGGCGATCTACCGGTCCAGACCCAGCCCGACGCGCAGATGATGGTCACCGCCGACTTCAAGGTCGACGCCCACGGCCTGTTCTGTCCCGGCGTGCTGGGCATGGCCCGCTCGGGTTCGCCCGACAGCGCCAACAGCCAGTTCTTCCTGATGATGGGCGCGCGCGAACAGTTGGACGGCATCTACACCGCCTTCGGGCGGGTCGTGTCCGGCCTGGACGTGATCGGCAAGCTGAAGAAGGGTTCGGACGCCGAGGACGGCAAGGTGACCGATCCCGACACCATGACCCGCGTCCGCATGGCCTCGGCCCTGCCCGAAGCCGAGCGTCCGACGGTGCGCGTGCTGAACGCCGGCAGCGCCGCTTTCGCAGAACGGATCGCCACGGCGCGCGCCGCGCGCGGCGCGGCCTTCAGCGTCTGCGATGTTCAGCCGGTCGCCGAAGTGACAGGCGGCTGACGCGTTCGCAAACGGGGGAGGGGGCGATGACGATACGAACGATGGCGATGGCGGCGGCCGTGCTGGCCGCGACGGCGGGCGCCGCCCTGGCGCAAGACTCGACCGCCGTTCCCGCGCCTCCGCCGCCGCCCGGCGAATGGCGCACGATCGCGCCCGAGAACCTGCTGGTCATCGACACCAACAAGGGGCGGGTGCTAGTCGAACTGGCGCCCGAGATCGCGCCCGCCCATGTCGAACGCATCAGGCTGCTGGCGTCGCGCGGCTTCTTCGACAACCTGGTCTGGCACCGGGTGATCGACTGGTTCATGGCCCAGACCGGCGATCCGCTGGGCACGGGCGAGGGGCAGAGCTGGTATCCCGACCTGAAGGCCGAGTTCACCTTCCGCCGTGGCGCGGACATGGCCTTCACTCCGGTGGCGGCCCCAGTCGGCGCCCTGGTCGGCTTTGTCGATTCCATCCCGGTCCAGACCCAGCCCGACGCCCTGATGTCCGGCACCAGCGACAAGAAGGTCCACGGTTGGGCCCTGTATTGCCCGGGCGTTGCGGGCATGGCGCGTGACGAGGGCAATGACACCGCCAACAGCCAGTTCTTCCTGATGCGTCAGGCCTATCCGGCGCTGGACAAGCGATACACCGTCTGGGGCCGGGTCGTTTCAGGGCTGGACGTCGTGCGATCGCTCAAGGCCAGCGACACGCCGGATGGCTTGGTGCAGGGACCGGATCAGATGACCCGCGTTCGCGTGGCGTCGGATCTGCCCGCAGCCGAACGTCCGACGGCGGCTGTCCTGAACACCAACTCCGCCACCTTCCAGACCCTGACGCAGCAGGCGCGTCAGGCGCGCGGCGCGGATTTCTCGGTCTGCGACATCGAACTGCCGGTGCGCGTCACGCCCGCCGCCTGATCAGGCAGCGGGGGCCGGCCGGCCCCGCCCACGTCGACGACGCCGTCCCCTCGGCGGCTTCTTGTCTTCGCGCATCCGTTGCAGCAGCAGGCCTTCGCGCAGGCCCCGATCCGCGACCCGCACGCGTTCCGACGGCCAGGCGCGCTGCACCGCTTCCAGGATGGCGGCGCCCGCCAAAACGAGGTCAGCCCGATCGGGACCGATGCAGGCCTCGCGCGCCCGACCGTCCGGCCCCAAGGCCTTCAGGCGATCCGCCGCTGTCTCGCACTCGCCGCGCGTCATCCACAATCCATCGACCCGGTCGCGATTGTAGCGCGGCAGGTTCAGGTGAATGCCGGCCAGGCTGGTGATCGCGCCCGAGGTGCCGACAAGATGCGCCCGGTTCTGCCGGAATAGGTCCAGCATCGGTTCGTCCACGATCCCGCCCGCTGCAATGGCCGCACCCATGTCGGCGACCATCGCCTCGTACCAGGCCTCGCCGGAGTTCGGCGGCTCGGGATGCCGCTCGGCCAAGGTCACGACCCCCACCGGCGCCGACATCCAGGCGGTGGTCGTCCAGTCGGTCCCGCTGCGCTTCAGCCACGACATCTCGGTCGAGCCGCCGCCGACATCAATGACCAGCACCGCCTCGGCCTTGGGGTCGATCAGGTTCAGGCATCCCTCGACCGCCAGCCGCGCCTCTTCGGCGGGATCGATGATCCGCAAGCGCAGGCCCGTGCCCTTGCGCACCCGGTCGATGAAGTCGGCGCCGTTCTCGGCCGCCCGGCAGGCCTGGGTGGCGACGGCGCTCAATCGCGCCGAATCGACGCCCTTCCTGACGATCCGCTCGGCGCACAGGGCCAGGGCGTCATAGGCTCGGTCCATGGCGCGCGGGTCCAGAAGGCCCGTCCGCGACAGCCCTTCGCCCAGCCGCACGATGCGGCTGAAGCTGTCGACGACGCGAAAGCCTTCGCGTGACGGCCGCGCGATCAGCAGCCGGCAATTGTTGGTCCCCAGATCGAGCGCGCCATACAGCGGCGCATCTCGACCCGACGCATCCCGCGAACGGGAAGGCTGGGACCGCTCGTCGCGCCGTCGGGGCGCGCCGTGGGTCTCCGGCATGGGCCGTCATCCGTTGTGGGCGGTCCAAAGCGGCGCCCGTCCTGGTCAGCCTAACCCGCCAGGATCGTCCGCGCCAAGCCATTCTGTCAGGAAGATGAACAGACTGGCAGGCATTGGGGTCATGCGCTGAATCGTATGAAGCGCGATGACCCGCATTCAGACCGCACGTTTCGCCATCGGCCAGATCGTCCGCCACCGCGACGACGCCTTTCGTGGCGTCGTGATGGATGTCGATCACGCCTATGAGGGGCCGGCCGGTGAAAGCGGCCTGGTCAGACCGGACCAGCCCTTCTACCGCGTCTTCGCCCTGGGCGAGGATGGCGGGTTCGTCGCCTATGCCGCCGAGGGCGCTCTCGAAGACGGTGATTCCGTGCTGCTGCCCGACGACGCCGAGCGGTGGTTCACCACCGACGGCATGGGCCACCACGCACCGCTGGATGAACGTCTGCACTGACGGTTGGAAGCCGTGGCGGCTCCGGGCTAGGATGGCGGCAAAAGAGGAATACGCCATGTCCGACTTCGAACACGTCTTCGAAAAGCCGCCCGAGGGCGCGGCCGCCGACTGGACCATTCCCCAGAACTGGGCCGCCTATACCGAGGTCGAGCACCAAACCTGGGACACGCTTTACGCCAGGCAGATGAAGATCCTCCCTGGTCGCGCCTGCGACGCCTTCATGCGGGGACTAGACGCGCTGGACCTGAACGCCGGTGGCATTCCCGACTTCGACGTGATCAATCCCAAGCTTCAGGCCCTGACCGGCTGGACGGTCGTCTGCGTGCCGGGTCTTGTGCCGGACGAGGTCTTCTTCGACCATCTGGCTAACCGCCGGTTCGTCTCGGGCCAGTTTATCCGCAAGCCCGACCAACTCGACTACCTCCAGGAACCCGACATCTTCCACGACGTCTTCGGCCACGTGCCGATGCTGACCGACCCCGATTTCGCCGCCTATATGGAGGCCTATGGCAAGGGCGGACAGCGGGCGGCCGGCCTGGGCATGCTTCCGAACCTGGCGCGCCTGTACTGGTATACGGTCGAGTTCGGCCTGATGAAGGAGGCGGACGGCCTTCGCATCTACGGCGCCGGCATCGTTTCTTCGGCGACCGAGAGCGTCTTTGCTCTGGATGACCCATCGCCCAATCGCCTGGGGTTCGACCTGGAGCGGGTGATGCGGACCCTCTACCGGATCGACGACTTCCAGCAGGTCTATTTCGTCATCGACAGCCTGGAAGCCCTGAAGGACGAGACGCTCAAGGACTTCGGCCCTGTCTATGCGGCGCTGAAAGGCAGGGACGACCTCGCCATCGAAACCGTCCTGCCGACCGACCAGGTCTTCACCCGCGGCACCCAGGCTTACGCCCAGCGCGGTGGGCGGTTCGCGGCCTGATCGGCGTCAGGTATGCGTGATCAGGCTGTTGTGCTTGGTGTCGCGCATGCGGATGAAGGTCAGCAGCGACAGCCCGATCATCCCGGTCACGTACCAGAAGAAGACGCTCTCGACGCCCGCGCCCTTCAGCCACAGCGCCACATAGTCCGCCGTGCCCCCGAACACCGCATTGGCGATGGCGTAAGGCAGAGCGACGCCGAGGGCGCGGATGTGGGCGGGGAACAGCTCGGCCTTCACCACCGCATTGATCGCGGTGTAGCCCGACACGATCACCAGCCCGGCCAGCGCCAGGAGGAAGGCGACGAAAGGGCTCTCGACCGTCGATAGGGTCGTCATAATTGGTACGGTGCACAACACCCCCAGTACGCCGAAAGCGATCATCACGGGACGCCGTCCGACCCTGTCCGAAAGCGCGCCGACCGCCGGCTGAAGCAGCATGAAGACGAATAGGGCCGCCGCGCTGATTTCTGTCGCCGTGTTCTTGGAAAACCCGCTCGTGTTGACCAGGAACTTCTGGAGGTAGGTCGTGTAGGTGTAGAAGGCCAAGGTGCCGCCGGCCGTCAGGCCCAGCACCATCAAGGCCTCTTTCGGGTGTTTCAGGATCAACTGCACGGCGCTGGATTTCGGGGCGTCCTTGGCCTCGGTCGCCTTATGCGTCTCGTCCAGCCGGCGACGCAGCCAGAAGACGACGACCGCCAAGCCCGCGCCGACGAAGAAGGGGATGCGCCAGCCCCAAGAGGCCAGCGCCGTCTCGCTCAACGTATTTTGCAACACGATCAACAGCAGCAGGGCGATCAACTGACCCGAGATCAGGGTGACGTACTGGAAGCTGGACCAGAAGCCCCGGCGATGCGGCTCGGCCATTTCGGACAGATAGGTGGCGCTGGATCCGTATTCTCCGCCGACGCTGAGCCCCTGCAACAGCCGCGCGAACAGCAGCAGCGCTGGCGCCGCCTGGCCGATGGAAGCATAGCCAGGCGTCACGCCGATGATCAGCGAACCCGTGCACATCAGGGTCACCGAGAGGGTCAGCCCCGCCTTGCGACCTTTGCGGTCGGCGTAGATTCCCATGATCCATGCCCCGATGGGCCGCATCAGGAAGCCCACCGCAAAGACGGCGGCGGCGCTCAGCAGTTGCGCCGTCGGGTCCTCGCTGGGGAAGAAGACGGGCGCGAAATACAGGGTGAAGGCCGCATAGGCGTACCAGTCGAACCACTCCACCAGATTGCCGGCCGATCCGCCGACGATATTTCTCCATCGGCGGGCGGGGCTCATGGGCGCTGCGGTCGTCATGGCCGGATCAGCCTCTCTGGAAGGGGTAGAAGTCGGTTCCGAGGTTCAGGATCGTCGTCAGGTCGTCCAGCGCGCTGCGGCTTTCCGTGAGCAGGTCAGGATCGGCCAGATCGCCGGGGCGCAGTTCGTCGCGGTACCAGCGCCTGGCCCAATCCGACAGACGCGTATGCAGATCGTCCGTCAGGCGCATGGCCGGGTTCGTCGCCGCCAGCTCGGCCTCGGTCAGGACGACGCGCAGCCGCAGGCAGGCCGGTCCGCCGCCGTTGCGCATCGACTGGCGCACGTCGACATACTGCACCCGGCCGATCGGACCGTTGGAGGCGGCCAGCGCCTGCGCCACAGCATGGCTGCGCGGGTTGTCGCGGGTCTCGGTCGGACAGATCAGGGTCAGGCGATCCTCGCCCGGAACCTGGATCAGCATGGAGTTGAACAGATAGCTCGAAATCGCATCGGCCAGCGGCAGGTCGGCGGACGAGACCTCGATGAAGATCGGCTCGAACAGCCCATCGGCGGCGCGGCGAATGGCGGCCTGGGTTGCGGCCGTGTCCTCGAACGCCAACTCGTGGAAGAACAGGGTGTCCAGCGCCCCGACGCAGACCACATCGTTGTGGAAGGTGCCGCCCGCGATGGCCGCGCGGGACTGCTGGGCCAGCACCGGCCGTCCGGCCTCGTGGCGGCGGACGATGGCTTCCGACGCTTCGCGCGTCTGGCGGGCGGGGAAGGGGCCGTCCCACGGCTCGAACGCCTCGCGACCCCAGACCAGCAGATTGACGCCGCGACCGCCATGCTCGGCGCACAGGCGAACGTGGTTGGCGGCGCCTTCGTCGGCCAGATGCGCGACCGCG
Source organism: alpha proteobacterium L41A (assembly GCA_000335735.1). Classification (GTDB taxonomy): domain Bacteria; phylum Pseudomonadota; class Alphaproteobacteria; order Caulobacterales; family Caulobacteraceae; genus Brevundimonas. The sequence goes on along the minus strand of AMYY01000002.1, from coordinate 37,000 downwards.
GGCAGGGCGTCATGGACGGCGAACCGGCTGGCGTCGGGAAACAGGGCGTCCAAGGCGCTCTTGGTCTGCCGGTGCTCCAGGCTGCGGTGCAGATTGGTGTGCAGATTGGCCGGCGTGAAATGCACCCGGCCGTCGGCGGCGTCAGCGCTGGGGGTCACGGTCGCGGCGTTGGCGGCCCACATGGGCGAGGCCGAACAGGCGGCGGCGGCGAACGAGGGCGCGCTCCGCCAGGCCCGCTCCAGGACCTGGGCGTCCGATCCGGCGAAGCCCAGGGTCCGCAGGAAGGGAATGCTCGGTCGCTCATGCGGCGGCAGGACAAACTGGGGCAGGCCCAGGTCCTTCAGGGTCTTCATCTTGTCGAGGCCCTGAAGGACGGCCGCGCGCGGGTTAGACGCCTCGCCCTTGTTCAGGCTGGAGGCCAGATTGCCCGGCGACAGACCGGCGTAGGAATGGGTCGGCCCGATCAGACCGTCGGCGTTGGCCTCGACAGCGCTGATCATCGCAATCCCTTGATCTCGCCTTCGATGTTGGCGACGGCGTCGGCCTCGAAACTGGCGACCGGATAGGCGCAATAGTCGGCGGCGTAATAGGCGCTGGGCCGGTGGTTGCCGCTGGCCCCCAAGCCGCCGAACGGCATGTCGCCGGCGGCGCCGGTGGTCGGACGGTTGAAGTTGACCACGCCCGCGCGGATGCGGCGGATGAAGTGGTCCCAGTTCTTCGGATCATCGCTGACCAGACCGGCGGACAGGCCGTAGCGGGTTGCGTTCGCCGCCTGGATCGCCGCCTCGAACGACCCGACGCGCGTCACTGACAGGAAGGGGGCGAACATCTCTTCGTCAGGTACGTCGACCCCCGTCACGTCGATGATGGCCGGCTTGACGAAAGCGCCCGGAAGGTTGGCGACCGGCCCGGAGGCGCGGATGACCTTGGCCCCGCTGTCGATCCGGTCCTGCAACGCCTTCAGCGCCGCCTCGGCCGCTCGCGCCGAGATCAGCGGGCCGGCATAGGATTCGGGATCGCTGTCCCACGGGCCGAAGATCAGCCGGTCGGATAGAGCGGCGATGGCTTCGATGATCGCATCGCCTTGCGGTCCTTCCGGCACGATCAGGCGACGCGCGCACGAGCAACGCTGGCCGGTTGTGATGAAGGCGGATTGAACCGCGATGCCCGCGACGGCCTCGGCATCCGCTGCGTCCCACACGACCAACGGATTGTTGCCGCCCAGCTCCAGCGCCAGGATGACGTGGGGATCGTCGGCGAACTTCCTGCGGAAATGCGCGCCCGCCGCACCCGAGCCGGTGAACATCAGGGCGTCGATGCCGGCGTCCAGCAGAGCCGCGCCCGTCTCACGCCCGCCCTGGACCACATTGACCACGCCGGTCGGCAGATCGGCGGCGGCGAAGGCTTCGGCCATCACCTGACCGACCAGGGGCGTTTCTTCAGACGGCTTGAAGACGACCGTGTCGCCCGCCAGCAGGGCGGGGACGATATGGCCGTTCGGCAGATGGCCGGGGAAGTTGAACGGGCCAAGCACCGCCGCCACGCCGTGCGGACGGTGCCGCAGGGTCGCGCGGCCGAACGCCGTGTCGCTGGTCCGTTCGCCGGTGCGCTCGTCATAGGCGCGGATCGAGATGTCCACCTTGCCGATCATGGCCGCGGCCTCGGTCTTGGTCTCCCACAGCGGCTTGCCGGTCTCGCGGGCGATGGCCTCGGCGATCTGGGGCGCGCGATCTTTCAGCACGGCCTGATAGCGTTTGACGGCGTCGATCCGTTCGGCGCGCGGCGTATCGGCCCAGGCGGGGAAGGCGGTGCGGGCGGCGTCGACGGCGGCCTGGACCTGGGCCGGGCTGGCGGCCTCGCCCTCCCAGTTGGTCGCTTCGGTGGCGGGATCGGTGGAGGTGAAGCGGGTCATGATTTTACTCGCACAGGGTCTTCGCTGCGCACTTTGAGCGCGGCGGCGGTTTCGGCGGTCAGGCGAACGGCGTCGCCGTCGATGTCGGCCTTGGCGCGGACGGCGCGGAAGGCGGCGACGCTGTCGGTCGAGATCAGGGCCGGCAGTTCGGCCTCGACGCCCTCGACGATCTGAACCGTCAGGCGCCGGGCGTCGCGCACGGTCCGGATATTGTCGCGGCCGCAGGCGACGGTCGGACCGGCGTCGAAGATGTCGACCAGCCCATTGGGTCGGAAGCCCTCGCTTTCCAGCAGGGCCATGGCCGGTACGCCTTGCGGATGGACCTTGCCGATCACCGCACGCGCCGGTTCGGGCAGCAGTTCGACATAGATCGGGTGCCGCGGGGCCAGGTCCAGGATGAACTGCTTGTCCGTCGAGCCGGTCATTCGATCGGCGTGGTCGAACTCCATCGGAAAGAATTTGTGCGCCACATGGTCCCAGAACGGGCAGGCGCCGTCGGGCGTGAAGACGCCACGCAACTCGGCCAGCACATTGTCGGCGAACAGCTCGGGCTGGGCGCCGATCAGCATGTATCGCGACTGGCTGAGCAGACGGCCCGCGCCGCCCTTTCTCCGATCCGCCTTCAGGAACAGCGACCCGACCTCGGTCCAGCCCGTGCATTCATTGACCAGAACCAGCGTCTGGTGGTCCAGCTTCACCCCCAGCGAGGGCGACTGGACGGTGTTGTTGACGACGCGGAACGAGAAGAAGGGTCGCTTCAGCCCCACCGTCGCCTTGACCGAGCCGACGCCGTCGATGTCGCCGGTGTCGCCGTCTTCCAGCATCAGAGTGTACCAGGCCTCTTGCCAAGGCACGCGACCTTCGAAGCTCGCCTGGCTCAGCTCCAGCCGATCGGCCAGGGCGTCGGGGTCTTCAGGCAGGCTGGTGAAGCCGGGGCCGGACAGGATAGCCAACTCAAGCAGATGATCGAGATCGGCAGGGCCGGCGGGACGGACGACAAGCATTCTACAGGGTTTCCATCCGCAGGGATTTCAGTTTGGCCGCATCGATTTCTCCTGACGCGATCTTGCACAGGATCAGGGCGCTGAGTTGGGCGCGCTCGACGAAGCTGTCGGGCCAGGCGAACTCCTGATCCGAATGGATGTCGCCGCCGCGGACGCCGAGGGTGTCGATATTGGGCAGGCCGGCCGCGTGCAGATTGTTGCCCTCGCACACCCCGCCCGACGGTTTCCAGGCGATGGGCTGGCCCAGCAGGGCGCCGGCTTCCTTCACCGCCTCGAACAGGGCGGTCTGGGCGGCGTCCATCGGCTTGGGCGCTCGGGTGAAGCCGCCGTGCAGATCCAACGTCAGGCCCTCGAACGGCGGTGTCGCGGCGATGGTTCGCACGGATGCGTCGATCCAGTTGGCCGCCGCCTTGTCCGGCACCCGCACGTTAAACCGCACCACGGCGTTGTCGGCGACGACGTTCAGCGCGCCCCCGCCCGAAATCTTGGCGACATTGACGGTGACGCCCTCGTGCTGACCGTTCAGTCCGTGCAGGGCCGCGGCGATGATGGCGGCGCCGGCCACCGCATTGCGACCTTCGTCGAAGGCGCGGCCGGCGTGCGCGGCGCGGCCCGTCAGGATCAGATGATAGTTGCCGCTGCCCTTTCGCGCGCCGGCCAGCGTGCCGTCCGCCAGCGCCGGCTCATAGGTCAGGCCGACATGGCCGCGCGCGCCCAACTCGGCCAGCAGCGGGGCGGACGCCGGCGAGCCGATTTCTTCGTCGGGGCTCAGCAGCACGGTCCAGCCGACGCCGTGCCGGTCGGGGTGCGTCTCGAACGCCTCCAGCGCGGCCAGAAGCACGCTGATCCCGCCCTTCATGTCCGCCACACCCGGCCCGTTCAGGGCGCCGTCGGACCGCGTGGTGACGGTCTGGAACCGGCTGTCGGCGGGGAAGACGGTGTCATAGTGGCCGGTCAGCACGACCTGGATCGGGGCCTCCGGCCGGGCGGTGATCTTCAGCGCGTCGGCATGGGCCTCGGTCCGCACCGATCCGTCGTCGGCAACGGTGGTCGATCCCTGTGTCGGGAGGCGTTCGACACGGGCGGGCAGGGCGCCCGCCGCCGCTTCCAGAACATCCAGCACAGCATTCAGTCCGGCGGCGTTGCGGCTGCCGGAGTTGATGTTCGCCCAGCCGATGGTGCGGCCGATGATCGTCTCGCGTCGCGCGGCGACGTGATCGAGGACGGCCTGGTCCGAGGTCAGAATCCGCATCGGCCGGACCCTAGACGCCTCGACCCCAAAGGTGAAGGTCGGGGCCTGTAAGTCATCGCCGATCACCGCTAGGTTCCGTTCAAAACGAGAGCTCCCATGACACGCAACACGATCAACCTCTGGCTCCGCGCCATGAACCCGCTGAAGCTGCCGCGCGGCATGGCCGAGGCCCAGCGTTCCGCGCGCTCCATGGTGATCGGCCTGGTCATCGCCCTGATCGTCGGCCTGATCCCGACCTGGTGGATGTTCACGTCTGGCTGGTTCGAGACGGCGATGAGCGCGGAGTACGCCAAGATGGGTCTGTCGGCCGATCAACTGGCCATGCAGCAGGAGATGATGAAGGTCATGTGGCCCTTCGCCATCGCCTCGGGCGCGATCTTCTCCGTCCTGTTCTACGGCGTCTTGGCGGTGGTTCAGTGGCGCATGATGACGCGCGCCATCCCGATCATCATGCTGGCGCTGATCGCCTATAGCGTGGTGGCCAATCTTGGGATGCGGCTGCTGGGAACCCTGCCGTCCCCGGACCTTCCGCTTTGGATCAACCTGACGACCTGGCCGGCCATGATCGTGTCCGGCGTGATCTATGTCGCGTCGCTGCAGGGCGCCATGCTGCTGCATCGTCTGAAGCAGGAGGCGTGATGTCGGTCGTCCTCTACCACAATCCGAAATGCAGCACGTCGCGCAACGCCCTCGCTCTTCTGCGCGAACAGGGCGTCGAGCCGACGGTCGTCGAATATCTGAAGACCGGATGGGACCGCGAGACGCTGCAGCGATTGGCATCCAGAACAGGCCTCGGTTTGTCCGGCCTGCTGCGTAAAAAGGAAGTTGACGTCAAGGCGCTGCTGGACGCCGGCGCAGCCGACGAAGCCATCCTGGCCGCAGCGATCGCGCAGCCGATCCTGATCGAACGGCCGATTGTCGAGACCGACAAGGGCGCCGTCATCGGCCGACCCGTGGAGCGGGTGCTGGAGTTCCTCTAGCGACAAATCCGACGGGGCGGCTTAGCGGTTGCGGCCACCCCGGTTAGGACGACGGTCGCCCGCCTCGCGGCTTTCGTGACGCCAGCGGATCGACAGGCTGGTCTGGCCTTGGCCGCCGAACTGCGAGGCGATGGCGACGTTGCGCCGAGGCTGCCATTCGACCTTGACCGCCGCGCCGTTCTGACCGCCGCCGATGACCTCCAGATAGACGTCGTCGGTGATGTAACGACCGCCCGCAACCGTCACCGCAGACGCGTCGCCGCCGAACGACAGCCGGTCCAGACCCGCCAGTTCGCGCAGATTGCCGATCACGTCGAACCCGCCGCCGCCCGCCAGGGCCGCGACCCCGGCCGCCAGCTGGGCCGCCTCGAAGGCCGACAGCTGCGACGCCGACCGTCCGAACAACACCTGCGACAGGATTTCGTCCTGGGGCAGGGACGGGGTGGAGGTCAGGGCGATCTTGGGTTCGGCCGCCGTTCCGGTAACGTTGATCGAGGCGGTCAGGGCCGCGTCCTCACGCGTCGCCGCCAGGTTCAGACGGATCTGCTTGGGATCGGTCGACAGGGTGACGCGACCGGTGTCGTCGAACACGAACCGCTTGCCCGCGAACTCATAATCGCCGCGCACCACATTGGCCGTGCCGGTCAGCTGCGGCTGGGCGATCGTGCCGCGCACCCGGGCGTTGACGTCCAGAACGACATTCAGGCCGCGACCGTTGACCCGCACCTGGCCGCCGCTGGAACGCAGGACGATGTCCATGCCGATCTGCGGGCCGCGCGCCTTCTGCTCGGTCTCCTCCGGATCGCCGCCGGGACGATTGATCTCGACCACATCCATCGAGACGATGCCGGTCGCGCCGGGCAGTTCCGGTTCGATCTTGGCCTCGTCGATATCGATGCGGCCGCCCAGCTGGATGTTGCCGTCGGCGCCGCGCACGATGGTGACCGGGCCCGAGGCGCGCGCTTCGGCGATATCGTTGTCGATGACCCGGAAGCGGTTCAGCATCAGTTGCGCATTCGATCCGGAGCCTTGGCGCAGGCCGATACGGCCCTGGCCGGACACCGTGCCGCCCTTGCCGTCGTTGGCCGTGAAGGTCTCGATCTGGGCGGCGGTGTCGTCGAACCGGGTCCGCAGCGTCAGGTCGCTGAGCACCAGACCGACCGCGTTCTCGCGATAGGAGCCTTGGCTCAGATCGAACCGGCCGTTCAGACGCGGCGCGTTCAGCGTCCCGCCGATGGTCGCCTGACCTGCCACCTGGCCCGCAAGGCTGCGGTCGCCGCCCAGGAACAGGTCCCAGATCGGCTGGATCTGACCATTGATCGACACCCGGCCCGACATCTCGCGCGTCCGGGCGATAGCCAGCCGCAGCGGCGCGGCCGAGGCCTCGACCGGCAGAACGACGTCGGCGGACGCCTGAACCGCACCCTCGTCGACCGCCGTCGCCTTGATGCTCAGCCGGTCGCCCGCCAGGGTGGCGTCCACGCGTCCGTCGACGGCCAGGCCACGCGGCGCATCGATGCTGCGCACGTTCTGAAGCGCGATATTGGCCGTGCCCGACAGGTTGCTGCCGGCGCCGCGCAGGGCGACCTGACCCGTCACGCTGCCGCGCAGTTCGGGCGAGATGGAGCCCAGATCGACCCGCGTCAGATCGGCCTGGATTGCGGCGCCCCGCGCATCCTGGCGCAGGTCGGCCAGCAGCACGCCGCCGCCCACGCCCAGATCCAGATGCGCCGTGCGCGTAGCCCCGTTCAGGGTGATCGAGGCCGGGCTGCGGGTCGTGAAGGCCACCTCGCGCACCCTGCCGCCGCCACGCAGCGTCAGACCGTGCGTCGTGTTCTGCCGGGAATAGACGCCCGTGCCGTTGAACTGGGCCGGGTTGGGGCCGCCCACGTCCAGCGCCAGGGTGAAGGGCAGGTTGTTCAGCGTGCCGCGCCCGTCCAGATCCACATTGCGGATGATCCAGCTCTGACCCGCCAGCCGGACATTGCGGCCGCTGACGTCCAGAATGGCGCTGTCCGATCCGCCGCCGTCCGTCAGCCGCACCCGGCCATTGGCCTCGCCCGAAGCCAGGAAGGCGCCCGCCCGCGCCGAGAAGGTCAGGTCCGCGCTGGAGGGAATGCTGTCGGACAGGGCGATGGCGCCCCTGGCCGTCACGCCGCCGGCGTCCACGTCCAGATCGCTCAAGCGGATGCGCTTGCCGCCCAGGAAGAAGTTGCCCGAGGCGCGCGCCGGACCATAGTTGGAGCCGCTGACCACCGAAATCCGGCCGTCCGATGCATCCGCGCCCTTGCGGAAGCTCAGCGTCAGGTCGGCGTTGTTCAGCGTCAGGGCGCCGGCCGTGACCTGCTGGAAGCCGGCGGTCAGATCGACGCGCGGCTGGGCCAAGGTGCCGGTTAGGGCGCCGCGTCCATTCATGTCGCCGCCGATCTCGACCGGCCCGGCCGCGAACGGGCCGCGCGCGTTCCAGTCCAGCGCCAGCCTCAGCTTGCCTGCGGTTTCGATGATTCCCTTGGCCCCCGCGCGCCCGGCCGCGCCGGTCAGTTCGCCGCGCTCGACCTCGATGCGTCCGCCGTTCAGCTTGCCGGCCAGTTGCAGGCGCGGCGTCTTGCCGAGCAGGCGATCCAGTTCGTCCAGACCCACAGTCAGGTTGCGGCCCCGTCCGTCGAAGTTCAGCACCCACGGCGCGCCGGCCCGCGCCGACGAAGCCCGGATCGGGCCGCCGAAGGCGCCGCGCGCGTCGGGCAGCACGCGCCTGGCGTCGGTCAGTTGCGCTTCGCCGCGGAAGTTCATCCCGCCCAGCAGATTGCGCGAGCCTGAGCCGTTCAGCGTCAGGCCCTGGCCCTGCAGATCGACCTTGGTCAGCAGGATCGCGCCGTCCTTCATCCGCGCCGCCTTCATCTGCACGCGCGGGGCCGGCCCCAAGAGGCCGCCGATGATGCCTTCGCCTGATCCGCCGTTCGCGCGAATGTCGCCGTCGATATCAATCCGGCCCTTCTTGACCGCGACGTTCAGCGGTCCGGCGATGCGAGTGGCGCGATAGCTGGCGACATTGGCGTTCAGCAGGGTGACCTGGCCGTCCAGCGTCCAGGTCTGGGCGTCGCCCTTGAACAGGCCGGAATAGGCCGCAGGTCCCGCCACATCGGACCCGACCAGCCGGCTCAGCGAGGCCGTCTGAATATTGAGGCTGATCCCGTCAGGCGAACTGCGGTCGGAGTTTCGGATCAGGCCGCGCGCCTCGGACTGGACGTTGTCGGAAATCAGCTTCCACGCCACGCCCTGGCTGGCCTTGTCCGGCGTGGGGACCATGGCGAAGCCGAACCGCGCCGTGCGGCCGATCTTGGTGACGAAGGGCGCCAGCAGGTCCGAGTTGCTGAAGTCGGCGAAGCCCGCGACGCGCGAGCCCTTGTCGCCGAAATGGCCCTGGACAATCAGGGGGACGAACTGCCCCGTCTGGACCCGCGCATTGACCACATCGGCGTTCAGAACCGCGACCGCCGAGAAGGGCTGATCCGGCGAATACCCCAGAGCGCCGGCCAGCGGCCCGCCTTGGGCCTCATTGGCGCGAAGGTTCAGGCGCGTGTCTTCCAGCTTGCCGCCGAAAGTCGCCGCCAGACGCAGGAAATCGCCCGGTCGGTTCAGGCTGTCGGCGTTGACCGTCGCGCTCTTGGCGCCGGCGCGCGGCAGGCTTGCGTTCCCCGACAGGCTCCAGCGGCCGTATTCCTTGGAAAAGCCTTCCATCAGTTCGATGTTGGCCGCGAACTTGTCGATGCGGACCGAGATCGGCTGCGGGCTGGGCGGCTCGCCAGTAGGCGGGTCGATTATGGGGCGGCGCAGGACGCGGATGGTCTCGGCCTTGATGTCGTTCGCATGGAAGCTGCGGCTCAGCAGGGCCACATAGGACCAGTCCATGCTGAGGTTGTTCGCCTCCAGCCAGACCCCCTGGCTGTCGGCCAGGGTGATGCGGTCGATGGTGAAATCGCTGAGCAGATCGCCCTTCAGCCCATAGACCTTCAGCCGGCCGTAACGGCTGATCTTCAGGTCCTGAAGCCGTTGCAGCACCATGTCGCGACCGCCATCCGAGGCGATATAGTAGCGCCCCCCGACCAGGGCGGCGGCGATTAGCACCAGCAGTCCGGCCAGCACCACGCCCACGCCCAGGGCGATGCGTCTGACGAGCCCGCGACGCGGCTTTGCGGGCCGCGCGGCCTTGTCTGGCGCCGTCGTTTCTTCAGGCGTGGCTTCGGGTGGTGTATCGGTCAAAACGCCTGCCCGATGCTGATGTAGATCTGGAAGGCGGAGTCGCCCTCGCGCTTGTTGAGCGGCATCGCGACATCCGCCCGGATCGGTCCGAACGGCAGCATGTAGCGCACGCCCACGCCCGCGCCGTAGCGCATGTTGGTCAGGTTCGGCGTCTCCTGGAAGCCCACGGACCCGGCATCGACGAAAGCGACGGCCTGGAAGCTCTGACCGATCGACTGCCGCACCTCGAACGAGGTTTCGAACAGCGACAGACCGCCCCGCGGCGTACCGTCCGGCAGCTGCGGATTGACGTTCTGGTACGAATAGCCTCGCACCGAACCCCCGCCGCCGGAATAGAACAGACGGTCGGCCGGCACGTTCAGCTCGCTGCCGCCGACGATCGAGCCGATCTTCATGCGCCCGGCCAGGATGGTGCGGTCACCCGCGACGGGAAAATAGGCGGTGCCTTGCGTTTCGGTGCGCAGGAACAGGATGTTGCTCTCGCCGGTCACCGCCGTCGGCTGAACCGCCAGATTGACCCGCCAGCCCTTGGTCGGGTTCAGCGGATCGTTGGAGCGGTCGATGTAGGCGCTGGTCCGCGCGGTGATGATCGCCAGATCACGGTCGAAGGTCACACGCTGCGGCGGCAGGGTGGTGAAGTCGTAGCGGGTCTCGCTGTAGCGCCCGGCGTCCAGCCCGATTCCGTAGTTGAAATAGGAGGTCTTGCCGATCCGCTGTTGCAAGTCGGCGTACAGGACCACGGCGGTGCGCAGATAGGCGTCGGTGTCTTCGTTGACGACCGCCGCGCCCAGCTTCAGCGTCCGGCCGGGCCGACGCCAGTGGGGCAGTGACAGGTCGGCGCCGATCCGGCTGTCGATGTCTGCCAGCCGCGCTTCCAGCCTTAGCGTGTCCGCGCGGCCGAAGCGGTTGTAGCGGGTCTGGATCACGTCCACGCCCGCGCCCTCCGCCGTCGACCAGGTGGCGCCGGCTTCCAGCACGCGACGGGGGCGGTCTTGCAGGCTGACCACCACGGGGCGATGACCGTCGGCGGTGATCTGATCCAGCGGCGACAACGCGACGCTGACGCCGTCATAGACGCCGGTGTCCAGCAGCCGGCGTTCCAGCTCCGCGACCATTTCGGGATCGTAGCGATCGCCCTCGTTCCACGGCGCCAGGCCCGCGACCCAGGCGGGATTGGTGCGGCCCTGGCTAGTCAAGCGCACGCCGTCCAGACGCACAAGCGCCCCGGAGGCGATGCGATACTCCGGCGCGACGGTGAAGGCCGCGTGATCCACCACGACACGGCGCGGATTGGCCTTGGCGTCGGCATAGCCGTCACGCACCAGCGCCGCCACGGCCCGACCTTCGCCGGATATGACGTCTGCCGCTCTTCCTGGATCGCCCGCCTTCAGCGCGATCGCAGTCTTGGCCTTGTCCGCCGCCTCGGCCTCAGGCGCGGGATCGGCCCACTGGATCGTCGGATCGGTCAGCAGGAAACGGCGCCCCGGTTCGACCGAGACCACCGCGATCGGCGTCTCCTCGCCCTCGACGATGTCTTCGACGACAGGCTGATAGTAGCCTTCGGATCGCAGCAGGGCGGTCGCCGAGGTCACGGCGCTCTCGGCGCGACGACGCGCCTCGAATCGACTGGCCGGCGCGCCGTCCACCTCGCCCACGGCCCGCTCCAGCGCCCGCCGCAGATCGCCGTCCATATCGCCCCGGATTTGCGCGCGGGGTTCCGCCGCCGCTGCATGGGCGCAGGCCGAAAACGCCGCGAGGGCGACCAGCAGGGTAGGCCTGAACGTCAAACTCGATCTTTCGTCAAAAGGACGCCCCCCGGCATACCTGTTCGTCAGTAGAACAGGGTCTCACTCTCGGGCTGGACTGACTGCTCCGACGTGCGTTCCTCAGGCGGAAGCGTCGTCGACGGCGGGGGCGTGGGCGTCGGATCCTGCACCTCTGGCGCGGGCGGGGGGGCTTCTTCCTTGACCGGCGGGGGCGCCGGCTCGACCGACATCTCGCGATAGTCGTCGTCCGGGCGTGAGGGGCGGTCGTCGCAGGCCGACAGCGCAAGCACGCTGGCAGTGGCGGCGGCCAAGACAAAAATCGAGCGTGTCATGAAAGTCCCCGGTCTCCGCCGACCAAACGCCTGTCGCGCTAAGCTGTTCCCTTAGCGCCGAAATCTGCGTCGGTCATCCGGCGTGATCGGACCATTTTGTGACCATTTGATCCAAGGTCAGTTCGGACTTGGGAGAGGGCGCAGCAACCACGCCGTCGAAGCGGGGCGCGGGTTGCGGCAGGCCGCTGTTGAATGTTCCACGCGCCTGATTGTGCGGATGATCCGGCGCCTCGGCCAGGCTCAGCACGGGCGTGACACAGGCTTCCGTCCCGGCGAAATGGGCGCTCCAGTCGTCGCGGTCTCTGCTTGCGAACAAGGCCGCAAGCCGCGCTTGCAGGGCCGGCCAGGCGGCGATGTCGTATTGAACCGCATCAGCCGGATCGATCTCCAGGCCGGCCAGCAGTGCGGCGTAGAAACGCGGCTCCAGCGCCGCCACCGCCACGAACCCGGCGTCGCGACAGGCGTAGCAGCGATAGAAGGGCGCGCCCCCGTCCAGCAGGTTGGCTCCGCGCTGGTCGCTCCACAGCCCCCGACTCCGCAAGGCTTGGAACAGACCTCCCAGCAGAGCCGCGCCGTCCGTCATGGCGGCGTCCACCACGCGTCCCTTGCCCGTCGTCCTGGCCTCCACCAGCGCGGCCAGCACCCCGACCACCAACAGCATGGCCCCGCCGCCATAATCGCCGACCAGGTTCAACGGCGGGGAGGGCGGACGATCCGCCTCGCCCATGGCGTGCAGCACGCCCGACAGGCCGATGTAGTTCAGATCATGCCCGACCGCGTTCGCCAGCGGCCCCGTCTGGCCCCATCCCGTCACGCGCCCAAACACCAGCGCGGGCTTTCGCGCTTGGACAACGTCGGGACCATAGCCCAGCCGCTCCATGACGCCGGGCCGAAAGCCTTCGATCACCGCGTCGGCCCCATCGATCAGTTGCAGGATGCGCTCGCGATCGGCCGGTGATTTCAGATCGACCGGAACGGCCGCTCGTCCCCGATGCAGCACCGCGCCGCCGACCTCGTCGAAGACCGCCGGTCCGGCCGAGGCGTCGCGCGTCAGCCGCACCACCTCCGCGCCCAGGTCCGCCAGCATCATTCCGGCGAAGGTGACCGGCCCCAAGCCGTCGAATTCGATGATGCGGACGCCATTTAACGGTTTCATGCCCAATGAGTAGCAGACCGGGTCTTGACCAAAAGGCCGGATTACAACAGAAGGCGCCCTTCGACGGTTCGGGCCAGCCCGGACGTCGCGCGGTGCGTCCTTAGCTCAGTTGGTTAGAGCATCTGACTTTTAATCAGAGGGTCCTCGGTTCGAGCCCGAGAGGACGTACCATTTAAAGCCCGCTTCGGCGGGCTTTTTGCTGTCTGGCGCGCAGAACAGACCCGAATGTTTGTGACTTTGCCCAAGTCACACGTGTGACTTTGCGCCCCGTATTCCCCTTGCGGACATCGCGAGGGCGCCTTTGATCCGCCGTTCGAGCGTGGTCTAAAGTCAGCATGAAGCATCACAATCTGTACGCTCCGATGACCGCGGCCCTGCTGGTCGCGACGCTGAGCGGTTGCAATGCCGGTCGGTCGGCGATGGGCGGCGCCGAACAGGTCGGGGCGGGCTTTGCGGCGGCGGCGACGGCGCCGCTGGAGGACTTTAACCTGCGTCGTCAGATGATCCCGACGGTGCTGCTTCAGGCCGAAGCCAATCCCTACGACCTGCGCAATCTGAATCAGTGCACGACAATCGGCGCAGAGGTCGCAAGGCTCGACGAAGCGCTGGGACCCGATACGGACGAACCCCCGCGTCAGGACGGCTCCTATCTCAGCGAGCGGGCGGCGGACGCGGCGGCCAAGGCGGCGCTGAACGCCATTCGCGACACGACGACCGACTTTATTCCCGGCCGAAACTGGATTCGTCGACTGAGCGGCGCCGAACAGCATTCAAAACACGTTCAGTCCGCCATCCAGTCGGGCCGGATGCGCCGGGCCTTCCTGAAGGGCATGGGCATGCAGCGGAACTGCGCGCCGCCGGCGGCGCCCAGCTGGTTCAGACCGCACCGGTAGGCGTCAGCCGTTCGACGTGTGGCGGGCGTGGAAGTCGCGCCTGAACTGCTCGAACCGACCCTCGGAAATCGCCGCGCGCATGGCCGCCGTCAGCGCCTGATAAAAGGCTATGTTGTGCCAACTCAGCAGCACCTTCCCGAGGATTTCGTCGGCGCGGATCAGGTGGTGCAGATAGGCCTTCGAGTAGGACGATGACGGGCCGTCGATGGTCGGGTCCAGCGGGTCCTGATCCTCGGCGAAGCGGGCGTTCTTCAGGTTCAGCGGGCCATCCCAGGTCCAGGCCTGACCGTGACGGCCGGCGCGGGTCGGCAGGACGCAGTCGAACATGTCCACGCCGCGATACACCGCCTCGACCAAGTCGATCGGCTTGCCCACGCCCATCAGATAGCGCGGACGGTCGGCCGGCAGCATTTCGGGCGCATAGTCCAGCACCTCGCACATGGCCTGGTGGCCTTCGCCGACCGCCAGACCGCCGATGGCGTAGCCGTCGAAACCGATTTCTTGCAGCTGCTCTGACGACTGGCGGCGCAAGTCCTCGAAGGTCGACCCCTGCTGGATGCCGAACAGGGCCTGGTTCTCCCGCTCGCCGAAACGGGCCTTGGACCGCGCGCCCCAGCGGATCGACAGCTTCATGGCCTTTCTGGCCGCACCCTTCTCGGCCGGATAGGCGACGCACTGGTCCAGCTGCATCGAGATGTCGGCGCCGATCCGGTCGGCCTGAATTTCGATCGACCGCTCGGGCGTCAGGACGTGTTTGGAGCCGTCGATGTGGCTGGAGAAGGTCACGGCCTCTTCCTTGACCTTGGAGATGCCGGCCAGGGACATGACCTGGAACCCGCCGCTGTCGGTCAGGATCGGCTTCTCCCAGCCCATGAACTTGTGAAGCCCGCCCAGACGCTCCATCCGCTCGGGCCCAGGGCGCAGCATCAGGTGATAGGTGTTGCCCAGCAGGATGTCGGCGCCGGTCGCCTTGACCTGATCCACCGTCATGGCCTTGACCGTGGCGGCGGTGCCGACCGGCATGAAGGCGGGGGTGCGGATGTCGCCGCGAGCGGTCTTCAGCACCCCGGTGCGGGCGCGGCCCTCGGTGGCGGAAATCTGGAAGGGGAAAGGCATTTAGGCGATCAGTCGTTCAAGCTGTTCGACGCGCGCCAGATCCTTGGGGCGGCCGAACAGGCGGTACAGGGCGATGTGGTCCCGGATGTCCGGGACGAACAGGGGCGTGTCCTCAACGAAAACGCGGCGACGCGAGCCGAAGGCGACCGGGGTCCAGTCGCCGCCGTCGCGTGTCTCCAGATCGGCCATGACTTCAACCAGGATCGGCTGATCCGGCGCGCGCCCGAAGACGGCGGAGCGGAACAGGCCTTCGCCCGGATCGGGTATCACCACGCCGCCCAGCGCGCCCAGCAGGTTGCGCGCATCACGCGGCGCGCACAGCACGTCGATGTCGGGCACATGGATGTCGGTCAGGCCATAGAGCGCCATCGCCGCTCCGCCGAAGATCCACCACGGCTCGCGCAGCTCGCGCGCGGCCTCGCCGACGGCGATCAGGCCGTCTTGAAGATCATGCGGAAGGTCGTCGGGTGACACGGGGCGGGCTCGATTTCGTCAGGAGGCGGCATTTAGGCGTTCCGGTCGCGATTGACCACCCGATCACCATCCCAGCGACGCCTCGCCGCGCAGGATCGCCTCGGCCTGGGGGGTGTGTTTGCCGCCCTCGCGGTCGTGCAGGATCAGCGGCGGCAGCAGTCGCAGCGGCGCGCGCCCGGTCTTTATGGCGTGCACCAGCACCCGCTTGGCCGGCGCGTCCGCGAAGGGATGGATGGGCCGCACGGCGAACGACCCCGCCTTGGCGCCCAGCAGAGCCAGCAGATCGGTCAGCCGGTCGGCGCGGTGAACGACCACGATGCGCCCGCCTTCCTTCACCGCCTTCAACAGGAAATCGGTCCACGCCTTCAGCCCGTCGTCGGCCATCCAGGCGCCCCGCTTGCTCTCGGCCGGGGCGCGCAACGCCGTGGCGTCATCGAAGAAGGGGGGATTGGATATGGCCCAGTCGGCCGGCTCCACGCCCAGGGTCCGAAACCCCGCCGCCACGTCGCCCTGACGAATCACCGCGGATACGGCTGCGCCGTTCAGCGCCGCATTCTCGGTCGCCAGCGCCGCCATCGTCGGATCGCGCTCCACGCCCGTCAGGGTCACGCCCGGTCGTCGCGCCGCGATCTGCATCAGGACCGCGCCCGCCCCGCAGCCCGCCTCGATCACGCTCTGGCCCGCCTCGGCCGGGACCGCCGCCGCCAGCAAAGCCGCATCCATCCCGGCGCGATAGCCGCGCGCGGGTTGACGCAAGCGCACCCGGCCGTTCAACAGGCCGTTCTCGACGATCGTCGTCGGCAGGGTTTCGACCGGCTCCAAGCCTCAATCTCCTTGACCCTCAAGGGGTCGAACATCATTGTGCGCCGCAACTCGCGGGGGCAAGCCGGCCCGGCCGCAAAAAGCCATTCCCGCGGCCCGCCGCGCCAGTGAAAGAGTATTCGTTTGGACGTCGCCATCGCCGCCGCTCACCGCCCGAAGGGGGACGTCAACGCCCTTGTCCGGCTGGCTGAGGTCGATATGGCGGCCGTGGACGCCCTGATCCTGGATCGGATGCAGTCGGACGTGCCGATCATTCCGAAACTGGCCGAGCATCTGGTGTCGGCGGGCGGAAAGCGTCTGCGTCCCCTGATGACCGTCGCCGCGGCGCGCGCCGTGGGCGCGATGGACGACATCGTCGCGCCGCGCAAGCTGGCCGCTGCGGTCGAGTTCATCCACACCGCCACCCTGTTGCATGACGACATCGTCGATGCGTCGGAGCTGCGTCGCGGCAAGGTCGCGGCCCACCTGATCTGGGGCGCTCCCACCAGCGTCCTGGTTGGCGACTTTCTGTTCGCCCGCGCTTTCGAACTGATGGTCGAGACGGATTCGATGCGCGCCCTGGGCATTCTGGCCGAGGCTTCGCGCGTGATCTCCGAGGGCGAGGTGCTGCAGCTGACGCGCGCCCACGACCTGAATTTGGACCAGGCCACCTATCTGCAGATCATCTCGGCCAAGACCGCAGAACTGTTCGCCGCCGCCGCCGAGGCCGGCGCGGTGGGCGCCGGCGCCGATCCGGCCGCGATCAAGGCTTTGCGCGATTACGGCATGGCGCTGGGCATCGCCTTCCAACTCGCCGACGACGCTCTGGACTACGGCGCGACTGCCGAGGCTTTGGGCAAGAACGCCGGCGACGATTTCAACGAGGGCAAGGCGACCCTGCCGCTGCTTCTGGCCGTCGCCCGCACCCGCGGCCGCGAGGAAGCCTTTTGGGAGCGCACCGTGACCAAGGGCGAGCGGACGCCCGAAGACTTCACCCGCGCCCGTGAACTGATCATCGGCTCGGGCGCCATCGGCGCGACCCTGGACCTGGCCGGCGACTATGCCGATCAGGCGAAGGCGGCTCTGTCGGTCCTGCCGTCTAGCGACTGGCGCGCCGCGCTGGAAGACCTCGCCGATTTCGCGGTGTCGCGCGCCGCTTGACCGAGACCGCGGATACGCTCGACCAACAGGTCCGCACCGCCGACCTCGACCGCTGGCTGTCCAGCCGCCTGGTCGCGGATGACCGCGCCCGTGCCGACCTGATCACGCTCTACGCCTTCGAAGCCGAGCTGATGACCATACCCACGCGCGTGACCCAGCCGCTCCTGGCCGAGATGCGCTACACTTGGTGGGCGGAACAGATGGACGGCGTCTTTGCCGGCGTGCCGCGCAAGGGCCATCCGGTGCTGGAGGCTCTGACCGATCTTGTCGCGCGCCACGGCCTGGACCGCGCGCCGTTCGACGCCCTGATCGACGCCCACATCGGCCGGGTGCGCGAACAGCCGCACGATCTGGACGCCTTCTACGTCGGGCCGATGCAGGTCGCGACGCGTGTGTTGGCAGGGCGGGGGTACGACGCCGCCGTTGCAGATGTGGCCCGCGTCTGGGGGCTGACGCAGACCGGCCGGCGCCAAGAGGCGGCGTCCCTGAAATCCACCGCCAATGGGGCGCTGAAACGCCTTCCGCCGGAGGGATTTCCGGCCGTGGCTCACGCCGCCCTGACCGATCCGGACCAGCCGGAGCCGCTGAAGCGGCTGCGCCTGCTCTGGGCCGTGCTGCGCGGCCGGATCTGAAGTCGCGCCCGACTTCAGATCGCGCTTGCGCCGGCCCTCGATAGGGGCTGCTGTGGCGACGAACAGCGTGGAGAGCCGCCGTGTCGCGAACCCATTTGGAACGTCATCTGATCGCCCGTATCGGATGGCTGAGAGCCGCTGTCCTGGGCGCCAACGACGGCCTTTTGTCCACCTCCAGCCTGATCGTCGGCGTTGCCGCGTCCGGAGCCCCGAAAACGGCGGTTTTGGTGTCGGGGGTGGCGGGTCTGGTCGCGGGCGCCATGTCCATGGCGGCCGGTGAATATGTGTCCGTCAGCTCTCAGTCGGACACCGAAAAAGCCGACCTGGCCCGGGAAGCCGCCGAACTGGCCGCCGCGCCCGAGGCTGAACGGGATGAACTGCCGGCGATCTATGTCGAACGAGGCGTTCTGCCCGAAACGGCACGGGCTGTCGCTGAACAGCTGATGGCGCACGATTCGCTCGGTGCCCATGCGCGCGACGAATTGGGCATCTCCAGCTTCACGACGGCGCGGCCGGTCCAGGCGGCGTTGACGTCCGCCGCCACCTTCGCCGCGGGCGCGGCCTTGCCCCTGGCGACGGTCGCCTTTGCCCCGACCGGCGGCCTGTTGATCTGGGTCGCGGCCAGCGCCGTCGCTGGTTTGATCGCGCTGGGGGCCTTGGGCGCCCGGGCTGGCGGGGCCGACATCGGCCGGTCGGTGGTTCGCGTCGTCTTCTGGGGCGTGCTGGCCATGGCGGTCACGGCCGTGATCGGACGGGTGTTCGGGACGGTGGTCTAGGCCGCCGCGTCGCGCCAAGCTTTCAGGCTTTCCATCGCCCGGACGCTCATCAGCCGCTTCTTGGCCCGGCCGCGTTCCTTCAGCGGAATCTTGACGCCCGCCTCGTCGACCTTGGGCGCCTCAAGCGGCGGCAGCAGGCCGTAGTTGATGTTCATCGGCTGGAACTTCGATCCTGCCAGATGCCCGCCGGTGATATGCTCGACCAGGGCGCCCATGGCGGTCTCGGGCGGCGGCGGGGCCAGGTCGCGACCGAGCGCTTGCGCGGCGGCGAGACGGCCGGTCAGCAGGCCCATGGCTGCGCTCTCGACATAACCCTCGACGCCCGTCACCTGACCCGCGAAACGCAGGCGCGGCATGGCCTTCAGCTGCAGCTGCTTGTCCAGCAGTTGGGGGCTGTTCAGATAGGTGTTGCGGTGCAAACCGCCCAGCCGCGCAAACTGGGCGTTTTGGAGGCCGGGGATCATGCGGAAGACCTCGGCCTGCGCCCCGTGCTTCAGCTTGGTCTGGAAGCCGACCATGTTGAACAAGGTGCCCAACGCATTGTCCTGGCGAAGCTGGACGATGGCGTAGGCCTTGACCAGCGGGTCGCGCGGATTGGTCAGGCCGACCGGCTTCATCGGGCCGTGCCGCAGGGTTTCGCGACCGCGTTCGGCCATGACCTCAATGGGCAGGCAGCCGTCGAAATAGGGAACGTGCTCCCAATCCTTGAACTCAGCTTTCGGGCCGCTCAGCAGGGCGTCGATGAAGGCCTCATACTGGGCCTTGTCCATCGGGCAGTTGACGTAGGCGGCGGCGTCGCCGCCCGGACCTTCCTTGTCATAGCGCGACTGACGCCAGGCGATGTCGAAGTCGATGGAATCAGCGTGAACGATGGGGGCGATGGCGTCGAAGAAGCTCAAGGACTCTTCGCCCGTCGCCTTCAGGATGGCGTCGGCCAGGGCGGGGGAGGTCAGGGGGCCGGTGGCGACGATGACATTGTCCCATTCCTGCGGCGGCAGGCCGGCGATCTCTTCGCGCACGATGGTGACCAGGGGGTGGGCGGTCAGTCTGGCGGTTACGGCTTGCGAGAAGGCGTCGCGGTCCACGGCCAGGGCGCCGCCGGCTGGCACCTGATTGATGTCGCCGCAGGCCATGATGACCGAATCCAGCGCCCGCATCTCGGCGTGCAGCAGGCCGACCGCATTGAACTGCCAGTCGTCCGAGCGGAAGGAGTTGGAGCAGACCAGCTCGGCCAAGCCATCGGTGTGGTGGGCGTCGGTCTTGACGCCGGGCACGCCGCGCATCTCGTGCAGGATGACGGGCACGCCGGCCTGGGCGATCTGCCAGGCGGCCTCGGAGCCGGCCAGGCCGCCGCCGATGACGTGGATGGGGGAAGGAGAGGGGGAAGCGCTCATCGCGGCCTTCTAGCGGGCGGGTGGCGTGGTGTCATGGCCCCCTGCTATATCCGCCGCCGGTCATCGGGGGCATAGATTGAGCGAGCATCGGAGTTTACGGCTGGGCGAGACGCTGTCGGCGGCGGCCCGCACCCTGCCTCGCCTGTGGCGCGGGGCTAGCGGCGCGATCGTGCTGGTGGCCGTGGTCTGGAGCCTCAAGCCGCTGGCGGCGGGCCCAGCGGGCCTGATCTGGGCGGCGTGCGCTCTGGCCTCGACCCTGCTGCTGGCGGGCGCGCTGGGGCGCATCGCCATCACCGACGATCTGGCCGCCGCGCGGCGGCTGGGCCTGGGGCCGGTCGGGTTGCAGTTCGGGCGGCCGGAGTGGCGGCTGCTGTGCGCCGGTCTGCTGTGCGCCATCTTTCTCGCCATGATCCTGTCGGTCGTGGCCCTGGTCCTGTTGGCGGTGTTCGGCATGGCCGAGTTGAACGCCCAGGCCATCGAGATGCGCCAGTGGAACGCGGTGGGGCCGGCGTGGAAGCTGATCCTGCTGGCGGTCGTCACGGCCTTCGCCCTGTTCGCCGTCATCGCCTTCGCGGTGCGCCTGTCCCTGTTCGCGCCGGCGACGGTCGGGCGCGGGCAGATGGTGTCGCTGCAGAGCATGAGCATCGCGCGCGGCGGCTTCTTGCCCCTGCTGGTCGGGCTTGTCGTTACGTCCGCGCCGAAGATCGCGCTGGTGTTGTTGTGGGGCGCGGGGCTGCTGTCGGGCACGGCCGGCTGGATCGTCTTCGTCGTCGTGCTGACAGGCTTGCAGGTTCCGCTGACGATGGCCTTTGTGGGCGCGGCCTATCGCCGGCTGGAGCCCGCGCCGCCCCGGTAGACCAGAGCGGCGCAGATTTATCACGCGGCCTGCAAGCCCGGTGCGACGGTGTAGGCCGCCTCGGTCTTGGCGGCGACTTCGTCGAGGGTGACGCCGTCGGCCAGTTCGATCAGTTCGAGACCCGCGCCGTCGGGCTTGACGTCGAAGGTGGCCAGGTCGGTGATGATGCGGCTGACGACGCCTGTGCCGGTCAGGGGCAGACTACATTCCTTCAGGACCTTGGACTGGCCGTGCTTGTTGGCGTGCTCCATGACCACGACCACGCGCTTGACGCCCGCGACCAGGTCCATGGCGCCGCCCATGCCCTTCACCAGCTTGCCGGGGATCATCCAGTTGGCGATGTCGCCGTTCTGGGCCACTTCCATCGCACCCAGGATCGACAGGTTGATATGGCCGCCACGGATCATGGCGAAGCTGTCGGCGCTGGAGAAGTACGACGATTCCGGGATCTCGGTGATCGTCTGCTTGCCGGCGTTGATCAGGTCGGGGTCCTCGTCGCCTTCATAGGGGAAGGGGCCCATGCCGAGCATGCCGTTCTCGGATTGCAGGGTCACGGTCATGCCGGCGGGGATGTAGTTGGCGACCAGGGTGGGGATGCCGATGCCCAGGTTCACATAGAAGCCGTCCTGCAGTTCCTGGGCGGCGCGTTCGGCGAGTTGTTCGCGGGTGCGGGGCATGATCAGACCTCCGATCCGGCGGCGGCGCCGGCGGCACGTTGACGGACGGTGCGCTGTTCGATGCGCTTTTCGGACACGGTCTGGACCAGGCGGTCGACATAGACGCCGGGCGTGTGGATGTGGTCGGGATCCAGCGAACCGACGGGGACGATCTCCTCGACCTCGACGACCGTGACCTTGCCGGCCGTGGCCATCATCGGGTTGAAGTTGCGGGCGGTCTTGCGGAACACCAGGTTGCCGCGCTCGTCGGCCTTCCAGGCCTTGACGATGGACAGGTCGGCGACCAGGCCGGTCTCCATGACGTAGTCGCGGCCGTTGAAGTTGCGGACTTCCTTGCCCTCGGCGACCAGGGTGCCGACGCCGGTGGCGGTGAAGAAGGCGGGGATGCCCGCGCCGCCGGCGCGGATGCGCTCGGCCAGGGTGCCTTGCGGGTTGAACTCCAACTCCAGCTCGCCGGCCAGATACTGGCGCTCGAACTCCTTGTTCTCACCGACGTAAGAACTGATCATCTTGGCGATCTGGCGGGTGCCCAGCAGTTGGCCCAGGCCGAAGCCGTCGACGCCGGCGTTGTTGGAGATGACCGTCAGGCCTTTGACGCCGCTGTCGCGCAGGGCGGCGATCAGGTTCTCGGGGATGCCGCACAAGCCGAAGCCCCCGGACATGACCGTCATGCCGTCGAAGGTCAGGCCCTCCAGCGCGGACGTGACGTCAGCGTAGATCTTTCCCATCGCTCTCCCTTTTTTCACTGCCTGATGAATATCGGCTTTTGACCACGCCTAACGCGGGGGCGGGCGGGGGGCAAGACGCGGCGTCGATCCGACGCGGCGATTTCAGACGGTGAAGGCGAAAAACAGAGTCTAATTCGTCTAATTCGTCTGAAACGACGGCGAGCCCGGTGCGAAAAAGAGGGTGCAATTGGTGCACTATTGTCGGAATCGGTCGTCGCGGGAGGCGGATGTCGGCATCCTTGGGGTTGTGTTCAAGGGGGTCAGATATCCATCAGGCATCCATCGGGGCCGAGGCGTCGTATTGCAGTCAAGCCTGCAGCAAGATCCGACGATCGAGGACGCCGATGAACCTGACCAATGTCGCCATTCGCCAGCTTCAGGACGCGCCGTTCCCAGACTTCGTGACACGTCCGGCGATCGACAGCCTGGTGACGGAGGCCAGAAAGCGTCTGGATCGCGACGGGCCGCACGACGAGGCGGCTTTTGCGCGTGAAATGGCCCAGCGCGCCATCGCCGAACATACCGACGCGGCGAACCAGCAGCATTACGAACTGCCGCCCGAGTTCTTCCAGCTGTGCCTGGGCAAGCGGCTGAAATACTCCTGCTGCCTCTATCCCACGGGCCGCGAGACGCTGGATCAGGCGGAGGAGGCGGCGCTGGCCGAGACCTGCGCCCATGCCGATCTGAAGGACGGTCAGACGATTCTGGAGATGGGCTGCGGCTGGGGCTCGCTGTCGCTGTGGATGGCCGAGACCTATCCCAAAGCGAAGATCACGGCGGTGTCGAACAGCCACGGCCAGCGCGGCCATATCGAAGCGCAGGCGGCGGCGCGGGGCCTGACCAATCTGACGGTCATCACCCAGGACATGAACGCCTTCGACACCGAGCAGCGGTTCGACCGCATCGTGTCGGTCGAGATGTTCGAGCATATGGCCAACTGGCGCGCCCTGCTGACCAAGGCAAGACGCTGGCTGACGCCGGACGGGCGGATGTTCATCCACGTCTTCACGCACCGCGACGCGCCCTATCGGTTCGACCATACCGACAGCGGCGACTTCATCGCCCAGCATTTCTTCACCGGCGGGGTCATGCCCAGCCACGGCCTGATCCGACAGTTTCCGGACCTGTTCGCGGTCGAGCAGGAATGGACCTGGAACGGCGGTCACTATGCGAAGACGGCCAACGATTGGCTGGCGAACATGGACCGGAACGCCGCGCGTATCGCGGTGTTGATGCGTGAGACCTATGGCGACGACGCCAAACTTTGGACCCGTCGCTGGCGACGCTTCTATCTGGCGACGGCCGGTCTGTTCGGAAACGACGAGGGCCGCACCTGGGCGGTCAGCCACTATCGACTGAAGCCGGCTTAAGGGAGACGAGGATGATCAAATATGTCGCGGCCTATCTCGGGGCCGGCCTGACCTTTGCAGCCATCGATTTCGTCTGGCTGACCACCATGACGAACCGGCTGTACAAGCCCGTCATCGGGCCGATCATGGCCGACAAGCCGGACATGAAGGCGGCGGTGGCCTTCTATCTGATCTCCATCGCCGGGACCGTGTTCCTGGCGATCGCGCCGGCCCTGAAGGAAGGGAACTGGACGCGGGCGGCGATCAACGGGGCGGCCCTGGGCTTCGTCGCCTACGCCACCTACGACCTGACCAATCAGGCGACGCTGTCGGTGTGGCAGACCAAGCTGACGGTGATCGATCTGATGTGGGGAACGGTGCTGACCACGCTGTCGGCGACCGGCGGATATTTCGCCGCGCGCTGGGCCGAGGGTCGCTTCGGCTAAACAGCGCAAGCGAGCCCGCGCTTGCGAACACCGTTAAGCGTGTTATGGCTCCCGTCTGGGTTGATCGCGGGGGCGACAGTTGGGGGATGGCAGGCACCGATTGATGTCGGCGCGGGGCGCGGCCGATGCGGGCTGGGTCTATGGCGCGCACGTCGCCCGCTATGTGTCGCCGCTGCTGCTCTATCCGGTTCTGACGCGACGCCTGGGGCTGGAAGGGTTCGGGGTGTTCGCGTCGGCCATCGCCGTGGCCTTGGTCGTGTCGGTGGTTGTCGATTTCGGGCAGTCGCTGTCGGGGCCGCGTGACATCGCCGGAGCCGTCGAAGGGCGCGGTGCCCTGGTGGGCCAAGCCCTGGCGATGCGCGGCGTGCTGATCCTGCCCGCCGCTGCCGTCGGCGTCGGTCTGGCGGCCTTGAATCCGGTGCTGGAAGGCGCGAGCGGCGTCGTGGCCATGGCGGTCGTGCTGGGGATCGGGCAGGGGGCCGGCCTGCTGTGGTTCTTTCAGGGTATTCGCGATCCAGGTCCGGCGGCGCTGCTGGAGGTTGGCTTCGCCCTGGCCGCGACGGGCGTCGTTCTGGCGCTGCCCGACTTGAGCGTCGGCGGCGTGATGGCCGTCCAGGCGGGAGGCGTCTGGGCCGGCTTGGTCGCGACCGGCATCCTGTTGCTGCGACGGCAGAGGGTTCAAGCGCCGGAGCGGGGCTTTGTGCGACGCGTCCTGATCCAGGGCGGTCCGCTGTTCGCCGGTCGGGCGGTGATCGTCGCCTATACGGGGGCGGGCGTTCTGGTCGTCGCGGCGCTGGCCGGGCCGGCGCAGGCGGCGCTTTACGGAGCGGCGGACCGGCTGGTCGCGGCGTCCGGGTCGCTGATGCGGCCGCTGGCCGGTCTGATCGCGCCCCGGATCGCCGGACTGCTGGGACAGGATCAGGCGGCGGCGTTTCGCACGGCGCGGTGGACGCTGGCCGCATCGACGGGGGCGTTCGTGCTGCTGGCGGCGGGGCTGTCGCTGACGGCGCCGCTTCTGATCAGACTGTTGTTCGGGCCGGGGTTTGCGGGCGCGGACGAGGTGCTGAGTCTGTTGGCCTGGGTGCTGCCGCTGGTGGCCGTCAGCCAGGTGCTGGGGCTGCATCTGATGAACCCGCTGCGGATGGATGGACGGTTCGCCCTGATCGTGGCGCTGGGCTGCGTCGCGACGTTGGGGCCGGCGGTGGTGCTGGCGCCCGGCCTCGGCGCGGTCGGCATGGCGGGCGCGCGGATCATCGGCGAGGCGGCGGTGGTCGTGGCGTGCCTGATCGGGTTGAGGGCGCATTGGGGCGCGCTGTTCCAGACCGGCGGGAGGCGCGATGTCCCGGCGATATGACTGGCTGATCGTCGGCGCCGGTTTCACCGGGGCGGTGGTCGCCGAACGGCTGGCGCGCGGGCTGGACCAGAGCGTGCTGGTGATCGATCGGCGCGACCACGTCGGCGGCAATGCGCACGACCGGCGCGATGCGGGCGGGCGGCTGATCCATCCCTATGGCCCGCACGTGTTCCACACCAACAGCGCGCGCATCTTCGATTATCTGAGCCAGTTCACGGCCTGGCGGCCATACGCCCATCGGGTCCAGGGGAAGGTGGACGGGCAGAGGGTTCCGCTGCCGTTCAATCTGGACTCGATCGAGACGCTGTTTCCCGCCGCGATGGCCGAGCAGATGACGTGCGCTCTGGTCCAGCGGTTCGGTTTCGGGGCGCGGCCCAGCATCCATGACCTGCGACAGGCGGGCGACGATCCGGATCTGAGGCGGCTGGGCGACTATGTCTTCGACAAGGTGTTCGCTGGATACACCGCCAAACAATGGGGGCTGCCGGTCGAGGCGCTGGACGCCTCGGTCACCGCGCGTGTGCCGATCGCGGTCAGCCGGGACGACCGCTATTTCGTCGACCGCCATCAGGCCATGCCGCGCGACGGCTATGGGGCGCTGTTTGAGCGGATGCTGGACCATCCGAACATCACGGTGTCGCTGAACACGCCGATGGAGCAGGTGGGGGCGGGGGTGTGGGACCGGATGGTCTATTGCGGCGCGCTGGACGACTATTTCGGCCGGTTGGTCGGGGCCTTGCCCTATCGCAGCGTGCGGTTCGACCATCAGGTCGTGGACGTCGAGGACGGCCTGCCGGTCGGGACGGTCAACTATCCCAATGACTTCGACTTCACGCGCATCACCGATTTCCGCCACCTGACCGGCGAGCGCGGGCCGACGACGGCGACGGTGACCGAATATCCGATGGCTTATGAGGCGGGCGTGAACGACCCCTATTATCCAATCCTGACGGAAGCGTCGCGCGCGTTCGCGGTGGAGTATCGCGCGATGGCGGCGACCTTGGCGGGCAAGGTCTGGTTCGCCGGGCGGTTGGCCGATTTTCAGTACTACAACATGGACCAGGCGGTCGGGCGGGCGCTGAGCCTGGTCGAGAAGTCGCTGGCTCCGGCCATCGCCCGGATGGCGGCATGAGCACGTCGGTTTGGGCGGTGGTGGTGACGTGGAACCGGCGCGCCCTGCTGGAGCAATGCCTGGCGCATTTGATCGCCCAGACGCGGCATTGCGACGGGGTGGTGGTGGTCGACAACGCCAGCGACGACGGCACCGCCGAGATGCTGGCCGACGCCTGGGCGGGGCAGGCGATGGTGGTGCGGATGCCGGTGAACACGGGCGGGGCGGGCGGCTTCAACGCCGGCATCCGCGCGGCGATCGAGGCGGGCGCCGATCGGGTCTGGCTGATGGACGACGACGTGCTGGCGGCGCCGGATGCCTTGGAGGCTTTGCTGGCGGCGGAAGCGGGGCTGGCGGACGAGGGCGTCGTTCCGGCCTTCCTGTGTTCCAGCGTGCGGTCGCCTGAGGGGCATCTGACCAACACGCCCGAGATCGACCGACGCGAGAATGTGCTGGGCTATCCGGCCTGGGGCGAGCGGCTGGAGCAGGGGATGGCGCCGGTGCGGCAGGCGACGTTCGTGTCGGTTCTGGTCAGCCGGGCGGCTGTGATGCGGCACGGCCTGCCGCTGGCGCCCATGTTCATCTGGGGCGACGATACGGAATATACGCTGCGGCTGTCGCGCGACGCGCCGGGCTATCTGGTCGCGGCCAGCCGCGCCGAGCATGTGCGCGCGGCGCCGGGACGGCTGACCATCGAGACCGAGCCGGATGCGCGGCGCGAACGGCTGCATCGCTATCTGACGCGCAACGTCATTCTGGCCAAGCGGCGGCACGAGGGACGGCGCTCTGCGCTGCGCTATGCCGCATCGCGGCTGAGGCTGGCGGGGCGGCTGGCGCTGGGCGGACGCTGGCGAAAGGCCGGGGTGTTGGTCGCGGGCGTGGTGGACGGGGCGCGGTTTAATCCCGAGGTCGAGCATTGCAGGCCGTCCTGAGCGCATCGCGGCGCGGAACGCTGCGGTGGTCGCAGGTCAGGGCGGCCTATGAGCGCGTAGCTTTGGGCTTGCTGGGCCTGGGCGTGACCTTGCCGCTCTTTCTGACGCCGGGGCAGGTCAGCGGGCCGCGGCTGGGCGATCTGGCGCTGGCGGTTGCTGTGCCGTTGGCGGCTGTGACGTGGCGAGGCATGGCGCCGGTTCTTAGGGCGGCGGGCGTGGTCGCGGCGGGCTTTCTGGCGATGACGCTGCTGGTTCAGGTCGCGCAGGGCGGCGATCGGCTGAACCTCGGGGATGCGGCCTTCTGGTTTCGGTGGATCGCCTCGGCGTTGGCGGCGCCGGCTGTGGCGAGCCTGATCCTGAGGGACGAGCGACGGCGGCGGCTGTTCCTCTGGGCCGTCCTGGCGGGCGCGGCGTGTCACCTGGCGACCTACGGGCTGGCGATGCTGGTCGGGCTGGAGCCTTTGCAGGCCGTGGGGCTGGCTTCGCCGCGCGCGATGGTGACCACCGCGGCCGCCCAGGTGCGGCTGACGACCCTGGCCGAGCATCCGAATGCGGCGATGGTGATGATCGGACTGGCGGTCCCGGCCGGCGTGATGCTGGCGGGACGGCGCTGGGCGCGGGGCGGGACGACGTGGGGCGGCATCGGCGTGGCGGCGCTGGGGTTCGTCAGCACCCTGTCGCGGGGCGGCGTGATGGCGGCGATGCTTGCGGAGCTGGCGAGGATGGTCGTCGGTTGGCGATGGCGTGAACGGGTTCGGCCGCTGGGCGTGGCGCTGACGGTCTGCGTGCTGGCGGCGGGCGCGGTGGCTTTGCAAGCGGGGCGGTTCGATCTCGACGGCGGCCGGTTCGCCGGACGGTTCGATAGGGTAGCATTGCAGGACAATCTGGCCGGACGCATGCTGACCTGGCGACGGACGGTGGATCTGGTCGTTGAGCGGCCGATGGGGACCGGGTGGTCGTCGGCGGACGAGATGGGGGCGTTTCGGGCGCTGTCGGTCAGCCACAACGGCTATCTGTTCACGGCGCGGACGGCGGGCGTTGTGAGCGCGCTGGTGCTGCTGGGGCTGCATCTGGCGTCGGCGGCGCGGCTGGACGCGCTGACGCCGCTGTCGGTCTATGTGCTGGCGGCGATGTTCGGCGAGGACCTGACGCAGGGGGCGGGCATGGTCTTCCTGTGCTGTTTGGTCGGCGCCCTGGCGTGGCGAAGGCCGCTGGCGCCGTGAGGGTGCTGATCGTCAACACCCTGTATCCGCCGGCGCAGGTCGGCGGGGCGGAACGCAGCGTGGCGCAGTTGGCCCAAGGGCTGAGGCGGGCGGGCGTGGAGGCGTCCGTGCTGACGCTGACGCCGGGGCGCGAGACGGTGAACGAACGGATCGACGGCGTGCCCGTGCAGCGTCTGCCGTTGCGAAACCTGTACTGGCCCTATCAGGGCGCGCGGCGATCGGCGATTCGGCGGGCGGTCTGGCATGGGCTGGAGGCGGCCAATCCGCTGATGGATCAGGCGGTGGATCGTGCGGTCGCGCGGGTGCGGCCGGATCTGATCCATCTGCATCTGACGACGGGATTTTCGCTGTCGGTCTATCGCGCGGCGGCGCGTCGCGATCTGCCGCTGGTGCAGACGCTGAGGGACTGGTCGATGCTGTGTGCGCGGGCGTCGCTGTTCCGACGCGGAGGTCAATGCGAGCGGCGGTGTGGGTCGTGCGTTTTGCTGACGGCGGGCAAGCGGGCGCGGTCGCACGGCGTGGATCATGTCATCGGCCTGAGCGGGGCTGTGCTCGAGACGCATCGGGCCGCCGGCTATTTTCGGCGGACGCCGGCGTCGGTGATCGGCAATGCCGCGGGTGCGTCGGCGATCGCGCCGAAACCATCGCTGGCCGAGGCGCCGACGATGCGGTTCGGGTTTCTTGGTCGGGTCGAGCCGGAAAAGGGGATCGAGGTTCTGCTGGCGGCGACGAGGCGGCTGGACGGTCACTGGACGCTGAATATCGCCGGGCGGGGCGAGGCGGATTACGTGCAGGCGTTGAGGCGTGCGTATGAGTATCCGCGCATCGTCTGGCTGGGGCAAGTAGAGTCGCCCGCGTTCTGGCCCAGAGTGGATGTGCTGGTTGCGCCGGCGGTGTGGGCCGAGCCGTTCGGACGCAGCGTCGCGGAGGCGGTTCAGCAGGGCCGGGGCGTGATCGCCTCGCGCATCGGCGGCTTGCCGGAAGCGGCGCAGGGGGTGGGCATGTCGGCCCTGATCGAGCCGGGGGATGCGGGTGCGCTGACGGCGGCGATGCAGGCGGCTGTGGACCAGCCGGAGCGCTGGCGTTTTGCGGCGGTCGGTGCGCCGGCCTGGACCGAGGCGTCGATCGTCGAGGCGCACAGGGCCGTCTATCGTCAGGTGCTGAGCAGAAGATCTTCGATGATTTCGGCCGAGCGGGACCAGGCGTAACGATCGGCGCGGCGAAGGCCGGCGTCGCGACGGGCGACATCCGGTCGGCTGAGGAATTCCGCCATATGGGCGGCCAGGGCTGCGTCGTCGGCAGGGGCGAAATAGAGGGCGGCGTCGGCGCAAACCTCGCGCGTGGCGGGGATGTCGGAGGCGATGACCGGACAGCCGAGGGTCATCGCCTCCAACGGCGGGATGCCGAAGCCTTCGTAGAGGCTGGGAAAGACGAGCGCTTGCGCGCCGCCGAGCAGGGCGGCGATCTCTGCGTCCGAGCGACGGCCGGCGAAGATCACGCGCGGGTCGGCCGGAAAGGCGGAACGGTCGAAGACGGCGGGGCGGTCGCCGATGAGGACTAGCCGGAGAGCGGGGTCCGCAAGACGGGAGAGGGCGCGGATGGCGACAGCGAGGTTCTTGTTCGGCGTCAGATTACCCAGGGCCACGAAGTAGGGGCGCATCGTCAGACCGAGGCTTTCGATGAGGGCCGGGTCCGGCGTGATGTCGCGAAGATGGTCGGCGCTGTTCGGGGCGACGGCGATGCTGTCGGGTGGCAGGTTCAGGACCGAGGCCAGCTCGCGGCGGGAAAACGCGGAGACGGTCGCCAGCCGCGCCCGGCGCGCCAGGATTCTGTTCAGGGCGCGGTGAAAGGCGGCGTAGCCTGTTCGGAAATGCTCAGGATGACGAAAGACAGCGGCGTCGTGGATGACGACGATCTGCCGTCGGTGCAGCACCACCGGACCCGAACCGCCTAAGGAAAGCAGCCGGCCGTGGCGCGCGGTCCAGGCCAGGGCGGTCTGTTCCCAAAGATGGCCGCCTGCGCGCCCGATTATGCGGGTCGGGATGTTGAGCAGGTTCAGGTTCTCGGCGCCGGGAGGCGTCAGCAGGACGTACCGGTCGGCGGCGCCGGGGCGCTGGTCCAGGGCGCGGACGATCTGACGCGCATAGCGCTGAACCCCGCTCATCGGCTGGGTCAGGAAGCGGCCGTTGATGAAGACGGGGTCAGCCACCCAGGCGTCGGCGGGCGAAGGCGTCGCGGTAAATCCGGACCGTCTGTTCGGCCATGCGTGAGGCGGACAGCGCGCCCGACGCAATCGGCAGGGGCACGACGCGGCTGGCCAACGCGGCGTGCATCGCCTCGGCCAGATGATCGGGCGAGGCGTCGACGGGCAGGCGCTCGATGCGCGCGCCGGCCTGGATCAGACGCCCGATCCCGCCGACGTCGGTGCAGACGATCGGCAGGCCCACAGCGGCCGCCTCGATCATGGCGTAGGAATCGGCCTCGTAACGGCTGGTCATGGCGAACAGATCCAAGCCCGCCATCAGCTGACCGGCGTCGCGTGAACCCAGCAGACGCAGGGCGTCGCCGCCGGCGGTCCTAACCGCCGAGGCCAGATCGCCATCGCCGATCGTGACACCGGTGATGCGCGGATCGATGGCGTTCGCCCGGTGAACGGCGTGGGCGAACCTGACCGGGTCTTTCTGAGCGCAAAGCCGGCCGACGAAGCCGACGACCAGAGCGTTGTCGGGAACACGCATGACCTGGCGGGCTGAAAGACGATCGTTGGCGGGCGGCGCGGCCAAGCCGTTGGGGACGACGTGCAAGCGGTATCCGCCAAGTCGCCAGCGACGGGCGACGGCGGCCTCTTCCTCAGAGACGGCGATGATGGCGTCGCTGGAGCGGGCCAATAACGCCTCGGCCGCGCCGGCGATTATCGTCGTCAGGCTGGCCGGGCCCATCATCGGCAGGGCGTGAGGGGTGTAGATCTTGGCGGCGCCGGGCGCGTGGGCCAGGCGGACCAGGGCGCCGGCCTTGGCGCTGTGGCCGTGAACGATCTCGAACGGGCCGAGGCTGGCGATCAGTCGGTTCAGGGCGTGAAGGGCGGCGACGTCCCACGGTCCGACGCTGCGTCGCATCGGCAGGCGTTCATTGGCGTGGAGGGGAAGGGCGGCGACCGCGGCCTGAAACCAAGGCTCTGCGCGGCGCGGCGACCAGATCAGGGACACCTGATGGCCGCTTCCGATCAGGGCCCGGGCCAGATCGACCACATGACGCCCCGAGCCGCCGCCGGACGGCTCGATGACCAGAAGAATGCGCAATGTCGTCCCCCGACGATGGCTCAGTGTTGCAACTGAAAGCCATCATCGGGAAACGTCAAGATTGAGTGCTTTAGTTGACCGTCGCCTTGACGATCTTGCCGGGGCTGCGCGGCGGCTCGCCCTTGGGCAGGGCGTCGACGTGTTCCATGCCCGATTCGACCTGGCCCCAGACGGTGTACTGGCGGTCCAGGAAGGTGGCGTCGTCGAAGACGATGAAGAACTGCGAGTTGGCGCTGTTGGGGTCCGAGGTGCGGGCCATCGAGCAGACGCCGCGCACGTGCGGCTCGGCCGAGAACTCGGCCTTCAGGTTTGGCTTCTTGGAACCCGAGGTGCCGGTGCCGGTCGGATCGCCGCCCTGGGCCATGAAGCCCGGGATCACGCGGTGGAAGACCACGCCGTCGTAAAAGCCTTCCTTGGCCAGTTCGGTGATGCGTTCGACGTGGCCGGGGGCCAGGTCGGGGCGCAGCTTGATGACTACGTCGCGGGCTTCGCCGTCGCCGGTGTCCAGGGTGAAGGTCAGGGTGTCGGCCATGTCGGTCGTCCTCTTTGGGTTGATTTGAGGCGGGACATAGCCCGCAACGCCGGTCGGGGCTATGTGGGAACGATGAGCGAAGACGAAAAGCCCCAGAATCAACAGGCGGGGGAACGCCGCCGGATGGTGAAACCGCCCACGGGCGGGACCGCCGCCGGACGCGGCATGGGCACCAAGATGAAGACGGCCGACACCAAGTCGATGTCGAGCCAGCAATGGATCAAACGCCAACTGTCGGACAAATGGTCTGAAAAGGCGCGGGCCGAGGGCTGGCGCTCGCGCGCGGCGTTCAAGCTGATCGAGATCGACGACAAGTTCCGGCTGATCAAGCGCGGGTCAAAGGTCATCGACCTGGGCGCGGCGCCGGGCGGCTGGGTCCAGGTGGCGTTGAACCGGGGTGCGGGCGCGGTGGCGGGGGTGGACCTGCTGATGATCGCGCCGATCCCGGGCGCGACCCTGCTTCAGGCCGATTTCACCCATCCGGGCGTGGACCAGCAGTTGATCGACGCCATCGGAGGGGCGCCGGACCTGGTGCTGTCGGACATGGCGCACAACACGGTCGGCCATCGCCAGACGGACCATTTGAAGATTATCGCCCTGATCGAGATCGCCGCCGACTTCGCCATCCGCACGCTGCGGCCCGGCGGAAACTTCGTCTCCAAGAACTTCCAGGGCGGGGACGCCGGCGGGGTTCTGGCGCGGCTGCGCGAGGAGTTCGAGACGGTGAAATACGTCAAGCCGGCGTCGAGCCGTAAGGACAGCGCCGAGGTGTTTCTGGTCGCGCTGAACAAGCGCTGACGCGTCAGGCTGCCGCTGCGCTCGCGCGGGCCCGATGGTCCTCCATGCGGGTCCAGATGCGGTCGTGCAGGGCGAAGAACAGCGTCTGCACCAAGGGCTCGACCATGCCGATGGCTAGCGCCGTGCGGATATCGTTGGTCAGGGCGTAGGCCACGGCGACCGCCACGGCGAAGTGCATGACGCCATAGGTCACGGTCTTCAGCGCGATCTGTTTGAACGACCGGGGCAGGGCGTGGCTGTGGCCGTGATGGGCGTCGTGCGAGCGGCGCTGTTCCTCGGGCGACATGATGTCGAGGCGGGCGGTGAAGGCCTCGGTCGCCTCCTCGATATTGGAGGCCATGCGACGCCGCTCGACCTTGTGCCAGACGCGGTCGTGGACGGTGTAGGCGATGGTCTGAAAGATCGGCTCGACCATGCCGACGGCTAAGGCGATGCGCCAGTCACGGGTGATGGCGAAGGCGACCAGGATGGCGACGATCAGGTGCATGACGCCATAGCTGGCGATCTTGAGAGCCAGTTTGCGCGCGGTGCTGAGGATGACGCCGACCATGCGGAGAGAATGGTGGCGGCCCTGCGGGTTGCAAAGCAATAAAATCTATCAGGCCTATAACCGCAATCGGCCTTGCCCCCGACCCCCGCATCCCGTTATACGCGGCCCGCAAAACGGAGACTCCCTATGGAGATACGCGAAGGACTGACCTTCGACGATGTTTTGCTGGAACCCGGCGCATCCGAGTTCATGCCGGCGATGGTCGATGTCTCGACCCAGCTGACGCGCGACATCAAACTGAACATCCCGCTGCTGTCGTCCGCCATGGACACGGTGACGGAAAGCCGTCTGGCCATCGCCATGGCCCAGTCCGGCGGTCTGGGCGTTCTGCACCGCAACATGACCATCGAGGAGCAGGCCGACGAGGTCCGCGCCGTCAAACGCTATGAGAGCGGGATGGTGGTCAATCCGGTGACGGTCGGCCCGCAGACGACGCTGGGCGAGGTGCGCGAGATCGTGGCGCGCAAGAAGATCACCGGCTTCCCCGTCGTGGATCCGGCGACGGGCAAGCTGGTCGGAATGCTGACCCACCGCGACATGCGGTTCGAGAGCGACCTGAACGTCACCGCCGCCTCGCTGATGACCACGGGCGACCTGATCACGGTGCGCGAAGGCGCCGGCCGCGATGAAGCGCGCGAGTTGCTGAAGACCCGCAAGATCGAACGCGTCATCGTGGTGGACGAGGATTACCGGGCCGTCGGCCTGATCACCATGAAGGACATCGAGAAGGCCCAGGCCTTCCCCAACGCGGCCAAGGACGAGCAGGGCCGCCTGCTGGTCGGCGCAGCCTCGACGGTCGGCGATGCGGGCTACGAGCGGGCGATGGCGCTCGCCGAAGCGGGTTGCGACGTGGTGGTGATCGACACCGCCCACGGTCACTCGGCCTCGGTCGCCCAGGTGGTCGAGCGGATCAAGCGCGAGAACAACCGGCTGCAGATCATCGCCGGCAATGTCGCCACCTATGATGCGACGCGGGCCCTGATCGACGCAGGCGCGGATGCGGTGAAGGTGGGCATCGGTCCCGGCTCCATCTGCACCACCCGCATCGTCGCCGGCGTGGGCGTGCCGCAGCTGACGGCGGTGATGGACTCCGCGCGGGCCGCCAAGGGTACGGGCGCCTCGGTCATCGCCGACGGCGGCATCAAATATTCGGGCGACCTGGCCAAGGCCATCGCGGCCGGCGCCAACGTGGCCATGATGGGCTCGATGTTCGCCGGCACCGACGAAAGCCCCGGCGAGGTCTTCCTGTACCAGGGCCGCAGCTACAAGTCGTATCGCGGCATGGGCTCGGTCGGGGCCATGGCGCGCGGCTCGGCGGATCGGTATTTCCAAAAGGAAGTCTCGTCCGAGAAGCTGGTGCCCGAGGGCATCGAGGGTCAGACGCCCTATAAGGGGCCGATCAGCCCGGTCCTGCACCAGATGGTCGGCGGTCTTCGCGCCTCCATGGGCTATGTCGGCGCCGGCACGATCCCGGAGTTCCAGGAACGCGCCCGCTTCGTGCGCATCACCGGCGCGGGCCTGCGCGAAAGCCACGTCCACGACGTGATGATCACGCGTGAAGCGCCCAACTATCGGCAGGGGTAGGCGACCATGACGACCGAACTGACCTATCTGGCGCTGACGCTGATCCTGGCCCTGGTTCAGGTCTTCCTGCCGGCCGGGGCGCGGACGGCCGAGTTCGGCTCGAAATGGAATGCGGGGCCGCGCGACGAGACGCCGGCGGCGAAGAAGCCGCTGACCGGCCGTCTGGAGCGGGCCCAGGCGAACCTGTACGAGACCCTGCCGCTGTTCATCGGCGCGGTGCTGATCGCCCATGTCATCGGCGCGTCCAGCGCCCTGACGGTGTGGGGCGCGGCGCTCTATTTCTGGGCTCGGGTGGTCTATGCGCCGCTCTACGCCCTCGGCGTTCCCTATATCCGGTCGCTGGTCTGGGTGGTCTCGCTTGCGGGACTGGTCATGGTCCTGGCGTCCCTGTTCTTCGTTTGAAAGCCTGAATTGACCCCAGCCGCTCGCCTCGCCGCCGCCGCCTCCGTCCTGGACTCCATCGCCCAGGGCCGCCAACCGGCCGAGGCCGTCATGAAGGCCTGGGGCACGGCCAACCGCTACGCCGGGTCCAAGGACCGGCGCGCCATCGCCGACCGGGTCTATAAGGTGCTGCGCGCGCGCGGCCGCCTGTCGTGGATCATGGGCGGGCGTGAAGACGGTCGGGCCCTGGTCATCGGTTCGCTGCACGCCATCGACGGCCTGTCCTTGGAAGAGATCGAGGCCCTGCATTCGGGCGACGGCTATGGTCCGCGCCCGCTGTCCAAACAGGAGCGCAGCCGCATCACGGCGGGGCAGGGCGAACTGCCGGGCTGGGTCGCCGCCGGCCTGCCCGAGTTCGTGGTCGAGGATTTCAAGGCCACCTTCGGCGAACGCTGGGCCAAGGAAGCTCACGCCCTGATGGCGCCGCGCGCGCCCATCGATCTGCGCGTCAATGATGCGGGCGCCACGGTCGATGAGGTCGAGGCCGAACTGAAGGCCGCAGGGCTGGACGTGTCGCGCACGCCCTGGTCGGCCGTCGGCCTGCGCGTGCCGTCGGAACCGCCGCCCAACATCCAGGCGCTGGACGGCTTCAAGGCCGGTCGGTTCGAAATCCAGGACGAAGGCAGCCAGGTCGTCTGCTGGCTGGCGGGCGCCGCACCCGGCATGACGGTGGTGGATTACTGCGCCGGCGGCGGCGGCAAGACGCTGGGTTTGGCCCAGGCGATGAAGGCGCAAGGCAAGCTGGTCGCCTCCGACGTCGTCAACAAGCGGCTGGAGAACATTCGTCCTCGCCTGCAGCGCGCGGCCGTCGAGGCGGAGCTGGTCCTGATCGGTCAGAACGGCGGCGGCCTGGAAGACCTGAACGGCCGGGCCGATCTGGTCGTCGTCGATGCGCCCTGTTCGGGGTCCGGCACCTGGCGTCGTCGTCCCGAGGACGCTTGGCGTCTGACCGCCGAAGAGGTCGAAAAGCTGCACGGCCTTCAGGTGCGTATTTTGAGCCAGGCGACCAGGCTGGTGAAGCCGGGCGGCCGTCTGGTCTATGTCACCTGTTCGATGCTGGCGCGCGAGAACGAGGCTAGCGTCGATGCCTTCGAGGCTTCACATCCTGAGTTTCGTCCCGTTCCGATCCTCCCTCGCGCAGCGGGGGAGGGGGACCTACGCGCAGCGTGGTGGAGGGGGCGACCATGGTTCCGGCGCCCGGGGGATGGGGG
>AMYY01000001.1 GCA_000335735.1 alpha proteobacterium L41A | reverse complement strand
TGGGCTTGCCAAAGGGGGAACCGGCCGCATGACCAATGCTGAACTGAGCGTGGCCTTCTTCCTGCAGATGGCGATCATCATCGCCGCCTGCCGCATCGTGGGCTGGCTAGCCAAGCGCTACCTCGGCCAGCCGCAGGTGGTGGGCGAGATGATCGCCGGGGTGATCCTTGGACCGTCACTGTTCGGCCTGCTGGCCCCCGATCTGCAGGCGGCCCTGTTCCCCAAGGAGTCGCGGTCGATCCTGTTCGTCGGCGCCCAGTTGGGTGTCGGCCTCTACATGTTCCT
Source organism: alpha proteobacterium L41A (assembly GCA_000335735.1). Classification (GTDB taxonomy): domain Bacteria; phylum Pseudomonadota; class Alphaproteobacteria; order Caulobacterales; family Caulobacteraceae; genus Brevundimonas. The sequence goes on along the minus strand of AMYY01000001.1, from coordinate 234,931 downwards.
GGTCGGGCTGGGCTTCCGTCGCGACCACTTCAGGGCCAATGCGAAAAGCGCCGCCGCCGTGTCGCTGGCGGGCATGGCGGCGCCCTTCCTGGTCGCCGTCGCCATTGCGCCCTGGCTCGTCGGTCAGGGTCTATTCGGGCAGGGCATTCAGACCTGGCAGGCCATGCTGTTCCTGGGCGCGGCCATCTCGATCACGGCCTTCCCCATGCTGGCGCGCATCATCTATGAGCGGGGGCTCAGCGGCACGCGGTTGGGTTCGCTATCGCTGGCGGCCGGCGCCATTGACGACGCCGGCGCCTGGTGCGTCCTGGCCATCGTCCTGGCCAGCTTCGGCGCGGGGCCGATGGTGGCGGTGACGGCCATCGCGGGGGGCGGGGCCTTCGCCCTGTTCATGCTGACGCTGGGACCGAAGATGTTTGCCCCGCTGGGACAGATCGTCGAACGAGAAGGGCGGCTCAGCCCGACGGTGCTGGGGATCGTGCTGATCCTGTTCATGCTCAGCGCCTGGACTATGGACGCGGTCGGCATTCACGCCGTCTTCGGCGGCTTCATCCTGGGCGTCGCCATGCCGCGCGGCGTCTTGAGCGACGAGGTCAAGCGTCAGCTGGAGCCGTTCGCCGTGCTGGTGCTGCTGCCGATGTTCTTCACCTTCTCCGGCCTGAACACTCAACTGACCATGGTCAACAGCCTGGGGCTGCTGGCGGTGACCGTCGTCATCCTGCTGGGGTCGATCCTCGCCAAGGGCGGCGCCTGCTGGGCCGCCGCGCGCCTGACCGGTCAGGACAACGCCACGGCAATGGGCATCGGCGCCCTGATGAACGCGCGCGGCCTGATGGAGCTGATCATCATCAACATCGGCCTGCAAAAGGGCGTCATAGGCCCAGCACTGTTCTCAATCCTGGTGCTGATGGCCATCATCACCACCCTGATGGCGTCTCCGCTATTCGAATGGGTTTACGGCCGGAAGGCGAGGGCGCGGGGCGAACTGGGGGCAGTCGATGACGCTCGACCAGCCCAGGCTTCGGCCTGAATTGATCGAGCGGCACGACAACCTCAATGGTCGTCGATGAAGGCGGCGACCCAGACCAGAGGCGCGTTCCAGTTGATGGCCACTTCGTTCAGGGCATAGGCATGGATGTCGTCGGCCCAGCAGGTCTGGGCCGCGCATTTGCCGACCAGGGTCTTGGCCACGTCGTCGATCATGGCCTGATTGTTCGGCCCGCCCGACAGGGCGCCCGCCGGCGGCAGTGGATAGGCCGGGTTGGCCTGATGCGCCCAAAAGCGATGGTGCGGGTTCTGGACCGGACGATCACCGTAGCCGGTCACATAGGACCGATCCATCGGATTGCGGCCGAGAATATAGTCCAGTGACCAGATCACTGCGTTGCGGAAATTCCACTCGCCGGTGTAGTCGAACGCAGAGCCCAGGATCACGGCCCGGCTCATCAGGGCGCCGTTCGAGCCCCATTCGTATCTCACGCCCGACACCGGCGGGCCGTAGCCCTGACCATAGCCGGCATCGACGTATGCGCGGGCGGCCGCCACGATATTGGCGCGCACGGTGACCAGATCCTCGGGCGGCAGAACGTCCGGCACGGTCGCCAGCGTCAGCGATCCCAGCGACGCCGTCCACGAGAAGCCTGGATCGCCAGTCGCGCTTTTGCCCGACAGCGGTCCGCCCAGATAGTAGGGCGAGGTCTTCAGCGCGGTCAGATAGGCCGGATTGCGTGTCGTGGCCAAAAGCTCGGCCGTGGCCCAATAGAATTCATCCGAGAAGTCGTTGTCGCCATAGGCTCCGCCGCCGGCGAAATTCTCTCCGGCCCGAAGGTCGCGATTGCGCAGCGCCGCGCGGAAGGCGCGCTGCGACGCCGTCAGACACTGGCGCGCGAACGCCGGGTCGATGTCACGCCAGATCCGCGCGCATTGGGCGCCGACCGCGGCGAGATTGAGCGTCGCGGCTGTGCTGGGCGGATAGAGACGGCGCGGCTGGGGATCGTCCGCCGGGGCCATAGGCAGGCCCGTCCACTGCGCATCATGCACCTTGTGATGGACCATGCCGCTGGCGTCGATCTCGGTCAGGGTCAGCGGCTGACCCGGCGCCTGGGCGCCGACCGGGACCTTCAACTTCACGCCGTCGGCGATCTGCATCTTCAGCAGGAACTCGATCTCGTAACGGGCCTCGTCCAGCAGATCGTTGACGCCGTTTCCGGCCTCGGGAATATCGACCTTGCCGTCCGTGAAGGCGCTTGCGCCGGGGCCGCCCTTGGCCATGGCGCGTTCATAGGCGTTCAACAGCATCCAGACCGAGATGCCGCCATTGACGACGTATTTCCCGTGGTCGCCGGCGTCATACCAGCCGCCCGTGACGTCCAGCGTATAGTCGCACCCGGGCCAGACCACGCCGGCCGTGTCCGCGCCCGAGAAACAGGCGGCGACCTCGTGCGCGTGCCCGGCCGCGCGCGCCAGATCCGGCCGCGCGACATGCTCCGCCAGGATCGGCACGCCCGCTCGGTTCTGATAGAAATAGGCCAGGGCGTCGTACTTCAGTCGCGCGTGCGGATGCTGCTTGATCGAGAAGGGGCGGCTCTCGTGCGATCCCACGATCAGGCGGTAGCCATCGCCGTCCCTCTGCAGCGACTGAAAATCGACCGTGTGAACGCTCTGTCCAGAGGCGGCGTCCTGGCCGAAGACTTTTGACGCGCCCTGAGCGACGACGGCGCCGGAGCGATCGACGATCCGCCAGGGCAGGGGACGGGCCGTCTGGTCCTCGACGGTGGCCGTCTTCGGCCCTTGGGTTTCGAAGCCGACCTGGCTCATGCGAACGGCGTTGGCGTCAGGTTCGGCGTGCGCCGCGCCAAAGCCGGCCGCCAAGGCCATGGCCGCAACGCTCGCCGTCACTCTCTTTCTCATACCAACCTCCCTCAAGGCCTGTCTTCGTTCACGCGCGACACCAATACGCGTCGGCGTGCCGCACCATCTTTGCAAAAACACTACCAGCTGACAGCGTTGTCACAAGATGGGGCGTGATCGCTTTGTGTTGCAGCCTTTGTGGCCGGATGACGTGGTGATCATGCTAGCAAGCGCGTCAGGGCTCGTGTCATAGAGGCGAGGGTCGTTCGACGGAGGAGGGCGAAGTTTCAACTTATTCCCATCCCCGCCGCACGCGTCTGGTCGTTGCGGCGTACCTGGTCCTGTTTCTGGCCGCCTTCATTGGCCTGGCGCCCCTTTTCCAGATCATCGCGCCGCTTCATGCGGCCGGGCTGGATGCTGGCTCCAAAACGGAAATCCTGAGCCGCGCGATGTTCTGGGGCGCCATTACGGCTGCCGCCGCCAATGTTCTCATGGGGACCATCAGCGATAGGACTACGTCGCGGTTCGGGCGTCGGAGGCCCTGGATCGCGTTGGGCGCCCTCCTGACGGTCTTGAGCTATGTCGGCATATGGCGGTCGTCGACGCCGGGTGAGTTCGTCTGGGCCTTGATCGGGTTTCAACTCGCCTTCAACGTTCTGATGGCGCCGCTTTCTGCGGTGTTTGCAGATCGTGTGCCGATGGCTTTGAGAAGCACCGTCTCTGCGATGCTGGGCCTGTCGTATCCGCTGGCGGTTGCGCTGGGGTCCAGCCTGATGGCGCTCGGGCCTCAATATGAGCCCGGACGATTAGCACTCCTGGCCGGCATTCTTCTCGGCGCCGCTCTCATCTTCCTGGTCGTTTACGACGAGCCGCCCTGTTCTGAGCGGCCAGAAAAGCCGCAATCCTCCGTTTCCGGCGGCATAGGCTCGTTCATCGCGCCGTTCAGATCGCGAAACTTCTCCGTGGTCTGGACCGGGCGCCTTTTCATCGCGACAGGTTACGCCCTGGTCAGCATGTATCTACTGTATTTCGTCACGGACGCGGTGGGATGGCCCGGTCGCTCACCGGAACGCGCGCATGCCTTGCTCACGGGCATCGCCTTTGTGAGCGTCGTGGTCGTCACGGGGGGCATCGCCTTGTTTGGACGGCGGATAATCTGGCGGCAGCCTGTCGCGCTGATGGGAGCGCTGTTGCTGTGTGCGGCGACCGCCGTGCTGGCGATCGCGCCTTCCTGGACAACGGCGGTTCTAGCCCTCGCGGTCTATGGCTTGGGCCAGGGCGCCTATGGATCCGTGGAGATGGGGTTGATGGCGGATGCTCTTCCCACACAGAACAATCGCGGGCGAGACATGGGGTTGAACAATCTGGCGGTCGCCCTGCCTCAGGCGATGGCTCCGGTCGCCGCCCTCATTCTCGAGCGTTCCGGCGCCGATGTTCGGGGCCTTTATGTCGCAGCGGCCGCGTGTTTCGCCGTCGCCGTCGTGGTTATGAGCCTGTTTCGATCAACCCCGGTGTTGGAGCACTCCAAATAGGCGGCTCGGCTGGTCCGATGACGTGATCCGAATGGTGTCACGCTTCGGGAAGGGCGCGACTTCGATTTCATCGCTACGGCCATGTGTCTGCGTCAGGCGTCTCACCGTGACAGCATCGCCGCGCCATAAAGTTTGGGCTCGAAGCCTTTGGTCCAGAACACCTTGCCGAGGCCGCGCGCGCAGCGGTCATAGATGTTCGCACGGTCGGGTCGGCGCAGGATCGCTGACAGGACGGACGCGGCGCCCCAGACGCCGGTCTGGGCCAGGCCAACCAGCATCCATTTGACGACGCCGGGCCAGTCGCGGCGGTCGGCGGCCATCTGGGTCGGGCTCTGGCCATAGGCGAAGGCGCGGGTCAGGGCGTAGGTCAGCGTGGCGCGGTGCGGCGGCGCGAACTCATCCACCCAGGCCTCGGCTGCCCAGCCGAACCGACCGCCGCGCGCCGACAGGGCGGTGAACAGCCGGTCGTCCTCGCCGCCCGTCTCGTTCATGGCGACGTCGAACGGGGCTTCGCCGGGCAGGGCGGTCGCCCGCACCATCAGACTGTTGCCGCAGCCGTGGATGTCGTCGGTCAGGCCGGTTTCGCGCGGGCCTTCGCGGCCAAAGAACCGCTCCAGATAGACGGTGGTCCAGCCGGTGTTTTCGGGAACGCGCCCGTGAATGGGGCCAAAGACGACATCGGCGCCGGTCTGGGCTTGGGCGCTCAGCAGGGCGGTGAGCCAGCCGGGAGAGGCGGCTTCGTCGTCGTCGAGAAAGGCGATCAGGGGCGCGTCGGTGGCGGACAGGCCGACATTGCGCGCCGTCGCCACACCCGGAAGGGGGGCGTGGGCGTAGGTCAGGGGCACGGGCGCCTCGGCGCGCAACCGTTCGATCAGGGAGGCGGCGGAGCCTTGCGGGTCATTGTCGACGACGACGACGGCGGCGACGCGATGCAGCGATCCGGTCTGGGCGAAGACCGAGCGCAGGGCGCGCTCCAGGCTGTCGGGGCGGCGCAGGGTCGGGATGATGACGGCGACGTCGCGCATGGTCAGACGGCGTCCGCATAGACGGCGGCGCGGTAGAGCCTGAGCGCGAAGGCGCGGGCCTTGACCGGCAAGGCCGTCGTCAGCGCAGCCTGTTTCATCAGGCGGCGCGCCAGGGGCAGGGCGGGCAGGCGTTTCAGGGCGCGCGCGGCCTTGTAGCTGGGATAGGTCTGGACGAGGGCGGGGTGCAGGGCGACGACGCGGGCGAAGTTGCCGGCGCCCTGATCGAACTTGCGCGCCAGATCCTCGACCGTGTCCAGGCCCATATGGGTGGCGGGATTGTCTATGTGGACGACAATAAAGCGGCGCGAGACGCGCATAGCCCACTCCACGTCCTCCCAGCCCCAGCCGCTGAAACCGGGATCGAAGGATTCGGCGGCGAACACGTCGCGGCGCACCAAGAGGTTGGAGGTGTAGACGTATTTTTCGGGCGTCAGGGCGCGCTGGGACGCCGGCAGGCATTCCGAGGCGCCTGAAAGCGCGCGGTGGACGGCGAACCGCGCGTCGGTCGGCGCCTGATCCAGCGAGAAGCCGCCAAAGGCCACGGCGGGCGCGCTGTCGGTGACCAGTCGCAGCCAGCTTTGCAGAAAGATCGGCGTGTCGGGCTGCATGTCGCTGTCGAGGAACAGATAGGCCTCGCCCCGCGCGGCGGTGGTCAAGCGGTTGCGGCCCGTGGCGCGACCCTCGTTGGCGGCCAGGGTGATGAGGCGGACGGGCAGTCGCAGGGCGTCGATAGTGGCCTGAAGCCGGGTCGTCAGATCAGCGTCGGCGGTGCCGTCGTCCAGCAGGATCAACTCGACCGCGCCGGACAGGGCCGGGGCCGCGCTGTCCAGCTGACGCAGCAGTTCTTGCGGATCGTCGCGCAGGAAGGGGATCAGGACCGAGATCGTCGGCGTCGCCTGAGACCAGGCGGCGTTGTCGTGAATATGGGCGCTCATGCCGTCACGCTCCGGCGCGCGCGGATCAGGCGCATGAGGACGTTACGCACCCCGGCGGCGTTCAGCGTCAGGGCGACGAGGGCGTAGACGATGCCGCCCACGCTCGCGTCCAGCAGCAGTTCCAGGAACCCGCCGAGGGGCGGCAGCAACCAAACGACCCCGGCCATGACGGCGGAGGCGATCCCGCAACGGATCAGCGCCTCCCACGGCATCGGCAGGGCGATGGCGCGGCGGCTGAGCAGGATGCAGGCGATCAGGCCGATGGCGAAGCTGGCGGCGGTCGAAACGGCCGCGCCGGTCACGCCCATGCGGGGGATCAAGACCAGGTTCAGAACCACGTTGCAAAGCGCCGGGATCGCCATCGTCACCAGCAGCAGCCCGGTCTTCTTGCCCAGCGTGAAGCCGAAGCCGAAGTAATAAGCGATCATGCCCGACAGGAAGGACGAGGCGGCGATCCACGGCGTCACCAGCGCAGCGGCGGCGCGCAGATCCTGGCCGATCATCAACTCCGCCAGCGGTCGCGCGACCAGCGACAGGCCCACGGCGGCAGGCAGGCCGATCAGGATCAGGGTCGAACCCTGTTCGATGGCGGTCTGACGCAGCGCCTCGCGTCCGCCGCGCTCCAGCGCCATGACCATGGCCGGCGCCCCGGCCGCCCCCAGCCAGATGAAGATGACGTCCAGCGTCCGGTTCGCCAGGCTGTAGCTGGCGTGATACGCGCCGACCGCCGCAGCATCCATGAAGGCTGCCAGCAGAAACCGGTCCGTCGAGGCCAGCACCAAGGCCAAGGTCAGCGACGCCGCAATGGGATAGCCATAGAGGGCATAGGCCTTCAGCCGCGTGCGATCCACGGTTCCGCCGCCGGCCTGACGCAACTCGCCTGGCAGGATGAAGGGCAGGGCGAAGAGGGGGGCGATGGCCAGTCCCAACAGAGGCGAGGCGGCGCCGGCGCCGGCCAGGGCGAAGCCGGCCCCGACCAGGAACCCCAATACGGCGACCCCGATGTCCACGGCGGCGGATTTCGACACCTCGCCCGCCGCGCGATACCGCTCCTGCGCCAGCTTCGCGAGATTGCGCACGGGCGCGCCCGCCAGGCCGAAGGCGACGGCGACCTTGAACGCCGGCGTCAGCGGCGCCAGCCAGACGATCAGGGCGGCGATCGGGGTGAAGATGGCAATGATGGCGAAGGATGTGCGGTACAGGCTGGCGAAATGGGTCGCCATTCCCTCGGGCGTGCGCTCGGCCGCCCAGAAGCGCGCCATCGACGCTTCCAACCAGGTGAAGGTCACGGTGTGGGCCAGGGTCGTGACCGAAAACGCCAGGGCGTAATGGCCGAAGTCATCGGCGCTGAGCAGGCGCGTAAAGACGAAGATCGTCAGAAAACCGACGACCCCCTGGACGATCTGGGCCGGCAGATAGCCCCAGACGCCGCGCCAGAACATGCGCTTCTCGCTCAACGCACGGCCGCCCGGTCGCCCAGCAGAACGGGAATTGTGACGGCGATGACCCACAGGTCCAGCCAGAAGGACTGGCGCTCGATATATTCGATGTCCAGCTGGACGCGCTCGCGCACCTGGGCCTCGGTATCGACCGGTCCACGCGAGCCCTTGATGGCGGCCCAGCCGGTCATGCCGGGCTTGATGCGGTGGCGATGGGCGTATTCGGCGACCAGCAGGGCGGATTCGGTCTCGCCGGTCTTCATGCCGATGGCGTGGGGGCGGGGGCCGACCAGGGACATCTCGCCCGACAGGACGTTGAAGATCTGGGGCAGTTCGTCCAAGCTGGTGGCGCGGATGAAGCGACCGACGCGGGTGACGCGGTCATCGTCGGCGCAGACCTGGCGGCTGGCGGTCGCGTCGGCGGCGGCGTGGCGCATGGAGCGGAACTTCCACACGACAATGGTCTCGTGATTGAAACCATGACGACGCTGGCGGAAGAAGACGGGGCCAGGGCTGTCCAGCTTCACCGCCAGTGCGACCAGAGCCATGATGGGTGCAGCGACGACCAAGGCGACGGCGCCGATCACCAGATCCTGGATCCGCTTGTTGAAAGCTCGCCTGTCGGGATCGACGGGACCGTCCAGGGACGCCAGAGGCGCATTGGCCAGCCTGTTCAGCACCCCGTCGCGTCCCAACTCCGAATCGACTAGGACCGTCAGCGGATTGGGCAGGGCGTTCAAGGTCTGGGTCAGGTCGCGCACGCGCTGGCCCGCCTCCGGATCGATGGCCAGGACGATCCGGTCGACATAGGGCGTCAGCCGGTGGGTCAACAGGGCCTTGGCGGTCCCCAGCACCGGCACGCCGGCGACGCTGTCGGGCGATCGGGCCAGCCGGTCGTCGAACACGCCCAGCACATTCATGTCACGCCGCTCCAGCGCCTGTTCGATCAGACGTCGCGCGTGTCGGGTCGCGCCGACGATGACGATGTTGGGCGACAGCACGCCCAGCCGACGCCAGCGTGCAATGACGACCAGCCACAAGCCGTGCAACAGCGCCACGGCGGCCGTCGTCGTCAGCGCCCAGGGCGCAATGACGTCCAGTGCCGGGCGGTCCAGCAGCCAACCCAGCACGAGCGCCACGCCGGCCGAGACGACTCCCACACCCACAACGCCCGTCATGTGCAGAGGCCAGGGCGTGTCGCGCCCGAATCGATAAAGCTGAAGCGCGCGCATCAGCACGAGCACCAAAACGGCGCCGACGACCACGGGCGCGGTGTCGCCGACCGTGATCGAGGCCAAGCCCGTCGGCTGGATCGCCAGAACCGCGCTGAACGCCAGCCCGCAGACCGTCAGCACGTCGATCAGCCGGAAATAATGCGCCGACAGCCGCACGGACGATCGCTCGCGCGCATTCAGCCAGATCTCCGGGCGGAACGGCCCACGCGACGGCCGGCTTTTCAGCGGCGTATCGGTGGCGAGATTGGCGGGACGGTCGAGCAACAGGCGATCCAGCAGCGATCCGGGGGGCGAATGATGGCCGCGATACTGCCGCTTTGGCCTCTATGTCGCGTTAACGTGGACGCTTTCTCTCGAACCGGATTGCGCGACGCATCAGCCTCCGCTATCGACGCCCTCGCAGGAGACGTGGCCGAGTGGCTGAAGGCAACGGTTTGCTAAATCGTCGTACCCCGTAAGGGGTACCGAGGGTTCGAATCCCTCCGTCTCCGCCAGATATCCCCGCCAGCATTAGATTTCCGGGTCGCTGGTGCGTCTCACCCATCAATCCACCCTGCATTGCGTGCAGGCTAGCTCGGGATCAGGAATCGGTGTGACCTCGGCTCATGCCAAGCGACGCTGAATTGGAAATCTATCGTCAGCAACGGCAAGGGCAGGATAAATACATCTACTTCCTGCTGGCGGCGGTAGGGGCGGCAATCGCCTTCGGTCTCAATCAGACCAAGGGCCTCCCTTTGACCGCTTCTCAGTGGCCGTTGGGGGTGGCCGTTGCCTGCTGGGCGGGCAGTTTCATTGCAGGATGCAGCCGTCTCCTGGCGGTCGAACAGACGCTGAACCTTAATCAGGGGCTTATCCGGGTCAGGCGGGGAACGCACGAAGACCTGCCGCATCCGTCATTCATTCCCGAAGCTAGTCAGCTCATGCTTAGGAACTTGGAGATCGTGAACGGCCGATCAGTCCGGCGAGCGAAAGCCCAGTTTTTCCTGCTAATCGTCGGCGCCGCCTTCTACATCGGCTGGCACGTCTACGAGATGTATCTTCGCGCTCTAACTTAGCGCGCGCTCCACCAAGCGCCTGATCGCTTCCGGCCGCGACGGCTGATCGTCCTGGGCCTCGCGCCATGCGTCCAGCTTTCCGAGCTGGCCCGGCAGCAGGCGCACCATGATGGGTTTTGCTCCCGTCGCGGGCCGGCCCCGCCGTTTTTCAATATTGTCTATTGCGTCCGACATGATTTCTCAATATCGGTAAAGACGGACCGGAGCAAGGCGGCAACCTCGCTCACGGCCCTAACCGCAACCTCGACCTTAGGGAGATCGAGACCATGGCTTCGCAAGCCCATAGCACACCCGCGCGCCCGCTCGCGCGCATCAATCCCACTTGGACCGCCGCACCTTATCCGCTGGCCGACCTTGCGCCGTTCTTTCGTCCGCCGGGCCAACAGCAGGGCGTGACCGCTCGGCCTCGACCAATCCACCCTCTGCCGACTGCGGAGGTGTTCGCATGACGCCGCCTCTCTCGATTTCGCCCTCCGCTCCGGTCCCTGCCGATTGGCGCGACCTCTGGGACAGCGCCGCCAACATTCCCCCTGACGCCCGCGGGGCCATGCGACAGGCGATGGCGGCCGGTGTCGATCCGCGCCACCTCCGCCTGATCCAGCTTGCCGATCAGGACGGGGACGCCGCGCCCCTGTTCTGGTTCGGGCCGGAATGGAAGGGCGTCCGCATCTTCAACCCGCTGGGCGAGGTTGGGGCCGGCGAATGCGGGAGGGTCGCATGAGCATCACCTTCGTTCCCTCCGTCGCGCCGGTCCCGCACCCGGCACTGGAGCGCGCCCGCCTTCACCGGCGGCTGGGCGACCTTGTGGAGCGCCTGATCGCCGTGATGGATGACCTGTCAGCCGATCCCGACCTTGAGGACGGCGCCGACGACGAGCCCAGCCTGTCGGCCTCGATCCCGACCCTTTCATGGGAAGGGTCTCAGGACGCTTGGCTACAGGGCCGCGACGACGATCAGGAATGGCAATGCGAGGACGAAGGCGCCGAACACGACGGCCGCGAGCCGGAGGATTACTACTGACGCGATTGAGGCGGCCATTGTTTCAGGCCGCCTCTAACCTTCACACTGACAGAGACCTGTCGATGGCGTCGCGCGCCGCCGCCGCCTTCTCGCTTCCGGCGACGATTTCCCCGATGGTCTTTTGATCGAAGAACTTGGCGCACCCGTCGATGGCCTCGCTGATCGCCTTGGCGTTGACCTCGGACGCCACCTGAACCGCGCTCCGCCGGTCCAGCAGATCCTTGGCGTGAAGCACCAAATAGAGTTGCCGGAAGGCATCCTGCTGCTGGGCGTTCAGGCCTGACAGGTAGCCGGGCGCATCTAGCATAGCGGCCATGGTCGCGGTGTCGCCTGCCTTGGCGGCCTCTTCCATGGCGCTGTGGCGCGTCTCAGGATCGAGCCCGCGCAAGTAGGTGCGGATTTCAGCGGCGTGCTGCGTCGGCGTCCCGACCTTGGCCCGAATAGCGGAGTCCAACGCCTTCACCTCCGCGCCGGCCTGCTGCTGAACCGCGTCACTGCGCTCCATCATCGTGTTGAGCCAGGACTTGCCCTTACGCTGGACCGCCAGCAGGTGCGCTTCCGGCGTCAGTTGCGGGTCTTTGACCAGCAGCGCCTCGCGGATCGCCTTGAACCCGCTGTGGAGCTGCGAGTGATAGTTTCGCATCCGGCTGACCATGGGGTCATCGGCCGCCGCGTGAAGCTGGCCGGCGTCATACCAGCCCGTGCTGTCGATGTAGTCGCCGCCGATGCGATCCAGACGGCTGGGGGACCGTTCAGCGACCTTGAGCGGCGTGCCTTGGCCGGCGGAATGGATTTGGTGACTTTCAGTGTGGTCCATGTCGGTTCCTTTCAGTAGCCGCCTAAGACGGCGTGGGTTCGGGTTTCAGGTTTCGGCCTCGCCGCAAGCAGCCCGACAACGGCGCCCGCCACGGCATTGGCCACGTCGTCGTGACCGCCCGGCGCATGGTCGATGCTTTCCTTGCCGCCGCGCGCAACACGGCGCTCCAGCCCGACGAGTTGAGAGACGAGCGGCCGATGGTCCAGCAGATCAACGGCGCCGCTGTTCAGGGCGGGCAGCAGGTCGCGGTAAAGGTCTGAACGGGTCTGTTCCGCCAGGTCGTAACGGATGCCGTGCTTGCGGAACTGCTCGCGCGGCCATTCCCCGGCGTAGCGGTCGCCAGTGACCGACGCCAAACCATAGGCTTTGATCGTCTTGGCGAACTCCGCCACCACCGCCTCGGGCGAGAACGGTGGTTTGCGCTCCCGCACGGCGTCCAGCACGACCACCTCGCCCTCCTTATGGGCGATGGCCAGCGTCATGGCGTCTGCGGAGCCTCCAGACGGGTCCACAAAGGCACGATAGGCCTTGCCCGACACTCGGGGGCGCTCCAGCACGCTCGCGCTCACGCAGGCCTCAACGGCCTCCAAGGAAACGAAGGCCTCAATGTCGCGCCGAAACTCCGCCAGATACTCCGCCGACGCGCTGGCGTGGTCCCGCTCCAGCGCCCGGTCGATGATGCTTTGGCGGATCGTCGGGTTCATGTCCCGCGTGGTCGCCCGCCAGACGAGCGGGCCGTCAACCTTCGCCCAATGGCGCTTGAAGGCCTCCCATAGCGCCCCGCGCCGCGCATAGGGCGACGACGCGCACAGCAGGACAGAGCCGGGGATAGAGGCCATGCCGGGCCGCACGGCGTCCAGGATGGCGTAATCGGGCTCGGCCGCATCGTCAGTCCGCCAGAACGCGATTTCGTCCGCCAGGACCGCCGCATAGGTGTAGCCGCGCGTGGTGCGGAAAGAGGCCGTCCCGACCTCGATGGTGACCGCGTTGGACAGGTCGAACGCCTCGGCTGTCTCGCGCTGAACCATGGCCTTGAGCATGGCGACGTTGTGCAGCAGGCCGCCGATGTAGCGCAGGATGACGCGGGCCTGTCGCCGGTCGGCTGCGATCACCATAACCGTGGCGCGCTCGCCCGGCTGGAGATGAGCCCGATAGTCCCGAAAGCAGCCCAGATAGACGGCGATCAGGGCCATGACGAAGCTCTTACCGCCGCGACGACCGACGATCAGCCAAGCCTCGTCCTGTGGCGCCTCTGGAGCCGTTTCCCGGCCGGTGTGGCGCTGATAGGCCTCCGCCTCGCCGTCGGTCATGGGAAGGGCGAACAGGGCCGCCAGGAAGGCCCGCCAGGCCGTCCAGGTTTCCGGGTCGCGGAACCAAGGCGCGAACAGGTTAGGGTCGCGGCTGGCGTCCAGCAGGTTCATGCGCGGGCGCTCACATAGTCGCGCAAGTCCGGCGTGACGTTCCGGGGCCGCCGCTTAAGCCCGATGGCCTCCAGCAGTCGGCGGAGGTTGCCCGACGTGCGCTGATACAGGTCCAGCTCGGCAGACGTGGCGCCGCCCGCATTGGCGAATCCCGCCTCCAGCCGTTCCATCTCGACCGTGAGGGTAGCGATCCGGCGAACGATAGATCGCTCCGCCTCGGAAATCATGGCCTCGCCGCCAAGGTCCGCGACGTGCAGCTCCATCACGTCCCGCAACCGCCGCGCCCAGGTCGAACGGCCATCGACGTTCGGCAACAGGGCCGATCCGTTGGAAACCGCGCTGCGATGCGTCGGCTTGGCGTCTGCAAGGGCGGTGCTAGTCATGGGCCTTATTGATGGGTGAAAACATGGGTGATGGCTGAACGTATGCCCGTTCGCCTTGATCCGCAAGGAATGCGTGGCGGTCGGCTTCTCCGTCGAACTCGCCCGAGAAAAAGCGGGGAATAGGGTCAAAATCTGCGACCGCCTCCCTGGACCATTCCCACCAGTCCATGACCTCGCCATCGTGCAGCGTCAGGGTCTCGATCACCGTCAGGCCTGTCACAACCGTCACAAGGTCACTTCGCATCGGTCAGGCCTCCCCCTCCGTTTGTGACGTTGTGACCGATGTGACAGGGGGGATATTGGGTAGGCGGTATTTCCCCCTTCCGGCCTTCTCGATTTCCCCCTTTTGGGCCATGCGGACCATGGTTTGCCGGGTCGATGCGTAGCTATGACCTGTCACAACCGCGACCTCTCTGGGGCCTAGGGTGTCACAACCGCTGTCACATTCGGCGCGCAATGCATCGAGGATGGCGGTCCTTTCATCCGAGCGCCTGACCTCCGCCGCATTACCCAGGACGCGCCACCGGCAGGTGTCCCGCTGGAACTCAACGGCGGTTTCGATCTCGGCAATGTCTCTGCCGCGCCCATAGAGCGTGCAGCCTTCCGAACCCCGGTCCAGGACCAGGATCGAGTCGGCCGCGCCTGTCAGGCCATTGGTCCCGCTGACGCTCTCCAGGGCGTCGTCGGCGGCCATCTTGCGGGTGTGGTGAACCACGACCAGGGCGATGCCGTATTCATCCGCCAGGTTCTTGAAGGGGCGGATCGACCGGGTGTCGTAAGCGTAGCTGTCTTCGTCCTTCTTCTTGGCCGGGCGGGCAAAGGCCAGGGTGTCGATCACGATCAGGCGCGGGTTGGGCTGGGCTTCGATCCACTCCCTCAACGCAGCCTCGCCGCCATCGTCTAGGCGCGGCATGTCGTCGGCGTGCCAGAACGTCAGGCGTTCAGGCCAGGGCGTGAGGGGGCAGACGGCCGCCATCCGGCTTTTCATCCGGCGCGGGTTGTCCTCCAGGGCGCAATAGAGAACGTCGCCCTCCTGACACTTCACGTCGCCAAGGGTGAAGCCGCCGCGCGCGACCGCATTGCAGATATCGAGAACGAGCCAGCTCTTACCCAGCTTGGGCTTGCCGGCGAGGATCGTCAGACCCTCCGCCAGATACCCATCGACCACATACTTGATCGGGGCGAACCGCATCCCCTGCAGCTGGGCGGCTGTCAGGCCGCGAGGCTTAGGCGGCCGGTTGTCGTTGGCCTTGGCGCCGGCGCGGTAAGCCGGAGCCGCTTTGCAGGCGTCCAGCAAGCCGGCCGTCCCGTTGGCGTCGATGTAGTCTGACACGTCGCCCTTGTCGGGCAGGCCGGGCAGGTGAACGATCCGAACCTCAGATGCGACGCCGTGCAGGTTTCCGGCGACCGCCTCGGCATGGTCGCGGCCGGGCGGATCGTTGTCGGGCAGGACATAGATCGTCTTTCCCTCAAACCAGCGGTTCAGGTCGGCGGACCATTTTCCGGCGCCAGCGGGCGACGTGGTGGCGATGAAGCCCCGCGCAGCCAGGGCGTCCGCATCCTTCTCCCCCTCGCAAATCAGCACCGTGTCGTGAACGGCCGCCAGCATGTCCGGCAGACGATAGGGGATGACGGGCGCCTTGGGTTTTCCATAGACCCAGGCCGTTCCGGTCCAGTGCTGTTGCAGGAAGCTCTTGGGCTCCTTTCGCAGCACGCGGAGGAAAGGCTGGCCCTCGGCGTCCAGATAGTCATAGGTCGCCACGACGCGGCCCCTGGCGGCCATCTTCTCGACCGGGGATGGCGCGCGCGGTTCCGCCCTCCATTCTCCCATTCCGGCCTTGGCGCGAACGTGGTCCCGGCAGGCCAGGGCGTCGTCGCCGGCGAAAGAATGGACCACGAAACCGCCAGGGGCGTCAGCGGACGGCCTAACCGCAAGCGACCGATCATCCTTGGAATGGCCGGGGCCGGGCGCGAGAACCTGACCGCCCGACACCTCGCCGCCTAGCACATGAGCGAGCGACCGAAGATCACCCGCCGCGTTCATCGCGTCACCTCCAGCAGCAGGCGCGTCAGGTTCTCGCGTTCGCGCTCCTCCGCCACCTCGCTATCCGCCAGTTTGTCGGTATCCAGCAGCAGCAGGATCGCATCATCCAGGATGCGGGCGATTTGCGAGGGCGACAGCGCTTCAAGCTGACAGGTTTCGCCCGCCCAGGCCTTTGACCGGCTGTCGGTAGCCTTGGCCGGGGCCGTAGGCAGGCCGTAACGCGCCACCTGTTCGGACGTGAGGGCGACACGCTCGAAACGGACACTGACAAGCCCATGGGGTCGGTCGGCGGCGACGAAGGCCTCTACGTCCGCCGCGACCGATTCAAAGATGCTGGCCCCGGACGGATCATGGTCGCCCAGGTGCAGGATGACGGCGGGCTTGCCGATGGCGCAGATACGATCCGCCATCCGTTTTTTGGCCGTCAGGCTGTCGAACCCAGATGATGAATAGACCGGGACGCTGTAGCGATGCGCCACGGCGGCGAGCTGCTGAATCATGCCGGCGGCCTCGCACCACACTTCAATGTGCAGCGGCTGGGCGGCCATCAGGTCGCGGCGGTAGCGTCGCGCTCGATCCCTTTGCTCGATCAGGAAGTCGTCGGCGTCCGCGTAACGCTCCAGCTTCATGGTCATCACGCCGTCGTCGCGGATCGCGTCAAACGGGATGGCTCCGCCGCGCCGGGCGTTCGCCAGGTGATGACACAGGCCCTTGTAGGCCGTCTCCGTCTTATCGAAACCGTGGGCGCCGACGAGCCGATAGAAGACCTGGCGCACCGTGAGGGGCCAATGCTCCCGGTATTCGTCCAGGACGGACTCGACCGCTTGGAGCAGGCGGAGCGTGTCGGGGCGAGGATTGTAGGCGATGATGTAGCCGCGCGGCCTGCTGCGCCTAGTCGTAACGCTACCCATGCGCCACCTCCAGGCAGATGAAGCGCCCGGCCGTCGTGGTGACGATGCGGTAGCCCTGCCTTGTCTGCGGACGGCCTTGGGGATAGGGTCGAGAGCGTTCTTGCCAGTCAGCAGAATGCCTCGGAGCCCCGGTTGCGCCCGCCAGCGCGCCGGGGTTTTTCGTTCGGGGCGGATTGGGAAGGGACCGCTTCATCAGGCGACGCCCCCCTCCGCCAGCGCGGCGCGCAGCTCGCCGACATTCCAGGCGGTGACGCGCGGTCCCAGCTTGCGCGGCGCGGGGATTTGCCCGGCCTTGACGCGACGGCGGATCGTCTCGTCGCTGCACGCATAGAGGGCCTGCACGACCGGCAGGCGGACGTGCGCGGCGTTGGGAAGGGTGTCGAACTCGGCGAGCGCCGATGCGGTGATGGTGGACATCTAAGCCTCCGTGATTGGGAAGCTCAGAGGCCCACTTAACGCCTCATTCGTGCAGCGGAGCACCGGCGATAAGCCCGGTCAAACGCCGGTCCGCCCCTCCTATTTCGTTTGGATAGGCCTCTTTTCGCGAGCGCCGCCCGGCAAGTCTCGCCATTCAAACAAGCGCTCAATCGTCCGCTCGACCGCCCGTTGCTCGCGCTCAAGCTCTTGTGCGACGTGACGAGCGCAGGCTGTTTGCGACGTGTTGGGGTTGGCTTCGATATACGAGAGCGCGGCTGCCAAAACGGGCTCGCTGCGCTCTCTGCGCTTAGCGCTCGCTGCCCTACGCGAGCTCTCAGCAGCTTCAACCTCTCGACGGTTAGGCTCGCCGCCCACCGCTGCCGTGACGTTTCCGAAGACGATTCCAAGCCGCACGAGGTGCGGAACTATCTGGTCCAGTGCGTCCCTCTGGGCCTGATCCATGCCGCTAAACAGGTCGGGCAAGGCTCCAATGCCCTGCTGGAGCGAGGTCGTGTAAAAGCTCGCGAGACGCGATTTTTCCTCATCGCTCACGTTCAAAGTCGAGAGCGACGAAAAGAAAGTCGCCGTCATTGTGGCCAGATTGGCAGCAGGATCGTCGGGACTCTTGCCGTCAATCAAAGGGCTGAAAAAGGCATGGTTTGCGACTTGATGCTCCGCCCACTCCCCGGCCACCTGTTTATCCAGGCGACTCATGCCCGCGTTCTCCCGATGGCGACCACCTGGCCGGCGGGTGCAACCGTCCCGATGAACCGCGCCCAATCGGCCATCATGCGCGTGCGCTTGTCGAATAGGTCGCCGCGTCGATAGGCGGCCTCCACCTTGTCCCCGATAGCGTGCGCCAGGGCCATCTCAGCCGCGTCGCGCGGGTAGTTTGTTCGCTCCGCCGCCCAGTCCCGGAAGGTCGAACGGAAGCCGTGCACGGTCACCGGAACAGCCATGCGGCGCAGGACGGCGGTTAGCGTCATGTCTGACAGCGGGCCGCCGCGCGGGGCCGGAAACACAAGGTTTGAGCCCGCCATGCGCGGCAGCGCCTTCAAGAGCGCGACGGCTTCCGGCGACAGGGGAACGCGATGTTCGCGCCCCATCTTCATCCGCTCGCCGGGGATGGTCCAGATCGCTCGCTCTAGATCTATTTCAGGCCATGTCGCGCCCCTGACCTCGCCCGACCGGGCGGCCGTCAGAATCGTGAACTCCAAGGCGCGGGCGCCCATGCCGGGAGCGGCGCGAAGGCGCTGCATGAACCCGCCCATGTCGCCAAAGGGCAGGGCCGCGTGATGCTGGGCTTTGGCGATGCGGCGCGGGGCGGCAAGCTGCTGGTCGAGGTGATCGCGCCACCGCGCCGGGTTCAAGCCCTCCCGATAGCCGCGCGACGTTGCCCAGCCCAGGATGCGCTCTATCCGGCCGCGAAGCCGGGTCGCGGTCTCCGTCCGGGTTTTCCATATCGGCTCCAGGACCGAAAGGACGTGCGCGACCTCGATATCCCGAACCGACAGCGCGCCGATCTTGGGATAGGCGTAAGCCTCCAACGTATTTTCCCATTGCTGGCGATGCTTCGCGTTCCGCCAGCTGTCGCCGTGCGCTTCGATGTAGGCTTTCGCCGCATCCTTGAAGGTGACGATCTTGGCCGCCGACGCCTTGAGCGCCGCCTTACGTGAGCGCCGGTCCTCTATGGGGTCAACGCCATCGTCGATCATTGCGCGGGCTCGCCGGGCCGCATCGCGGGCGCCCGCCAGGGTCACGTCGGGGAACCCGCCCAGGCCCATGTCGCGCCGCCGGCCGCCGACAGACGCTCTCAGAACCCAGGACCGGCCACCGCTCGGGAGGATTTGCAGATAGAGGCCCGCGACACCGCCGACCGCGTGCATCCCCGGCTCCGATAGCCGCTGCACCGCCAACGGCCCCAGCTCCTTCGCCTTCCGCGCCATCCTTGATCCTCCAACGTCTCACCCATCAATAGATATGTGGCGAGGTGTGGTGTCAAGCGCGCTTATGGGGTGAACGGAAACCGAACGATCCCGATACTACAGGCGTTCTGTCGGCGTTTGTGGGCTTATGCGGTTCTACGGAGGCGGACTCCGTCTCCGCCATTCCTCTTAGAATATGGGCCGACAGCAGCCACCCGCCGCGCAAAGGGTCAGTTGGCTCCGCGCGTCATGTCGCCGTTGAAAACGACCACCGTGGACGACTAGCTGAACAGACGCCACCAGGGTTTCCAGGGGGTCAGGTGGTGTTCGTGGTGGCGGCCGAAGTGGAAGCAGGTCAACAACGACAGGACCGGGCCGAAGGGGCTGGTGCGGGCGTTGTGATGGTCGGGGAAGGCTTCGTCGGTGTGCCTGTGGGGCAGCCAGGTGCCGAAGGTGAACAACTGAAGCGCCGAGAGCAGGGCGGGCGCGGCCCAGAAGACCAGAAGGTTGGGCATGCGGGCGCCCAGGATCAGCACGGCGACGGCCACGAGAATCGTCAGGACGGCCAGTTCTCGCCAGCCGAAATAGGTGCGGAAGAAGTTGTAGAACCAGGGCAGGAAGGCGCGTGGGGCGTCGGCGTGAAAGTCAGGATCGTCGGCTGTGCCCGGCGCCGCGTGATGGGCGTGGTGGGCCGTCTTCAACGGCGCGAACCGAAAACCGGCATAGAGGGCCAGCGCCAGGCTGCCGATCGCCGTGTTGAGCCGAGGGTGTCCCGGCGCCAGGGAGCCGTGCATGGCGTCGTGGGCGACGATGAACAGGCCGACGGACAGCCAGGTCTGGACGGCGACGATCAGCGGAACGGTCAGGACGCTCCAGATCGTCCAGCGATGAAAATAGACGCCGTAGATATGCAGGCTCAGCCAGGCCGCCGCGATCAGGCCAGCCAGCGTCAGACCGATAAGGGCCTGGTTCGGGACGACCCGTGACATTGGCGTGACGGCGGACATGGCGCGACACTTAGCGCATTGCGGTCCGGTAAGCATCCTGTTCGCTTGCCGCATGCGTCCGCGCGTGCCACCTGTCTGGAATGCAGGTCGACGCCTCTGACACTTCCGCGCCGGACCTTCTGCTGGTCGGCGGCGGCCTGGCCAATGGCCTGCTGGCGCTGCGGCTGTCACAGGTCCGTCCTGATCTGGATGTGCGAATCGTCGAGGCGACGCAGACCTTGGGCGGGGTCCACACCTGGTCCTTCTTCGACAGCGACCTGACGCAGGCGCAGCGCGACTGGATCGCGCCCTTGGTGGTGCATCGCTGGCCGGGATACGGCGTCCGTTTTCCCCAGTTCGAACGCGCGCTGTCGACCCCCTATTGCAGCGTCACGGCCGAGCGGTTCGCGACGGTGGTCCAGGCGGCCTTGCCGCGAAGGATCATGCTGGGCGCTTCGGTCGCCTCGGTGTCGCCGACCGAAGCGGTGCTGGCTGACGGACGGCGTCTGAGCGCCAAGGCGGTGATCGATGGGCGCGGGCCGACCGCGACGCCGGATCTGGCGCTGGGTTTCCAGAAGTTCGTCGGGCTGGAGGTTCGGCTGGCGGCGCCGCACGGTCTGACCACGCCCATCGTCATGGACGCCTGCGTCGATCAGGCCGGGGGTTACCGGTTCCTCTATACTCTGCCGTTCGATGATCGCACGCTGCTGATCGAGGATACGCGCTACACCGACGGGGATGTGCTGGATCGCGCGGCCTTCCGGCAGGGCGTGCTGGATTACGCCCGCGCGCAGGGCTGGGAGATCGAGACGGTCCTGCGCGAGGAGGACGGCGTCCTGCCCGTGGCGCTTGATGGGGACATCGGCGCGCATTTGTCGCGGATGGGGCCGACGGCGCTCAGCGGCCTGCGCGCCGGGCTGTTTCACCCGACCACTGGCTATTCCCTGCCGGACGCCGTGCGCCTGGCCGACCGGTTGGCGTGGGATTTCGAGCCGGCGACCGTCGCCGAGGGCATCCGCCGCCACGCGCATGACGTATGGGCCGGACGAAGCTTCTATCGGTTGCTGAACCGGATGCTATTCCGTGCGGCACGGCCCGATGAGCGATACAAGGTGCTGGAGCGGTTCTATCGCCTGCCCCAGCCTTTGGTCGAACGCTTCTACGCTGCGGGATCCACCCTCGCCGACAAGGCGCGGATCCTGAGCGGAAAACCCCCGGTGCCGATCGGCGCCGCACTGACCTGTCTGGTCGAAAGAGGACGTGCGTGATGCGGGCTGCTGTAATCGGGTCGGGCTTCGGAGGCTTGTCGCTGGCCATACGGCTGCAGTCGGCGGGCATTCAGACCACGGTGTTCGAGGCCCGCGATCTGGAGGGCGGCCGGGCTTATGTGTTCAAGGACAAGGGCTATACCTTCGACGCCGGTCCCACCGTCATCACCGACCCTTCGGCGCTGGAGGAACTGTTCGAGGCCAGCGGGCGCAAGTTGTCGGACTATGTCGAACTGCTGCCGGTCGCGCCCTTCTATCGGCTGTGCTGGGAAGACGGCGACGTCTTCGACTACGTCAACGATCAGGATGAGCTGGACCGCCAGATCGTGGCGCGCAATCCGGCCGACAAGGAAGGCTATCGCAAGTTCCTGGCCTATTCGCAGGACCTGCTGAAGGAAGGCTATCTGAAGTTGGGGGCTTTGCCGTTCCTGGACTTCGCCAGCATGGTCAAGGCGGCACCGGAGCTGATGCGGCTTCAGGCCTGGCGCTCGGTCTATGACAAGGTCGCCAGCTATATTCAGGACGAGCATCTGCGTCAGGCGTTCAGCTTCCATTCCCTGCTGGTCGGCGGCAATCCGTTCGCGACCTCGTCGATCTATGCCTTGATCCATGCGCTGGAGCGGCGCTGGGGCGTGTGGTTCCCGCGCGGCGGCACCGGAGCCCTGATTCAGGCCATGGTGCGTTTGCTCAAGGATCTGGGCGGGGAAGTCCAGCTGAACAGTCCGGTCGAGCGCATCGCCATGGCGAACGGTCGCGCGACCGGCGTGGTGGTCAACGGCGAGACGCTGGCCTTCGACATGGTCGCCTCCAACGCCGACGTGGTTCACACCTATCAGCGCCTGCTGGGTCAGGAACCGCGCGGTCAGAAGGAGGGCGCCAAGCTGGCGTCGCGACGTCACTCCATGTCGCTGTTCGTCATCTATTTCGGCCTGAAACGCGTCCACCCGGAGGTGCGCCACCACACGGTGTTGTTCGGGCCGCGCTATCGCGAGCTGATCGCCGAAATCTTCAAGGGGCCGGATCTGCCCGACGATTTCTCGCTGTATCTGCATGCGCCGACGCGGACAGATCCGTCATTGGCCCCGGAAGGCTGCGACGCCTTCTATGTGCTGGCGCCCGTGCCGCACCTGGCCTCGGCCGACATCGACTGGGAGGTCGAGGGGCCGCGCTATCGCGACCGGATCCTGGCCTATCTGGAAGAACGCTACATCCCCGGCCTGACGGCCGATCTGGATACCTGCCGCATATTCACGCCGGTCGATTTCCGCGACCAGCTGAACGCTCACCAGGGTTCGGCCTTCTCGCTGGAGCCGATCCTGACTCAGAGCGCCTGGTTCCGAGTGCATAACCGCGACGACCAGATCCCGAACCTGTATTTCGTGGGCGCCGGCACCCACCCCGGCGCGGGAGTGCCGGGCGTGATCGGATCGGCCAAGGCCACGGCCGCCCTGATGATCGAGGACGCGAGGCAGCCGGCATGACTGACGCCGTCCTGGATCACAGCCGCCAGTCGATGGAGCAGGGGTCCAAGAGCTTCGCCGCCGCCGCGCGCCTGTTCCCCGCGGCGATCAGGGACGACGCCTGGATGTTGTATTCCTGGTGCCGGCACTGCGACGACGAGATCGACGGCCAGGTGCTGGGCCACGGCGCGGTCGGCATTGATCCGGTGCTGGCCGGCGAGAAGCTGGACGAACTGCGTTTGCGCACCGCCGCCGCCCTGGCCGGTGAGCCGCAGACGGACCCGGTCTTCACCGCCTTCCAGCGCGTGGCCATGCGTCACGGCATTCCTGCTGACGAGGCGATGGACCTGTTGCAGGGGTTCGAGATGGACGTGGTCGGCCGGCGTTACGATACGCTGGAGGACACGCTGGACTATGCCTATCACGTCGCCGGCGTCGTCGGGGTGATGATGGCGCGGATCATGGGGGTGGACGATGCGCCGACCCTGCGACGCGCCCAGGACCTGGGGCTGGCGTTTCAGCTGACGAACATCGCCCGCGATGTCGTCGAGGATGCGAAGGGGGGGCGCGTCTATCTGCCCGGCGCCTGGCTGGATGAGGCGGGCGTGCCGCGCGATCAGGTCGATCAGCCCCAGCACCGCGCCGCCGTGGCCCGGACGGCGCAGCGCCTGGTGGCGGCGGCCGAGCCCTTCTACGCCTCGGCGCGATGGGGGCTGCGCGATCTGAACCCGCGTTCGGCATGGGCCATCGCCACGGCGCGCGGCGTCTATCGGTCTATCGGCCGCCATGTGTCGCGCGCCGGGGTGAGCGCCTGGGACGGGCGGGCGTCGGTCGACAAGGCGGGCAAGCTGATGCTGCTGGGGCGGGGTGGTCTGATCGCCCTGTGGTGCAAGACTCTGGACGCTTGGCGCGAGCCGCCGCCGCGCCCGGCCTTGTGGACCCACGTCTGACGATCAGCGAGCCGCGCGCCGCCTCTCCAACATCAGGGCGACCGCAAGGCCCCCTGCGCCCAGACCGGCCATGACCGCCCAGGCGGCGATGACGGTCGAGGTGAACTCGCCCCGCCAGATCACGGCCTGATAGGCCTCGATGGCCCAAGCGTGGGGCGTAATCCAGCCAAGGTCGCGGAAGGCTTCGGGCATCAAAAAGCGCGGCGCCATCGATCCGCCAAGAGCGGCCAGAAGCAGCACAACGAAGGTCGTCAGCGGCTGGGCCTGCTCACGCGATCGACACGCTGCTGTCAAAGCCAGGGCCAGTCCGGCGGCGCAGAAACCGACCGCCAAGGCGGTGACCGCCGCCGCCGCCATCTGCCAAGGCTCCAGGGCGGGCAGCTTGACCCAGGCGGCGACGAAGACCGCCGCCGACTGCATCACGCCGACCGCGGTCAGCCAGGCAGCCCGCCCGCCAAGGATGGGCGAAAGGCCGCCGCGCGCCAGCGCCAGGCGTGACTGCAGGCCGGATCGCCGCTCGTCCAGCCCGCCCATCGCCCCGTGCATGGCGGCGAAGAAAACGAACATGACGCTGACCGCGCCCGCATAATAGGTCGCCTGAACGTCGCCCTGGGGACCGATCTGCAGGGTCTGAACGCGCGGCGCGGGTCGTGCGACCTGCCCCGACAGGGCGGCGGCCATCGGCTCCAGCCGCGCCTGAAGCGCCGACGCCGCCACGTCTCGGCCGGCGGCGGAAACGACCACGACCTTCGGCGGCCCCTGCGGCGAGGGACGGATCAGTATGCCCGAGTCGGCGCGTCCGGCGATGACGGCGCGGTCGAAGGCCTCGCGACCTTCGACGATGCGAAGGCGAGCGCCCATGTCCTTTGACACCGCCTCGCGGATCGCCGCCGTCGCGGGCGTGCGCGACGCGTCGTGCAGCACGACGGTGGTGTCGATGTCGCCGCGCGCGCCCGCGCCGAAGATCGCCGCGAACAGCAGATAGACCAAGGGCGGCAACAGCAGGGTCAGGATCACGCCCGCGCGGTCGCGCCAAAACCCTCTCGCCCAGGCGACCGCCACAGCCATCATGACGGAGCCTGCGACAACTGCGCGACCAGATCGTCCAGTCCGGGGCGGCGCACGGCGATCTCGCCATCCTCGCCATCGACCACGGCGGCCAGCATCTGGGCGATGGCCAAGGCGTCCTCGCAGAGCCGCCGCCACTCCAGCCCGTCCTCGGACGCGGTCAGACCCGCCTGGGCGAACCATTGGGCGGCGGGGCCTGACGTAGGTCGCGTCAGGCGAATGCTGAGCAGCCGGGCTGAGCCGAACGCGCGATGCAGCAAGGCGTTCGGCGCGCCTTCCGCCAGAAGTCGTCCCTGGGCCAGGACGCCGATCCGGTCGGCCGTATCGGCGACGAAGATGGCGTCGTGACTGATCAGAAGGCATCCGGCGCCGGCCGTTGCGGTTTCGCGCAGTGCGACCGACAGGACCCCGCGGGTCGCCGCATCCACCCCTTCCGTCGGTTCGTCGGCGATCAGCAGGCGCGGCTCGCCCACCAGGGCGGCGCTGAGGTTGGCGCGCCGCTTCCAGCCGCCGGACAGGGTGCGCACCGGCTGGTCCGCGCGCGGGCCGCAGCCGGTCAGGTCGAGCGCGCGGCTCACCGCCGCGCCGCGATCACGCTTGGGCACGCCGCATAGCCGCGCCGTCACATCGACGTTCTCGCGTGGCGACAGGGCCGGGAACAGGGCGCTGTCCTGCGGCGCCAGTCCGATGCGGCCGCGTGGTCCGCCGCCTTCGGCCAAGGCGACACGACCGCGCCGAACGGGCAGCAGACCCGAGGCGACGCGCGCTGCCGTGGACTTGCCCGCACCATTCGCCCCGAGCAGGGCATAGATCTCGCCCGCAGCGATGCTCAGGCTGAAGTCGCGCAGCACGGACCGGCCGTCGTAGCCCGCTTCGATCCCGCTCAGCGACAGGGCCGGCGCGACGTCAGACCCCAAGTTCGGCCTGCTGGAAAAGGTCCAGGACATAGAGGGCCAGCGGGCTGTCATGGCCGACGGCCTCGACCGCCTTGGCCAAGGATTGCCGCACCGCCGCGCGGGTCCGGCATTCACCCCACAGATCGACGAAGGTGGTGGTGTCGTCGTCCTGACCCACGTCCTTGCCGACGGCGTCCACGGTCGAACAGGCATCCAGCAGATCGTCGCAGAGCTGGAAGGCGAAGCCGACCGCCTCGCCGAAGATCGACAGCCGCGCCAGATCCTGTGCATCGCCGCCGCCGAGCAGCCCCCCGCCGCGCACGGTGGCCACGAACAGGGTGCCGGTTTTCAAATCGTTGATCTGGCGCAAGGCGGTTTCGTCGCGATCCCTTGCGTCATCGCGCAGGTCGCGCATCTGACCCTCGGACAGGCCGTCGAAGCCGATCGCCTGCGTCAAAAGGTCCAGGGCCGCCAGACGCGTTTCCGCCGGCGCCGCAGTCTGCAGCACCAGACGCGTCGCCTGGTTCAACAGGGCCACGGCCGCCAGAACCGCCGTATCCTCGCCGTGGCGACGATGCAGGGTCGGCTGGCCCCGACGCATCGAGGCGTCGTCCATGCACGGCAGATCGTCCAGCGCCAGCGACGCGGCATGAACCATTTCCAGCGCGCAGCCATAGTCCAAGGCGTCTTCCAGATCGCCGCCGACATGCGCCGCCGCCAGCATGGCCAGCACCGGCCGGACGCGTTTTCCCTGTCCCAGCAAGGCCTCGCGGGCCGCCGTGGACAGCAGGCCGTCGTGCGCCGGCGCCACCTCGGCCAGGCGCGCCTGAACCTGTAGACGCAGATCGTCGGGGTCGCAGGATGCGTCCGCCAGGGGCGGTTGGCGCCGGATGCCGACGATCGCCATACAGATCTCCCATAGTCGCCGGCGTCGCGTTGCGACCACGCGCGGAACCCTTATGATGCCATACGGCATCACGACCGCGTCGGATGCAACCCGCCAGGAGCCGTTTGCGATGTCCACCGACGCCGATGCCTTGATCCGGCGCAAGGACGAACACATCGACCACGTGCGGGCCGGGCGAGGCGTCAGCCAGACGACCTCGGGTCTGGACGCCGTCCGTTTCGTTCATGACGCCCTGCCGGACATCGATCACGACGCGATCGATCTGGCGACGCGTTTTCTGGGGCGACGGGTCGCCTTGCCGTTCCTGATCAGTTCAATGACCGGCGGCCCGTCGCGGGCCGAGGCGATCAATGCGCGGCTGGCTGAGGCGGCCCAGGCTTTGGGCGTGGTTCTGGCGGTCGGCTCGCAGCGTGTGGCGCTGGAAACGGACGGTGGTTTGGGTCTGGGGCCGGATCTGCGACGCCGGGCCCCGGATGCGATGATCCTGGCTAATCTGGGCGCCGTGCAGTTCGCCCTGGGCTATGGCGTCGACGAGGCGCGGCGGGCGATGGAGATGATCGGCGCGGACGCCCTGATCCTGCATCTGAACCCGTTGCAGGAAGGCATTCAGCCCGAGGGTGATCGCGACTGGCGCGGCGTGGCGCGAGGCATCGAACGGGTCGCGGCGGCCTTTCCGGGCCAGGTCATCGTCAAGGAGACGGGCGCGGGCCTGTCGGGCGCCGTGGCGCGTCGTCTGGCGGCCATGGGCGTCGCCGCGTTGGACGTAGCCGGGGCGGGCGGCACCAACTGGGGCCTGATCGAGGGCGCGCGGGCGACGGGCGGTCGGGCCGAGGCGCTGGCCGCGCCCTTCGCCGGCTGGGGCGTGCCGACGGCGCGCAGCCTGCTAGACTGTGCAAAGGCCGCGCCGGAACTGGATCTGATCGGCTCGGGCGGCATCCGCGACGGCCTGGACGCGGCGCGCGCGATCCGGCTGGGCGCCTGTTTGGTTGGTCAGGCGGCGGGTGTGCTCGAAGCGGCGCTGACCTCGACCGAGGCGGTGGTCGATCATCTGGACCTGATGGCGGCCCAGCTGCGGCTGGCCTGTTTCTGCACCGGCTCGGCGGACCTTACCGCCCTGGCTCAGGCGCCGTTGCTGGATGAGCCGCGTTTCTGAGACAGTTCGGCCTTCAGCGCGCGCGCCGACCGCACCCACAGGAAGCCGAACGACACGCAGCCCTCGCGCGTCCGCACCGCATGATGCAGCCGATGCGCCTGGATGCGCCGCGTCCAGAACCCTGAGCGCCCCGCAATCCCGGTCGGGAAACGGCGGTGCACCAGTCCATCATGAAAGAAGAAATAGACCAGCCCATAGGCCGTGACGCCCAGGCCGATCGGCAGCGCCCAGGGCCAGACGTGCAGTCCCAGCGCGACGAGGACGATGGCCGGGGCGGCGAACACCACGGCGAACAGGTCATTCTTCTCCAGCACGTCGTCGTGCGGCTCATGGTGGCTGCGGTGCCAGGTCCAAAGCAGGCCGTGCATGACATAGCGATGCATCGCCCAGGCGAAGACCTCCATCCCCAGGAAGGTGGCGAGGAACAGCAGGATCATCGTCGGCCAGGACATGACCGCATCATAGGCGCTTCGAGCCCTGCGCGTCACGACTTGACCCGGCGCGGGGTTTCGCCGTCTGTGCGCCCATGTTGAAGGACCTGTTCGTCACCACCCTCGCGCTCAGCCTGATCATCGGCGTGCGCTATCTGCTGGTCGGGGTCGTGACCCATGGCTTGCTGTGGGGCGGGGCGGGACGGGGGCGTCAGCTGAACCACAGGCCGCCGGTAGCGAAACGCATCCGCGCCGAAGTCATCGCGTCCCTGATCGCCTGCCCGATCTACGCCTTGCCGGCCGCATTCGTCATCGAGCTCTGGAAGCGCGGCGGGACGGCGATCTACGACGATATTTATGTCAAACCGCTGTGGTGGCTGCCCGCCAGCTTCATCGTCTACATGCTGGCCCACGACGCCTTCTACTATTGGGTCCATCGCGGGCTGCATCACCCGCGCATCTTCCCCTGGGCCCATGCCGAACACCATCGATCGCGCGACCCCAGCGCCTTCGCCTCCTTCGCGTTCGATCCGGCCGAAGCGATCGCCACGGCCTGGTTCCTGCCGGCCCTGACCCTCTTCATCCCTATTCACTGGGGCGTAGCTCTGGCGCTGCTGACCTTGATGACCGCAACCGCCGTGCTGAATCACGCAGGCCGAGAGGTCTGGCCCGCCTCGTGGCTGAAACGTGTCCCGCTACGCTGGATGATCACCGCCACCCACCACGACGCGCACCACAAACGTTTCAACGGCAACTATGGCCTCTATTTCCAGATGTGGGACCGATGGGCAGGCAGCGAGATTTCACAGCTAGATCGGCCATCGCCGCGAAACCCTCTCACTTGAAGACGGTGACGACCTGCACCGCCTTGCTGCGGGGCGATCTGACGCAAACCTGACCCAGCCATAGCCCCAAACGCAACACTGCCCGCAGGCGACTGCGGGCAGTGTCTGTTTGTGCGTGACCTGAAAGATCAGGCCGTCTTGGCGCGGTCCTTGTCGGAGGAGCTGCGGGCCAGTTCGCGGTTCAGCCACAGGGCCAAGAGGGTGCAGATGGCGCCCGACAGCAGATAGGCGCCGGCGGCGATCAGGCCGAACTGGCTGGAAATCCACAGGGCCGCCAGCGGCGCAAAGCCCGCGCCGAACAACCAGGCCAGGTCCGAGGTCAGGGCGGAGGAGGTATAGCGGTTGGTCAGGCTGAAGCTGGACGCCACCGGACCAGAGGCCTGGCCGAACGACAGGCCCAGCAGGATGAAGCCGGAGATCATGAAGGTCAGCTCGCCGACCGGGCCGCCGTTCAGCAACTGCGGCGCAAAACCCGAGAAGGCGGCGATGCCGGCGGCCGTGATCGCCAGCAGGGTGCGGCGGCCGTAGCGGTCGGCCAGAATGCCCGAGGCCAGGATGGCCAGAAGACCGAAGACCGCACCCACCATCTCGATCAGCAGGAAGCGGACCGGCGTTTCCTTGGTGAACAGGAACACCCACGAAAGCGGGAAGACGGTCACCATGTGGAACATGGCGAAGCTGGCCAGCGGAGCGAAGGCGCCGATGGCGATCTTCGGACCTTCGTCGCGCAGGGCCTGGCTGATCGGCGTGGGCTGAAGCTCGCGCGTCTCGAACAGCTTCTGGAAGGCGGGCGTCACCACGATGCGCAGGCGCGCGAACAGGGCCACGACGTTGATCGCAAAGGCCACGAAGAACGGATAGCGCCAGCCCCAATCCAGGAAGTCGGGCGCAGACAGCGTGTTCAGGAAGAAGGCGAACAGGGCCGAGGCCACCAGCAGGCCGATGGGCGCGCCGAGTTGCGGGATCATGGCGTACCAGCCGCGCTTCTTCTCGGGCGCGTTCAGCGCGAGGAGCGAGGCCAGACCGTCCCAGGTGCCGCCCAGGGCGACGCCCTGGCCGATACGGGTCAGGGCGAGCAAGACCGGCGCCCACATGCCGATGCTTTCGTATCCGGGGATGAAGGCCACCGACACGGTGGAGGTGCCCAGCAGCAGCAGGGCGGTCGTCAGCTTGGCGCCGCGTCCGAATTTGCGGTCGATGGCGATGAACAGGACGGTGCCCAGCGGCCGGGCCAGGAAAGCCAGGGCGAAGACGGCGAAGGAGAGCAGGGTGCCGCCCACCGCGCCCGCATACGGGAAGATCAACTGCGGGAAAACGACCACCGAAGCGATGGCGTAAACAAAGAAGTCGAAAAACTCGGAAGTTCGGCCGATAATGACGCCGATGGCGATCTCGCCGGCGTCAACCTTGCCATGGCCCGTATGAAGGGCGGCGGCGTCGCGTTCCAGCGACTCTGACGAAGGGGTCGTCGAGGCGGACATGGGCTTGGTCGCTCCGTGTGAGACTGAATTATCGGCCGTACGGCAGGTCGCCGTATTATGACCGGGCGCCCTTTGCGATGAAAGCGGCCTCGTGAGGATAGGACATATTGCCCAATGTCGTTCCTGATTGAGCTTGAGTATCCCGCCGCCTACGAACGCCAACCGTCGCGGCGCCTCCCCCTGGCCCGACGCTTTTCGATTGGATCCGCCTTGCGCCGTCTGCGCCTACTTTTGCTCGCGCCCGTCGTGGCCCTGCTGTCGGCCTGCAACCTGGTCGTCCTCAACCCTGCCGGCGACGTCGCCGCCCAGCAGGGCGACCTGCTGATGATCTCGACCCTGCTGATGCTGATCATCATCGTGCCGGTGATGGGTCTGATCGTCTTCTTCGCCTGGAAGTATCGGGCGTCGAACAAGGAGGCCGAGGCTGACTACCGTCCCGACTGGGATCACTCCACGTCGCTCGAGCTGGTCATCTGGGCCGCGCCGCTGATGATCATCATCTGCCTGGGCGCCCTGACCTGGGCCGGCACGCACCTTCTGGACCCCTATCGTCCGATCGACCGGATCAAGCCGGGTCAGGCCGTCGAGGAAAGCGTGGAGCCGTTGCAGGTCAATGTCGTCGCGCTCGACTGGAAGTGGATGTTCATCTACCCGCAGTACGGCGTCGCCACGGTCAATGAACTGGCCGCGCCGGTGGATCGCCCGATCCGTTTCCACATCACCTCGTCCTCGGTGATGAACAGCTTCTACATTCCCGCCCTGGCCGGTCAGATCTACGCCATGCCGGGCATGGAGACGAAGCTGCACGCCGTCATCAACCGTCCGGGCGAATACGAAGGCTTCTCGGCCAACTATTCCGGCGACGGCTTCTCGCACATGCGCTTCGCCTTCCACGGTCTGGATCAGTCCGGGTTTGACCAATGGATCGCCGGCGTGCGCCAGGGCGGCCAGACGCTGGACCGCGATCGCTATCTGGAGCTGGAAAAGCCCAGCGAGAAGGCGCCGGTCATGCGCTTCTCCAACGTTGACGGCATGTTGTGGGACGCGATCCTCAACATGTGCGTCGAGCCGGGCAAGATGTGCATGGGCGAGATGATGGCCATCGACAAACAGGGCGGCTTGTCCATGGCGTCGGTGCGCAACACCATGCCGCTGGTCTATGACAAATACGCCGGTCGCGGAAAATCGCCCGCCTACTTCGGCTCCAACGACAGCTACGTCATGACGATCTGCACCCCGCTGCAGGCCGAGGCGGCCGCCGCCGACCGCATGCGCCGCGCCGAGCTGGATACGGTCGCCGGACTGACCAGCCTGGAGCGCCTGACCGGGCAAGGGTTGTCGCCGGGCCAGACCCCGATGGCCTCACTGACGACGCTGGCCCGCAATCCCTTCGCCACGGGGCCGGTTCCGACCGACGTCCGTTCCGCCCCCAACGCCTGAGCGAACACAGTCGATGAACGCTGATCAACTCATTCCGCTAATCTTCGGGCGCCTCACGCTTGAGGCTTTGCCGCTACACGAGCCGATCCTGGTCGTGACCATGTCGGTCGTGCTGCTGGGCGGCCTCGCCCTGTTCGGCGCCCTGACCTATTTCAAGCTGTGGGGCTATCTCTGGAAGGAATGGTTCACCACCGTGGACCACAAGAAGATCGGGATCATGTACATGATCCTGGGTCTGATCATGTTCGTGCGCGGCTTCGCCGACGCCATCATGATGCGCCTGCAACAGGCGATGGCCTTCGGCGGGTCCGAAGGTTATCTGAACGCGCACCACTATGATCAGATCTTCACCGCCCACGGCGTGATCATGATCTTCTTCGTGGCTATGCCACTGGTGACGGGCATCATGAACTACGTTGTGCCGCTGCAGATCGGCGCGCGCGACGTGTCCTTCCCGTTCCTGAACAACTTCAGCTTCTGGATGACCACGGCCGGCGCCATCATCGTCATGGCCTCGCTGTTCGTGGGCGAGTTCGCGCGCACGGGCTGGCTGGCCTATCCGCCGCTGTCGGGTATCGGCTACAGCCCCGGCGTCGGGGTCGACTATTACATATGGGCGCTGCAGATCGCGGGGGTGGGGACGACGCTGTCCGGCATCAACCTGATCGCGACGATCGTGAAGATGCGCGCGCCCGGCATGGGCATGATGAAGATGCCGGTCTTCACCTGGACCTCGCTGTGCACCAACGTGCTGATCGTGGCGTCCTTCCCGGTCCTGACCGCCGTTCTGGCCCTGCTGACGCTGGATCGTTACGTCGGCACCAACTTCTTCACGAACGACTTCGGCGGCAACCCGATGATGTATGTGAACCTGATCTGGATCTGGGGTCACCCCGAGGTCTACATCCTGATCCTGCCGCTATTCGGCGTCTTCTCAGAGATCGCGTCGACCTTCTCGGGCAAGAAGCTGTTCGGCTACACCTCAATGGTCTACGCCACGGTCGTCATCACGATCCTGTCCTACCTGGTCTGGCTGCACCACTTCTTCACCATGGGCTCGGGCGCCTCGGTGAACAGCTTCTTCGGCATCACGACGATGATCATCTCGATCCCGACGGGCGCGAAGATCTTCAACTGGCTGTTCACGATGTACCGCGGGCGCATCCGGTTCGAGCTGCCGATGATGTGGCTGGTCGCCTTCATGCTGACCTTTGTGATCGGCGGGATGACGGGCGTGCTGCTGGCGGTGCCGCCGGCCGACTTCGTGCTGCACAACTCGCTGTTCCTGGTGGCCCACTTCCACAACGTCATCATCGGCGGCGTGCTGTTTGGCCTGTTTGCGGCGATCAACTTCTGGTGGCCCAAGGCCTTCGGCTTCAAGCTGGACAAGACGTGGGGCCTGATCAGCTTCTGGTGCTGGGTGCCCGGCTTCTGGCTGGCCTTCCTGCCGCTGTACGTCTTGGGCCTGATGGGCGTGACGCGCCGGATGCGGGTGTTCGACGATCCCTCGCTGCAAATCTGGTTCGTCATCGCCGCCATCGGCGCCGGCGTCATCGCCCTGGGCATCGCGGCCATGTTCATCCAGTTCGCCGTGTCGATCATCAACCGCGACAAGCTGCGCGACACCACGGGCGACCCGTGGGGCGGCCGCACACTGGAGTGGGCGACCTCGTCGCCGCCGCCGGCCTACAACTTCGCCGCCACGCCCTACGTCCATGACGCCGACGCCTGGTGGGACATGAAGAAGCAGGGCTATCAGCGTCCGCTGAGCGGCTACAAGGCGATCCACATGCCCTCGAACACAGGGGCGGGGATCATCATCTCGGGCCTGTGCCTGGTGATGGGTCTGGCCTTGATCTGGTACATCTGGTGGCTGGCCGCCATCAGCTTCATCGGGGTGTTGGCCGTCTCGATCGGCCATACCTTCAACTACAAGCGCGACTACTACATCCCCGAGGATGAGGTCCGCGCGACAGAAGAGGCGCGCACCCGCGCCCTGGCCGGAACGGAGGCCTGATTATGAGCGCGACTGCGACCGAGATCGACCGGACCGTCTTCCACCTGGAAGAGGAGCCGCATCACGAGGAAGGCTCCAGCACCATGCTGGGCTTCTGGCTCTATCTGATGAGCGACTGCCTCATCTTTGCGATGCTGTTCGCCGTATTCGGCGTGCTGGGCGGTAACTACGCCGCCGGGCCGGGACCGCAGCAGCTGTTCGATTTGGAGCTGGTGGCGATCAACACCGCCATGCTGCTGTTCTCGTCGATCACCTACGGCTTCGCCATGCTGGCGATGGATCGAAACAACCAGCGACAGACGCTGGTCTGGCTGGCGATCACAGGCCTGTTCGGCCTGGCGTTCCTGGGCATCGAACTCTACGAGTTCGCACACCTGATCCATGAGGGCGCGACGCCGCAACGCAGCGCCTTCCTGTCGGCCTTCTTCACCCTGGTGGGCACCCACGGCCTGCACGTCGCCTTCGGCATCATCTGGCTGGTGACGCTGATGGTTCAGGTCAGCATGAAGGGCCTGATCCCCGCCAACAAACGCCGCCTGATGTGCCTGTCGATGTTCTGGCACTTCCTGGACGTCATCTGGATCGGCGTCTTCACCTTCGTCTATCTGCTGGGCATGCTGCGATGAGCGCCGACATGAACGACCATTCGCCGGAGTCTCACGAGACCGACCACCTGGGCCACGAGGGGCACA
This sequence comes from alpha proteobacterium L41A, assembly GCA_000335735.1. Taxonomy (GTDB): domain Bacteria; phylum Pseudomonadota; class Alphaproteobacteria; order Caulobacterales; family Caulobacteraceae; genus Brevundimonas. Next base: position 200,328 of record AMYY01000001.1, on the reverse strand, counting down.
ATCACGGCTCCTTCAAGAGCTACATGATCGGCTTCGTGCTGTCGGTGATCCTGACCGCCATCCCGTTCGCCCTGGTCATGACCGATGTCCTGCCGACCCAGGCCACGGCCCTGATCGTCATGGGCTTCGCCGTGGTGCAGATCGTGGTCCACATGATCTTCTTCCTGCACATGAACTCCAAGTCCGAGGGCGGCTGGATCATGCTGGCGCTGATCTTCACCATCATCGTGGTGGTCATCGCCCTGTCGGGTTCGCTGTGGGTCATGTACCACCTGAACACCAATATGATGCCCATGACGCACGACATGGCGCAGATGGGCGGCTGAGGTCGAGATCACGGACCCGTCCTCAGTCCCGGCCGGCGGCAAGGCCAGACGTTCGCGATCCTTCCGCGTGGCGGTCGTGATCGCGGGCCTGGCGCTGTTCGTCGGCTTTGTAGCGCTGGGCGGATGGCAGGTTCAGCGCCTGGCCTGGAAAACCCATCTGATCGCCCAGGTGGATGCTCGCGTTCATGCGGCCGCCGTTCCCGCGCCTGATCCGACCCAATGGGCCGGGGTGACGCGCGACAAGGATCAGTACCGCCGCGTCACGGTTCGCGGTCGATTCCTGCACGACAAGGAAACGCTGGTTCAGGCGGTGACCGACGACGGCGGCGGCTTATGGGTCATGACGCCTCTGGTCGATGACCGGGGTTTCACCGTCCTGATCAATCGTGGCTTTGTGCCCGCTGGCCGACGCGATCCGGCCGTCCGCGTCGATGGTCAGGTCGAGGGGCAGCAGACGGTGACCGGGCTGCTGCGGATCACCGAGCCGAAGGGGGGCTTCCTGCGCGCCAATGATCCCGCGGGTGATCGCTGGCGGTCCCGCGACGTCGCGGCGATCGCTGCGCGGCGGTGCCTGACGACCGTCGCGCCCTATTTCATTGATGCGGACGCCAGTCCGAACCCGGGGGGATGGCCGCGCGGAGGGCTGACGGTGATCCGGTTCGCCAACAGCCATCTGGTTTATGCCCTGACCTGGTTCGGCATGGCGCTGCTGACCCTGGTCGGTCTGTGGCTGTTCGTGCGCGATGGCCGGCGTCGACGGTCATGACCACGACCCTGCAAAGACTGCTGGGGCTGGGCCTCAGAGGCGGGGTCGCGACCCACGGCGGGGCCAACCGCCGCAACATGCTGTTGTTGATCCAGTTGCGCTGGCTGGCGGTCGCCGGGCAGGTGGCGACGATCCTGCTGGTCCAATATGTGATGCGGATCCCGCTGCCTGTGCTGTGGTTGCTGGCGGCGCCGGCGGGTCTGGTGCTGGTCAATCTGGTCAGCGCGCCGTTGACCGTCCGCCGGCAGGAGGTCGAGGATAAGGCGCTGATGATCGCCCTGTTGGCGGATGTGGCGGCCCTGACCTGGCTGCTGTTCCTGACCGGGGGCGCGGCCAATCCGTTTGTGGCGCTGTATCTGCTGCAAGTCGTCTTGGGGGCGGTGCTGCTGGCGCCGGTCTACGCCTGGGCGCTGATCGCCATTTCCAGCCTGTGTTTCGCCGGGCTGGGCCTGCATTCCCGCCCGCTGAATCTGCCGCCGGCGCGCGAGGATTCGCTGCTCAGCCTCTATCTTCAGGGCAGTCTGATCTGTTTCGTCTTGATGGCCGTGCTGCTGGTGCTGTTCGTCACCCGGATCAGCCAGAACCTGCGCGAGCGCGACGCCTCCATGGCCGCACTGCGCCAGCAGACGGCCGAGCATGATCATATCGTGCGCATGGGCCTGCTGGCGTCGGGCGCAGCGCACGAGTTGGGAACGCCGCTGGCTTCGCTGTCAGTGATCCTCAGCGACTGGAAGCGGATGCCGGCCCTGACAAAGGACGCCGACCTGGCCCAGGACATGACGGTGATGCGGGCCGAGGTCGAACGCTGCAAGGCCATCGTCACCGGCATTCTGATGTCGGCCGGTGAGGCGAGGGGACAGGCGCCCGAGCGCACGACCCTGCGGGCCTTTGTCGCCGATGTGGTGGCCAGCTGGAGCGGCGACGGGGTGGCGGTGCAGATCCGCGACGAAGTGGCTCAGAACCCGTCGATCATCGCCGACCCCGCCCTGCGTCAGGTGCTGGGCGTGCTGTTCGACAATGCGGTCGAGGCCGGAGCAGGCCGCATCACGGTGACCACGATGTGCACGGACGAGGATTTCGGCATTGCTGTCCGTGACGACGGACCGGGCTTTCCGCCGTCGATCCTTCAGGCCTGGGGCAAGCCCTATAACTCCACCAAGCCCAGGCCCGGCGCCGGGCTTGGGCTATTCCTGCTGATGAATGTGATCCGGTCATTGGGCGGTCGGGTCGAGGCTTCCAATCCTGCGGCGGGCGGCGCAGAAGTGCGTCTGACCCTGCCGCTTTCGGCCTTGGCGCCTACGGATGAGACCGCGCATGACCGATGACGCCAGATTGCTGCTGATCGTTGAGGACGACGAGTCGTTTTCGACCACCCTGCGACGCTCGTTCGAACGGCGTGGCTATACTGTCTTCAGCGCCGCCAGTCCCGACCAGATGGCCGAGGTGCTGAAGACGCATCGCCCCGGCTATGCAGTCGTCGATCTGAAGCTGGGGGGGCATTCCGGCCTGACCTGCGTCGAAGCCCTGCACGCCTTCGACCCCGAGATGAACATCGTCGTCCTGACCGGCTTCGCCAGCATCGCGACGGCGGTGGAGGCGATCAAGCTTGGCGCCCGGCACTATCTGGCCAAGCCCGCCAGCACCGATGACATCGAAGCCGCCTTCGGCCGGGCAGACGGCGACGCCGAGACGCCGCTGGGCACGCGTCCCACCTCGATCAAGACGCTGGAATGGGAGCGGATCCACGAGACGCTGGTGGAGACCGACTTCAACATCTCGGAGGCGGCGCGGCGGTTGGGCATGCACCGCCGCACCCTGGCGCGAAAGCTGGAAAAGCGCCGCGTCACCTAGTTCAGTTCGGCCGCGATCCGGTCGGCCAGCGCCCTTAAGGTCGCCGTATCCGCCATCGGCGCATGGCCGTGACCCTTCATCTCGCGATCGGCCCAACGCGGCACGATGTGGAAATGCAGATGGAAGACCGTCTGTCCGCCCGCCTCGCCATTGAACTGCAGGATCGACAGGCCCTCGGGCTTCAACGCTTTCTCGACCGCCTTGGCCGTGCGTTGCAGGGCGGCGGTCACGCGGGCCAGCACCTCGGGCTCGATCTCCAGCAGATTACGCGCCTGGGACTGTTTGGCGATGATCAGGACGTGGCCTTCCGATTGGGGAAACACGTCCATGAAGGCCAGGACGTGGTCGTCCTCCCACACCTTCACCGACGGAATGTCGCCGCGCAGGATCTTGGCGAAGATGTTGTTGGTGTCATAGGCGCCGTGCAGGCTCATGGGCGGTCTCCGTGCGGTTCGGACCTTCGATAGCAGCGCCGTCCGCGAAGGGGAGCCTTCGTCCACGTCGTGCATTATGGTCACGCTTGAACGTAATGAGGCCCGACATGATCCGTTTCATCATCCAGGCGCTGGTCACCATGGCGGGCCTTTGGCTATCCGCCCAGATTGTGCCGGGCGTCGATTTCACCAGCACCGGGTCGCTGATCGCGGCGGCCATCATTCTGGGCCTGGTCAACGCCTTTGTGCGGCCGATCCTGGTCGTGCTGACCTTCCCGATCACCGTCGTGACCCTGGGCCTGTTCCTGCTGGTGGTGAACGCCGCCATGATCGGGCTGACCTCCGTCTTCCTGGACGGCTTCCGGGTCGACGGCCTGTGGGCCGGCATCGGCGCCGCCATCGTCACCGGCGTCGTCAGCTGGATCGCCGGCGCCTTCATCGGCGGCGAAGAGGCGCGGCGCTAGGCGTTCGCCAAAAGGGCGCCCATGATGACGCTCTGAAGTGCGGCGATCTCGATGGGCTTTCTCAACACTCCGTCGGCGCCGGCCGCCCTGTAACGTGTAACATCGTCGTCGAACACATTGGCCGTCAACATGTGTATTGGGGTGCGACGGCCGCCGGATGCGGCTTCATCGGCGCGGATAGCGGCCAAGGCTTCCACACCGTCCATTACGGGCATCATCACATCCATCAGCACGAGGTCAAAGGTTTGATCGCGCACGGCGGCGACCGCCTCTTGTCCATTCTCAACAAGTGTCAATTGGACGCCAAATTGTTCCAGCAGTAGCGTCAGAAGCTTGCGATTGGCGGGATGATCCTCGGCGGCTAGAACCCGAGGCGGCTGATCAGGAAGGTTCTGCGCGGGTGCAGCGGGCGAAGAATCGATTGCAGGTGTCGCGCAGTCGGCGGTGAAGCGGAACCAAAAGACAGCCCCCTTCGGCCGCGCGGACCGAGCGCCAAGAGCCCCGCCCAGCGCTTCGACGCTGGCGCGACAGAGGGCCAGCCCCAGACCTGTTCCGCCTGCCGCACGTCCGGCGGCGAGTTGTTCGAAGGGCTCGAAGATGCGTTCGCGTTGATCCTCCGGCACGCCTGGCCCTTGGTCGTGAACCTCGAAATCCAGGTCGATGCGCCCATCTGAGGCGGGGAGTGCGCGGGCCAAAATGCGGATGGCGCCATGTGGCGTCAGCTTCAGGGCGTTGGACAGATAGTTGATCAGCACCTGTTCCACCCGGGCCTCGTCGGTCATGACGACAAAATGTTCGGGCGCGCCCTGCCGTTCGATCTCCAGCGTCAGGCCCAGTTCCTCCACGCGGGAGCGCCAGATACGGGCGATGGCGTCGAGCCGTTCGGCGAGATCGACCGGGGCGATTTGGAGCTCGGCCTGTCCGGATTCGATCTTCGAGATGTCCAAAGCCCCGTTCAACAGCCGCAGCAACATACCCCCTGCATCCGCCATGTCGGTGACGATGGTGGCTTCCGCAGCGGGGCGTGGCCTGCCACGGAGCACTTCAATCAGCCCCAAGATGACGTTCAGCGGGGTGCGGACCTCGTGGCTGATCATCGCCAGGAAGCGGGATTTGGCCTTGTTCGCGCGTTCGGCGGCGGAGCGGTTTACCTCGGCCTCGGCCAGGGCGGCTCGCAGCTCGCGCGAACGCTCCGACAAGGCGCTCATCAGCTCAATGCTCTCGCGGTCGCTGCGCCATTGACGCCAGGCCGCCGCAATGACGCCGACGACGAACAGCGCCACTGCGCCTAGAAGGCGAGGATCCGAACCGACCTGGTACGAGGCGATCACCATCGCGGCGATGGATGGCGGCAGAACGGCAGCGACAAAGCTTGCGCGGCTTACGTGCACCTGATGGGCGCCGACCATCAAGTTGCCGGCCAGCAGCAGGCGGAGATAGTCGAGGTGTTGAGGCTGAGCCTGCCAGGCGGCCAGAATGAACACGGCGTTATGGCTGGCAAGACAAAGGGTGACGATCTCGGCAGACCGGCGGAACCTACGCGCTGCGGCGGGTGCATCAGGCCGTGCCAGCGCTGTCTGAACGGCCTGCCACAAAGGAACATAGAGGCCGAACTGAAATAGGCCGAAAGCCGCAGCCCATCCCCATCCCATGACCCAGAACGTCAAGGCCACGATAGCGGCGATCGTCGCCAGCCGCACAGGGAACATGTCCCGGTAGCGACCAGCGTAGGCCGTTAGGTAATCCGTACTGTCAGTCAATGCCACCAAGCCCCGCGTCAAGCGTGGCCATACCGGGTGAAGCTTAATGAGCTCTCAATCGGAGCTTGTCGTCAGCCCACCTTCACGCGCGTGGCGGCCTCGGGCAGGTCTTCGCCGAAGGCGCGCTGGTAGAACTCGGCGATGGTCGGGCGTTCCAGCTCGTCGCACTTGTTCAGGAAGGTCAGGCGGAAGCTGAGGCCCAGGTCGTCGTTGAAGATCTGGGCGTTCTGAGCCCAGGTGATGACCGTGCGGGGCGACATGACGGTCGAGATGTCGCCGTTCATGAAGGCGTTGCGCGTCATGTCGGCGACACGGACCATGGCGGCGATCCGGCGGCGGCCTTCGGCGTCCTTCCACTCGGGCACCTTGGCGGCGACGATCTCGGCTTCCACGTCATGATCCAGATAGTTCAGCGTGGTGACGATGTTCCAGCGGTCCAACTGGGCCTGATTGATCTGTTGCGCGCCGTGATACAGGCCCGTGGTGTCGCCCAGGCCGATGGTGTTAGTCGTGGCGAACAGGCGGAAATAGCGGTTCGGGCGGATGACGCGGTTCTGGTCCAGCAGGGTCAGGCGACCCTGGGCCTCCAGCACGCGCTGGATCACGAACATCACGTCGGGCCGGCCGGCGTCGTACTCGTCGAAGACCAGGGCGATGGGGCGTTGCAGCGACCAGGGCAGGATTCCCTCGCGGAACTCGGTGATCTGCTTGCTGTCCTTCAGGACGATGGCGTCCTTGCCGATCAGGTCGATCCGGCTGACGTGGCTGTCCAGGTTCACGCGCACCAGCGGCCAGTTCAGTCGGGCGGCGACCTGTTCGATGTGGGTCGATTTACCGGTGCCGTGATAGCCCTGGACCATGACGCGGCGGTCGAAGGCGAAGCCGGCGCAGATGGCGATCGTCGTCTGGGGATCGAAGCGATAGGCCTCGTCGATCTCTGGCACATGGCTGTCGCGCTCGTCGAAGGCGGGCACGGTCATGTCGCTGTCCACGCCGAAGGCTTCGCGCAGGGTCACACGGCGATGCGGTTCGAGCGTCAGCAGGGGATCGGGGGAGGCGTCGAGCGGGGAGGTCATGGACCTCATCTAGAGGCGCCGCGCGCGCGGCTCAACACGCGCGCGGCGCTTGGCGTCGGTTATTTCGCGCTCAGCCGAACATCGACGTTGTTGCGGGTGGCGTTCGAGTAGGGGCAGACCTGGTGCGCCTTCTCGATCAGGTCGTCGATAACGGCCTGGTCCAGGCCGTGGTCGGTCACGGTCAGGTCGACATCCAGGTTGAAGCCGTCACCCTTGGTGTTCTTGCCGAAGCCCACGCCGGCGGTGACCTTGGTGTCGGGGCCGACGGGCGTGCCGGCCTTGCCGCTGACCAGACGCAGAGCGCCGAGGTAGCAGGCGGCGTATCCGGTGGCGAAGAGCTGCTCGGGGTTGGTGCCGTCGCCGCCCTTGCCGCCCATCTCGGTCGGCGTGGACAGTTTGACATCGATCTTGCCGTCGTCGGTGGCCGAACGACCGTCTTCGCGGCCTCCGCCCGATGCCGTCGATTGGGCGCGATACAGAACTTCCATGGCAGGCTCCTTGGGTTGGGATGTTTGAGATGGGAGCTTAACGGCGGACGGGAAGGGGCCGTTGCATCGCGGCTCTAGCCATCGACCGGCGACGCGGGCTAAAGCACCCTTTCGGGGCGCGTCGTCGGAGTACGCAGTGAAGATTGCCGAACGCTGGTTCGTGTGGGCGGGCATGGTTCTGCTGGGCGGCATCGCCCTGGCGGGGTTGGTCGTCGCCGTCTATGCGGCGTGGCTGTTCCACGACCTGCCCGATGCGTCGGAGCTGGCGGACTATCGTCCGCCGACCGCGACGCGCGTCTATGCCGGCGACGGCACCCTGATCGGCGAGTTTTCTGACGAGCGCCGAATCTATGTCTCCTACGACCAGATCCCGCAGCCGGTGATCCACGCCTTCCTGGCGGCCGAAGACCGCAATTTCTTCCAGCATGGCGGCATCGATGTGGGCGGCATCGGCCGCGCGTCGCTGAAGAACGTCTTCAACCTGGCGTCGGGACGCCGGCTGGAAGGCGGCTCGACCATCACGCAGCAGGTGGCCAAGAATGTCCTGCTGACCAACGAATCCAGCCTGAACCGCAAGCTGAAGGAAGCCATCCTGGCCAATCGCCTAGAGGCGACCCTGTCTAAGGAACAGATCCTCGAGCTGTATCTGAACGAAATCTTCCTGGGCTATCGCTCGTTCGGCATCGCTTCGGCGGCCTACAACTACTTCGGCAAGTCGCTGGCGCAGCTGACGCCGGATGAAGCCGCCTTCCTGGCGTCCCTACCCAAGGGGCCGAACAACTATCACCCCAAGCGTCACCCCGGCGCGGCCAAGGGCCGTCGTGACTGGGTGCTGGGCGAGATGGAGCAGAGCGGCTGGCTGACGCCTGAACAACTGATTGAGGCGCGCGCCAAGCCTCTGGTCACGCGCGATGCGCCGCAACGGTCGGATTACAAGGACGCCGACTTCTTCGTCGAGGAAGCGCGGCGCCAGGCCGCAGCCAACCCGCAGTTCGGCGAGCAGTTGCGCGCCGGCGGCTTCTATATGCGCACGACCCTGGATCCCACGCTGCAGACGGCGGCGCGCCGGGCCCTAATGCAGGGGCTTGAGAACTATGACCGTCGTCATGGCTGGCGCGGCGGGTGGGGCACGACCGACTTCGCCGACGGCTGGCAAGCGGTCGCGCTGAAGGAACAGGCGCCGCCCGAGCGCCGCAGCTGGCAGGCCGCCGCCATCGAAAGCGTCAGCGGCAACACGGTCCGCATCCGCACCGCCCGCGACGACAAGTCCGGCACGCTGCTGGCGTCGGACGCCGCCTGGGCCAACGCCAACCGCCAGCTGAAGCGCGGCGAACTGATCTTCGTGGAGCCGCAGGGCGGTCAGTTCGCCCTGAAGCAGGTGCCGCGCGTCAACGGCGCTCTGGTGGCTATTGAGCCTCAGTCGGGTCGCGTGCTGGCGATGGTCGGCGGCTATTCCTACGCCCTGTCCAGCTTCAATCGGGCGACCCAAGCCAAGCGCCAGCCGGGTTCGGCGTTCAAACCATTCGTTTACGCCACGGCTCTTGAGGGCGACTTCACCCCGGCGTCGATCGTGCTGGATGCGCCGATCAGCTTCGCCGGCGGGCCGAACGGCCAGCGCTGGACGCCCGAGAACTACAGCCGCCAATACTATGGCCCTCAGACGCTGCGGCGCGGCTTGGAGTTGTCGCGCAACGTCATGACGGTGCGGCTGGCCCAGTCGGTCGGCATGAAGAAGATCGTGGAGCAGGCGGATCGCATGGGGCTGCCCGGCATGACGCCGAACCTGTCGGTCTCCCTGGGCGCCGGCGAGGTCACGCCTCTGGATATCACGGCCGCTTATTCCGCCTTCGCCAATGGAGGGCGACGCGTGACGCCCTACCTGATCGACTATGTTCAGGACCGCGACGGCGAGACCATCTTCCGCGCCGACAACCGCAGCTGCCGCGAATGCGGACGGGGCTTCTCGGGCCAGGAGTCGCCGCGCCTGCAGCAGCGCGGAACCCAGGTCATCGACCCAATCACCGCCTATCAGATGAGCTCGATGTTGGAAGGCGTCGTTCAGCGCGGCACCGCCGCCAGCGCGCGCGGCCTCGGCCCCTGGGTCGCGGGCAAGACCGGCACGACCAACGAATATCGCTCGGCCTGGTTCGTGGGCTTCACCACCGACATCGTGGTCGGCGTCTTCATCGGCTTTGACGACAACCGCTCTCTGGGGTCCGGAGAAGCCGGCGCCTCGGCCGCCGTGCCGGTCTTTACGGAGTTCATGCAGACGGCGTTGAAGGAAAGGCCGGCTCGCCCGTTCGTGCGGCCTAAGAACGCCATCTTCCGCACTGTGAACGGCATCGAGGAGGCCTTCCGTCCCGGCACCGAGCGCCAGGCGCCGCCGCCGCGCCCGACAGGCCCCGCGCGGCCCGTCGGACCGCAGAACTACTACGACGTCATCCGCCGCGAGCAGGAGGCCGCAAGCGGCGCGCCCGCCTCGACGCCTGCGCCCACCGCGCCCCCGCCGCCCAAGAAGGCGCCGGCCGAGGACTTGAGCGGATTGTACTGAGGCTCTAGGTAGGCCTTTCGAACGGCGCGTCCTCGTGGCGCGCCGTTTTCCATTAATCCTGCCCTATCGCACGGCCTGCGGGCCGCGCTGCTTGAGGGCGTTGTGTCGCGGAGATTGCGATGAGACCGGATGTCGAGGCCATGAAGGCCGACATCGAGCAGAGCGTCGCTCTGCTCAGGAGGCGTCTTTGACTGGGATGTCGCTCTAAGAAAGCTCGATGAGCTGAATGCGCGGGTCGAGGATCCGACGCTGTGGGACAAGCCCGACGAGGCCCAGGCCGTCAGCCGCGAACGCTCGCAGCTGGAAGGCAAGATCAACACCGTCAAGGCGATGGAACAGGACCTCGAAGACGGGGTGATGCTGGCCGAGATGGCGGACGAGGAAGGCGACGAAGGCGCGCTGGAAGACGCCCGCGCGTCGCTGCGCGGCATCAAGGAACGCGCCGCCCGCGCCGAGCTGGAAGCCCTGCTGTCCGGCGAGGCCGACGGCAACGACGCCTATCTGGAAGTGAACTCCGGCGCCGGCGGCACCGAGTCGAACGACTGGGCCGGCATGCTGCTGCGGATGTATTCGCGCTGGGCCAAGGCGCACGGTTACGAGGTCACGATCGAAGCCCACGAAGAGGGCGAACAGGCGGGGGTCAAGTCGGCCACCATCCTGATCGAAGGGCCCAACGCCTATGGCTGGCTGAAGTCGGAATCGGGCGTGCACCGCCTGGTCCGCATCAGCCCTTATGACGCGGCGGCCAAGCGCCACACCAGCTTTGCCTCCATCGGAGTGTCGCCGGTCGTGGACGACGCGATCGAGATCGACATCAACCCCTCGGACGTGCGCACCGACACCTATCGCGCCTCTGGTGCGGGCGGTCAGCACATCAACAAGACCGATTCGGCCGTGCGCCTGACGCACACCCCGACCAACACCGTCGTGGCCTGCCAGGCCGGCCGCTCGCAGCACCAGAACCGCGAGATGGCGTGGAAGATGCTGCGCGCGCGCCTGTACGAGCTGGAACTGCAGAAGCGCGAGGCGGCGGCTCAGGCGCTGGCCGACGCCAAGACGGACATCGGGTGGGGCCACCAGATCCGCTCCTATGTCCTGCAGCCCTATCAGATGGTGAAGGACCTGCGGACCGAGGTTGAGACTTCTGACACCCAGGGGGTGCTGGATGGCGACCTGGACGCCTTCATGGGCGCGGCCCTGGCCCAGCGGGTCGGCGAGACCCGCGGATCGAGCGTGGACTGACGGAAAAGGGCGGCTCCGACGAGCCGCCCTTTTTGTTTTGGGCTGCCGGCCTTGCGGTCGACTTGTGCTCCTCTATCGCGACGCGGTCAGGCGGCGGTCTTGTCCGCCTTGTCGGCCTTCGGCGCGGGGGCTTCCAGCATGGCGGCGCCGGGCGTGTCGCGCTTGGCCTGATTGCAGCGGCCCTGGAACCAGGCGCCTTGGTCGATGGCGAGTTGCTCTTGCGTGATGTCGCCCTCGACGCGGGCGGTGGCGTGCAGCTTGACCTGTTTGGCGACGATGGCGCCCGAGACGCGGCCGCGCACGTCAAGAACGTCGGCATGGACCGTGCCCTCGACCGAGCCGCCTTCGCCGATCACGACGCGCGAGACGCGGACGTCGCCCTTCAGCGAGCCGTCGACCTGAAGCTCGCCGGCGCCGGAGATGTTGCCTTCGTATTTCACGCCGGCCGACAGGGTCGACAGATTGCTGGACCGGGCTGCCGGACGGGCCGGTTCGGGCGCGCGCGGCGCAGGCGTCGTGGCAGGCAGGGACGGCGTGGTCACTGTCGTCGGCGTGGGCGTGGTCGGTTCGGGCGCCGGGGGGATGCCCAGGCCGTTCGATCCGCTGTCGTAGGATTTGCTCTTGGTGAACATGGTGCGCTCCGCATCTGCCAGCCAAGGCCGGCCAAGCCCCTATTAGCCCCGACGCCCACTAGGCCGTGGAGGAGGGGCGAAGGTCAAGCATCGCTTCCGAACGGCGCTCGCCGATCATAGGGCCCTGGCGGCCTCCAGCACGGCGGCGGCGTGGTCGGCGACCTTCACATTGCGCCAGGCCTTGGCGACGCGGCCCTCGGCGTCGATCAGGAAGGTGGCCCGCTCGATGCCCATATATTCGCGGCCGTAGAGCTTCTTCTGCACCCAGACGCCCCAATCCTCGCAGGCGGCGCCATCCTCGTCGGAGGCAAGGGTGACGGCGAGATCGTATTTGGCCTTGAACCTGTCGTGCTTCTTCACCGTGTCCTTGGACACGCCGATGACCGGCATGCCCAGCGCAGCGAAGTCGGGCGCCAGGGCGGTGAAGTCCTGGGCTTCACGCGTGCAGCCGGTCGTGTCGTCCTTGGGGTAGAAATAGACGACGGCAGGCCTGCCTTGCAGGGCGGCGAGGGTGACGCGGCCGCCGCCGTCCGTGGGCAGGTCGAGGGCGGGCGCGGGCTGACCTTCGGCGGCGGACATCAGACGGGCCTCACCAGAACGATCTTTTTCTTGCCGGCCGCCAGTTTGATGACGCCGTCCCTGAGGTCGGTTTCCGTCAGCAGTTGGGCGCCGTCGGACACTGCGGCGTCGTTCAGACGCAGGCCGCCGCCCTGGGCCAGGCGACGGGCCTCGCCGTTGGACGCCGTCAGGCCGGCCTTGGTCACGACGGCGGCGATCATGGCGCCGTAGACCTCGGCCGACGGCAGTTCGACGGTCGGCAGGTCGGCGGACAACTGGCCTTTTTCGAAGGCGCTCTCGGCGGCGGCGCGGGCGGTTGCGGCGGCCTCTGCGCCGTGCAGCATGGTCGTCGCGGCGTCGGCGAGAGCCTTCTTGGCGTCGTTGATGGCTGCGCCTTCCAGCGACTCGTAGCCAGCGATTTCGGCGTCCGACAGGTCGGTGAACAGGCGCATGAAGCGGCCCACGTCGCCATCCTCGGTGTTGCGCCAGTATTGCCAGTAGTCATAGGGCGACAGGGCGTCGGCATTCAGCCAGACGGCGCCGCCCACGGTCTTGCCCATCTTCTGGCCCGAGGCGGTCGAGAGTAGGGGCGTGGTCAGCCCGAAGGCGGCTTTCTGGTCCACCTTGCGGGTCAGTTCGACGCCGTTGATGATGTTGCCCCACTGATCCGAGCCGCCCATCTGGAGTGTGCAGCCGTAGCGGCGATTCAGCTCCAGGAAGTCGGTGGCCTGCATCAGCATGTAGTTGAATTCGAGGAAGGTCAGCGGCTGCTCACGTTCCAGTCGCAGCTTGACCGAATCGAAGCTGAGCATCCGGTTGACGGTGAAATGCGTGCCGTAGTCGCGCAGGAATTCCAGGTAGCCCAGCTTGGACAGCCATTCGTCGTTGTCGACCATGATCGCATCCGACGGGCCGTCGCCGAAGGTCAGAAACTTTTCAAACACGCCCTTGATGCCGGCGATGTTCTCGGCGATCCGCTCTTCGGTCAGCAGGGGGCGCTGCGTATCCTTGAAGCTGGGGTCGCCCACCTTCGTCGTGCCGCCGCCCATCAGGACGATGGGCTTGTGTCCGGCCTGCTGCAGGCGACGCAGCAGCATGATCTGGATCAGGTGTCCGACATGCAGCGAAGGAGCGGTGGCGTCAAAGCCGATATAGCCCGTGACCACGCCGGCGGCGGCCGCTGCATCCAGTTCGGCCGGATGGGTGATCTGATGGATATAGCCTCGCGCCTGCATGGTGCGGAGGAAGTCGGATTTGAAGGCGTGTTCGGTCATGGTGAGGCTGGGTTAGCAGGGATGACGAAGGTCGTCTTCCCCTAGTCGAGACGGCGTCGGCTGTTCAGACGGTGCGGATGAAAAACACCGTCTAAAGTGTCTAATTCGTCTAATCTCAGTCGGCGCGAAAATGTGTTGCAACGCGAAAACGCGTGCAAAATGCAAGAAGGTACAATTTCAGGCGGAGCGGCTTTGGGCATGGCGCGCCCATTTTAGCGCCGTTTCAGGTCGCGATGGGTACGACGACGCTGCTGCGCCTCATGCCGCTGTAAATGCAGCCGATGTTGCGTTCAGGTGCGATGGCTGACGATTTGCCGCCAAGCTGTCCGTCTTCAAGGAATCAGCCGGTTGAGGACCAGCGCGACCAGAGCGATGCCCACAGTCCACGCCAGGAAGACGGAAGAGGGTTCGGCCGACGCGCCACTGACGGCCAAACAGAGAACGAGCGGTCCGACCAAGAGGTGGAAGCGATCCTTCAGCATCTGGCGCTTTTCAGGAAAGGTCATCTGCGGACCGTAGGGTGAGCGCTTGGGCATATTGTGATGCTTCCATGATGCGCAGGCGGGCGCAAGGGTTGATCTGGCGGCGGCTTTGACACGCCGTCAGCCTGCGATACGAAGCCTCCATGCGTCTGCCCCTGATCCCGCACCCGACATCCAGCCCGGCGGGACTGACGCTGGAGGTCGAGGCGCGACGGGCGGGGCGGGTGCTGAGCCTGGAGTATGTGCTGGCCGGACCGGTGGAGGGCGTGTGGCGGCCGGAGGCGGCGGCGCGGGTGCGGACGGATGGGTTGTGGCGGGCGACCTGTTTCGAGGCCTTCGTGCGGACGGCGGGCGGCTATGTCGAATACAATCTGTCGCCGTCGGGGGCGTGGGCGGCCTATCAGTTTGACGGCTATCGCGAGGGGATGCGGGATCTGCAGATGCCCGCGCCGTTCATCGTGATGCGGTTGGCGCCGGGACAATTTGTGCTGACGGCGGACGTGACCTTGCCGGAGGATGCGGCCGGGGCGGCGGGGTTGGCGGCGGTGATCCGGGGCGTGGACGGGGCGATCGGCTATTGGGCGCTGGCGCATCCTTCGGATAAGCCGGACTTTCATCATCCCGACTCGTTCGCGCTGGACCTGACATGAACTTCGGCCTCGACCGCCTTTTGTCCGATGACGCCCTGAGAGCGCAGCTGAAGGGGCGACGCGTGGCCTTGCTGGCGCATCCGGCGTCGGTGACGAAGGATCTGACCCACGCGGTGGACGCGCTGGCCGCCTGTTCCGAAATCCGTCTGACCGCCGCCTTTGGCCCGCAGCACGGGATGAAAGGCGATCTCCAGGACAATATGATGGAGAGCCCGGATTATCGCGATCCGGTGCACGGCTTCCCGGTCTTCAGCCTGTACGGCGAGGTGCGGCGCCCGCGCGACGAATGGATGGCCGAGTTCGACGTGCTGCTGGTGGATTTGCAGGACCTGGGCTGCCGCATCTACACCTATGTGACGACGCTTCTGTACGTGCTGGAGGCGGCGGCGAAACATGGCAGGTCGGTCTGGGTGCTGGACCGGCCCAATCCGGCGGGACGGCCGGTCGAGGGGATGACGCTAAAGCCCGGCTGGGAAAGCTTCGTCGGGGCCGGGCCGATGCCGATGCGCCACGGCATGACGATGGGCGAACTGGGCCTGTGGTTCATCGACCAGTTCAAGCTGGATGTTGATTACCGGGTGGTGGAGATGCAGGGCTGGGCGCCCGAGGCGGGCCCGGGCTTCGGCTGGCCGCTGCTGGACCGGTCGTGGATCAATCCCAGCCCGAATGCGCCGAACCTGTCGATGGCGCGCGCCTATGCGGGCACGGTGATGCTGGAAGGGGCGACCCTGTCGGAAGGGCGGGGGACGACACGGCCGCTGGAGCTGTTCGGGGCGCCGGACATCGATGCCCGGGCGGTGATCGCGGAAATGCAGGCGCTGGCGCCGGAATGGCTGGGCGGCTGCGTCTTGCGCGACATGTGGTTCGAGCCGACCTTCCACAAGCACGTCGGAAAGCTGTGCAGCGGGGTGCAGATCCATGTCGATCACCCCGGCTATGACCACGCTGCCTTCAAGCCGTGGCGGGTGCAGGCCCTGGGGTTCAAGGCGATCCGACGGCTGTATCCCGACTATGACCTATGGCGGGATTTTCCGTACGAGTATGCGTTCGGCAAACTGCCCATCGACGTGATCAACGGTGGGCCGGGCTTGCGGGAATGGGTGGACGACGCCGGCGCGACGCCGGGCGATCTGGTCGCCGCGACGCAGCCGGACGAGTTGGCGTGGGAAGAGGCCCGGAGACCGTTCCTGCTGTATTAACCTCCATAACCAAAATCTATTGCGCATCTGCAAATAAGTGATTGGGCTTATCTGGTGCGGTGCGGTAGGGAGAGCGCCTCCCAACCACCTTGCATTGGATTTTGCGCATGGCCCTCATCAACACGACCATCAAACCCTTTACGGCCGAAGCCTATAAGGGCGGCAAATTCCTGACGGTCACGGACGCCGACGTCGCGGGCAAGTGGGCGATCTTCTTCTTCTATCCGGCCGACTTCACCTTCGTGTGCCCGACCGAGCTGGAAGACCTGGCCGACCACTACGCCGAGTTCCAGAAGCTGGGCGTCGAGATCTATTCGGTGTCGACCGACACCCACTTCTCGCATAAGGCCTGGCACGACTCGTCGCCGGCGATCGGCAAGATCGAATACACGATGCTGGGCGATCCGTCGGGCCTGGTGACCAACAACTTCGACGCCATGCGTCCGGGCGTGGGCCTGGCCGACCGTGCGACCTTCCTGGTCGATCCGGACGGGGTGATCCAGTTCACCGAGACGACGTCGGAAGGCATCGGCCGCAACGCCGCCGAGCTGCTGCGCAAGGTCAAGGCCGCCCAGTATGTGCGTTCGCACCCCGGTGAAGTCTGCCCGGCCAAGTGGGAAGAAGGCGAAGCCACCCTGGCCCCGTCGCTCGACCTCGTCGGCAAGATCTAAGACCCCAAGTTCGGCCGGCGGCGTTTCGATGTCGCCGGCCTGGACGCCCGATCCTTTCGGGCGTTCGCAGAGGCCGCGGGGTGCGTAGCGTTTCCAGCCCCGCGGCCTTTTTGCGTCCTGTCCTCGCCTGAAGCGGCTTGAGGGCGGCGCTCAATCTATTGAATTCCGAGGAGCATCCGATGCTAGACGCCAATCTGAAATCCCAGCTCGAAGCCTACCTCAAGAACATCGTCCATCCCGTCGAACTCGTCGCCTCGCTGGGCGCGGGGCCCAAGTCGATCGAGCTGAAGACCCTGCTGGAGGAGATCGTGTCGGTCTCGCACGGCAAGGTGGAGATGGGCCGCGACTATGACGACGAACGCCAGCCCAGCTTCCTGATCCGCAGGAAGGGCACGGACATCGGCGTGCGATTCGCGGGCATCCCGCTGGGCCACGAGTTCACCTCGCTGGTGCTGGCCCTGCTGCACGTCGGCGGCCATCCGTCCAAGGCGGCGCAGGAGGTGATCCAGCAGGTCAGGGACCTGGACGGCGACTATGTGTTCGAGACCTATTTCTCGCTGTCGTGCCAGAACTGCCCGGACGTGGTGCAGGCGCTGAACCTGATGAGCGTGGTCAATCCGCGCATCAAACACGTCGCCATCGAGGGCGGCCTGTTCAAGGACGAGGTCGAGCAACGCAAGATCATGGCCGTGCCGACGGTCTTCCTGAACGGCGAACTGTTCGGTCAGGGCCGGATGGAGCTGGAGCAGATCGTCGCCAAGCTGGACTCCGGCGCCGAAGCCCGCGCGGCGGAGCGTTTGAAGTCCAAGGATCCGTTCGAGGTTCTGGTGGTCGGCGGCGGGCCGGCAGGGGCGGCGGCCGCCATCTACACGGCGCGCAAGGGCATTCGCACGGGCGTCGTCGCCGAACGCTTCGGCGGTCAGGTGCTGGACACGATGGCGATCGAGAACTTCGTCTCGGTCCCTTACACCGAAGGGCCCAAGCTGGCGGCCCATCTGGAACAACACGTCCGCGAGTATGAAGTGGACCTGATGAACCTGCAGAAGGCGGCCAAGCTGATCCCGGCCAAGGTTCCAGGCGGCCTGCATGAGGTGGTGCTGGAGAATGGCGCGAGCCTGAAATCACGGACCGTCATCCTGTCGACGGGCGCGCGCTGGCGCCAGATGAACGTGCCGGGCGAGGAGCAGTACAAGAACAAGGGCGTTGCCTATTGCCCGCACTGCGACGGGCCGCTGTTCAAGGGCAAGCGGGTGGCGGTGATCGGCGGCGGCAACTCCGGCGTCGAGGCGGCCATCGACCTGGCGGGCATTGTGGCGCATGTGACCCTGATCGAATATGACAGCGAACTGCGAGCCGATGCGGTGCTGCAGAGGAAGCTGGCGACCCTGCCGAATGTGCGGATCGTGACCTCAGCCCTGACGACCCAGGTGCATGGCGACGGCGAGAAGGTGACGGGCCTGTCCTATAAGGACCGCAACTCCGACGCCCATCACGACGTCGATCTGGAAGGCATCTTCGTGCAGATCGGTCTGGTGCCGAACACCGAATGGCTGCACGGCGCGGTGGGCCTGACGCCGCGCGGCGAGATCGAGGTGGATCACCGTGGCGAGACCTCGCAGCCGGGCATATTCGCGGCGGGCGACGCGACGACCGTGCCCTACAAGCAGATCGTCATCGCCATGGGCGAGGGGTCAAAGGCGGGTCTGTCGGCCTTCGACTACATGATCCGCACGGAGCCGGCGAAAGAGGCGGTGGCCGAACCGGCGTGACCGCCTAACGGTGAGGGCAGCCGGGCCAGCAGCAGGGGCGGCGCTTGCCGTCGGTCAAGCTCGCCCGGCCCCAATCCAGCCGCTTTCGCCGGGTCTCCTCCTTCTTGGCGGACTCGATCCAGCAGATCCACTCGTTGCGGGCCAGGGGCGTGATGTCGCGCCATGTCGCCAGGGCGTCGGGCGCGGCGACCAAAGTCTCGCGCAGGTCGTCCGGCAGTTCGTGAACCACGCCGCCCGGGATATCGGTCGCATCGGCCATGTACATTTGTCGCAGCGACACGTCGGGTCCGCAACGGCGCGTCAGAATCGCCGTGCGAGACCGACGCCGAACTCCACGTCCGGGCTGTCGTCGTTCAGGCCGAAGTTGAGGCCGAAGTCCAGCTGGGCGTCGGGCAGGGACGGGGGCGACCAGACGGCGGTCAGGTCGAAGGTGGATGGCGTGGTCGGGGCGACGGGATCATCGTCGCGGCTGATCCAGACCTCGGCGCCCAAGTCCCATTGGCCGAAGCCGCGTCCGACGCCGGCGACCATCGTATAGGCGCCGTGGCGGCCGTCGCCGTCCGCATCCGAGACCCAGTCGATCTCGGGCGACAGGCTCAGGCTCCAGTCGTCGTTCAGCGGGATGGAGACCGGCAGGATGATCCCGCCCTCGAAACCGTCGGCGCGAATGGCGCGCGCACCCGTCGGCGCGGTGATGAAGCCGGAAATCGCGACGGACAGGTCCGAGCCGTCAGGGTACTTCAGCGAGTGGCGCAGGCCGATACTGAGATCGCCGACGCCCTCAGCCACTTCACGGTCGCCTGTCGCGCGGTCGAGGATCCGTTCGCGGTTCCAGGTCGTGAGCCCGAGCTGAAGCTCAGTCAGGCCGGTCAGGCCATAGCGCACGAACAGATCGCCGGCGTCCCAGGTGTCGGTCCGTGTGGCGTCGTCCGTCTGACGCGCGCCGTCGAACAGGCCGAGTTCGACCTGCCAGCGGCCCTTGTCGAGGAGGCAGGTCGGCGTGCCCTTGCCGGGGCGATCGGCGCAGAAATCGCGCTCTGGCACAGACTGAGCCGCCACCACAGTGGGCGAGGCCAGGCAGGCGATCAAGGCGATCAGAAGAGGCGGGCGCATGGCGGATCTCGCAGCGATGTCTCGCCCGATCATGCCGCCCGCGCCTTAATCAGCCGTGACGCCAAGCCGAATATCAGGCCGGATGTCAGGCCGGCTTTTCTTCCAGACGCTTGTCCAGATAGGCGCCGACGCGGGTTTCGACCGCGCTCATGTGGTCCTGCCAGAAGTGGCTGGCGCCCTCTTCCAGTTCGTAGTCGATGATGATGCCCTTTTGGGTGCGCAGCTTGTTGACCACACGCTCGACCTCGACCGGCGGGACGATGGTGTCGGCCGTGCCGTGCAGGAACAGGCCGGACGCGGGGCAGGGCGCCAGGAAGCTGAAGTCATACATGTTCGACGGCGGCGAGACCGAGATGAAGCCGTCCGTCTCGGGGCGACGCATCAGAAGCTGCATGCCGATATAGGCGCCGAACTGATAGCCGGCGACCCAGGTCTGGCTGGCGCCGGGGTTGTTGGCCTGGAGCCAGTCGAGGGCGGTGGCTGCGTCGGCCAGCTCGCCGATGCCCGAATCGAACTCGCCCTGCGACTTGCCGACGCCGCGCGAGTTGTAGCGCAGGGTCGCGAAGCCGCGCTGCTGGAACAGCTGGTGCAGGGTGACCGCGACCGGGTTGTTCATATGTCCGCCCGCCTTCGGGTGCGGATGCAGGATCAGCGCGATCGGGGCGTTCGGGCGCTTGCCCGGGGAATAGCGGCCTTCGATGCGACCGGAGGCGCCGGGCAGGATGACTTCAGGCATAGGGGCTCTGGAATCCGTTCAACTGTCATTTCCCGAGTGCGTAATACTTGACCGCGGAGGTGGGACTTTCTAAGTCCCTCCGCAAGCGCGCCGCCTTCGCGAAGGCGCGGGTTCTAGCACAGGAGCCCCGAAAAGCGCGCAATTTTTGAAGGTGCGAAATGCGTCTGTCGACCAAGGGACGATACGCCGTGATGGCGATGGCCGATCTGGCGAAGAACGGACGCGGCGAGAGCGGTGAAATCCGGGCGGTTTCGCTGGCCGAGATCGCCGCGCGCCAGGAGATTTCGCTGAGCTATCTGGAGCAGTTGTTCGCCCGTCTGAGGAAGAGCGAACTGGTCAAGAGCGTGCGCGGACCAGGTGGCGGATATCGTCTGGCCAAGGCGGCGCACGAGACGGTGGTCGCCGAGATCGTGCTGGCGGTGGATGAGCCGATCCGGGCGACGCGATGCGTGGCGCATGGCTCGCCCAAGGGCTGCATGCTGGCCGGCGAACGCTGCATCACCCACAATCTTTGGGAAGACCTCGGCGACGAAATCCATCGCTATCTGGCGGGCGTTTCGCTGGAGGATGTGGTGATGAACCGAACGGGCCAGCGTCGGCGAAATGTCGAGGCCTCGGCCGTGGGGGTCGCGGCATGAGCGGCGTCTATCTGGACTATAACGCCTCGGGCCTGGTGCGGCCGGAGGTGCTGGAGATCATGGCCAGGGCCCTGGCCGACAACGGCAATCCGTCGGCGGTCCATGCGGCCGGTCGGCGGGCGCGGGCGCGGGTTGAGACCGCTCGGGCGCAGGTCGCGGACCTGGTCGGGGCCGATCCGACGGCGGTGGTGTTCAATTCGGGCGGCACCGAAGCCAATGCCCAAGGCATCGCCAGCGCCTTGGCGGCCGGATGCGAGCGATTGATCGTGTCGGCGACCGAGCATCCGTGCGTGGCCGAAACGGCGGCGAATGCGGGCGCGCCGGTGGAGGTTTTGCCGGTCGATGCGAACGGGGTGGTTGATCTGGACTGGCTGGCGGAGGCGCTGAGCCGCCCGGGCCGGGCCGTGGTCGCCATCCATCATGCGAACAACGAAAGCGGCGTCATTCAGCCGATCGCCGAGGCGGCGGCGCTGGTGCGAGCGGCGGGCGGCTGGCTGCACGTTGATGCGATCCAGTCGGCGGGCAAGATCGCGGTCGATATGCGCGCGCTGGACGCGGACACCCTGACCCTGTCGGCGCACAAGCTGGGCGGCGCGCAGGGCGTGGGCGCCCTGATCTTCAAGGAAGGCCTCTCGGGCGTGCGGATCCTGCACGGCGCGGGGCAGGAGCGGGGCCTGCGCGCCGGGACCGAGAACGTGCCGGGCATCGCCGGGTTCGGCGTCGCGGCCGATTGCGCCGCGCGGGATCTGGAGACGATGGCTTCGCACGTCGCCTGGCGCGATGCGGCCGAGGCGAAGGTCAGGACCGCGGGCGCGACCATCATTGGCGGCGACGTGGCGCGTCTGCCCAACACCCTGTTCATGGCCGTCGAGGGCTGGGACAGTCCGCAGCAGCTGATCACCCTGGACCTGACGGGCGTCATGGTGTCGGCCGGCTCGGCCTGCTCGTCGGGCAAGGTGAAGCCGTCCAAGACCATCAGCGCCATGGGCCTGAATGCGCTGGCGACCGGGGGCGTGCGCATCTCCGGCGGATGGGGCACGGTCGAGAGCGACTGGGCAAGGTTCGCCGACGCCTGGGTCGCCGCCTACAACAAGCACAAGACGCGCGCCGCCGAACGCGTGAGAGAGGTCGCCTGATGGCCGCCGTCAAGGAAACCATCGACGCCGTCGCCGCGCTGGAGAAGTACGAGCACGGGTTCACGTCCGACATCGAGACGGAATATGCGCCCAAGGGACTGAGCGCCGAGATCGTGCGCTTCATTTCCGAAAAGAAGGGCGAGCCGGATTGGATGCTGGAATGGCGTCTGGCCGCCTATGAGCGCTGGCTGGCGATGGAGGAGCCGACCTGGGCGGCGGTCCGCTACGAGCCGGTCGATTATCAGGATCTGTTCTACTATGCGGCCCCCAAGGCGAAGGAGGGGCCCAAGTCGCTGGATGAGGTCGATCCCGAGATCCTGGAAATCTACAAGAAGCTAGGCATCCCGCTGAAGGAGCAGGAGGTGCTGGCCGGGGTGCAGGGCGCGCCCAAGGTCGCCGTTGACGCCGTGTTCGACAGCGTATCAGTCGTCACGACCTTCAAGGAGGAACTGGCCAAGGTCGGCGTGATTTTCATGCCGATTTCCGAGGCCTTGCGCGAATATCCTGATCTGGTGCGGCAATATCTGGGATCAGTGGTGCCGGTCTCGGACAACTATTTCGCGGCGCTGAACAGCGCGGTCTTTTCGGACGGGTCGTTCGTCTACATCCCGCCGGGCGTCAAATGTCCGATGGAGCTGTCGACCTATTTCCGCATCAATGCGAGCCAGACGGGCCAGTTCGAGCGGACCCTGATCATCGCCGATAAGGGCGCTTACGTCTCCTATCTGGAAGGCTGCACCGCGCCGATGCGCGATGAGAATCAGCTGCATGCGGCCGTGGTCGAGATCGTGGCTCTGGACGACGCCGAGGTGAAATATTCGACGGTCCAGAACTGGTATCCCGGCGACGCCGAGGGCAAGGGCGGCATCTACAACTTCGTGACCAAGCGCGCCGACTGCCGGGGCGATCGGTCCAAGGTGTCGTGGACCCAGGTCGAGACCGGCTCGGCCGTCACCTGGAAATATCCGTCCTGCGTCCTGAAGGGCGAGGAATCGTCCGGCGAGTTCTATTCCATCGCCATCACCAACGGGCATCAGCAGGCCGACACCGGCACCAAGATGATCCACCTGGGCAAGAATTCGAAGTCGCGGATCATCGCCAAGGCAGTGTCGGCGGGACGGTCGGATTCGACCTATCGCGGTCTGGTCTCGGTGCATCCAAAGGCGACGGGGGTGCGCAACTTCACCCAGTGCGACAGCCTGCTGATCGGCAAGGACTGCGGCTCGCACACCATCCCCTATATCGAGGCCCGAAACGGCTCGGGCCAGCTTGAGCATGAGGCGACGACGACGCGCCTGTCGGACGACCAGCTATTCTACGCCCAGCAGCGCGGGTTGTCGCAGGAGGAGGCGGTGGCGCTGCTGGTCAACGGCTTCGTTCGCGACGTGATGCAGAAACTGCCGATGGAGTTCGCCGTCGAGGCGCAGAAGCTGGTGGCGATCAGCCTCGAGGGAAGTGTCGGCTGATGTTTGGCTGGCTTTTCAAGAACCGCGCGCCGCCCGGCGACATAAGGACTGGCGTCGAGCCATATGACTGGCAGCCCAATCGTCTGGTCGTGCCTACCTACGCTCTGTGCAAGCGTGACGAGTTGGAGTGGGCTGAGTTTCTGACGAGGGCGAAGAACCCGGCCGGCTTTCAGATGCTCAAGGCGTTTGATCCGCTGCGCGGTGAGCCGAGTACAGCTGAGCTTGATCCCGACATCCACTATTGGTCGCGTGTCGGGAACGAACTCTGGTTTCTTGCTGACCGGGACTGGTTCGGTTTTCCAGATCCGCAGCAATACGCCCTACTTGTTTGGAATAGAGCGAAAAAACGTCTGACCCAGCTGGGGAACTTCGGTCGTTTGCCCGATACTTGGACTTTGCCTGATGCTTCAAATTAACAACCTACATGTCTCTGTTGGTGAAAAGCCGATCCTCAAGGGTCTGACGCTCGACGTCCCTGCCGGCGAGGTGCACGCCATCATGGGGCCGAACGGGGCCGGGAAATCGACGCTGGGTTACGCCCTGTCGGGACGGCCGGGCTATGAGGCGACGGAAGGGTCTGTCGAATGGGCGGGCGAGGACCTGCTGGCGCTGGACCCGGCCGAGCGGGCGGCCAAGGGCGTCTTCCTGTCGTTCCAGTATCCGATCGAGATCCCCGGCGTGCCGGCCCTGACCTTCGTGCGGACGGCGCTGAATGCGCAAAAGCGCGCGCGGGGCGAGGAGGAGGTGGCGGCGCCCGCCTTCCTGAAGCTGGTTCGTGAGGCGTCCAAGGCGTTGAAGATGGACTTCGACATGCTGAAGCGGCCGCTGAACGTCGGCTTCTCCGGCGGTGAGAAGAAGAGGATGGAGATCCTGCAGATGGCGCTGCTGGAGCCGTCGCTGCTGATCCTGGACGAGACGGATTCGGGTCTCGACATCGACGCCCTGCGCATCGTGTCGGAGGGCGTGAACGCGCTGCGTTCGCCCGACCGCGCCATGTTGGTCATCACCCACTATCAGCGCCTGCTCGACTACATCAAACCGGACCGGGTGCATGTGCTGGCCGGCGGTCGGATCGTGGCTTCGGGCGGGCCGGAACTGGCACTGAAGCTGGAGGCGGAAGGGTACGATAAGTATCTGCCGGAAGCGGCGTGAGCGCTGCCTTCGCCATCGACCTGGCCGACGCCGACACCTATCCGTCGCGACGGACGGAGACGTGGAAATACAGCGACCTGAAGCGCTATCTTCGCGCCGCGCCGGAGCCGTCGGGCACGGCTGAGGTCGGGCCGCCGGGACCGTTTTATGATCTGGGCGGCGAGGCGATCGTCTTCGCCAACGGGCGCGCTGTCGGCGTGACCGACTTCATCGCCTCGGGCGAGCGGACCCTGCGGCTGCGCTATGTGTCGGACGCCGTCGGCACGGGCCACACGGCCAGCGCGCGGGTTTCGGCGCGCGCCGGCGCCAAGCTGCTGCTGCTGGAGACGCATGAGGGCGCGGGCTCGGCCTATGTCGCGCACAATACGCTGGAACTGGACGTGGCGGCCGGCGCCGAGGTGACGCGCTTCGTCCTGGTCGAGGAGCCGGAGGACGCCATCTCCATCGCCGAGGCCCACGTCAAGGTCGAGGCGGGCGGCGTCTATCGTCAGACCATCGTTACGACCGGCGCCAAGCTGCAGCGGATCGAGACGCGTATCACCCACTATGCCCAGGGTGCGCAGGTTCAGGCCGACGGCCTTTATCTGCTGAACGGATCGCGTCATGCGGACCTGACCAGCGTGGTGCGTCATGTGGAACACGACGGCGCGACCTCGCAACTGATCAAGGGCGTGGCCCGCGACACGGCGCGCGGCGTCTTCCAGGGCAAGATCGTGGTCGAGCGCGGCGCCGACGGCACCGATGCGCGCATGGGCCACCACGCCCTGATCGCCAGCGAGCGGGCCGAGATCGACGCCAAGCCGGAACTGATCATCTATGCCGACGACGTGCAGTGCGCGCACGGCAACACCGTGGGGACGCTGGACGAGAGCGCCTTGTTCTACATGCAGCAGCGCGGGGTTCCGGCCGACGAAGCCCGCGCCCTGCTGACCCAGGCCTTCCTGATCGAGGTCATCGACCGGATCGAGCATGAGGGCGCGAGAGAGGTGGCGCGGGAATGGCTGACGGCGAGGTTGTGAACACCTTCGATCCCTATGCCGTGCGGGCGCAGTTCCCGATCCTGTCGCGACAGGTGAACGGCAAGCCGCTGGTCTATCTGGACAACGCGGCCTCGGCGCAGAAGCCGCGCGCGGTGATCGACGCGCTGGTCGCGACGATGGAGGGCGGCTACGCCAACGTCCACCGGGGCCTGCACACCCTGTCGAACGAGGCGACCGAAGCCTTCGAAAAGGCGCGCGAGATCGTCGCTCGCTTCCTCAACGCCGAGAGCGCCGAACAGGTGGTCTGGACCAAGGGCGGGACCGAGGCGATCAATCTGGTGGCCAATGGGCTGGGCCTGTCGATCCAGCCGGGCGACGAGATCATCGTCTCGGAGATGGAGCATCACTCCAACATCGTGCCCTGGCATCTGCTTCGCGAACGCCGCGGGGCGGTGATCAAGTGGATCCCGGTCAAGGACGACGGCTCGCTGGACATGTCGGCCTATGCCGACCTGCTGGGGCCCAGGACGCGGATGGTGGCTGTCACCCATATGTCCAACGTGCTTGGGACCATCAATCCGGTCGCCGAGATCAGCCGCCTGGCCCATGCGGCGGGCGCGCAGGTGCTGATCGACGGGTGCCAGGGGGCGGTCCATGCGACGCCGGACGTTCAAGCCATCGGCTGCGACTTCTACGTCCTGACCGGGCACAAGCTGTTCGCCCCGACCGGCATCGGCGCTCTGTACGGCAAGGCCGAGGCGCTGGAGGCGCTGCCGCCCTATCAGGGCGGGGGCGAGATGATCGAGACTGTCGAGCAGGACCGCGTGACCTACGCCCGGCCGCCGCATCGGTTCGAGGCGGGGACGCCGCCGATCCTGGAGGCCATCGGCCTGGGCGCGGCCCTGGAATGGCTGGCGCAATACGACCGGGCGGCCGTGCAGGCGCACGAGCATGCGCTCTATCAGCACGCTGTTGGCCGACTTCAGGGTCAAAACTGGCTGCGGATCCTGGGGCAGGCCGAAGGCAAGGGCGCGATCCTGACCTTCGCCGTCGAGGGCGCGCACGCCCACGACGTGGCCCAGATCATGGACCGCTACGGCGTCGCGGTGCGCGCGGGTCTGCACTGCGCCGAGCCGCTGGCGAAAAGAATGGGGGTGACGTCGAGCACCCGCGCCTCCTTCGCCCTATATAACACCCTGGAGGATGCCGACGCCTTCGTGGATGCGCTGATCAAGGCGCGGAACTTCTTCGTGTAAGCCGATGACAGATCAACCTATTCAAGACAGCGACGCCTTCAAGGACGCCTGGGACGAACCCCAGAAGAGCGCCCTGTCGCAGGCCGAGCTGGACACCCTGACCGATCAGCTGATCGAGGCGCTGAAGTCGGTCTATGATCCGGAAATTCCGGTCGATATTTATGAACTGGGCCTCATCTATCGTGTGGACGTAAACGACGACCGCGATGTGGTGGTGGACATGACCTTGACGGCGCCGGGCTGTCCGGTCGCCGGTGAAATGCCGGGCTGGGTCGAGACGGCGGTGGAGAAGGTCGAGGGCGTGCGCAGCGCCAAGGCCAATCTGGTGTTCGATCCGCCGTGGGACGCCTCCAAGATGAGCGACGAAGCCAAGCTGGCCCTGAACATGTTCTGATGGATATGTTTTGATGACCGAACTTCAAGCCACATCCCGTCCGCGCCGCCCGCGCCCCAAGGCCGTCACCCTAACAGACGCCGCCGCCGAACGGGTGCGCGAGATCCTGAACAATGCCGAGAACGATCACATCGGCCTGCGCATCGGCGTCAAGAACGGCGGTTGCGCGGGGCAGGAATACACCTTCGCCTATGCCGACGAGATCGGCCCGATGGACGAGGTGGTCGAGGACAAGGGCGTCACCATTCTGATCGAGCCCCGGGCCGTGCTGTTCCTGATCGGCACCGAGATCGACTATGAGACGACGCGGCTGGCGTCCAAGTTCGTGTTCAACAATCCGAACCAGACCGACGCCTGCGGCTGCGGCGAGAGCGTGACCATCGTGCCAGTCGCCGCCGACTGAGATGGCTTACGACGCGGACTTCGGCGAATGGGTGCGTGAGCATTTCCACGCGCTCGGCCGCCTGGAGATCAAGCGCATGTTCGGCGGGGCCGGGGTCTATGCCGCCGGCGTCATGTTCGCCCTGCTGGACGAAGGCATTGTCTGGCTGAAGGGCGACGAGGCCCTGAGCGAGGCCTTCGTCGAGGCCGGCTCGCGTCAGTTCACCTATCCGACCAAGGACGGCCGCACGATGAGCATGGGCTACTGGCCCCTGCCCGAAACGGCTCTCGACGATCCCGACCAAGCCGTCGCTTGGGCGCGACGATCGCTGGACGTGGCGGTGAAGAAGGCGTCGGGAAAGAAGCGCTAGCCCGCATCAGGTCGAACCATCCGAACCGCGTGCCCTGGGTGGGCCTCGGCCTCCGCTCTGGCGCATCGGACGGCGCTTTTGGCGTCGGTAAAGACGCCTTCGAACAGGCCGTCGCTTGAGGTAATGCGCCATCGATCGCCGACAGGCTGGATCGTCAGGATTTCGAAGGCGGGTGGTGAAGCTAGCGGCGTTATCATTGTGTCAGGCGATGTTGGTCGCGGTTCAGGCGGTCGGCCTCGGCCTGAAGTCGGGCGGCGAGACGTTCGGCCGAGATGCGATCGGGCAGGGGGGGGAGGCGTTGTTGACCGCCACGGCCCAACCTCTGGCGCGAAGCACGACACGATATCGTCGGGGAGGGGCTGCGCGTGTCACGCCGCCTTCGATATGGCCCTGCATCATCGCGCGCGGCCCTTGCGGATCGGGGCGCCGAACAGGGCGCCGATGAAGGTCATCGTCATCTGAAGGGTTGTCGGCGCCGGGGCGGGACGTTTCAGGGTCTCGGCCAGCAGGTGGGAACGGCTCATGGTCATCTCCTTAGAGCGGCAGAAGACGCCCGATCCCCGTAAAGCGGCCATGTCGAAAGCGCCGCCGGGCGTAATGCGGACCTAAAGCGACGCGATCGGAAGGGCTTGTGGCCACGCAGATGTGGGCCGTTCCGCGGTCACGCTTGAACCGCGGGTCTTTCAAACCACATACTCATCCGAACGCCGTCGGAATCGACGGGCCGTCATGCGCCGGTCGGGCCTCTTGCCCGGCGGACGCTGGCGGCGGGCCGGAGATGATCAATGGCCCAGGAGTACGCATCATGACTGAACCAAAAATCCTGCCCGTCCTGCCGCTGAGAGACATCGTCGTCTTCCCGCACATGGTTGTGCCGCTCTTCGTCGGACGCGAGAAGTCGGTGAAGGCGCTGGACGAGATCATGAAGGGCGAAAAGCAGATCTTGCTGGCGACCCAGAAGAACAGCGTCGATGACGATCCGTCGCCGGACGCCATCTATCCCATCGGCGTGCTGGCCTCGGTACTGCAACTGCTGAAACTGCCCGACGGCACGGTGAAGGTGCTGGTCGAGGGCAAGGGTCGCGCGCGCCTGACCCGCTTCACCGACCGTGAGGAGTATTTCGAGGCCGAGGCCGTCGAGATCGAGGACGAGGCCGGCGACGCATCGCAGGCCGAGGCCATGCTGCGCGCCGTGGTCGAGCAGTTCGAAAACTATGTGAAGCTGAACAAGAAGGTCCCCCCCGAGGCCCTCAGCTCCATCCCCCAGATCACCGACGCCTCCAAGCTGGCGGACTCGGTCGCCGCTCATCTGTCGGTCAAGATCGCCGACAAGCAGGGCCTGCTGGAAACCTTCGACGTGCCCAAGCGGCTGGAGAAGGTCTATGGGCTGATGGAGGGCGAAATTTCGGTCCTTCAGGTCGAGAAGAAGATCCGCTCGCGCGTGAAGCGCCAGATGGAGAAGACCCAGCGCGAATATTATCTGAACGAGCAGATGAAGGCGATCCAGCGCGAGCTGGGCGAGACCGACGATGCGCGCGACGAGATCATGGATCTGGAGAAGCGCATCCGAAAGACGCGCCTGTCCAAGGAGGCGCGCACCAAGGCCGAGGCCGAGGTCAAGAAGCTGCGCAACATGAGCCCGATGTCGGCGGAATCGACTGTCGTGCGCAACTATCTCGACTGGCTGCTGTCGGTGCCGTGGGGCAAGGCCAAGCAGAAGCCGATCGACTTGGTCAAGGCCGAGGACATCCTGGAAGAGGATCACTTCGGCCTGGAGAAGGTCAAGGAACGGATCATCGAGTATCTGGCGGTCCAGGCCCGCACCGGCAGCCTGAAGGGTCCGATCCTGTGCCTGGTCGGCCCTCCCGGCGTCGGCAAGACCTCGCTGGCCAAATCCATCGCCAAGGCGACGGGGCGTGAATACGTCCGCATGTCGCTGGGCGGCGTGCGCGACGAGAGCGAAATCCGGGGTCACCGCCGGACTTACATCGGCTCCATGCCCGGCAAGATCATCCAGTCGATGAAGAAAGCCAAGACCACCAACGCCTTCGTCCTGCTGGACGAGATCGACAAGCTGGGATCGGACTGGCGCGGCGATCCGTCGTCGGCCCTGCTGGAGGTGCTGGACCCGGCCCAGAACTCGACCTTTGGCGACCACTATCTGGAGGTGGACTACGACCTGTCCCAGGTGATGTTCGTGACGACCGCGAACAGCCTGAACATGCCGCAGCCGCTGATGGACCGGATGGAGATCATTCGGGTTTCGGGCTACACCGAGGACGAGAAGGTCGAGATCGCCAAGCGTCACGTCCTGCCCAAGCAACTGGCGGACCACGGTCTGAAGGATGGCGAACTGATCGTGCCGGAAGACACGATCCGCGACCTGATCCGCTATTACACCCGCGAGGCCGGGGTGCGTTCGCTGGAGCGGGCTCTGGGCGGTCTGGCGCGCAAGGCCGTGCGCGAAATGGCCAAGACGGGCGCCAAGTCGATCACAGTCGATGAGGCCAAGCTGGCCGACTATGCGGGCGTCAAGAAGTTCCGCTATGGCGAGACGGATGAGGAGGATCAGGTCGGCATCGTCACCGGTCTGGCCTGGACCGAGTTCGGCGGCGACATCCTGACCATCGAGGCGATCAAGATGCCGGGCCGCGGGCGCATGACAGTGACCGGCAATCTGAAGGACGTGATGAAGGAGTCGATCTCGGCTGCGGCGTCCTATGTGCGGTCGCGGGCCCTGGCCTTCGGCGTCAAGCCGCCGGTGTTCGAGAAGACCGACATCCACGTCCACGTGCCGGACGGCGCGACGCCCAAGGACGGCCCGTCCGCCGGCGTGGCCATGACGGTGGCCATGGTCTCGGTCCTGACCGGCATTCCGATCCGCAAGGATATCGCCATGACCGGCGAGATCACCCTGCGCGGCCGGGTCACCGCCATCGGCGGCCTGAAGGAGAAGCTGCTTGCGGCTCTGCGCTCCGGCGTCAAGACGGTGCTGATCCCGCAGGAGAACGAGAAGGATCTCGCTGACGTGCCGGACAATGTGAAGTCGGCGCTGGAGATCGTGCCGATCTCCACGGCGGACGAGGCGCTGAAGTGGGCGCTTGTCGGCACCCTGACGCCGGTGGAGTGGGACGAGGCGGCCGAACCCCTGCCGGCCCCGGTCGCGGCTCCGGAAGGGCCGGCGGCGGCGGTCAGCCACTAACGCCGAGTTGAACAGCGAGCGCCGCCGGTGGCCCCACCGGCGGCGTTTTCGTTTTTGACGCAACCGCCGATCTGTCCTTTAGTGATTCGTTCTGGAGGGAGACGGATGACCAAGGCGGAACTGATCGGCCGGATGGCCAGCGCGGCGAACATCAGCCGCGACCAGGCCAAAACGGCGTTGGAAGCTTTTACCGACGGTGTGACTGAGTCGCTGACGAGGGGCGCAGATGTGAAGTTAATCGGCTTTGGCAGTTTCGTCGCCGTGGACCGCAAGGCTGGCGTCGCCCGTAACCCCCAGACCGGCGCGGCTGTCGCGCGCCCGGCCTCACGCACCGCGCGCTTTCGACCGGGCGAAGGTTTGAAAAGCGCCTTGAACGGTTGAGGCGCGACGGGCATAAGCCCGTCTCTCCACTTGGGGGCGGCTAGCTCAGCTGGTCAGAGCATCTCGTTTACACCGAGAGGGTCGGCGGTTCGAACCCGTCGCCGCCTACCAAACAAAAAGGCCGCCGGATCGCTCCGGCGGCCTTTCGTTTGTCTGGATCAGGCTGCGATCAGAAGCGGAAGCTGGCCCGCAGCAGCAGCGAATAGCGGACATAGTCTTCCAGCAGCTCGGCGTCGCCGGTCAGCGATAGCATGCCCAGTTCGTTGCCGAAGTTCAGGCGGAAGCCCAAGATCGGCCCGCCACCTTCGATGGCGTCCGGCGACAGGATGAAGTCCGGGCCGCCGCTGGCGAAGCGGGCGATGGTTTCGCCGGCGTCGACCGAGATGTTCTGCCGATAGCCGACGCGCAGTTCCGGACGGATCCAGCCGTTGCGGCCAAAGCCATAGCCGACGTTCATCGCCGCCACCGCCGAGAAGATGTGGCTGTCGCGCGAATCGATGTCGAGGTCGAAGCCGTCGCCGCCGCCCTTCTCACTGCGCGAGCCTTCCGACAGGCTGAAATATTCGCCGTAGATTTCTGGGCGAATGTTCAGGCGGCCGAAGTTGCGCTCATAGGAGGCGCCGCCGGCGACCGCCGCGGTCCAGCCGTGCCAGTCGGACTTGTTGTTCAGATAGACGCCTTGAGCGACCAGCGAGCGGTCCGCGCTGAAGGAGGCATAGCCGCCGGCCGCACGGGCCCAGGTCGTCCAGTACTGACCCTGAGCGCGCCAGTAGAGGCCCAGCTCCAGCAGGTTGGCCGACAGGACCTCTTCAGCCTCGGCCTCGGGGTCCTTGATGTCGGACGAGGTGAACGCGGCCGAGATGCCGACGGCGCCCAGGCTGGTGCCCTTTTCGACGCCGCCTGCGACGCCGAAGCCTTCGGACCGGAAGCCGTAGGAATCGGTCTTGTCCTTGTCGGCGTAGAAGTTGATCTCCTGCACCCAGGCGCTGGTTTCACCCGGCGCAGCGGCGGCGTTGCGGCCGGTCAGCGCGCGGGTCACGGCATCGACGCCGGCCGACAGCGACATCAGCGGTCCGCCGGAGTGGTCCGGCAGCATCTGCTCATAGGCGTCAACGAAGCCGTCTCGCGACGTCTGCGAAAGGAACAGGTTGCGCAGCGTCTCATTCGATCCCAGCGCGCCATAGACGGCGTCGTAGGCGGATGCCTCGACCGGGATCAGCCCGGCCTCGGATGCTGTGCGGCGACGGGCGTCGACATAGACGGTGTTGCCCGCGACGCCGCCTTCGACGACGTAGAGATAGGGCGAGTTGTCGGATAGCAAGGTCTGGTTGATCTGACCCGCGTTCAATGTACCGGCGGTGATGACGTTGAACCGCTCAGGTCCGTCGATCAGCGAAGCGAAGCGTACGCCCAAGGTCGAGCCTGTCGCCAAGGTCGCATTGCCGCTCACGTTGAAACCGCCAGCGCGGTCGTTCGCCGGATCCAGATTGACCAAGAGCGTGCCTTCCGAACCGATGTTCAGGTTCGAAATCGCCGTCGCACCCGTTTGGGTTGCATTCAGGGTGCCTTTCGACACGTTGATATCAAGCAGACCGTCGTCGTTTTTGATTGCGCCCGAAACGACGGCGCCGCCGCTGATGTTCAGTCGATCCGCACCTGAGCCAAAATCGATATCACCGGAGACAACGCCGTTCTCGATGTTGAACGTGTCGGCGCCTGAGCCAAACTTGATCGCGCCGACGATGGCGGGTTCGTTACTGTCCGGCACGCCGTCCTTGTCAGTGTCGGTCGCCGTGCTGCCAGCGGGCGCCAGAACGCCGTACTGACGCACAGTGGCGCCGGTCGTGTTCGAGGACAGATCAATGGCAATCGCTGTTCCATCAACCGGAGTAGTGTCGCTGCTATTCGGAACAAATGAGCCGACGATCGAGCCCGCATTGCTCAACTGGGTCAGCGAACCGGACTGATCCCGGATCGCCACCGCCGAGCCATGGTTTCCAGTGTAAGAGGCGACGATGTTGCCCGTGTTCGTCAGAGACCCGACGTTCGCACCGGCCCCAATAAGAATACCAGTCGAGACTTCCGTGCCTTTGCCGGAGGAAATCGCCTGGATATTGCTGGCGTTACTGATCGTCGGCGTTGTGACGCCGGACCCGACCCAGAGGCTCGTGGCATTGGCGTCCAATGCGGTGGACGTAATCCCGCCTTCGTTGCGAACGCCGCCAACGATATTGACGGCCTGGCCGCCGGTGACGCCGAGCTGAACCGCACGGGCTTCGACGCCGGAATACAGACCCGAGCCTGTGATCGTGCCGCGGTTAATCAATCCATAGGCCGCGTCGCCAGTCCCAACCGTGCCCAAGGTGACGGAGTTGGAGGTCGAACCGATCAGCAGGGCAGGCGCGCCGCCCAGCGAGGTGATGGAGGCCGTCGTCTGGCTGGCGTCGGGAATGCCGTTGCCGTCACGGTCCGTATCGTCGCGGTTCTTGACGCCGTCGCCGTCATCGTCCTCGTCGCCGTTCTTGACGCCGTCCTTGTCGTCGTCGCCCTCGATGCCGGCCTCGGAATAAGCGAGCGCCTTGTCCAGCAGCACGCCGCCGGCGACATTGGCGCCGACGCGCACGGCCGGTCCGCCCTGCAGCAGATCGTCGGCATCGAGTTCGTCGAGGAAGAGGGTCGTCGCGTTGTCGAACGTACCGGTTGTCGGACGCGCAGGCGGAGGCGTGGTGTATCGATACCCTGTCGCCACCACCGTGGAATGAACCTTAAGCGCGCCGCCGACGTCACCTTCGATGGAAACGCCCGTCGCATTGGCGCCGAGCGCCGAGATGGAGCCCGCAAGATCGACGTTGCCGGAAATCGGTCCTGTGGTGCGGATGGCGGCGCTGTCGTTACCGGTCACACGGACGGTGCCCAGGCTCTGAAGCTTGCCGTTCAGGGCGGATTCGACGGACAGGCCGTAGGAGTTGTTGCCCTCGACCGCGATCGCGCCCGTGCCCTCGACCACAATGTTGCCGGTGAAGGGCGAGGCGCCGGTGACCCGTACTCCGTAGCGGCCGGTCCCGGTGGCGAAGGGACCGTCCAGGTCGCCGTCGCCGTCGGTGTCCTTGATGTCGGCCGTTTCCTGGGTGTCGTTGACGGTGATCGAGCCGCCGACGATCACCGAGCCGGTGTTGCCGCCGTTGACCAGAAGGCCCGTCGAGCCGTCGGCCGACTTGTCCATCGTGATCGAGCTGCCGCTGTCCAGATCGACGGTGTTGTTGCTGTTCAGGGTGACCGCCACGCCCGAGGCGACGGCGACGCTGCCGCCGCTGGCGATCCGGATGTTATCGGCGGCTGTGCCCGTCGCATTGGACGTCTGGATCGGCGTGGTCCGGGCGTTCGAGATGACGATCTCGGCCTGGGATCCGGTGGCGACCATCAAGGGGGCGATCGCCACGGCGGTCGCGAGCAAAATACGCATTCGGTAGAAACCCCTGGTGGTCACGCGTCACGTTACGGGAGACCCCTTAGCAGGGTCCGCGCCAGCGTTCCAAGTTTATCGAATTTGAGGCGAATGCAAGGCCGCGAAGGTCCTTAGGCAATCCTGTAATGCGACCCGCGTTCGCTCGTCGATGCCAGATAGGCCGAATGCGGAGGGAATCGCGACGGCGCGCACTTGAGCTTTGCCGCGCCCGGGTTTACGGGCGTCGAACGGTCTTAAAGGCTGCGTCCCGTGGACGCATCCATCGAACCCCTTCGGCGTTCGACAGCCCAGACCAGGCGAGAACACTCCATGAGCATGACAGACCTCGACGTCCAGGAAAGCGAACTCCGACTGATTCCGGGGCTGGACGTGGAAGTCGCCGATACGCTGCGGGCCTTGAAGGCGGCGGCGATGGACGAGCGGCCCCGGCTGGTGGACACCACAATGCTTTATGCGCCGCGCTCAGGCGGGGTGAAGCGCTACATCCTGTCCAAGAAGGCGTGGATCGAGGCGAATCGGCCGGGGGTCAGTCACTCGCTGATCGTGCCCGGCGCGCGTCACAAGGCGAGGGCCGACGGCATCGTGCAACTGCGGGCGACCAAGCTGCCGTTCGGCGACGGCTATCGTTGGCCCAGCTCGGTGAAGCGCTGGAGCGCCTGGGTGGCGGCGATGAAGCCGTCGATCATCGAGGCCGGCGACCCTTACACGCCGGGGCAGGGGGCTTTGGAGGCCGGTCAGCGAGTCGGATGCCCGGTCGTCGGTTTCTGTCACTCCGATCCGGCCGGGCTCGCCGCCTTGCATTTCGGCGAATGGGCGAAGAAGCCGGTGGAGAAACGCTGGGCGAAGCTGTTTTCACAGTTTGATCGGGTGGTGTCGCCCAGCCGCTTTATCGCGCGGCGCCTGGAAGAGGCCGGTGTGAACAACATCGTCATTCGGCCTCTGGGCGTGGAGATCGACACCTTCCGGCCGGAGCGCCGTGACCGGCAGTGGCTGCTGAAACAGCTGGGTCTGGGCGACGACGCGCGCCTGTTGTGCTTCGCCGGTCGTCCGGCCAAGGAAAAGAATGTCGATGTGCTGATCGAGGCGGTGCAGAAGCTGGGCGCGCCCTATCATCTGGTTCTGGTCGGCGCTGGCGCGGGAATGCCGGAGGAAGATCGCGTCATCTCCATGCCCTATGAAGGCGATCCCAAGGCCGTCGCCAAGATCATCGCCAGCTGCGACGCTTTCGTTCACGCCAATGATAAAGAGCCGTTCGGGCTGATCGTGCTGGAGGCCATGGCCTGCGGACGGCCCGTGGTCGGGGTCAATGCGGGCGGCGTCGCCGAGACGGTCGATGAGAGCGTGGGGCAACTGGCCGCCAGCGCGGACGCCGACGACTATGCTGAGGCGGTCGAGGCCCTGTTCGCACGCGATATCGAAGCGATCGGCCGCGCGGCGCGCGAGAAGGCGGTCAGCCAGTTCGCGTGGAACCGCGTCTTCGAAGACCTCTGTGTGGTCTATGGGGAGCTGACGGGCGAAGCGGCGTTCGTGAACCCGGATATTGCCTTGCCGCTGCACTGAGGCGGCCAAGGCCACGACGCGTTCGAATGGCGCGTTTCCGAAAACGGGAGCGCGCCACTTCTTTTATCGATGTCTGGAAAAAGAAGTGGCGCGAGTGACGGGGCTCGAACCCGCGACCTCCGGCGTGACAGGCCGGCACTCTAACCAACTGAGCTACACCCGCGTATCAGGTCGAAACTTTTGAGCTGTTTCGAAAGCTTTTTGGGAAGGCGGTGTGCGCCACTCTTCTATTACTAGAAAGAGTGGCGCGAGTGACGGGGCTCGAACCCGCGACCTCCGGCGTGACAGGCCGGCACTCTAACCAACTGAGCTACACCCGCGTTTCCCGGCCGAAGCGGCTGTGCGCCCCGGCGAGGGGCGTCGTTTAGGCGGGCTGACACATCGCGTCAAGCGACC
Organism: alpha proteobacterium L41A; assembly: GCA_000335735.1. Classification (GTDB taxonomy): domain Bacteria; phylum Pseudomonadota; class Alphaproteobacteria; order Caulobacterales; family Caulobacteraceae; genus Brevundimonas. The sequence continues at coordinate 163,507 of AMYY01000001.1, read as the reverse complement.
TTTTCGGAGAAACGCGCCCCTCAACGCGAAGGGGCTGTGGACGGTGCGACCATCGCCGCCTGGGGCGGGCTATGCGGGCCCGCTACGCCGCCGTCGGCAGGCTCATGGGCCGCCACGGCGGGAGGCGGCGGCTCATAGTGGACGCCGACGCCCGGCCCCAGCGGCAGGTCGAAGGCGACCCAGGCCGCCACCATGGCCAGACCGGCGACCAGGAAGGCCCCGGCGTAGGGCAGCATGGTCGCCATCAAGGAACCGAGGCCGAATCGCGGATCCCAGCGCTGGGCGAAGGTTAGGATCAGCGGGAAGTAGCTCATCAACGGCGTGGCGATGTTGGTGACGGAATCACCCATACGATAGGCGGCGGTCGTCATCTCCGGCGAAATGCCCAGCAGCATGAACATCGGCACCACGATGGGCGCCAGGGCCGACCACTTGGCCGAGGCCGAGCCGATGAACAGGTCAAAGAAGCACGAGACGAAGACGACGCAGATCAGCAGCAGCGGGGCGGGCAGGGCCAGGGTCTTCAGGCCCGCCGCCGCATTGACCGCCAGGATCGGCCCCAGGCCCGACCAGTTGAACATGGCCACGAAGTGGGCGGCGAAGAAGGCCAGCACGATATAGGGCGCCAACTGGGCGATGCCGTCGCGCATCATCGTGACCATGTCGCGGTGCGACTGGATCGTGCCGGCTCCTGCGCCATAGGCGCCGCCGGTGACGAAGAAGCTGATGGCGAAGAAGGCGACCAGCGACTTGTAGAGCGGATTGAACTTCTGTTCCGGATCCACCTCGGGATCGACGAACGGCGAGCCCGGTATGAAGGTCAGCAGGGCCCAAAGCGCGATCATTCCCAGAAGCGCCAGACCGGCGAACTTCAGGCCGCGCTTTTCGGCGGCGATCAGGGGCTGTTTTTCCGAAGCGTTCGGGGCGGCGACGCCCTCTGACGGCTTCCAGACGCCGAGACGCGGCTCGATCACCCGGTCGGTCAGGAACCAGACGATGGGGGTGAAGACGAAGACGACGCCCACGATGAAGAACCAGTTGCCCGCTATGTTCACGGAATAGGATGGATCGATCAGGCGGGCCGCCGGCTCGGTGATGCCCAGGATCAAGGCGTCGCTGGCGCCAGGGAACAGGTTGCCGGCGTATCCGCCCGACACGGCGGCGAAGCCTGCGGCCAGACCCGCCAGCGGATGTCGGCCCGCTGCGGCGAAGATGACGGCCGCCAGCGGGATGACCACGACATAGGAGGCGTCCGACGCGTGATGGGACACCATGCCGGTGATCACGACGACGGGCGTCAGTATGGAACGCGGAGCGTTGAGCAGGGCGCCGCGAATGGCGGTCGCGAACATCCCTGTGCGTTCGGCGACCGAAGCGCCATAGATGATGGTGATGACGATGCCGAGCGGCGGAAAGTCCGCCAGGGTGCGCGGCATGCCGATGATCAACTGTTCCAGATTTTCGGCCGACAGCAGGCTCTTTGCGACCAGTTGATCGCCGGTCACCGGATTGACGGCCGACCAGCCCAGGCCGGCGCCGACCATGCTGAGGACGATCAGACCGCCGATCAGCCACAGGAAGAGGAAGACGGGATCGGGAAGTCGATTGCCGATCCGCTCGACGGCGTTCAGGGCGCGGCTGGCTAGGCTCATTCGGATGACTTTCGGTTACGCGATCGGCCCACCAATAGGCCTTTGCAGCCTGGCGACGCGCAAGCGTCGGCCCTGCGACATATGGCGCGCAAAGTTGCGAGCCGTTCTCAATGAAAATCCAATGGCCGCAGGGGTTTGAACGGCGGCGGTCTTGGGTCTAAGAAGCGCCGAATCCCGCCTCTCCCCGGCGGACGAGGTTCTTCGAATGAACGCATTCCTTCTCGAATATCTGCCGGTCCTGGTCTTCGCCGGCGTAGCCGCCTTCATCGGCATTCTTTTCATCGTGCTGCCGCTGCTGCTGGCGCCGAAGAGCCCCGATAGCGAGAAGCTGTCGGCCTATGAGTGCGGCTTCAACGCCTTCGACGATGCCCGGATGAAGTTCGACATCCGCTTCTATCTGGTGTCGATCCTGTTCATCATCTTCGACCTGGAAGTCGCCTTCCTGTTCCCATGGGCGGTGTCGATGTTCGACCTGTCGCACGCCGGCATGGTGTTCGCCTTCTGGTCGATGATGGTCTTCCTGGGCGTTCTGACCATCGGCTTCATCTACGAATGGAAGAAGGGAGCCCTGGAATGGGAGTAGTCGCCGCTTCCAAGCCCGCAGGCCTGGTGTCCGCATCGGGCGCACCGCTGGTTCCGGCCGGCGCCGGCGCGCGTTCGACCGTCGAGGGTTATGATCCCAAAGTCCACGACAAGTTCTTCGAGGCCGTGAACATGGAACTCGGCGAGCGCGGCTATCTGGTCGCCGCCGCCGACGACGTCATCAACTGGGCCCGCACGGGTTCTCTGATGTGGATGACGTTCGGCCTGGCCTGCTGCGCCGTCGAGATGATCCAGATGTCGATGCCGCGCTTCGATGTCGAGCGCTTCGGCATGGCGCCACGCGCCAGCCCGCGTCAGTCGGACCTGATGATCGTCGCCGGCACCCTGACCAACAAGATGGCCCCGGCTATCCGCAAGGTCTACGACCAGATGCCCGACCCGCGCTACGTCGTGTCGATGGGCAGCTGCGCCAACGGCGGCGGCTACTACCACTATAGTTACAGCGTCGTGCGCGGTTGCGACCGCGTCGTGCCGGTCGACGTCTATGTGCCCGGCTGCCCGCCGACGGCCGAGGCGCTGCTTTACGGCCTGCTGCAACTGCAGAAGAAGATCCGTCGCACGGGGACCATCGACCGATGACCTCTCTGGCTGTTCAAGCGCAACACGAAGCCGCCCTGACGCCGCTGGGCGCGGAGATGGTCGGGGCGCTGGGCGTCGAGGCCCAGGTGGCGTTCGGCGAGCTGACGTTGGTCGCGCCGCGCGAGCGGATCGTCGAGGTGCTGACGACGCTGCGCGATCAATTCGGCTTCCAGCAACTGCTCGACCTGTGCGGCGTGGACTATCCGGATCGCAAGGAGCGGTTCGAGGTGGTCTATCACCTGCTGTCGATGACGCGGAACGCGCGCCTGCGGGTGAAGGTCTCGACCGACGAGACCCAGCCGGTGCCGTCGGTCATCTCGGCCTATCCGGCCGCCAACTGGTTCGAGCGTGAAGCTTACGACATGTACGGCATGCTGTTCTCGGGCCACCCGGACATGCGTCGCCTGCTGACGGACTATGGTTTCGAAGGCCATCCGCTGCGCAAGGACTTCCCGATGACGGGCTATGTCGAGGTCCGCTACGACGAGGAACAGCGCCGCGTGGTCTATGAGCCGGTCAAGCTGACCCAAGAGTTCCGCACCTTCGATTTCCTGTCGCCCTGGGAGGGCGCCGAATACCCCGCGCCGGTCCTGCCCGGCGACGAGAAGGCGGGAGGCCAGGCGTAATGGCTGACGGAAACCCCACTCTGCCGCCGCTGGGCGTCGATGTGTTCGAGGACGACCTCGACACCCGCACCGCCCATGCGCGCGAGATGGAAGACCGCAAGTTCACCATCAACTTCGGTCCGCAACACCCGGCCGCGCACGGCGTGCTGCGCCTGGTGCTGGAGCTGGACGGCGAGATCGTCGAGCGCGTCGATCCGCACATCGGCCTGCTGCACCGCGGCACCGAAAAGCTGATGGAGGCCCGCACCTATCTCCAGAACGTGCCGTATCTGGACCGGTTGGACTACGTCTCGCCGATGAACCAGGAGCACGCCTTCTGCCTGGCCATCGAGAAGCTGCTGGGCATCGAGGTTCCATACCGGGCGCAGCTGATCCGCGTCCTGTATTCGGAAATCGGCCGCATCCTGTCGCACATGCTGAATGTGACGACCCAGGCCATGGACGTCGGCGCCCTGACGCCGCCGCTCTGGGGCTTCGAGGAACGCGAAAAGCTGATGGTGTTCTACGAGCGCGCCTGCGGCGCCCGTCTGCACGCCAACTACTTCCGTCCCGGCGGCGTCCATCAGGACCTGCCGATGGACCTGATCGACGACATCGGCCGCTGGTGCCACGCGTTTCCGCCGGCGCTGAAGGACATTGAAAGCCTGGTCACCGAGAACCGCATCTTCAAACAGCGCAACGTCGACATCGGCGTGGTGTCCAAGCAGCAGGCCCTGGAATGGGGCTTCACCGGCGTGATGCTGCGCGGCTCGAACATCGCCTGGGACCTGCGCAAGTCGCAGCCCTATGAATGCTATGCCGAGCTCGACTTCGACGTGGTCGTCGGCAAGAACGGCGACTGCTGGGACCGCTATCTGGTGCGCATCGAGGAGATGAAGCAGTCGGTGCGGATCATGGAGCAGTGCATCCACAAGCTGCGCAACTGCCCCGGCGAGCCGGTGATGGTCGAGGACAACAAGATCGTCCCGCCGCGCCGTGGCGAGATGAAGCGCTCGATGGAGTCGCTGATCCACCACTTCAAGCTCTACACCGAGGGCTTCAAGACGCCCGAGGGCGAGGTCTATGCCTCGGTCGAGGCGCCCAAGGGCGAGTTCGGCATCTATCTGGTGTCGGACGGCACCAACAAACCCTATCGCGTGAAGATCTCGGCGCCGGGCTATCGCTCGCTGCAGGCGATGGACTGGATGAACCGCGGCCACCAGCTGGCCGACGTGTCCGCCATTCTGGGCTCGCTCGACATCGTTTTCGGAGAAGTGGACCGATGAGCGTTCGTCGTCTCGCCAAGGAACAGCCGGCCTCGTTCGCCTTCTCGGCCGATACGACGGCCAAGGCCGAATGGTGGATCAAGAAGTATCCCGAGGGTCGTCGTCAGTCGGCGGTGATCCCGATCCTGTGGCTGGTGCAAAAGCAGGAAGGCTGGGTGTCCGAACCTGCCATCCGCGCCATCGCCGAACTGCTGGACATGGCCTACATCCGGGTGCTGGAGGTCGCGACCTTCTACACCATGTTCATGCTGGAGCCGGTCGGCAAGACGGCGCTGATCCAGGTGTGCGGCACCACGCCATGCATGCTGCGCGGCGCCAATGAGCTGATGCGCGTCTGCAAGGAGAAGATCGGTCCCAAGGATCATCTGTCCGCCGACGGCCGCTTCACCTGGCAGGAAGTCGAGTGCCTGGGCGCCTGCTCCAACGCGCCGATGGCCCAGATCAACGACTACTATTTCGAGGACCTGACGCCCGAGACGATCGGCCGGATCATCGACGACTTCGCCGCTGGCAAGACGCCCGAGCCGGGCTCCTACATCGGTCGCACCAATGCGGCGCCGGAGGGCGGGCCCAAGACCCTGCTCGACGCGACGCTGTATGACGGCTCGGCCGCCAAGCCGATCAAGAAGCTGCCGAACAGCGACCCCGCGCCGGTCGAGAAGGCGCCGGCCTGATGTCGCCGCCGGATCTGAACACCGAGGAGGGCCGCGCAGCCTACCGCAAGGAACTGCGCAACGTCGGGCGTCCGCTGCGCGCGGGCGGCCTGGCCATGGTCGTCGGCGCGGCCGTTCTGATCCTGATCTCGCGTCAGGGCGCGGTCGGGCCGTGGGCGGTCAATCTCTCCTACTTCATGCTGGCGGCGGGCTGGGTGATGGTCATCGCGGCCATCTGGATGCGCACGCGCCACCACAAGCGCCGTCTGGCGGAAGGACTCTGAGGGCCATGGTCGGCATTCTCGAAGACAAGGATCGCATCTTCACCAACCTGTACGGCTTCCACGACTGGACGCTGGACGGGGCGAAGAACCGCGGCGCCTGGAACGCCACCAAGGACATGCTGGATCTTGGCCGCGACTGGATCATCAACAACGTCAAGGCCTCGGGTCTGCGCGGCCGTGGCGGCGCGGGCTTCTCGACCGGCCTGAAGTGGTCGTTCATGCCCAAGGAAGTGAAGGATCGTCCTCACTACCTGGTTATCAATGCCGACGAATCCGAGCCCGCGACCTGCAAGGACCGCGAGATCATGCGTCATGATCCACACCTGCTGATCGAAGGCGCGCTGATCGCCAGCTTCGCGATGCAGGCCCATGCCTGCTACATCTATCTGCGCGGCGAATACGTGCTGGAGCGCGAGCGCATGGAAGCCGCCGTCAAGCAGGCCTATGAGGCCAAGCTGATCGGCGACGGCAACGTCCACGGCTGGGACTTCCACGTCTATATCCACCACGGCGCGGGCGCCTACATCTGCGGCGAAGAGACGGCGCTGCTGGAATCGCTGGAAGGCAAGAAGGGGCAACCGCGTCTTAAGCCGCCGTTCCCGGCCGGCGCGGGCCTGTATGGCTGCCCGACCACGGTGAACAACGTCGAGTCGATCGCCGTCGTCGGCACGATCCTGCGTCGCGGCGCCGACTGGTTCGCCAGCTTCGGCCGTCCGAACAACACCGGCACCAAGCTGATGTCCCTGTCCGGCCACGTGAACACGCCCTGCGTGGTCGAAGAGGCCATGTCGATCCCGCTGCGTCAGCTGATCGAGGATCACGGCGGGGGCGTGCGCGGCGGCTGGGGCAATCTGAAAGCCATCATCCCCGGCGGCGCGTCCTGCCCGGTCATCACGCGCGAACAGGCCGAGACGGTCCTGATGGACTTCGATTCCATGCGCGAGGTTCGCTCTTCGCTGGGCACCGCCGGCGTGACGGTGATGGATGAGTCGACCGATATCGTGAAGGCGATCGCCCGCATCAGCTACTTCTTCAAGCATGAGAGCTGCGGCCAGTGCACGCCGTGCCGCGAAGGCACCGGCTGGATGTGGCGCGTGCTGGAGCGGATGGCTGTGGGCGAGGCCGATCCGTCGGAAATCGACCTGCTGCTGGACGTCGCCGGACAAGTCGAGGGGCACACCATCTGCGCCCTGGGCGACGCCGCCGCCTGGCCGGTTCAGGGCCTGATCCGTCACTTCCGTCACGAGATCGAAGAGCGGATCGCCAACTATCGCAGCCGCCGTGCGAACTTCGCCGGCCACGCGATCGCGGCGGAGTAGAGATGCGCCTCGCCGTCGCCCTGTTGCTGACGCTTCCGATCCTCGCCGCTTGCGGCGAGGGGGGAAAGGTTGCGCCTGAAGCGTCGACCGCGCCTGCGACGGCCGCCCCCGCTCAAGTCGCGCCTGTCGCGATGGCGGCGACTCCGGCGAACCTCGAGACGGCTTGCCGCGACGTGGTGAACCGCATGTATGGTCAGGAAGGCGACGCCGTCGTCTTCACCGCCACCGGCGAACGCACGGCCCAGGTGTCGTGGCGCGCGCCGGTCGATGGCGGCAGGCTGGAATTCGAATGCCGGGCGGAAGCCGACGGTGCGGGCCTGTTCCGCGACGGTCAGCGGATGTCCGTGGATGTACAAATGGCGGCTGCCGCCGCCAAGCAAGAGGCCCGCTGATGCCTATCGCCAAGGTCAACGGCGTCGAAACCGAGTTCGAGCCCGGCATGACCGTGCTCCAGGTCGCCGAACGCGCCGGACAAGAAATTCCGCGCTTCTGCTATCATGAGCGCCTGTCCATCGCCGGCAACTGCCGCATGTGCCTGGTCGAGGTGAAGCCTGGACCGCCGAAGCCGCAGGCCTCGTGCGCGCTTCCGGCCGCCGACGGTCAGGAAATCTTCACCGACACGCCGATGGTCAAGAAGGCTCGCGAAGGGGTGATGGAGTTCCTGCTCATCAACCACCCGCTGGATTGCCCGATCTGCGACCAGGGCGGCGAGTGCGACCTGCAGGACCAGTCGGTCGGCTACGGCCGCGACGGCTCGCGCTATTCGGAAAACAAGCGCGCGGTCGAAGAAAAGGCGATGGGTCCGACCATCAAGACCTTCATGACGCGCTGCATTCAGTGCACGCGCTGCGTCCGCTTCATCACCGAAGTCGCCGGCGTGCCGGACATCGGCATGATCTCGCGCGGCGAGGACGCCGAGATCACGACCTATCTGGAAAAGTCGGTCGCCTCGGAACTGTCGGGCAATGTCAATGACCTGTGCCCTGTCGGCGCCCTGACGCACCGCCCGTGGCAATACCACTATCGTCCGTGGGAACTGAAGAAGACCGAGACCATCGACGTCATGGACGCCCTGGGCTCCAACATCCGCGCCGACTATCGCGGGTCCGAGGTCATGCGCGTGCTGCCGCGCGTCAATGAGGGCATCAACGAGGAGTGGCTGTCGGACAAGAGCCGCTACGTCGTCGACGGCCTGACCGCGCGTCGTCTGGACCGTCCGTGGATCCGCGAGAACGGCAAGCTGCGCGCCGCCTCGTGGAACGAGGCGCTGGACGCCGTCGCCGCCAAGCTGAAGGCCGCACCGGCCGACCGCATCGGCGTCATCGCCGGCGATCTTCAGGACGCCGAGTCGATGAAGGCGACGCTGGACCTGTTCCGCGCGCTCGGCTCCAACAACACCGACTGCCGCCAGGACGGCGCCGCCGTGGGCTACGGCCCGCGTGAGGGATGGCTGTTCAACTCCGGCCTGGAAGGCATTGAAAAGGCTGACGCCGTTCTGATCGTCGGCGCCAATCCGCGCACCGAGGCGCCGCTGCTGAACGCCCGCCTTCGCAAGGCCTGGCTGAAGGGCGACATGGAGATCGGTCTGATCGGCGAACAGGCCGACCTGACGTTCGACTACGCCTATCTGGGCGCAGGCGCGCAGACCCTGGCCAAGCTTCCGAAATCGGCGCTGGACTTCCTGACCAAGGCCGAGCGTCCGGCGATCATCGTCGGCTCCGGCGCGCTGGGCGGGGAGGGCGGTCCGGCCGTCCTGAACGCGCTCGGCGCCCTGGCCAGGAAGGTCGGCGTCCTCGCTGACGGCTGGAACGGGTTCAACGTCCTGCACCATGCCGCGTCGCGCGTCGCCGGTCTGGACATGGGCTTCGTGCCGGCTGAGGGCGGCCTGACCGTCGCCGAAATGCTCAAGCCGGATGCGCTAGACGTGCTGTTCCTGTTGGGCGCAGACGAGGTCGATCCGACCGGTTCGAACGCCTTCCGCGTCTATCTGGGCAGCCACGGCGACCGCGGCGCGCACGGCGCGGACGTGATCCTGCCGGGCGCGGCCTATACCGAGAAGGCCGGCCTGTATGTCAACACCGAGGGCCGGGTGCAGATGGCCGAACGCGTCGTCTTCCCCAAGGGCGAGGCCAAGGAAGACTGGGCCATCATCCGCGCCCTGTCGGCGCGCGTCGACAAGACCCTGCCTTACGACACGCTGGAGCAACTGCGCGCCAAGCTGATGGGCGATCATCCGACCTTCGGCCGGATCGACTATCTGCCCGCGCCGGCGACGTTCGACGTGGCGGCCTTGGGCGCCAAGGGCGATCTGGGCGACCGCGCCTTCGTCTCGGCCGTGACCGACCCGTATCTTTCCAATCCGATAGCGCGCGCCAGCGCGACGATGGCCGAGCTGTCCGCCCTGCGGACCCAGCCGGTCGCAATGGCGGCGGAGTAAGCCATGGACCCCGTTTCCTTCTGGGCCACGCCTCTGGGCTGGACGCTGATCACGGTCGGTCAGGTTCTGCTGATCACCGTCGGCGTGCTGATCGCCGTCGCCTTCCTGCTGCTGGCCGACCGCAAGGTCTGGGCGGGCGTGCAGATGCGCAAGGGCCCGAACGTCGTCGGTCCCTTCGGCCTGCTTCAATCCTTCGCGGACATGATCAAGTTCGTGCTGAAGGAGGTCGTGATCCCGGCCGGCGCGGACAAGGCGGTCTTCATCATCGCCCCGATCATCACCGTCATCCTGGCCTTCATGGCCTGGGCGGTCATTCCGTTCGCGCCGGGCTGGGTGGTGTCGGACCTGAACGTCGGCATCCTGTACATCTTCGCCGTGTCGTCGCTGGGCGTTTACGGCATCATCATGGGCGGTTGGGCTTCGAACTCGAAGTATCCGTTCCTGGGTTCGCTGCGTTCGGCGGCGCAGATGGTGTCCTATGAAGTCTCGCTGGGCCTGATCATCATCAATGTGATCCTGCTGGCCGGCACCATGAACCTGTCGGAAATCGTGGCCAGCCAGAGCGGTTACGCCTGGAACTGGTATGCCTTCGGGGGCGGCAAGGACACATGGCCGCTGGTCGTGATCCTGTTCCCGATGTCGATCATCTTCTTCATCTCGGCCCTGGCCGAGACCAACCGTCCGCCGTTCGACCTGCCTGAGGCCGAATCCGAACTGGTCGCCGGTTATCAGGTCGAATACAGCTCGACGCCGTACCTGCTGTTCATGATGGGCGAGTACGTCAACATCGTCTTCATGTCGGCGATGATCAGCCTGCTGTTCTTCGGCGGCTGGAACCCCGGCTTCCTTTCGCAATCTTTCCTGGACAGCCTGCCAGCCTGGATCGCCTATACGATCTATCTGCTGACCTTCATGATCAAGACGGTCTTCTGGTTCATCATGATCTCGATGGTGAAGGCCTTCGTGCCGCGCTATCGCTATGACCAACTGATGCGTCTGGGCTGGAAGATCTTCCTGCCGACGTCGCTCATCGCGGTCGTGATCGTGTCGGCCTGGCGTGTCTTCGTGGTTGGGTCGTGATGAACAAGCGTCATCTCGTGCCAGGCCTGGTCGCGCTGTCCACACTGGGCGCCTGTGCGCCCGGCAAGATCTGGCCGGCTGAACGTCAGCCCTCGGCGGATGAACGCGCTATCGAGCGTCGCCATGACGACGAACGCCTTCGCCTGTGCCGGATGATGAGCCCGGACGATCCCCACTTTGAGTCGAACGACTGCAAGAACCGCATACAGGTGGCGCGATGACCCGTCTTTTCCTGTCGACGCTTGCCGCGACGCCAGCCCTTTTGGCCTGTGCGCCCGATACGCGCATGCCGGAATCCAGCTATCAATGGGAACGTCGTCAGGAGCGCATCGAGCGCGACTGGCGCGGCAGACAGCCGACCGCCTCCCAAACTCCGACGACGCCCGCCCCCAAGGATAAGCCCTGATGTTCACCCGTATCGTCCAGGCGACCAAGGGCGCGATGATGCTGGACGTCATCGGCGCCATCGGTCTATCGCTGAAATATATGGCCCGTCCCAAGATGACGGTGAACTATCCGTTCGAGCGCAATCCGCAGTCGCCGCGCTTCCGCGGCGAGCATGCGCTGCGTCGCTATGCGAACGGCGAGGAACGCTGCATCGCCTGCAAGCTGTGCGAGGCCATCTGCCCCGCCCAGGCCATCACCATCGAGGCCGAGCCGCGCGCCGATGGCAGCCGCCGCACGACCCGCTACGACATCGACATGGTCAAATGCATCTACTGCGGCCTTTGCCAGGAGGCCTGCCCGGTGGACGCCATCGTGGAAGGGCCGAACTCGGAGTTCGCTGTCGAGACGCGCGAAGAGCTGCTCTACGACAAACAACGCCTGCTCGATAACGGCGACCGCTGGGAACGTCAGATCGCCAAGAATCTGGAACTCGACGCGCCTTACCGCTAAGGCGCATCTCGCTAACGGGTCGGCGATTCCTGAATGGGGGTCGCGGCCGATACGAAAGGGGCTTCGTCCCGACATGCTGCAAGGCATAGCCTTCTATCTGCTGGCGGCGGTCGCCACGGTTTCCGGCCTTCTGGTCGTGACCGCGCGCAACCCGGTGCACAGCGTGCTGTGGTTGATCCTGGCCTTCTTCTCGTCGGCCGGTCTGTTCGTCCTGCTGGGCGCCGAGTTTCTGGCGATGCTGCTGGTCGTCGTCTATGTGGGCGCGGTCGCGGTGCTGTTCCTGTTCGTCGTCATGATGCTGGACGTAGACTTCCTGAAGCTGCGCGAAGGCTACGCGCGCTATCTGCCGCTGGGCGCCATCATCGCCGCCGTGCTGCTGGTCGAGATGATCATCGTCTCGGTCGCCGTGGTTCAGGGCGGCGCCGCCGCGGGCCTGCCGGCGCCGGGCGCGCCGGACGCCAGCGTGACGAACGTCGAGGCCATCGGCCGCGTGCTCTACACAGACTATGTCTACTTCTTCCAGGCGGCCGGGATCGTGCTGCTGATCGCGATGATCGGCGCCATCACCCTGACCCTGCGCCACAAGCCGCACATCAAACGCCAGAACCCCGGCGACCAGGTGAACCGCGACCGTCGCAAGTCGGTCGAGATCAAGTCCGCCGCCACGGGCGAAGGCGTCAGCGCCGAGGAGCTTCTCTGATGATCGGTCTGACCCACTATCTGACGGTCGCCGCGATCCTGTTCACCATCGGGGTGTTCGGCATCTTCGTGAACCGCAAGAACGTCATCATCATCCTGATGTCGATCGAGCTGATCCTGCTGGCGGTGAACATCAACTTCGTCGCCTTCTCGACCTATCTGAACGAGATCAGCGGGCAGATCATGGCGATGTTCGTCCTGACCGTCGCCGCGGCCGAGGCCGCCGTCGGCCTGGCGATCCTGGTGACCTTCTTCCGTAACCGCGGCGACATCGCCGTGGATGACGCCTCCGTGATGAAGGGCTGAGCGTGACCTTCCATACCCTCGTCATTCTCGGGATCTTCGCCCCGCTGCTGGGCGCGGCCATCGCCGGCTTCTTCGGACGCCGGATTGGCGACATCCCGTCGCAGGCCGTCACGACCGGCCTGCTGTTCTTCTCGTGCGCCGTTGCCTGGACGGTGTTCGGCCAATGGACCTGGGGCCATATGGAGCCCTTCACCATTCGCCTGGCGCCTTTCATCAATGTCGGCGACTTCCAGTCGGCCTGGTCGATCCGCATCGACGCTCTGTCGGCGACCATGCTGATCGTGGTCACCAGCGTGTCGTCGCTGGTTCACCTGTATTCCTGGGGCTACATGGCCGAGGACGACAGCCGGCCGCGCTTCTTCGCCTATCTGTCGCTGTTCACCTTCATGATGCTGGCGCTGGTGACGGCGGCCGACTTCATGCAGATCTTCTTCGGCTGGGAAGGCGTGGGCCTGGCGTCCTATCTGCTGATCGGATTCTGGTTCAAGAAGCCGACCGCCAGCGCCGCCGCCATCAAGGCCTTCGTCGTCAACCGCGTCGGCGACTTCGGTTTCGTGCTGGGGATCATGACGATCTTCTGGATGTACGGCACCATCAACTTCGCCGAACTGTTCCCGCTGATCGCCACCAAGGCCGGCACGACGTGGGAGTTCCTGGGCGTCCAGTGGTCCGCGCTGGATCTGGCCGGCTTCCTGCTGTTCATCGGCGCCATGGGCAAGTCGGCCCAGTTCTTCCTGCACACCTGGTTGCCGGACGCGATGGAAGGCCCGACCCCGGTGTCGGCGCTGATCCACGCTGCGACCATGGTCACCGCCGGCGTCTATATGGTCTGCCTGCTGTCGCCGATCTATGAATATGCGCCGGGTGCCTCGCAGATCATCGCCATCATCGGTGCGATCACGGCCCTGTTCGCCGCCACGGTCGGCCTGACCCAGAACGACATCAAGCGGGTCATCGCCTATTCGACCTGTTCGCAGCTGGGCTACATGTTCTTCGCGGCGGGCGTCGGCGCCTATCAGGCGGCCATGTTCCACCTGTTCACGCACGCCTTCTTCAAGGCGCTGCTGTTCTTGGGCGCCGGCTCGGTCATCCACGGCATGCACCACGAGCAGGACATGCGGAAGATGGGCGGGCTATGGAAGCTGCTGCCGGTCACCTATGCGGTGATGACCATCGGCACCATCGCCATCACCGGCCTGGGCATCCCCGGCGTCGGCGGCTTCGCCGGCTTCTACTCCAAGGACTCGATCATCGAGAGCGCCTATGCCTCGGCGGCTTCGGGTCATTCGGCCATCGGCTTGTTCGCCTTCTTCGTCGGCATCATCGCCGCCGGTCTGACGGCCTACTATTCGTGGCGCCTGGTCTTCATGACCTTCCACAACAAGCCGGTGTGGAAGGAAGAGGGCGACGCCCATCATGCTGACGACCACGCTTCCCACGCTCAGCTGGAAACCCATTCCGAGCCGGTCGGCGATCATCACGGCGATCATGCGCATGACGACCACGGTCATCATGGCCCGCTGAAGCCCCATGAGAGCCCGCTGGTCATGCTGATCCCGCTGATCCTGCTGTCGGTCGGCGCCGTCGCGGCCGGCTTCGTCTTCGCGCCGCACTTCATCGGTCACCACGAGGGCGAGTTCTGGCGCGGCGCGATCTTCACTGGCGCGAACAACCACGTTCTGCACGAAAGCCACGACGTCCCGACCTGGGTGAAGTGGTCGCCGCTGATCCTGACGCTGATCGGCACCGCCTTCGCCTATTGGATCTACGTCGCTCGCGAGGGCATGGGCCGTCGCATGGCCGAGCGGAACGGCGTCATCTACCGCTTCCTCTACAACAAGTGGTATTTCGACGAGCTGTACGACTTCGTGTTCGTGCGCGGCTTCCGCGCCATCGGGAACTTCTTCTGGACGATCTGCGACGTGAAGATCATCGACGGTTTGGGCCCGAACGGCGCCGCCTGGGTGTCGCTGAAATCCGCCGCTCGACTGGGCAAGATCCAGTCCGGCTATGTCTATCACTACGCCTTCGTGATGCTGCTCGGGGTGGCTGGTCTGCTCACCTTCGCCATCCTCGCGTGGGGAGCCTGATCTCGTGCCCTACATCCTGAGCCTTGTTACATTCCTGCCCCTGGTCGGGGCGCTGGCGATATTCGCCGCCCGGCTGACGTCCAAGTCGGCCGATGCGACCGCGCCGGCCGCCCGCTGGATCGCGTTGATCACCACCCTGGTGACCCTGGCGGTGTCGGTCGTGCTGGTCGCCGGCTTCGATCCGGCCAACACCAACTATCAGTTCGTGGAGCTGGTCCCGTGGTTCGCGGGCGCCAGCTATCACCTGGGCGTCGACGGGATCTCGATCCTGTTCGTGCTGCTGACGGCCTTCCTGATGCCGATCTGCATCCTGGCCAGCTGGAAGTCGGTCGAGACGCGCGTCGTCGAATATATGATCGCCTTCCTGGTGCTGGAGACGCTGGTCATCGGGGTGTTCACCTCGCTGGACCTGTTCCTCTTCTATATCTTCTTTGAAGGCACCCTGGTCCCGATGTTCCTGATCATCGGCATCTGGGGCGGTCAGAACCGCATCTATGCGGCCTACAAGTTCTTCCTCTACACCCTGCTGGGGTCTGTCCTGATGCTGCTGGCCATGCTGTGGATGGCGCATGAGGCGGGCACCACCAGCATTCCCGAGCTGAAGCGTTTCGCCTTCGATCCAGCCGTCCAGCCGATCCTTTGGCTGGCCTTCTTCGCTTCGTTCGCGGTCAAGATGCCGATGTGGCCTGTCCACACCTGGCTGCCCGACGCCCACGTTCAGGCGCCGACGGCCGGTTCGGTCATTCTGGCGGGCATTCTGCTGAAGCTGGGCGGATACGGCTTCATCCTGTTCAATGTGCCGATGTTCCCGATGGCGTCGGAGATGTTCCGGCCGCTGGTCTTCACCCTGTCGGTGATCGCCATCGTCTACACGTCGCTGGTCGCCTGGCGTCAGACGGACATCAAGAAGCTGATCGCCTATTCGTCCGTGGCCCACATGGGCTTCGTGACCCTGGGCATTTTCGCCGGCAACGACATCGGCATGCAGGGCGCCATCTTCCAGATGATCAGCCACGGTCTGATTTCGGGCGCGCTGTTCCTGTGCGTCGGCGTCGTCTATGACCGGATGCATACTCGCGAGATCGCCTTCTACGGCGGCCTGACGTCGAAGATGCCGTGGTACGCCGCCATCTTCCTGATGTTCACCATGGCCAACGTCGGTCTGCCGGGCACCTCGGGCTTCATCGGCGAAGTTCTGACCATGACCGGGGCCTACAACGCCTCGACCTGGGCGGCGCTGGTCGCGGCCTCGGGCGTCATCTTCTCGGCGGTTTATGCCTTGACCCTGTACCGCGCGGTCATGTTCGGCGAGATCACCAATCCGAAGCTTGAGACCATCACCGACATCGACAAGCGCGAACTGCTGCTGTTCGTGCCCCTGATCGTCGGCACCATCTGGCTGGGGGTCCATCCGGCCTCTGTCCTCGATTACACCGGGCCTGCCGTCGAGGCCCTGACCAGCGCGTATCGCGCCGCGATCGGCGGGTGAGACTTACAGATGCCTGATCTATCCTCCGCCCTGCATCTCGCCGCCTCGGAAGTCACCCTCGCGGTCGGCGCCCTGGTCCTGCTGATGGTCGGCGCCTTCATCGGCGACAAGAGCGCCCGTTTGGTCTCGATCCTTTCGGTCCTGCTGCTGATCGCCGCATCGGTCATCTCGATCGTCGGACCGTGGGGCGTCGCCTTCAACGGTGCCTATGTCGCCGATCCGCTGGCCATCTACGCCAAGAGCCTGATCTATCTGTCGGCCGCCGTTGCGGTCGTGCTGGGCGACGGCTGGATGAAGCGTACGCGCATCGCCAAGTTCGAATATCCCGTCCTGATCGTGCTGGCCTCGGCCGGCATGGGCATGATGGCGTCCTCGGGCGACCTGATTTCGATGTATGTGGGCATCGAGCTGCACTCCCTGGCCCTGTATGTGCTGGCGGCCTTCCATCGCAACGACGTCAAGGCGTCGGAAGCGGGCCTGAAGTATTTCGTCCTGGGCGCGCTGTCGTCGGGCCTGCTGCTGTATGGCGCCAGCCTGATTTACGGCTTCGCCGGCTCGATGCGGTTCGAGGACATCGCCGCCGTCGCCGCCGACAATCCCGGCCCGGGCCTGGTCTTCGGCCTGGTGTTCCTGATCTGCGGCCTGGCGTTCAAGGTTTCGGCCGCGCCGTTCCACATGTGGACGCCCGACGTCTATGAAGGCGCGCCGACGCCGGTCGTGGCCCTGTTCGCCACGGCGCCCAAGGTGGCGGCCATGGTGCTGATCGCCCGCGCGCTGGAAAACGGTTTCGGCGACGCCCACGCCCAGTGGTCGCAGGTCCTGATCGCCATCTCGCTGATCAGCTTCGTCGTCGGCGCCTTCGGCGGCCTGGCGCAGAAGGACATCCAGCGCCTGCTGGCCTATTCCTCGATCGCCAACATCGGTTACGCCCTGCTGGGCATTGCGGCGGGCACGGCTGAGGGCCTGCAGGCCATGCTGATGTTCATGACGCTGTATGTCATCGACCAGCTGGGCTTCTTCGCCATCCTGCTCAGCCTGTCCAAGTCGGGCCGTCCTATCCGCCGCATCGCCGATCTGGCCGGATTGAAGAAGGATCGGCCGCTGACTGCCGTGGCCCTGACCATCCTGTCGCTGTCGGTCCTGGGCATGCCGCCGTTCTCGGGCTTCTGGGGCAAATATTATGTGTTCGGGGCCGCCGCTGATGCAGGACTGTGGCCCGTCGCGGCCGCCGGTCTGGTCGCCTCGGTCGTCGCCGCCTTCTACTATCTGCGCATCATCAAGCTGATGTGGTTCGATGCGCCGGTGGACGACATCGCCACCGACCCCGCGCCGGTCGAGGCGAAGTGGATCGGGTGGGCCTGCGCCGCCTTCGCCTTCCCGCTGGTGATCGTCGGTCTGACCTGGCTGGAGCCGCTGACCAAGGCTGCGAGCGCCGGCTTCGGGAACGGGTAGGGCGTTGGCGCCCGTCCCACTGGTCATCCTCGACGAGATCGACTCGACCAACGCCGAGGCGCGCCGTCTCGCCGAAGCCGGAGAGGCGGGGCCGCGCTGGATTGTGGCGCGCCGCCAGACCGCTGGCCGCGGTCGGCGGGGTCGCAAGTGGGACACCGACCAGGGCAATCTGGCCGCCACCCTTCTGATCACCACGCCCAAGTCGGCGGCGGAGGCCGCCCAGGCCACCTTCATCGCGGCCCTGGCCGTCGCGGACCTGCTCGACGTCTTCGTCTCGCCCGCACTCGTTTCGATCAAATGGCCCAACGACGTCCTGCTGGACGGGGTCAAGGTGTCTGGCATCCTGGTCGAATCCGGCCGGCATGCGAACGGCGACCTCTGGCTTGCGGTCGGCATTGGCGTGAACCTGGCCCATGCGCCCGAGGGCACCGAACGGGGGGCGACCTCGGTTGCCGAGCGTCTGCGCGCCGACCTGGCCTATGTCCCGCCGATCGAGGCCGCTGCCGAAATCCTGGCTGAAACCTTCGCCGTCTGGTGGGGGCGCTGGCAGACGATGGGCTTCGAGCCTGTGCTGGACGCCTGGACCAGCCGCCTGACGGGCCTCAACGGACCGTGCATCGCGCGACTAGATAACGAGACGATCGAGGGACAGGCCGAGGGCGTGGAGCCGGATGGCGCCCTGCGCCTGCGTCTGGCCGACGGCTCCGTGCGTTTGATTTCCGCCGGCGATGTCTTCTTCGGGAAAGCCGCCTGATGCTTCTGGCCATCGAGCAGGGCAACACCAATACGCTGTTCGCGGTCCATGACGGCACCGACTGGATCGCCCAATGGCGGGCCGCGACCGAAGCCAGCCGCACGGCCGACGAATACGCCGTCTGGCTGAACCAGCTGATGGTGATGAAGGGGCTGAAGTTCGACGCGCTCGGCGGCTGCATCATCTCCAGCGTCGTGCCCCAGTCGATTTTCAACCTTCGCAATCTGGCGCGGCGCTATCTGAACATCGAACCGCTGGTCATAGGTGAGAACGCCGAGCTGGGCATCGAGGTGCGGATCGCCAAGCCCAGCGAGGCGGGCGCGGATCGTCTGGTTAACGCCGTGGGCGCGTCGCTGATATATTCCGGCGACCTTCTGCTGATCGACAGCGGCACGGCGACGACCTTCGACATCGTCTCGGGCGACGGCGCTTTCGAGGGCGGGCTGATCGCGCCCGGCATCAATCTGTCGCTTCAGGCCTTGCACGAGGCGGCGGCCAAACTGCCGCGCATCGCCATCCAGAAGCCCGAGAACGTCATCGGCAAGGGCACGGTCGAGGCCATGCAGTCCGGCGTCTTCTGGGGCTATATCTCGTTGATCGAAGGCCTGATCGGACGCATCAAGGCGGAGTGGGGCAAGCCCATGACCGTCGTCGGCACCGGCGGGGTCGCCAGCCTGTTCGAAGGCGCGACCGACAGCATCGATCACTTCGATCCCGACCTGACTATTCGCGGCCTCCTCGAAATCTGGCGTCGTAACGCCCATCTGACTGATTGAATGAAAAAGCAAACCCAAGACGAACTCGTTTTCCTGCCGCTGGGCGGCTCGGACGAGGTCGGTATGAACCTGAACGCCTATGGCTTCGGCCCAGAGGCGAACCGTGAATGGCTGATCGTCGATGTCGGCGTCACCTTCGGCGACCTGTCCACGCCCGGCGTGGACGTGATCGTGCCCGATCCCACCTTCCTGGAGGGTGAGAACATCAAGGGCATCGTGCTGACCCACGCGCACGAAGATCACATCGGCGCCCTGGGCTGGCTGTGGCCGCGCATCAAGGCGCCGATCTACGCCACGCCCTTCACCGCCTATCTGATCCGCGACAAGCTGCGCGAGCGCGGCATTCTGGACGAGGTCGAGCTGATCGAGGTTCCGCTGGGCGGGACCGTCGATATCGGCACGTTCGGCGTGACCTTCGTCAACATGACCCACTCGATCGCCGAGCCCAGCGGCCTGGCCATCGATACGCCGCTGGGAATGGTGTTCCACACCGGCGACTGGAAGATCGACGACCAGCCGGTGATCGGGACCAAGACCGACGCCCCCGTCATCCGCGCCCTGGGCGACGAAGGCGTGCTGGCCATGGTCTGCGATTCGACCAATGTCTTCGTGCCGGGCGTCGCCGGGTCCGAGGGCGATGTCGCCGTCGCCATCTCCAAGCTGATCGCCAGCCTGAAGGGGCGCGTCGCGGTCGGCTGCTTCGCCTCCAACGTCGCCCGTATGGACAGCGTGATCCGCGCGGCGGAGGCCTGCGGGCGTCGCGTGGCTCTGGCTGGCCGTTCGATGCACCGGATCACGGCGGCGGCCAAACACGTCGGCATGCTGAAGGACGTGAAGCCCTTCCTGTCGGATGAGGAGGCCCGCGTCTGGCCCGCCGATGAAATCCTGTATCTGTGCACCGGCAGCCAGGGCGAGGCGAGGGCGGCCCTGTCGCGCGTCGCGGACGGCACGCATCCCGTCGTGAAGCTGGGTCTGGGCGACCACTGCATCTTCTCGTCGCGCCAGATCCCCGGCAACGAGCTGGCGATCGGCAATCTTCAGGACCGGCTCGCGGACCGCGGCGTGCGCCTCTACACCGAGAAGGATCACCCCGGCATCCACGTCTCGGGCCACCCCTGCCGTGACGAGCTGAAGCAGATGTACGAATGGGCCCGGCCGCAGATCGCGGTGCCGACCCATGGCGTGCGGCGCTTCCTTCTTGAACACGCCAACCTGGCCAAGGACATGGGCGTTCCCGAAACGGTGACGCCGCGGAACGGCGACATGGTTCGCCTGGCCCCTGGCCCGGCCAAGATCATCGACGAGGTGCCGAACGGTCGCCTCTATGTCGACGGCGGCATGCTGGTGACCGAGCAGGGCGAGGCTCTGAAGGAACGTCGTCACGCCTCGACCAACGGCGTGCTGATCGTCAGCTTCGCCCTGGACAAGCGCGGTCGCATCGCCAGCGACATCGACATCCGCAGCGTCGGCCTGCCCGGCGATACGGCCACGCCGCTCGGCGATGCGCTGGACAAGCTGGCCGAGCGCGTCGAACAGGTGGTCAAGGGCCTGAAGGGCGATGCGCTGGACGACGAAATGGTGATCGAACAGGCTGTCGCCCGCGTACTGAAAAAGGCCAGCCAGCAGATCTGGGACCGTCGTCCCATCGTCGAGACCGTCGTCCTGCGCGTCTGATGCAACCTTGACCGTTCGGGCGCATTGGTCGTGCGCCTGAACGGTCGGGGAAACGCATGTCGAAAAAGCCTGCCCGTGCGCGCCGCCTGCTGGAGCGGATTCGGCACGCCCGTCATCCGCTGCGCGGTTGGCGGCGGTGGGCGGTGATTGCGGGGCAGGGGCTGGTCGGCTTCGTCGCCCTGTTCGCCGTCGTCAATCTGGTGCTCAGCCTGTCGACGTTCCGGGGCGAAGACCCCCTGGCGCGGACGGTTCACGAACTGCGCGTGTTGTGGTTCAGCCCGCTCGACGGCCAGCCGATGTCTCCGACCGCCTTTCCGACCGTCTATGGCCGCGACTTGGGCCCGGCGCCCGAGACCGCCGCCATCCATGCTTATCTGGAGCGCGAGGCGGAGGACGGCGTCTTTCTGCTCGACCACGTCATGGTCGATCGCATCCTGAAGCTGAACGGTCGGATCGATGCGCGCAGCGTGCCGTCGGGCGTCTATGTCGGCGCCCATGCCCTGGGACCGGACGGGATGCCGCTGGTGCCGGTGACCAAGTTCATGGCGCAGTATCTGCTGTTTCCGCGCCATGCCTATATTCTGGTCGTGCCCGAGAGCGGGCCGGCCATCGCCTTCTCCGCCAGCCAGAACGCCAAGTTCGGCATCGACATTCATCCCGAGCGGTTGTCGGCCGAGATCGCGCCGTTCGATCCGAATGCCTATGACTTTCCCAGTTCGGGCGAGGCGCTGCACGAGATGACGCGTATCACCAACGACCCGGCGCGCGTCGCGAAAGCGGTCGAGACGTTGAAAGGCGCCCAGGCTCGCCTGGCGCAGGAGGGTCTGACCTACGGCCTTCTGGCGCCCAACTCGAACACGGCGGTCGGCTGCGTGCTGCAAGGCGCCGGAGCGATCACGCAGCAGGCGCGCTCTTCTATCCTTCTGGCGCTGCGGGCGCCCGGGTTTGGCGCACCGTGCGAATAGCGGTCGCGCCGACGGCCTCAACTCGGATATATCCACGCCGATGACCGAGCGACTCTTCCTGCTGAACCCCGACTGGCGCGACGATCAGGGCGGTCCGTGGTTCTGCCCGCCGGGCGCCTATATCGAGGGTGTCCTTGCCTTCTATCCTCAACTTCGCGACGCGCTGGACGTCGTTTATCTGGACCATCCGCGCCCGCGCCAGCCGGTCATCGACCAGGTCGGCGAGGCGCATCAAAGCTGCCCCATCCTGATCCTGGACGGCGCGCTGGATTGGCCCGAGGCCCAAGTCAGTGAAACGACCGGCCGGCGGTTTCTTCAGGATCACGCCATCGCTCCCTATCTGGCGGCCCGCTACGGCGTCGGCCGGCCCCATCCCTAGAGGTCCGTCATGCCCATTGGCGTCTTCACCATGGTCGGCATCTACATCATCGCCTGGTGGACGGTGCTGTTCGCCGTGCTGCCGCTGGGCACGGCCAGCGAGACGCACGAGCCGCCGACCGACGGCTCTCAATGGGGGGCGCCCAAGACGCCCAATCTGAAGAAGAAATTCCTGACCACGACCTGGGTCTCGGCCCTGGTCTGGGCGTTTGTCATGGTCCTGATCTTCACGGGCTGGCTGCCCCTGCCGAACTTCGCCAGCGGCCCGGCCGTCTAAACGACGCATCGGCCTAGCTTTCGCCCCGTCCAAGCGGCTAAAGCCTTGTTCCGTCTCTACGCCTAGGATTCCCGACCATGCGCCTGTCGCGCTTTTTCCTGCCCACGCTGAAGGAAGCTCCTTCGGACGCCCAGATCGTCTCGCACCAGCTGATGCTGCGCGCCGGCATGATCAAGCAGGAGGCCGCCGGCATCTACGCCTGGCTGCCGCTGGGCCTGAAGGTGCTGCGCAAGATCGAGCAGATCGTGCGCGAGGAGCAGATGCGGGCCGGGGCGGTCGAACTGCTGATGCCGACGCTGCAACTGGCCGACCTGTGGCGCGAGAGCGGCCGCTATGACGCCTACGGCCCCGAGATGCTGCGGATCACCGACCGGCATGAGCGCGAGCTGCTGTACGGACCGACCAACGAGGAGATGATCACCGACATCTTCCGGGCCTATGTGAAGTCCTACAAGTCGCTGCCGCTGAACCTGTTTCACATCCAGTGGAAGTTCCGCGACGAGCGCCGTCCGCGCTTTGGCGTGATGCGCGGGCGCGAGTTCCTGATGAAGGACGCCTATTCGTTCGATGTGGACGAGGCCGCGGCCCGTGTCGCCTACAACCGCATGTTCGTCGCCTATCTGAACACCTTCGCCCGCATGGGCCTGAAGGCTGTGCCGATGCGCGCCGACACCGGCCCCATCGGCGGGGATCTGAGCCACGAGTTCATCGTCTTGGCCGAAACCGGGGAGAGCGAGGTCTTCTGTGATCGCAAACTGGTCGAGATGCCCGCGCCCGGCGGCGACTTCAGCCCCGAAGCCGTACAGGCCGTCTTCGACGAACGCACCGCCCTCTACGCCGCCACCGAAGAGATGCACGATCCGGCGCAGTTCGAGGCCAAGACCGCCGAAGGCGACCGCCTTTCGGCGCGCGGCATCGAGGTCGGCCACATCTTCTACTTCGGCACGAAATACTCCGTCCCGATGAAGGCCAAGGTCGCCGGTCCGGACGGGCAGGACGCCGAGGTCCACATGGGCAGCTATGGCGTCGGCGTGTCGCGCCTGCTGGGCGCCATCATCGAGGCCAGCCACGACGCCGGCGGCATCATCTGGCCCGACGCGGTCGCGCCGTTCGACGTGGTCGTGATCAATCTGCGCGCCAATGACGAGGCCGTCTCGGCCGCCTGCGAGGACGCGGTGGCCCAGCTTGAAAACCTCGGCAAGGACGTCCTCTACGACGACACCGACGAACGTCCCGGCGGCAAGTTCGCCACCGCCGACCTGATCGGCGTGCCGTGGCAGCTGACCATCGGTCCCAAGGGGTTGGCGGACGGCGTGGTCGAACTGAAACGCCGCGCCACCGGCGAGAAGGTCTCAGTGCCGCTCGCCGAAGCTATCGAAAGGCTGACCGCTTGAGCCTGCCGTCTCGTCCGTCCGGCGCCTTCTCCTCGTGGGAGATCGGCCTGGCCCTTCGCTACCTGCGCGCCAAGCGCAAGGAAGGCGGCGTCGCCACCATCGCCGTCATCAGCTTCATCGGCATCATGCTGGCCGTCGCCGTGCTGATCAGCGTGATGAGCATCATGTCCGGCTTCCGCAGCGAACTGCTGGGACGCATGCTTGCATTCAACGGCCATATGTATGTGCAGGGGCAGGTCCTGACCTCGCCGGATCGCGAAGCCGCGCTGAAGCGCATCCAGGCCGTGCCCGGCGTCGCCAGCGCCAGTCCGCTGAACGAGGCGCAAAGCCTGATCCGCGTCGGCAGCTATACGACCGGCGCCATCGCCAAGGGCATCCGCCCCGAGGATCTGGCCAAGACCCAGTATGTCTTCGACAGCTTAAGCCCGCAGGAACGCGCCAGCTTCGGCAAGGGGCGTTATGGCGGCGACCGCATTCTGGTCGGCGCGGCCCTGGCCAACTCCATGGGCCTGCGCGTCGGCGATCCTGTGACCCTGTATTCGCCGACCGGGGCCGACAGCGCCTTCGGCAACCTCGGCGGACTTGAGAAGACCTATTTCGTCGGCGGCCTTTTCCGTTCGGGCGCCGCTGATTACGATCGGGCCTTCATCTTCATGCCTCTGGAGCAGCAGCAGCTCTTCTTCGGCAAGGAAGGCGTCTGGGACGCGATCGAGATCAAGGTCGACGATCCCGATCAGGTCGGCGCCCTGACCGCCGCCATCCGCGACGCGGCCGGTCCCGGCTCGGTCGTGAGCGACTGGCGCGAGCGCCTCGCCGCCTTCTACGGCGCGCTGAAGGTCGAACGCGTGGCCATGAGCATCATCCTGGGCCTCGTCGTCGCCATCGCCGCCATGAACATCATCTCCGGCATCGTCATGCTGGTGAAGAACAAGGGCCGCGACATCGCCATCCTGCGCACCATCGGCGCCAGCCCCTCGGCGATCCTGCGCGTCTTTTTCATGGCCGGCGCCATGATCGGCGTCGCGGGCACCATCGCCGGCCTGATTCTGGGTCTGCTGTTCTGCTGGAACATCGGTTCGATCCAGCATTTCCTGGAGTTCGTGCTGCAGACGAAGCTGTTCGATTCCGACGTCTATATGCTGGACGCCATCCCGGCACTGGTCGATCCGGTGGACGTGACCTGGGTGGCCTTCTGGTCTCTGTTGATGAGCTGTATCGCCAGCCTGCCGCCGTCCTGGAACGCGTCTCGCATCGATCCCGTGGAGGCGCTGCGCTATGAGTAAGGCTCCCATCCTTTCGGTGCGCGGCCTGACCCGCACCTATGACACCGCCCAAGGCGGCCTGACCGTGCTGAAGGGCGTCGATCTGGATGTCTATCCCGGCGAACTGGTCGGACTGATCGGACCGTCGGGCTCGGGCAAGTCGTCGCTGCTGCACGCCGCCGGCCTGTTGGAAAAACCCACCAGCGGCACGGTCGCTATCGACGGCGAACAGGTCGGCGATCTGGACGAGCGCGCCCGCACACGCCTGCGCCTGGGCCGGATCGGCTTCGTCTATCAGTTCCACCACCTGCTGCCCGAGTTCGACGCGCGCGACAATGTCGCCCTGCCGATGCGGATCGCCGGGGTGTCCCAGGATGAGGCGCGCAAACGCGCCGAGGTCACGCTGACGGCCCTGGGGCTAGGCGAACGCCTGACGCACCAGCCGGCCCAGCTGTCCGGCGGCGAACAGCAGCGCGTCGCGATCGCACGGGCCCTCGCCAATGGCCCGCGGCTGCTGCTGGCCGACGAGCCGACCGGCAATCTGGATCCGACCACCAGCCAATCCGTGTTCGAATCCCTGCGCAATCTGGCCAAGACCACGGGCGTCGCCGCCCTGATCGCCACCCACAATATGGAGTTGGCCGGCCATATGGACCGCGTCTTCGCGCTGAAAGACGGTCATCTGGAACAGCGCGAGGCTCAGAGCCAAGCCTACTGAGCCACGCCTACTGACCGAACGCCCGTCGATCAGCTGACGGCGGCGTCGCCCCAAATCGTTCGCAAGCGTTCGGGGCGGCGGCATCCGATCCGGTAGGCCTGATAGCTGGCGGCGTGGCGTTTGGCGTAGTTCTGGTGCTCCTCGCCTGCCGGCCAGAACCGCTGGGCGCCGACGACCGGCGTCGTGAAGGTCTTTCTCAACACCCGCATCGCCGCATCGCGTGAGGCGACGGCGTCCGTGCGCTGGGCCGCTGTCGCAAAGACGGCGGATCGATAGGACGGCCCCTGGTCGCAGAACTGACCGTTCGGATCGGTCGGGTCGATGGTGCGCCAATAGCGATCGACCAGGGTGCGATAGCTGACCACGCGCGGATCGAAGGTGACCTGCACCGCCTCCATATGGCCGGTGCCGCCGCGCACCACCTGCTCATAGGTCGGGTTGGCGGTATGGCCCCCGACGAAGCCCGATACGGCCGACCGCACCCCCGGCACGTCATCGAAGGCCTTCTCCTCCGACCAGAAGCAGCCGCCGGCGAAGATCGCGGTCTGAAACGCCGTCTGCGCTTCGGCCTGACGGGCCAAGGGCGCGCCGATCGCCAGCGCGGCGGCGGTCAAGGATGCGACGGCGGCGAGGGCAGTCGTGCGAAGGGACATGGTCTCATCTCCTGTTGCAATGACTACGACGGCGACCCGCAATCGGTTTCACCGAGAACGACTTGACCGGAACAAAACGCCAACATAGAACATTAGCAGAACATATCGGATGTCTCGGAGCCAAGGTCATGCCGCGTTTGATGAGGGATATGCTGTCGCTGGCGTCGTGCGGCGGTTTCGTCTGGATGGTCTGGACCGTGGCGATCAGCGTCACCGCCTGAGATCAGACGAATTAGACACTTTAGACGGTTTTTTTTCGAGGACTGTCTGAAGCCAGCGATCCACAGCCGATCCATTGGGCGACCGGTTTGCGATGGCCGCGCGCCGCCCGATATGAGACTCAGGGTATGGTAGCACTATCCAGCGGGCCGGGGTCGAAGAAGGCGTGAACGAGGCGGTGAACAGTCAGGGTTTTGTCCATCTGCGGGTCCGTTCGGCCTATTCGCTGCTGGAAGGCGCGATCAAGGCGGCCAAGGTCGGCAAGCTGGCGGCCGATGCCGGGATGCCGGCGGTCGGAGTGGCGGACCGGGCAAACCTGTTCGGCGCGCTGGAGTTCAGCCAGACGGCGAAGGATGCAGGCGTTCAGCCGCTCGTCGCCTGCGCCCTGCCGGTCTTCGGGATAGGCGGCCAGATCAACGCCCGCTGGGCCAAGGTTCCGACTGTCGTGCTGCTGGCCCAGGATACGGCCGGGTGGCTGAACCTGTGCGCCCTGTCGTCGTCCGCCTATCTGGACGCCGGAGAAATGGCGGAACCCGGCGTGGCCTGGGAGCAGGTGGTCGCGCGCTCCGAAGGCCTGATCCTGCTGTCCGGCGGCCCGGACGGTCCGGTCGATCCTCTGTTCGCCCAAGGCAAGAAGGCCGAAGGCGCCGCCGCTCTGGCGGCGATGAAGGCGGCGTTCGGCGACCGCTTCTACGTCGAGCTGCAACGCCACGGGCTTGAGGACGAAAAGCGCGCCGAGCCCGGCTTAGTCGAATGGGCCTACGCCAACGACGTGCCGCTGGTCGCCACCAATGATGTCTATTACGCCAAGGCGGCGCAGGCCAAATCGCACGACGCCCTGCTGTGCATCGCCGACGGCGCCTTCACCGGACAGGAGGATCGTCGTCGCATCACCGGAGAACACTGGTTCAAGCCGGCCGCCGTCATGCGCGAGCTGTTCGCCGACCTGCCTGAGGCCTGCGACAACACCATCGACATCGCGCGCCGCTGCGCCTTCCTGGTCAATACGCACGCGCCCATCCTGCCGCGTTTCGATACCGGGGCCGGCCGCTCCGAGGCCGACGAACTGGCCCACCAGGCGCGCGAGGGGCTGAAGGTGCGCCTGACCGAGGTCACGCCGGCCGTGCCCGAAGAGGAATACTGGACCCGCCTGGAATGGGAGGTCGGGATCATCCAGCAGATGGGCTTCCCCGGTTACTTCCTCATCGTGTCGGACTTCATCAAATGGGCCAAGACCCACGGCATTCCCGTGGGGCCGGGGCGCGGCTCCGGGGCCGGTTCGCTGGTCGCCTGGTCCCTGACCATCACCGATCTGGACCCGCTGCGGTTCGGCCTGCTGTTCGAGCGGTTCCTGAACCCCGAACGCGTCTCCATGCCCGATTTCGACATCGACTTCTGCCAGGAGCGGCGCGAAGAGGTGATCGACTATGTGCAGGACCGCTACGGCAAGGACCGGGTGGCCCAGATCATCACCTTCGGCACCTTGCAGGCGCGGGCCGTGCTACGAGACGTAGGCCGGGTGCTGCAGATGCCGCTGGGTCAGGTCGACCGGCTCTGCAAGATGGTGCCGAACAACCCGGCCGCGCCCGTCACCCTGGCCCAGGCCATCGACATCGAGCCGCGCCTGAAGGAGGCGCGCGACGCCGAGCCGGCGGTGAAGACCCTGCTTGAAACCGCGCTGGAGCTGGAGGGGCTGTACCGCAACGCCTCGACCCACGCCGCCGGCATCGTCATCGGCGACCGGCCTCTGACGGAACTGGTGCCGCTGTATCAGGATCCGCGCTCAACCATTCCGGCCTCCCAGTTCAACATGAAATGGGTCGAGCCGGCGGGCCTGGTGAAGTTCGACTTCCTGGGCCTGAAGACGTTGACGGTGCTGGATCGGGCGCGCGGCTATCTCGAACGGCGCGGCGCAGCCAGGGACTGGAACAACCTGCCGCTGGATGATGCGCGCACCTACGAGCTGATGGCCTCTGGCCAGACGGTCGGGGTGTTCCAGCTGGAATCCCAGGGCATGCGCGACACGCTGCGCAAGATGCGCTGCGGCTCCATCGAAGAGATCACCGCTCTCATTTCGCTCTATCGGCCGGGGCCGATGGAGATGATCGACACCTATATCGACCGCAAGTTCGGGCGCGCCGAGGTCGATTATCTGCACCCCAGTCTGAAAGAGGTGCTGACCGAGACCTACGGCGTCATCATCTACCAGGAGCAGGTGATGAAGATCGCCCAGATCCTGGCGGGCTACAGCCTGGGCGAGGCCGACCTGCTCCGTCGGGCCATGGGCAAGAAGAAGAAGGAGGAGATGGATTTCCAGCGCCTTCGCTTCGTCAAGGGCGCCGCCGAAAAGGCCGTGCCGGAGGCCCAATCCGGCTCCATCTTCGATCTGGTGGCCAAGTTCGCGGGCTATGGTTTCAACAAGTCCCACGCCGCCGCCTACGCCCTGATCTCGTTCCAGACGGGTTGGCTGAAGGCCAATCAGCCGGTCGAGTTCTTCGCGGCGTCCATGAGCCTGGACTTGTCGAACACCGACAAGCTGGCGGTCTTCTATCAGGACGCCAAACGGTTCGACGTGCCGGTCCTGGCGCCCGACATCAATCGCTCCTCGGCCGACTTCGACGTGGCCTGGGACGACGACAAGGGGGCGGTGCTCTACGCTTTGGGCGCGATCCGAAACGTGGGTCTCGAGGCTATGAAACACGTCATAGAGGTGCGCGAGACGGGCGGCCGCTTCGCCGACATCTTCGACTTCCTTGAGCGCGTCGATCCGCGCAGCGTCAACAAGCGCGCGCTGGAAGGTCTGGCCAAGGCCGGCGCCTTCGACAGCATTCATCCCAACCGGCGTCAGCTGCTGGAACAGGCCGACGTTCTGATGGCCTATTGCCAGAGCGTGGCGGCCGAGCGCGCCTCGTCTCAGGTGTCATTGTTTGGCGGCGACCAGGCCCATGCCGCGCGCCCACGTCTGAAGAGCGTTGAGCCCTGGGTCGGGCCGGAGCGGCTGGATCACGAACTGTCGGCGGTCGGCTTCTATCTTTCGGGCCACCCGCTGGACGAGATGACTTCAGCCCTGAAGCGCAAGCGCGTCACTTTTGTCGCCGAAGCGATTCCGCTGGCGGAGTCCGGCCACGAGGCGTTCCAGATGGCGGGCGTCGTGCGTCGCAAGCAGGAGCGGGCCAGCGCGCGGACGGGCGAGAAGTTCGCCTTCGTGACCTTCTCGGATCCGACCGGCGAGTTCGAATGCCTGTTTCCGCCCGAACAACTGCGCAAATGCCGCGAGGTGCTGGAGCCCGGCGCCTCGGTCATGGTGCGGGTGCGCGCCAAGTCGTCGGAAGGGGAGGTGCGCTTTTTCGGCGACGACGCCTCCCAGATGGACAATCTGCTGGACGACGCCAACATCGGCCTTCGGATCCATGTCTCGGCTCGCAGCGCTGACGCCGAGGCGCTGAAGGCGCGGCTGGAACGCGCGCGATCGGGCGCGATCGGCAAGGGCGGGGAAGTGTCGCTGATGATCGGAGGCCTCGATCAGGGGCGCGAAGTGGAGGTCAAGATTCCCGGCCGCTACCGCTTGGACGGCGCATTGCGCGGCGCGTTGAAGTCGGCGCCGGGCGTCGTCATGCTGGAGGACGCCTGATGTGGGTCGCGGCGCTGATTTTCGGCTTGGCTCTTGCTGGGGCTAATCCCTCGGCCGCTGCAGTCCCACAGGCCCTCGCTCCAATGGAAAGCCAGACCATGTCCCACGCTGTCGGAACCTTCGAGGTTCAGATGACGCCTGTCGCGGCCGAGGCCGACTCACCCGCCGGAGCGCCGGGCCTGATGCGCCTGTCCAAGACCTTTCACGGAGATCTGGAAGGCGAGGGCGCCGGCGAGATGCTGGGGCTTCTGAACAATGGCGCTGGCGCCTATGTCGCGATGGAACGCGTGTCAGGGGTGCTCGACGGACGGCGCGGCGCCTTCGCCTTGGTCCATCGAGGGATCATGGAGGCGGGCAGCCAGGATTTGCTGATCACCATCGTTCCAGGTTCCGGCGAAGGCGATTTGGCGGGGATTGCGGGCGTCTTTCATCTGAAGATCGAGGGCGGCGTGCATCGCTACGATCTGGAATACAGGCTTCCCTGACAGTCGACTGTGAGCTTCGGATCATTGGTCAAGCTTCTGATTTTTCGGAACCTCACGGGCGCGTGATGGGTTTGGTCAGTCCATAGGGAGACTGTTCCAATGAAATATCTCGCCATCGCCAGCGTCGCCTCTCTGGCCCTCCTCGCCGCCTGCAACCAGGGTGGCGACAGCGCCGCTCAGAACACCGGCGAGGCGGTCAACGCCACCCAAGACGCCACGTCCGGCGTCGTCGGCCAAACCTCGGCCATGACCATGGGCGCCAACACCGTCGACGGTTTCGTCACCGGCCTGGGCACCGGCAATATGTATGAGCTGGAAGCCGCCAAGATCGCCGCCGCCAAGTCCAAGAATGCCGACGTGAAGGCCCTGGCCGCGATGATTACCAAGGATCACACCGCTGCTGGCGAAAAACTGGCCGCCGCTCAGGCGACCGCTGCGCCGAACGTCGCCATCCCCACGACGTTTGACGAACGCCGCAAGGGCCTGATCGACAATCTGAACGCCGCGACGCCGGACGACTTCGACAAGGTCTATCTGGACCAACAGGTCACGGCTCACAACGAGACCCTGACGCTGCTGAACGGCTTTGCCGACAACACCGAAGCGCCGGCTCTGGCCACCCTCGCGCGCGAACTGGTGGCGCCCGTCACCGCGCACCGCGATCGCGCCCGCACCCTGCTGGACGCAATGAAGTAAAGGCAGCCGTCGCGTTGCTGACCAAAGGCGGTCCCGAAAGGGGCCGCCTTTTTCCGCATTTGCAGGGCTGCGCTTGCTATTGCGGCCCATACGGCCTACATGCCCCCCGCATTTCGCAACGCGGGAGAGGCGCGCTTCGGGGAGACATCCCGATCCGCACCATTCCGAGGGTCTTCAGACCTTTAATCCCCCGCGCCACGTTTGATCGGAAAAAGGACTGAACGATCATGGCTCTGCCTGAATTCTCGATGCGCACCCTGCTTGAAGCAGGCGCCCACTTCGGCCACCAGACACACCGCTGGAACCCGAAGATGGATCGCTACATCTTCGGCTCGCGCTCGAACATCCACATCATCGACCTGTCGCAGACGATGCCGCTGTTCCACCAGGCTCTGGTGGCCGTTCGTGAAGTCGCCGCCAAGGGCGGTCGCGTTTTGTTCGTCGGCACCAAGCGCCAGGCCGCAGAGCCGGTCGCGGAAGCCGCCAAGCGCTGCGCCCAGTACTACATGAACAACCGTTGGCTCGGCGGCACGCTGACCAACTGGCGCACCGTGTCGGGCTCGATCGCTCGTCTGCGTGAGCTGGAAGGCATTCTGGAAAACGGCGGCGAAGGCCGCGTCAAGAAAGAGCTGCTGAACCTGCAGCGCGAGAAGGACAAGCTGGAACTGTCGCTGGGCGGCATCAAGGACATGGGCTCGATCCCGGACATCATGTTCGTGATCGACACCAACAAGGAAGCGATCGCGATCCAGGAAGCCCGCAAGCTGAACATCCCGATCATCGCCATCCTGGACACCAACTCGGACCCGGACGGCATCACCTATCCGGTCCCCGGCAACGACGACGCCGCCCGCGCCATCCAGACCTACTGCGACCTGATCGCCGACGCCGTCCTGGACGGCCTGGCCGCCGGCGCTTCGGCCTCGGGCATCGATCTGGGCGCTTCGGAAGCTCCGGTCGAGCCGATGCTGCGTGAAGCCTCGGCCCCCAAGGCTGAAGCCGAAGCCGCGCCGGCCGGCACGGAAGGCGCCGCCGCCGAACTGGAAGCCGCTGCTGAGCCGGCTGCCGAAACCGAGAAGGCCGAGGGCTGATCGCCCGCCGGGCGGCGTTCGCGTGATTGAGCGCCGCCTGACGAACTGACACACGGCCGGGCTAAATCAGTCCGGCCGTTCCCACATACGAAATCCCCCAAGGAGAAGAACATGGCCGAGATCACTGCCGCCCTCGTGAAGGAGCTTCGCGAGCGTTCGGGCGTCGGCATGATGGACTGCAAGAAGGCGCTGGTCGAAAACGACGGCAACATCGAAGCAGCAATCGACTGGCTGCGCGCCAAGGGCCTGTCCAAGGCCGCCAAGAAGGCCGACCGCGTCGCGGCTGAAGGTCTGGTCGCCGTCGCCTCGAAGGAAGACGGCAAGGGCGAAGTCGCCGCCGCCATCGAATTCAACGCCGAAACCGACTTCGTCGCCCGTAACGAGCTGTTCCAGAACGCCGCCAAATCGTTCGCCCAACTGGGTCTGGAGCACCACTCGGTCGAGGCCCTGCACGGCGCCGAACTGGAAGCCGGCAAGACGGTTCAGGACGAAGTGACCAACATGATCGCCACGATCGGCGAGAACATGCAACTGCGCCGCGCCGCCCGCCTGTCGGTTTCGGAAGGTGTCGTCTCGACCTACGTCCACAACGCGGTTTCGCCGGGCGTCGGCCGCATCGGCGTGCTGGTGGCTCTTGAAGGCGAGGGCGACAAGACCGCGCTTCGCGAACTGGGCCGCAAGATCGCAATGCACGTCGCCGCCACCGCGCCGCTGTCGCTGAACACCGACGACCTGGACCCCGCCGCCATCGAGAAGGAACGCGCCGTTCTGATCGAAAAGGCCAAGGAAGAAGGCCGCCCGGAAGCCATGATCGAAAAGATCGTGGAAGGTCAGATCAACAAGTTCCAGAAGGACGTGGTGCTGTCCAAGCAGCCGTTCGTCATGGATCCGGACGTGACCATCGAACAACTGGTCGCCAACTCGGCCAAGGAACTGGGCTCCTCCAACCTGCGCCTGGCCGGCTTCGTCCGCCTGGCGCTGGGTGAAGGCGTCGAGAAGGTCGAAGGCCCCGACTTCGCGTCGGAAGTCGCCTCCATGATGGGCGGCAACTAAAAAACATTCCCCTCATTCGTGAGGGTTTTGTATCAGAAGGGCGCGTTCGGCTTTGATGGCCGGCGCGCCTTTCGTCTATAAGAAGCCGCCTGATTCAATGGCGCCGCAGTCAACGGACCTTCCCGCATGCCCGACGCCCCCTCGACCTTCCGCTACAAACGCGTCCTGCTGAAGGTGTCGGGCGAGGTGCTGATGGGCGACCAGTCGTTCGGCGTCGACATGAAGACGGTGGATACGGTCGCGAAAGCGGTCGCGGACGTCGCGGCCGAGGGCGTCGAAATCTGTCTCGTCATCGGCGGCGGCAACATCTTCCGCGGTTTGTCCAAGGCGGCGGCCGGCATGGAGCGCGCACAGGCCGATTATATGGGCATGCTGGCGACCATCATGAACGCCCTGGCCATGCAGTCGGCGCTGGAGAAGATCGGCGTCTCGACCCGCGTGCAGAGCGCCATTCCGATGGCGGCCATCGCCGAACCCTACATTCGCCGTCGCGCCCTGCGTCATCTGGAAAAGGGCCGGGTCGTGATCTTCGCCGCCGGCGTGGGCGCACCGTTCTTCACCACGGACTCGGGTGCGGCGCTGCGGGCGGCGGAAATGGGCTGCGACGCCCTGCTGAAAGGCACCAGCGTGGACGGGGTCTATACCGCCGACCCGAAAAAGGATCCCGACGCGACGCGGTATGAGACGCTGTCCTATCAGGATGTGCTGGCTAAGGATCTGCGGGTCATGGACGCCTCGGCCATCGCCATGATGCGCGACACGGGGATACCGATCGTGGTCTTCTCCATTCGGGAAGACAATTCGCTGCGCCGGACCCTGACCGGCGAAGGCACGTTCACGGTCATTCAGGACGTCGCCTGAACGTTCGCCTGACCAGGAAAGACAAGAGAGACCAAGACCATGGCAAAGCCTGACCTCAAGACCTATCGCGACCGCATGGATCGCTCCGTCGCCGCCCTGAAGGAAGAGTTCAGCGGTCTGCGCACCGGCCGCGCCAACGCCGGCCTGCTGGAGCCCGTGCGGGTCGAAGCCTACGGCTCGGCCTCGCCCCTGACCGCCGTCGCCGCGATCAGCGTGCCCGAGCCCCGGATGCTGAGCGTAAATGTCTGGGACAAGGGCATGGTGGTCGCCGTCGAAAAGGCGATCCGCAACGCCAATCTGGGCCTGAACCCGATCGTGGACGGCCAGACCCTGCGCATTCCGGTGCCGCCCCTGACCGAGGAACGCCGCAAGGACCTGGTCAAGCTGGCCGGCAAATACGCCGAGCAGCAGAAGATCTCGGTTCGCAACGTCCGCCGCGACGCCAACGACGACCTCAAGAAGGCCGAGAAGGCCGGCGAGATCAGCCAGGACGAACAAAAGAAGATGGAGACCGAGGTCCAGAAGGACACCGACGCGGCCATCAAGCGCATCGACGAGACCTTGAAGACCAAGGAACAAGAGATCATGCAGGTCTGAGGCGAAACGGCTGGGTCCGGAAGGGATCGCACGACAGATGACGGCAGACCGCGCCGCGCCTTCAGGCCAAAGCCCAGACAAGCAGGGTCAGGACGGCCCGCGCCACGTCGCCATCATCATGGACGGCAATGGACGCTGGGCGAAAGCGCGCGGTCTGCCGCGCGCCCTTGGCCACCGCGAAGGCGTTCAGGCGCTGAAGCGCACGATCCAGGCGGCGCCGGATCTCGGCATCGACTGCCTGACGGTGTTCGGCTTCTCGACCGAGAACTGGAGCCGGCCCGAGGACGAGGTGTCGGACCTGATGGGGCTGGTGCGGTCCTACGTCGCCAGCGATCTGGCCCGGCTGACCAAGGCCGGCGTCCGGCTGAAAATTCTGGGGCGACGCGAAGGACTGCCGGCCGACATCGCCGCCATCATCGAAAGGGCCGAGGCCCAGACCGCCCATAATGACCGCTTCCTGTTGCAGGTCGCCTTCAACTACGGCGGTCGCGCGGATTTGGTGGACGCGGCGCGTCGCCATATGGAGCGGGTGCTGGCGGGTGAGACGGTCGAGCCTTTCAACGAGGCGATCCTGACCTCAGGCCTGGCCACGGCGGGCTCGCCGCCGCTGGATTTGATCGTGCGCACGTCGGGCGAGCAGCGACTGTCGAACTTCCTGTTGTGGGAGGCCGCTTACGCCGAGCTCGTCTTCCAAGACATTCTTTGGCCCGACTATGGCCCCAAGGCGCTGGCTGAGGCGATCTCAGCCTTTGGTCAGCGCGATCGCCGTTTCGGCGGACGCGTGATCGCGCCTGAGCGCGCGACGGCCTGATGGCGGTCAAGGGTCGGGATATCGCCCTCAGGGCTGCATCCGCCGTCGTCCTGGCGCCCGCCGCGGTCGCTGCGACGTGGGGCGGCGGCGTGTGGTTCCTGGCGCTGATGATCGTCGCTAGCGTCGTCCTGGCGTTCGAATGGGCGGCGATGAGTGCGCCCCATGCGCGCCGCGTCATGGGCGGCGCGGTCAGCTTCGGCGTCGTGGCTGCTGTAATCAGCGCCCATTTCGGCGCCATGTCCGTCGCCTTCATCATGCTGGTGTTCGGCGCGGTCGCGGCTGGAGTCTATGCCCGTAGTCGAGGGCAGGAGGCGCTGGATGCCGCCTACGGCGTGCTCTACCTCGGCTGGCCTTCGGTGCTGCTGATTTGGCTGCGCGATGTCGACAGTTTGATCGGGCTGCACTGGACCGTGCTGGTCTTCGCCGTCGCCTGGTCAGCCGACATCGTGGCCTATCTGGCTGGATCCACCTTTGGCGGACCCAAGCTGTGGCCGCGCTTTTCACCGAACAAGACCTGGTCCGGGTTCATCGGCGGCGTTGCGGCCGGCGCGGTTGCGGGCGCCGTCATCACGGCCTGGGTCAATATGGGCGCCTTGAGCGTCGTATGGGGGGCGGTCTTGGGCTTGGCGGCGGCCTTGGCGACCATGGCGGGAGACCTGTGGGAATCGGCGCTCAAGCGACGGTTCGGGGTCAAGGATGCGGGCAATACCATTCCGGGCCACGGCGGCCTGCTGGACCGCGTCGATGGTTTGATGTTCGCGGTCGTCGTCGTCGCGGCTGGCCGATTGATCGTCCTGATGCTGGAGCGTGGGGCGTGATCCGACGTCGCATCACCGTGCTTGGCGCGACCGGATCGGTCGGCGCCTTCACGCTGGACCTGATGGCTCAAGCCGAGGCGACGGGCACGGGCGCGTTCGAGGTCCAGGCCCTGACAGGCGGCGCCAATATCGCCAAACTGGCCGAACAGGCCAGGCGCTGGCGGCCCAAGCTGGCCGTGACCGCCGATCCGGCGCGATTGGACGATCTGCGCGACGCCTTGTCCGGCACGGACGTCGCTGTCGCCGCTGGCGACGCCGCCATCGTCGAGGCGGCGACGCGACCTGCCGACTGGATCATGGCGTCCATCGTCGGAGCGGCGGGTCTGAAGTCCGCCTGGGCGGCGGCGGGAACGGGCGCGACCCTTGCGCTGGCCAACAAGGAAAGCCTGGTCTGTTGCGGCCCCGCCCTGATCGAACGGGTCAAGCGGGCAGGGGGGCGCTTGATCCCCGTCGATTCCGAGCACTCCGCCATCTTCCAGGTGTTTCCGGCCGAAGCGCCTGAGCGGGTGGCCAAGCTGATCCTGACCGCATCGGGCGGGCCTTTTCGCAATACGCCGCGCGAGCAGATGGTCGCCATCACGCCGGAACAGGCCGTCGCCCACCCCAACTGGAGCATGGGCGCCAAGATTTCAGTCGATAGCGCCACCATGGCCAACAAGGGCCTGGAGATGATCGAGGCGGCTTATCTGTTCGATATGCCGCAGGATCGGATCGACGTCGTGGTGCACCCCGAATCGATCATCCACAGCCTTGTGGAATATGTGGATGGTTCGACGCTGGCCCAGATGGGACCACCGGATATGCGCACGCCGATCGCCTGCGCCCTGGCCTGGCCGGATCGGATCGCGTGGCCGGCGCCTAAGCTGGATCTGGCTCAGCTAGGGCAGCTGACGTTCGAAGCGCCCGATCTGACGCGCTTTCCCGCCCTTGATCTGGCGCGTCAGGCCCTGAAGGCGGGCGGCGCGACGCCGGCCGTGTTCAACGCCGCCAATGAGGTCGCCGCCTTCGCCTTCCTTGACCGCAAGCTGGCGTTTCTCAATATTGCCGCAGTCGTCGCCGAAACCCTTGAGCGTGCGACGAAAGCGGGGATGGCTTTCGGTTCTGGAGACGCCTGCGGCGCGGCCCTTTCGGTCGACGCCGAGACGCGCCGAATGGCCGAGACCGTCATCGCCGGCCTTGCGAATGCGGCCTGACAGCAGGCCAGGGGAGACGATTTTCGAATGCTGGGCGTCTTGGGTCAGGTCCTGATCTCCATCGCCTCGTTCCTGCTGGTGCTGACTTTCATCGTCACCATCCACGAACTGGGTCACTTCCTTGTCGCGCGCGCCTTTGGCGTGAAGGTGGACCGGTTCGCGGTCGGCTTCGGCAAGGCCGTGGCCAGCCGCACAGATCGTCACGGCATTGAATGGCGCCTCGGCTGGCTGCCGCTGGGCGGCTATGTGAAGTTTTCAGGCGATCTGGATGCGTCCAGCGTGCCTGATCGGGCCGGATTGGACGAACTGCGCCGCCGCGTGGTCGCCGAGCGTGGACCGGGCGCCGAGCGTGACTATTTCCACTTCAAGCCGGTGTGGCAGCGCGCCCTGATCGTCGCGGCCGGGCCCATCGCCAACTTCATCCTGGCCATCACCATCTTCGCCGTCGTCTTCATGGCCGTCGGCGTGTCTCTGCGCCCCGCGCGTGTCGCTCAGGTCCAGGCGGGATCGCCGGCCGCCGCCGCTGGATTCCAGATCGGCGACCTGATCACTGAGGTGAACGGCAAGGCCATCAAGGACGGCAGCGCCGTCACCCGCACCGTCATGCTTTCGACCGGCGATCCCGTGCGTTTCACGGTCGAGCGCGCCGGGCGTCCTGTCGAGCTGGTCGCGACGCCGGAACGCCGCGAGGAAAACGACCCCATCGCCGGACGCGTCAAGGTCGGCCGCATCGGCCTGGGGCTGGGCTCGTCGGCCGGCGATGTCCGCCACGTGCGTTACGGCCCTGTCGACGCCGTCGTAGAGGGTGCGCGCCAGACGGGCGACGTCATCGGCTCGACCCTGACCTACCTCGGACGCCTGGCGACGGGCCGCGAGTCGGGCGATCAGTTCAGCGGTCCGCTGGGCATGGCCAAGGCGACGGGCTCGCTGACCACGGCTGCGGTCGAGGCCAATCCAGCGCCGGGCGCCATGGCGATCAACCTGATCCTGACGCTGACAACCTTGGCCGCCATACTTTCGATCGGAATCGGCTTTCTAAATCTGCTTCCCATTCCGGTCCTCGACGGCGGGCATCTGCTTTTCTACGGCTATGAGGCTGTGGCGAAACAGCCTGTGTCGGCGCGGTTCCAGGAGATGGGCTATCGTGCAGGCCTTGCGCTTTTGGCGGGATTTATGTTGTTCGCAACGTGGAACGACCTACAGAAGCTCAATATCTTCCAATTCCTCGGCGGGCTCGTCTCGTGAGCCGACGCCAGCCCCCGACGGTTTCCCGAATGAATGACATGACCTCTCGCGCCACCGTTCGACTGAGCGCCCGCTCCAGCCTGCTGGCTCTGGCGGTCGCCGCCGGGCTGGGCGCACCCGCGCTGGCCCAGACCGCGCCGACGACGACGCCTGCTGCGCCGACTCAAACGCCTGCCCAAACGCCGGCCCAGACGGCCTCGGGGAGCGCCGCCGAACCGCGCGTCGAGATCGCTGCGCCGCAGACGATCACGATCAACCGCATCATCGTGCAGGGCGCGCAGCGGATCGACCAGACGACGGTTCTGTCCTATCTGCCGATCCGTCCTGGTGATGCGGTCGACGCCTCGGTGCTGGACGTCGCGGTGCGCACCCTGTCGCGCACGGGCCTGTTCGCCGATGTGCAACTGGGCATCCAGAACGGCGATCTGATCGTCCAGATCGTCGAGAACCCGATCATCAACCAGGTGGTGTTCGAGGGAAACAAGGCGCTGTCGAAGGACAAGCTGACCAAGGAAGTGACCCTGGCGCCGCGCGGCATCTATACCCGCGCCAAGGTCCAGGAGGACGTCGGGTCCATCGTCGAACTGTATCGCCTGCAGGGGCGCATCTCCGCGACCGTGACGCCCAAGCTGGTCCAGCTGGAGCAGAACCGCGTCGATGTGATCTTTGAGATCAACGAAGGGCCGCAGACCGGCATCAGCGCCATCAACGTGCTGGGCAACGAGGCGTTTTCCGATCGCGACGTGCGCGGCGTGATGGTCACCGAGAAGTCGACCTGGTGGAAGTTCTTCTCCAACAACGACAACTACGACCCCAACCGCCTGGAATACGATCAGGAGCAGCTGCGGAAGTTCTACACCAACCGCGGCTATTACGACTTCCGCGTGGTGTCCTCGGTCGCCGAGCTGCAGCCGGACGATCAGGCGTTCCAGCTGACGCTGACGCTGAACGAAGGCGA
Organism: alpha proteobacterium L41A; assembly: GCA_000335735.1. Lineage (GTDB taxonomy): Bacteria > Pseudomonadota > Alphaproteobacteria > Caulobacterales > Caulobacteraceae > Brevundimonas. The sequence goes on along the minus strand of AMYY01000001.1, from coordinate 123,567 downwards.
CAAGTACAACTTCGGTGAGATCAAGGTCGTCACCCAGAACGACCGGCTGAACGCCGACTTCCTGAAGGCCCTGGTGCCGATCCGCGAAGGCCAGCTGTACGAAAGCGACAAGATCGAACAGGCAGTCGACGCTCTGACGTTCGCCGCCGGTTCGGCCGGCTACGCCTTCGTCGAGATCAATCCGACCTATAAGGCCAATCCCGAGACAGACACGGTCGATGTGACCTTCAACGTGTCCGAGGGCCAGCGGGTCTACATCGATCGCATCAATGTGGTCGGCAACACCCGCACGATCGACCCGGTGATCCGCCGCGAACTGCTGCTGACCGAGGGCGACGCCTTCAACCGCGCCCTGATGGAGCGCTCGCGCAACAACCTGCGCGCCCTGGGCTTCTTCAAAGATGTGACGGTTGAGGAGACGCGCGGCAGCGCACCGGACCGCTCGGTCATCAACGTCAATGTCCAAGAGCAACCCACTGGCGAACTGTCCGTCGGCGCGGGCTTCAGCTCTGTCGACTCCTTCACGGTTAACCTGGGCATCTCGGAGCGGAACTTCCGCGGGCGCGGCCAGAACGTGGTCGCCCGTCTGGAGTGGGGCTCGCTGCGCCAGCAGGTCGACTTCCGCTTCACGGAGCCGAAGTTCCTGGGGCGCGACCTGCGCGCCGGCTTCGACCTGTTCCACTCGCGCTACGACCTGAGCCAATATTCGTCATACGACTATCGTTCCACGGGCGGCGGTCTGCGCTTGTCCTATCCGCTGAACGGCAACATGCTGCTCAGCACGCGCTACTTCCTGAAGTCCGACGAGATCATCGTGCCGGACGGCTATTGCAATGGCGTGGGGCGAGGCTCCTCTGCCCTGTGCGATCAGGTCGGCAGCTTCATCAACTCGTCGGCGGGCTATACGCTGCAGGTCAACTACACCAACGATCCGATCCGTCCGACGCGCGGCTGGGCCGGGTCGCTGCGTCAGGACCTCGCGGGTCTGGGCGGCGACGTGAACTATGTGAAGACCGAGGCTGATGCGAGCTGGTACTACGGCTTTACGCCCAACTGGATCGTCAGCGTTCAGGGTTCGACCGGCTACGTCAGCGGCTGGAACGGCGATCCGATCCGCATCAACGACCGCTTCTTCAAGGGCGGCAACAGCTTCCGCGGCTTCGAGACAGCCGGTATGGGGCCGCGCGATCTGACTACGACCGACGCCCTGGGCGGCAACTTCTACGCTATCGGCACGGTCGAACTGACCCTGCCGAACTATCTGCCTGAGCAGTACGGCATCAAGACCTCGCTGTTCGCCGATGTCGGTACGCTGGGCGTGCTCGACGACCGCTACAAGCTGACGTCGAGCGGGACGGTGAACACCAATATCGCCGATGAGCTGTCGCTGCGCGCGTCGGCGGGCGTCAGCATCCACTGGAAGTCGCCGATGGGTCCGATCCGCTTCGACATCTCCAAGGTTCTGTCCAAGGAAGACTACGACAAGACGGAGTCCTTCCGCTTCTCGACCTCCACTCAGTTCTAATCGCGGCTTTTTGACCGCACGAGGAAACACCATGAAAGCTCTGATCATCGCGGCGACCGCCGCTGCTTCGCTCATCGCCACCGCCGCCTCGGCGCAACAGGCCGGCGCGCCCGCCAATCCCGGCCCGGTCATCCCCGGCGTCTGCGTCTATTACAACGCGCGTCTGCTGGCCCAGTCGTCGGCCGGTCAGGCCGTCGAAGCCCGCATGCAACAGCTGGCTCAGGAAGTTCAGGGCGAACTGCAACCTTACGCCACGTCCATCCAGTCGGACGCGCAGCAACTGCAAGCCTCGGGTTCGAGCCTGCCGGCCGACCAACTGCAACAGCGCCGTCAGGCCCTGCAGCAGCGCGCGCAAGAGGCCCAACAGCTGGAAGCCACCCGCGAAAACGAGCTGCGCTACACCCTGGGCATGCAGCGCCAAGCCATCACTGAGGCCGTCTCGCCGATCCTGACCGCCCTGTATCAGGAGAAGGGCTGCGGCCTGCTGCTGGACCGCGAGAGCGTCTTCATGATGAACCCCGCCATGGACATCACTGACCTGGCGATTCAGCGCCTGAACACCGCCCTGCCGACGCTGAGCTTCAACCGTATGGCTGTGCCGGCTCAAACGCAGGCGCAACCGGCCGCCGCCCGCTAATTCTCGATGCCTGATCCCCGTTTCTTCGAAACCCTGTCGCCGCTCAGCGTCGCCGATCTGGCGGCCAAGATCGGCGGGGAAGTCGAAAGGGGCGGGGATCGCATGATCGCCTCCGTCGCGCCCTTGTCCTCTGCGGACGGGGGCGCGATCGCGTTTCTGGGCGACCGCAAGTTCGCCTCTGCGCTTGCGGCGACCAAGGCCGGCTGCGTTATCGTGCCGGCCGAGGCCAAGGACGCCGCGCCGTCGTCCACCGCCGTCATCGTCTCACGCACGCCTCAAGCCGCCTGGGCCAAGGCGTCGTTGGCGCTTCATCGCCCCATACTCCTGGATAAAGCGATCAGCCGCGACGAGGCGGCCGAGGACGACAGCGTCGTGGTCGAACCAGGCGCGATCCTGGGACAGGGCGTTCGCATCGGTCGCGGGTCCCGCATCGGCGCCAATAGCGTCATCGCGCCGGGCGTGCAGATCGGCCGCGATTGCGTGATCGGCGCCAACGTCAGCGTGGCCTTTGCGCTGATCGGCGACCGGGTGAAGCTGTATGCCGGCGCGCGGATCGGCGAAGCGGGGTTCGGCGCCACGGGGACAGCGGCGGGCATCATGGATATTCCCCAACTCGGACGCGTCATTCTTCAGGACGGTGTTACGGTGGGCGCCAACTCGTGCATCGACCGCGGCGCCTATGACGACACGGTCATTGGCGAGAACACCAAGATCGATAATCTGGTCATGGTGGGCCACAACTGCGTCATCGGGCGCAATAATCTGATGGCCGCCAACACCGGCATCTCGGGCTCTGTCACCAGCGGCGACAACGTCATCTTCGGTGGAAAGGCGGGGATCGGAGACCACATCACGATCGGCGAGGGCGCGCGCGTCGCAGCCGGCGCCGGTGTGCTGTCCGATGTTCCTGCCGGCGAGACCTGGTCGGGTTATCCGGCGCGTCCGATCCGACAGTTCTTGCGCGAGACGGTCTGGCTCGCCAAACAGGCCTCATTGAAGAAGGCTCCGAAGGAATCATAGGGATGAGCGACACGACTGCCGTCGAAGGCAAGATCGATTACGCCGAGGTGATGCGGCGGCTGCCGCACCGCTATCCCTTCCTGCTGGTGGACAAGGCTGAAGACTTCGTGCCCGCGACGTCGATCGTCGGCATCAAGAACGTCACCCACAACGAGCCGTTCTTCCCGGGGCACTTCCCGATCGATCCGGTCATGCCCGGCGTGCTGATCGTCGAGGCCATGGCCCAGACCGGCGCCCTGCTGATGTCCAAGACGCTGGATGTCGCCGTGGCCGACAAGGTCATCATGTTCATGTCGATCGACGGTGTTCGCTTCAGAAAGCCCGCGAGGCCCGGCGACCAGCTCCGTATGGAGGTGAAGGTGATCCGCGCGCGGGGCGACGCCTACAAGTTCCGGGGCGAGACCTTCATCGACGGCAAGCTGGCGGCCGAAGCCGAGTTCATGGCCATGGTCGTGACTGTGCCTGCTCCGGCGCCTGGGCCGGCGGCCTGATGACCGTTCATCCTACGGCTCTGATCGATGCGACGGCGACCCTGGGCGAAGGGGTGCAGGTCGGCCCCTGGTGCACGGTCGGGCCGAATGTGGTGCTGGGCGCCAACGTGCGTCTGGTCAGCCATGTCGTGGTCCAGCAGGACACGACGGTCGGGGGCGGGACAGTCATCCACCCCTTCGCCGTCATTGGCGGCGACCCGCAGCACAATGGCTACAAGGGCGAGACGGTTCGGCTGGAGATCGGCGAGAACAATCTGATCCGCGAGCACTGCACCTTCAATCGGGGCACGCCGCAGGGGACGGGCGTCACGGTCGTGGGTTCGAACAATCTGTTCATGACCGGCGCCCATGTCGGTCACGACTGCGTCGTCGGCGACAATGTGGTCATGGCCAACAACGCGACCCTTGGGGGTCATGCTCAGGTCGGGGACAAGGTGTTCCTGGGTGGACTGTGCGCGGTGCACCAGAACGGCCGCGTCGGGCAGGGCGCGATCATCGGCGGTCTGGCGGCGGTGACGCGCGACGTCATCCCCTATGGCTCGGCCTGGGGCAACCATGCGCGGCTGCGTGGGCTGAACCTGATCGGCCTCAAGCGCAAGGGATACGGAAAAGATCAGGTGCGGCGTCTGCTCGCGGCCTATCGTGATCTCTTCGAGGGCGAGGGCGAGTTCGCCGGTCGGATCGATGGCGTGGCGGAACGCTATGCCGACCTGCCCGAGATCATGGAGATCATCGCCTTCATCCGCGACGGCGGGCGGCGTCCGCTGTGCCTGCCGAACGCGGAATGAGCGCGGCTGGAAAGCTGGGTCTGATCGCGGGCGGCGGTGATCTGCCGGCGGCCGTCGCGGCGCGTTGCGATGCGCTGGGGCGGCCGGTTTTCGTGATCCGACTGTCCGGGTTTGCCGATGAGCATCTGGCGCGCTGGCCCGGCGCCGAGTTCGGCATGGCGCAGATCGGCGCGATCCTGAAGGCGCTGAAGACCGAGCGCTGCACGACCGTGTGTCTGGCGGGAATCGTCAATCGGCCGGATTTCAAGACGCTGAAGCCTGATTTCAAAGGGGCGACCCTGTTGCCGGGCATCGTCGCCGCCGCCTCAAAGGGCGACGACGCCCTGCTGCGGAAAATCCTGTCGGTGTTCGAGGCCGAAGGCTTCGCCGTCGAGGGGGCCGACGACATTCTGGGCGGTGATACGCTTGGGGCGGGCGCCCTGGGGACCTTGTCGCCGACCGAGGAGCAGCTAGGCGATCTGAAGAAAGCGCTGCATGTCGCCGAAAAATCAGGCGAACTCGATATCGGGCAGGGCGCCGTGGTCTGTGACGGCCTGGTCCTTGCGATCGAGGCGCAGGAAGGCACCGACGCCATGCTGACCCGCGTCGCTGGCCTGCCCGCCGATTTGCGTGGAGCGATTGACAACCCCAGGGGCGCGCTCGGCAAGGCGCCCAAGCCGATCCAGGACCTGCGCGTCGATATGCCCGTGATCGGGCCGCGCACCGTCGAAATGGCGGCGGCGGCAGGTCTGGCGGGCATAGGCGGCGTGGCGGGACGTTTGATTCTGATCGATCGCAACGCCATTGTCGCGACGGCGAACCGTCTGGGCCTGTTCGTCTGGGGCGAGGATCGGTGAGCCGTCCGCTGACGATCATGCTGGTGGCGGCGGAGGCTTCGGGCGATGCGCTGGGCGCCGGTCTGGCCAAGGCGTTGAAGGCGCGGTTGGGGGCCGATGTGGCCTTTGTCGGCGTCGGCGGGCCCAAGATGGCGGCCGAGGGCGTGGTCAGCCCGTTCGATATCGCCGAACTGTCGATCCTGGGCTGGATCGAGGGGTTGCGCGCCTATGGCAAGGTCAAGCGGCGCGTCGAGCAGACGGCGGCGCTGGCCGAGCGGGAAAAGCCTGACGCCGTGGTTCTGATCGACAGTTGGGGCTTCACGATCCGTGTGGCCAAGGCGATCCGGGCTGCGCGACCGGACCTGCCGCTGATCAAGTATGTCGGGCCTCAGGTCTGGGCATCGCGGCCGGGCCGGGCCAAGACCTTGGCAGGGGCCGTCGATCATTTGCTCGCCCTCTATGGCTTTGATGCGCCCTGGTTCGAGCGCGAGGGCCTGCCGACGACCGTGGTCGGTTCGTCAGCGCTTCATATGAAGGTGGATGCTGCGGACGGTGCAGCGTTCCGCGCGAGTCGTGGGATCGCGGCCGATGCGCAGCTTCTCTTGGTGCTGCCCGGCAGCCGGCCCAGTGAGATCACCCGAATGGCCCCCGTCTATGAGGCGACGGTCAGAAAACTGAAGACCATGAACCCCGGCCTTGAAGTCGCCGTGGTCGCCGCAGGGACGGTCGCTCACGATGTTGCGGCCCGCGTCGCCGCTTGGCCCTTCCGCGTTCATCTGGTCGACGAAGCCGAAAAGTATGACGCCATGCGCGCCGCGACCGTCGCCCTGGCCACCAGCGGCACCGTGTCGACCGAGCTCGCGCTGGCGGGCGCGCCGATGGTCATCGCCTACAAGATCGACGGGCTCAGCTACCAGCTGATGAAGCGGTTCGTGACGGCCAAACACATCACCCTGTTCAATGTCGCGGCTGACGACCGGATCGCGCCCGAGTTCATTCAGCACGAGGCGACCCCGGCCATCCTGACGGCGGCGGTCGGGCGACTGTTGGCCGACCCGGCCCTGGCGGCCGAACAGGCGCGTCGGCAGACGGCGGCATTGGACCTGATGGGGCGCGGAGGCCCGGACCCGTCCGAATTGGCTGCCGACGCCGTGCTCAGGGTCATTGCCGCCAAATCGGCGAACTGACGATGGCGCGGGCGTTCAGTCCGCGACGTGCGGCCGAGGTCCGCGCCGCGCTTCAGATGGCGGTCGGTGCGATGGCCGCGCTCTATCTCGCGACCTGGCTGAACCTGCCGCACCCATACTGGAGCGTGATTTCCGCCATCGTCGTCATCCAGGCGAGCGTCGGCGGCGGCGTCCTGACCGTTGCGTGCGACCGGGCCATCGGCACGGCGACCGGAGCGCTGGCGGGGGCTGTGTTCGCCTTCCTCCGTCCGCCGGGCCTGGAAAGCATGGCCCTGAGCATCGCCGTCTCTGCGGGGCTGCTGGCCTTCTTCGCAGCCGGGCGGCCATGGCTGAAGGTCGCACCCGTCACCGCCACCATCGTCATTGCCGGCGGGACGGGCGCAGAGGGGCCGGCGTCCCTCGCGCTGGATAGAGTGATGGAAATCCTCGTCGGCAGCGGTGTCGGCGTGCTGGCGATCCTGGCCCTGTTTCCGCGCCATGCCGGGCAGTCCTTCAAACTTCAGGCGCGCGAGGCGGCGGGCGAAGCGGCGGGGCTGTTGGCTCTGGTTTCAAAGGCCGCCCCGGACGATGCGTCCGAGATTTCGCGCCGTCATGCCGACCTTAAGCGGCGGCTGGATGCGCTGGGTCAGGCGGCCAAGAACGTCATCGATCTGCCCGGCCCGCAACGCGAGACGGCGGACCGGGCCGCGCTCGTTCGCGCCTTCTGGCGCGTGCGCAGCGACATCGTCATCTTGGGGCGCGGTTTCCAGGCCGAGAGTGCAGGCGCACGGCTGGATCCCTGGTCGCAGGACGCGGAGCGCGCGGTGGAGCAACTCAAGGCTCTGTCTGAAGGCAGGGCCGCCCAGCCCATGGGTGCGATCGACCAAAGCCTGGCTCTGTCCATGGCTGTCGAGGGCGACGATGTGGCTCTGGGCGCTGCTGCGATCGGCGTGGCCCATATGCATCGCGATCTGGACGACCTGGCCGCGCGGTTCGCGGATCTGAAGCTGGTCTGACGACAAAGAAAAACGCCGGGGATGTCTCCCCGGCGTTTTGCATTTTAGCCGACGTGTCAGCCGCGTTGTTCGATCGGCACGTAATCGCGCTGGGTCGGACCGGTGTAGAGCTGACGCGGGCGACCGATCTTCTGCGACGGATCGGCCATCATTTCCTGCCACTGAGCGATCCAGCCCACGGTGCGGGCCAGGGCGAACAGGACGGTGAACATGGTGGTCGGGAAGCCCATCGCCGACAGGGTGATGCCGGAATAGAAGTCGACGTTCGGGAACAGCTTACGCGAGGTGAAGTATTCGTCCGACAGGGCGACCTTCTCCAGCTCCTTGGCGACCAGGAACAGCGGATCGTTCTCGCGGCCGGTGGCGGCCAGCACTTCATAGGCCGACTGCTGCATGACCTTGGCGCGAGGATCGTAGTTCTTGTACACGCGGTGACCGAAGCCCATCAGCTTGTACCTGCGATCCTTAACGCCCTGGATGAACTCAGGAATCTTGTCGGGCGTACCGATTTCCTTGAGCATGTTCAGCGCCTCTTCGTTGGCGCCGCCGTGCGACGGGCCCCAGAGGCAGGCGATGCCGGCGGCGATACAGGCGAACGGATTGGCGCCCGACGAACCGGCCAGGCGGACGGTCGAGGTCGAGGCGTTCTGTTCGTGGTCGGCGTGCAGGGTGAAGATGCGGTCCATGGCGCGAACCAGGGCCGGATCGACATGATAGTCTTCGGCCGGCACGGCGAAGCACATGCGCAGGAAGTTTTCAGCGTAGGACAGGTCGTTGCGCGGCGAGATGAAGGGCTGGCCGACGTGATACTTATAGGCCCGCGCCGCGATCGTCGGCATCTTGGCGATCAGGCGAATGGCCGAGATGTCGCGTTGCACAGGATCATGGATGTCCAGGCTGTCGTGATAGAAGGCCGACAGGGCGCCGACGGTGCCGACCATGATCGACATCGGGTGGGCGTCGCGGCGGAAGCCTTCGAAGAAGCGGTCGAACTGGGCGTGCAGCATCGTGTGTGTGGTGATGCTGTTTTCGAACTTCTCGAACTGGGCGGCGGTCGGCAGTTCGCCGTGCAGCAGCAGGTGGCAGACTTCCAGGAAGTTCGACTTCGACGCCAGCTGGTCGATCGGATAGCCGCGGTGCAGCAGCACGCCGGCGTCGCCGTCGATATAGGTCAGTGCCGATTCACAGGCCGCCGTCGAGGTGAAGCCGGGGTCGAAGGTGAAGGCGCCCGTTCCCGCATAGAGTTTGCGGATGTCGATGACGTCCGGGCCGGTGGAGCCCGAAAGGACCGGCAACTCGATCGTCTTGTCCTCGAAGGACAGGGTCGCCGAGCCGGCGGGTTTGGCTTGTTCAGTCATGAATGCCCCTTTGCATCACACGTCCAGGCGCGGGGAGGCGTCGGCCGCTTTTGGTTTGTGGGTGATCACTTAGTCTGTTGCAGCGCATCATCCAAGCGCCCGAGACTTTCGTCGCGCCCAAGAGCCGACAAAGTTCGTGCAATATCAGGTGATGTTGACCCTGCGGTAAGCGCCGCGCGCATCGGCGGGCCGATTTTTCCGAACCCGACGCCCTCGGATTCCGCAAAGGCCTTGAGCTCGGCTTCCAGCGCGAAGACATCCCAGGATTGGAACAGGGACAGCCGCTCGCGCAGACGGGCGAGGCGACCCAGCGTCTCGCCGGACAGCAGCGCCTTTGCCTTGTCGTCCAGGATCAGTGGACGGGATTTCAGGACGAAAGCCGTCTGGTCGGCCAGATCGGGGATCGTCTTGGCGCGGTCCTTGACGAACGGCATAGCGCGCTGGAGGCGGGCTTCGTCCGCCTCCGCCAGGGCGTGGCCCTTCTGCAGATGCGCATCCAGCGTCAGCTTGGCGAGCCGTTCATCGTCGGCGAGGCGCAGCCAGTGCGAATTGACGTGCGCCAGCTTGTCGAAATCCAGGCGGGCCGGCGCCTGGCCGATGCCGGCGAGATCGAACCATTCGATGGCTTGGGCGTCGCTGAACAGTTCATCGTCGCCGTGAGCCCACCCCAGGCGGGCCAGATAGTTGCGCATGGCCTCGGGCAAGTAGCCCATCTCGGCGTATTCATGCACCGCCTGGGCGCCGTGACGCTTCGACAACTTCGCGCCGTCCGGTCCGTGGATCAGGGGGATGTGGGCGAAGGTCGGGCGCGTCCAGCCCAGCGCATCGTAGATCAGGCTCTGGCGCGCGGCGTTGTTCAGATGATCGTCGCCGCGAATGACGTGGGTCACGCCCATGTCGTGGTCGTCCACGACGACGGCGAGGTTATAGGTCGGCGCGCCGTCCGAACGCAGCAGCACCAGATCGTCCAGGTCGTCGGTCGACCAGTTCACATCACCCTGAACCTCATCGGCCACCGTGACCGTCGTCGCCTTTGGCCGGCGGAAGCGCACGACGTGAGGCAGGGCCAGATCGTCCACAGTCGGCTGACGGTCGCGCCAGGGCGATTCGAAGGTGCGCTTTTCAGCCTTGGCCTCGTCACGCAGACGACCGGTCTCCTCGGCCGAAGTGTAGTCGCGATAGGCATGGCCGGTTTCAAGCAGTTGATCGACTACTTCGCGGTGGCGGTCGGCGCGGCTGAACTGGAACACCGGCTCGTCGTCGGCGAACAGCTCCAGCCAGCTCAGCCCGTCGAAAATGGCCTTCACCGCCTCATCCGTCGAGCGTTCGCGGTCGGTATCCTCGACACGGATCAGGAAACGTCCAGCGTGTCTCTTGGCGTACAGCCAGTTGAACAAAGCGGTTCTCGCCCCGCCGATATGCAGATAGCCTGTCGGCGAGGGGGCGAAGCGGGTGACGACAGTCGAAGAATGTGAGGTCATGGGGGAGGGGTCCGTAAGCGAGGCCCTTATACGCCCCGATGCGGCAAAACCTACCCCCGCTGCGCGATTGCGCGCCTGGCTGCAGGCCGAGGTCGCCGCCCAGACCCTGAGATGGCGGCTATGGGCGCCGGTCGCATTCGGCGCGGGCGGCGGCGTCTATTTCGCCCTGCGAGCCGAGCCGGTCTTGTGGCCCTTGTTGCTGGGCGCCGCCTTGGCCGTTGGGCTGTGGGTCGTGGCGCGACGGTGGGGCGGGTCGCGGCGCCTGACATGGCTGCTCTTGATGCTGGCCTGCGTGTCAGGCGGGCTGGCGGCGGCCAAGGTGCGCACCGAAGCCGTCGCCGCGCCAATCGCGCCCGCCCTCAGCGAACCGACCGTGATCGAAGCCTGGGTCGTCGATGTCGACAGCCCGGGTCAGCGAGGCGCGCGGGTCGTGATCGCGCCGGTCTGGATTCGCGGACTGACGCCCGAACAGACGCCAGTTCGCCTGCGGGCGACGGTGCGGGGCGAGCCGCCGCGGCCCGGCGAAGCGATCCGCCTGTTCGGCATTCTGAATCCGCCGCCTGCGCCGGCCAGCCCCGGCGCCTACGATTTCGGGCGCAACGCCTTCTTCCAAGGCATGGGCGGCGTAGCGTTCGCCTTGAGTGAAACGCGTGGGGCCGAGCTTGCCCCGCCGCCGTGGCGACTTCGACTTGAAATGGCGGTCAACGGCGCTCGCTTCGCACTGGCCGAGCGGATTGTGGCGAGGCTCGGCGAACGGACCGGCGGGATCGCCGCCGCCATGACCACCAGCCATGAAACCTGGATCAGTCAGGAGGACATGGACGTGATGCGCGATTCCGGCCTGGCGCACATCCTGTCGGTGTCAGGGCTGCATATGGCCATCGTCGGCGGTTTCGTCTTCTTCGCCGTGCGGTTGGGCGTGGCGGCCTGGCCCTGGTTGGCCCTGCGGGTTCACGGCAAGAAGGTCGCGGCCTTGGCGGGCCTGACGGCGGTCGGGGTCTATCTGGTGGTGTCGGGCGCGCCGCCCCCGGCCGAGCGGGCCGCCATCACCGCCTCCATCGCCTTTCTCGCCATTCTGCTGGATCGACAGGCGGTGACGATGCATGGCCTGGCTGTGGCGGCCTTTATCGTTCTGGCGATCCAGCCTGAAGCCATCGTCACGCCGGGTTTCCAGATGTCGTTCGCGGCGACGGCGGCCCTGGTCGCCCTGGTCGAGGCCTGGCCGAAACGCCCGCGCGAAATATCCGCGCCTTGGCCGATCCTGGCAGTCCAACGGCTGGGCGGGTGGTTGACGGCGGCTGTGGCGGCCAGCGTCGTCGCAGGATTGGCGACGGGACCATTCGCCATGCAGCATTTCAACCGCACGGCCATGTATGGACTGCTGGCCAATCTCGGCACGTCGCCCGTGGCGGACTTCATCCTGATGCCGGCGCTGGCCTTGGGCGCAGCGCTTGAGCCCTTGGGGCTGGGGGGACCGTTCCTGGCGGTCGCGGGATGGGGCGTGGATCTGATGCTGGCGATCGGCACGTGGACAGCAGGATTGCCCGGCGCGGTCAGAACGGTCGCCAGCGCGCCGAACTATGTCCTGCCGATCGCCTTTCTGGGGGTGTTGTTCGTCTGTCTGTGGCAGGGCCGCCTGCGCTGGTTGGGACTGCCGTTCGCAGCCGCCGTCCTGATCTGGCCGCGTGAACCGACGCCGGACCTTTGGATTGGCGATGGCGGGACGAACGCCGCCTTTCACCGTGATCAGGCGGCCGTCGTGGTCCGGCCTGGCGTGCGCGAGTTTGCGGTGGATCTCTGGTCGCGGCGACGAGGGCTGACCATGATGGATCGGTCGGAGACGGGCTGGGTCTGCGACCGCTTCTCCTGTCGACCGGACACCAATGAGGCGGATCCCGTGGCGATCTGGTGGGGGCGAAAGTCGCCGAGCTCCGATCAGATGGAGACGTTATGCCGCGCAGCGCCCGTCGTCAGCGTCCGCGCCGTCGTCTCGTCGATCCCAAGCGCCTGTCAGGATCGCCTTGTCCTGGACGGCGTGGACTTTGCGCGGGGTGGGGCGGTGGAGTTGTGGCGCGTCAGTTCGGGTGAGCCGGATCGATGGCGCGCGGTGTGGACGGCCGACATTCGCGGCGACCGCCCCTGGACGCGTCAGTCCAATCCGGACATCAGTGATACCGGCGCATGAGGCCGACCAGCTTGCCCTGAACGGCGACCTGATCGGAGCCGTAGATCTTGGTCTCATAGTTGCGATTGGCGGGCTCCAGCGCGATCGACGCACCCTTCTTGCGAAGGCGCTTCAGCGTCGCCTGCTCACCCTCGACCAGAGCCACCACGATCTCGCCGGAGGCGGCACTGTCGGTCGATTTGATCACCACCATGTCGCCGTTCAGGATGCCGGCCTCGATCATGGAGTCGCCTTCGATCTCCAGCAGGTAGTGCTCGCCTGAGCCCAGCATGGACTCCGGAACCGGATAGCGGGCGGTTTCATGCTCGATCGCATCGATCGGCGTGCCGGCGGCGATCTTGCCCATCAACGGCAGTTCGCGGGTGTCGTTGGCCGCCATCGCGGCGGCAGGTCGGACACCCCCGCCGCCCTCGATGACGTCGGGCTTGAACCCGGCGCGACCGCGCGGCGCGCCGGCCGTCGCCTGTTCCGGCAGTTTCGTGACTTCCAGCGCGCGGGCGCGGTGAGCGAGCCGGCGGATGAAGCCGCGTTCCTCCAGCGCCGTGATCAGCCGGTGAATGCCGGACTTTGAGGCCAGATCGAGCGCCTCCTTCATCTCGTCGAACGAAGGGGAGACGCCGGTCTCCTGGATGCGTTCGTGGATGAACATCAGCAGTTCGTGCTGTTTGCGCGTGAGCATCGCCAGGCCCTCATGCGCCCGCCGACGAATCGGAACGGGCCGTGAACATTTGTCGATGTTCTGTAAGTGTTCCTTGCTAATGTCAACTTAACGGCGAGGCTTGCCGCCGCGTGTCGGTCAGGCGGCCAGCAACTGACGGGTCGCCGCCTCGACATCGGCCTGACGCATCAGGCTCTCGCCGACCAGGATCGCCTGGGCGTGCGCGGCCGAGACGCGCGCCACGTCGTCGGGCGTGAAGATGCCGCTCTCCGCGACCAGCAGGGCCCGAACGGGGCTCAGCATGGACAGCCGCTCCGTGGTTTCCAGATCGACCTCGAACGTGCGCAGCGAGCGGTTATTGACCCCGACAAGAGCGCCGCCAAGCGCACAGGCGCGCGCCATTTCTTCCTCGTCGTGGGTCTCTATGAGCGCATCCATGCCGAACCGTTCGGCTTCCGATAGCAGCTCGGCGGCCAACCGGTCATCGACCATGGCCAAGATGATCAGGATGCAGTCGGCGCCCAGGGCGCGGCTTTCGGCGACCTGCCACGGATCGACCAGGAAATCCTTGCGCAGGCAGGGTAGGGCGACGGCCTCACGGGCCTGGCCCAGATAGGCGTCGTCGCCCTGGAAGCTGGGGCCATCGGTCAGCACCGACAGACAGGCCGCGCCGCCGGCCTCATAGGCGCGGGCAAGGGCCGGTGGATCGAAATCGGGCCGGATCAGGCCCTTGGACGGGCTGGCCTTCTTGATCTCGGCGATCAGGGCGGGACGACCGGTTTCCTCTCCCACCCGCTCCAGGGCGGCGCGAAAGCCGCGCGGCGCCGATGCGGCGTGGGCCAGGGCTTCGATCGCGTCCTGTGAGGTCGCAGCCTTGCGGGCGGCGACGTCCTCGCGCTTGTAGGCGGCGATACGGTCCAGAACGTCGGTCATGCGGGCTCTTCGCTTTCCAGCGGCGTGGAGGTGATGCGGGCCAGGCGATCCAGCGCCTCGGCGGCTCGACCGTCGTCGATGGCGGCAGCCGCGAGCGCGACGCCTTCGGCCAGATCGCCCGCGCGATCGGACACAACGAGGGCGGCGGCGGCGTTCAGCAGGACGATGTCGCGGTAGGGTCCGGCCGCGCCGGCCAGAAGCGCGCGCAGGGCGACGGCGTTCTCCTCGGCGTCGCCGCCACGGATGTCTGCGATAGAGGCGCGCGGCAGGCCGGCATCCTCGGGCGTGATCTGGAAGCGACGAACCGCGCCGTCCTTCCATTCGGCGACGTCCGTGGGGCCGGAAGTCGCCAGTTCGTCCAGGCCTTGGCCATGAACGGTCCAGGCGCGTGTGGCGCCGAGCCGGCCCAGCACCTCGGCCAGCGGCTCCAGCAGGCGCGGATCATAGACGCCCATGACCTGTCTCCTTGCAGACGCCGGGTTCGAAAGCGGTCCCAACAGGTTGAAGACGGTGCGAAAACCGAGCTCGGCCCGTACCGGTCCGACATGACGCATCGCCCCGTGATAGGCAGGTGCGAACAGGAAGCAGATACCGGCTTCGTCCAGCGCCTTCTTCTGCTGCGCCTGCGACGCCATCAGGTTCACGCCCAGGATCGACAAAACGTCGGAAGAGCCTGATTTCGATGACATTGCGCGATTGCCATGCTTGGCGACCTTCAGACCGGCGCCGGCCAAAACCAGGGCTGCGGCGGTCGAGATATTGTAGGTGTGCTGACCGTCGCCCCCGGTGCCGCAGGTGTCGATCACCTCATAGGGATGATCCAGCGTCAGGGCGGCCTCGCGCATGGCGCCCGCGAAGGCGGCGATTTCGTCAACGGTCTCGCCGCGCATCCGCATGGCGGTGACGGCGGCGGCGACTTGCGACGGGGTCGGCTCGCCGCGCAGGCAGGCGGCGAAGAAGTCGTGCGCCTGCTGCGACGTCAGGGGATGGCCCTCGACCAGCCGGGCGAGGATCGGCTTGAACCCGTCGCCCATGGTCAGGCGGCCGCGAGGCGCTTTACGCCGGCGATCTTAAGGAAGTTGGCCAGCATGTCGTGACCGTGTTCGGTGGCGATGGATTCGGGGTGGAACTGCACGCCGTGGATCGGGCGGGTGCGATGTTGCAAACCCATGATCTCGCCGTCGGCGGTCCAGGCAGTTACCTCCAAGCAATCGGGCAGGGTTTCGCGCTTGACCGCCAGCGAGTGATAGCGTGTGGCGGTGAATGGCGAGGGCAGGCCGTTGAAGACGCTCTGGCCCTCATGCAGGATCGGCGAGGTCTTGCCGTGCATCAGGGTCTTGGCGCGGATGACGTCGCCCCCGAAGGCCTGGCCGATGGCCTGATGACCCAGACATACGCCCAGGATCGGCATGGACTCTGGCGCTGTCGTGATCAACGGCAAACAGATGCCCGCCTGATCCGGCGCGCAAGGGCCGGGCGACAGCAGAACGGCGGCGGGGTTCAGCGCCCACGCCTCGTCCACCGACAGGTCGTCGTTGCGCACCACGTGCGTCGGCGCGCCCAACTCCGCGAGGTAGTGGACGAGATTGTAGGTGAAGCTGTCGTAGTTATCGACGACGAGGATCATGGCTTGGCTTCTAGGCGTGACGCGCGTCCGCGCCAAGCGGGCGCGGCCTTAAAGCGCATTTTAACTCGACGGGACTAGGACTGGGCGGGTGAAACTCGCCGCTGAAAAAGACATCGCCGCCAAGATCGCCGCCGCCAAGGCGAAGCTGGTCGTGGTCGAAACCAAGCCCAGCCCCGTCGCTGCGCTTGGCGCAGCCGCGCTCGCAGCGACTGCGGCGGTTTTGATGGCGGGCGTCGTCATCATCGGGCCGGGCGTGCAGTTCAACGACCCGTCAATGACGATTTCGCGCTAGCGATTGCCGGTGCGAAAGCGCCAGGCGTCTTCCGCCGCCCGCATCGGCGCCCGCGCCTTGTGCTGGGTCTCGGCATATTCGGCCGCAGGATCGCTGTCGGCGACGACGCCGGCCCCGGCCTGGACGAAGATCTTATCTTTAGCGAAAAGGGCGGTGCGCAGGGTGATGCAGATGTCCGCCTCGCCGCCGGCCGAAATATAGCCGACGCCGCCGCCGTATCCGACGCCGCGCTTTTCGCTTTCCAATTCGTCGATGATCTCCATCGCGCGCACCTTGGGCGCGCCAGACAGGGTGCCGGCGGGCAGGGCGGCCAGCAGCGTGTCCACCGCATCCAACCTGGGATCGGCCTTGCCCCGCACGTTGGAAACGATGTGCATGACCTGGCTGTAGCGTTCGACGACGAAGCTCTCGGTGACCTCGACCGTGCCGGGCGCCGCGACTCGCCCCACATCGTTGCGGCCCAGGTCCAGCAGCATCAGGTGCTCGGCAAGCTCTTTTGGATCAGCGAGCAGTTCGACTTCCAGCGCCTTGTCCGCTTCTGGCGTCGCACCGCGCATGCGCGTGCCGGCCAGCGGACGGATTGTGACCTCGCCGTCCTTCAGCCGAACCAGAATCTCGGGGCTGGAGCCGGCGAGTTGGAAACCTTCAAAGTTCAGATAGAACAGATAGGGCGACGGATTCTGGCGACGCAGCGAGCGATAGAAGGCGAACGGATCGTCGGTCCACGGGGCCGAAAAACGGTGGCTGAGAACGACTTGAAAGATGTCGCCGGCGCCGATGTAGTCCTTGGCTCTGGCGACCATCTCGCCGAAGGCCGGCTCGTCAACCGGCGAAGTGAAGACGGGAGGCGGCGTTGGCTGCGGAGCGGCGCGGACGGGCAGGGGTTCGCGCAGGGCCGTCTCGAACGCGTCCAGCCGCGCCGTCGCGGCGTCGAACGCCTCTTGCGCGGCGATGCCGGCGTCGGGATAGGCGGCCGACACCAGAACGATCTCATGGCGGACCGAATCGAAGATGGCCACCAGGGATGGCCGCGTCAGCACGGCGTCGGGCAGATTGAGCGGATCAGGATTCGGCGCGCCCAGCGGTTCCAGCAGGCGCACCATGTCGTAGCCGAAGACGCCGAACAGGCCGGCGGCCATCGGCGGCAATCCCTCCGGCAGATCGAACTTCGACGCCGCGATCAGCGCGCGCAGGGATTGCAACGCCGGCAAGGTGTCGGCCGTAAAGCGACCCTCCGCTATGGCTGAGCCGCGCGACACTTCGGCCGCGTTGGATCGACAACGCCAGACCACATCGGGATCCAGCGTCAGGATGGAGTAGCGTCCCTTGACCGCGCCGCCCTCGACCGATTCCAGCAGGCAGGCGTACGGCCGATCGCGTCCCAGCTTCAGATAGGCCGAGACCGGGGTTTCCAGGTCGTCGATGACCCGGCGAACCAGGACCTGCGGCCGACCGGCCGAAAGGCCGGCGGCGAAGGCTTCGAACGTGACGTCGCGCGAAACGTCGTCGGTCATTGCGCCGGTGCGGCGGGCGTTGCGCCACCCGACAGGCCCAGGGCCGACAGCGCCTGAGCCGGGTCGTTCTTGGCCTTTGAGCGCTGGGCGCCCGCCGAGACCGACGATTCGACCATGGCCTGCACCAACTCCTGGGTCAGACGCGGGCGGACCTGCTCGGCCAGCGGACCAGCTACAGCCGGATTGGCGGCGCGGACGTTGTCGACGCGGCCGACCACATAGGCGGTCTGCGACGCCGGCTGCGAGAAGGCCTGGCCCTTGGACTGGCCGAATAGACCCTGAAGCACGCCCTGACCCAGGGCTTCCTGAGTCCGCTGGTTGCGGATGACGCCGGTGCGCACGGTCAGCGGCGAATTGACCGAGCGGGCGACCGCAGCAATGTCCTCGCCATTGCGCACGCGGGTCGTCAGCTCTTCAGCCTTGGCCGACAGGCGACGCATGGTCTCCCGCTGGATCCATTGGGCGGCCAGGGGCTCGCGCACCTCGGCCAGGGTCGGCAGGGCCGACGGGCGGATGTCGTTGACGCGCACGGCGAAATATTGGCCCTGACCGGCGTCGATGACGTCGCTCTCGCCGCCCTTGGTCAGGCTCCAAGCCGTCTCGAAGATTTGCGGAGGGGCGTTCAGCGCCTGACCGTTCGGCAGCTTGCCGTCCTTTGTGAAGGGCGGCAGATCGACGATGCGACCGCCGGCCTCACGCGCGGCGTCAGCGAGGTTCTTTCCGGCCGTGCGGGCGGCTTCGTACTTCTCGACCTTGGCGTAGGTCTGCGTCTTCACGTCCTCGGCGCGCAGTTCCTGGATCAGCTCCTCGCGAGCGCCGTCCAGCGTGGCGGGCGCGGCGGGTTGGACAGCCGTGACCTTGGCGACGGCGAAGCCGACGCCGGCCTGGACCGGGTTGGACACTTGGTTGGCTTGCAGGCCGAAGACGGCGGCGGCGGTCGCGGCGTCGCCGATGGCCGAGCGGGGGGTCTCGTTGAATGCGGCCGGCGTGATGTTGTTGGCGCGGCCGACGTCGGCGGGCGATTGGCCCGCCCGCAGGGCGGCGGCGATCTTCTGGGCCGTCTCGCGGTTCGGCGCGGTCAGGGTGACGAAGGAGCGCGTCTCGGGCTTGCTCAGCGTGTCTTTCTTGAACTCGAAACGCTCGCGGATGCGGTCTTCCGAAATCGGCGCATTGGCCGAAGCCTCAGGCGTGAACAGAACCACCGACACCATGCGGAACTCGGGCGCGCGCAGGCGGTCGGCGTTCTCCTGAATGAAGGCGTTCAACTGGGCGTCGGTCGGGGCCGGGATTTGACCAGCCATCGCGGGGGTCACTTCGAACCAACGACCATCGCGGCTCTCGAAGGCGGAGCCGGCCAGCAGCGCGCCATAGATGCGAGGCACGCGGGCGCCGGCGAAGACGGCGGCGCCGAAATGCTCCGTCGCGTATTGGTCGCGCAGGTCCTGCTCCAGCATGGCGGGCGTCAGGTTCTGCTGCGCGAGCGCCGCCTCATAGGCCTGCTGGTCGAACTGGCCGGTGACCGAGTTGAAGAAGGCCGGGATCTGGCGGATCTGCTTGACGATCAGCTCCTTGCCCGGGCGGATGCCCGCCTTGTAGGCCCAGTTCAGGAAGCCCAGTTGCTGCGTCTGCTCGGTCAGAAAGCGGACGTGGATGTTTTCCGCGATTAATTCCTGGTTCGTGAGGGGACGGCCGACCTGCTGCTGCAGCCGTTCACGCACCTGATCAAAGGCGGTGCGGAACTCGGCTTCGTTCATCGAACGATCGCCCGCATCGATGACGTGCTTCGGTCCCAGGTTGGAGAAGACATCCATCCGCGCGCCGACGATCACGAAGCTGATCGCGATCAGGACAAGCAGGGCGGCCGCCCATTTGGATCGAGAGAAGGCGCGGAAGGCGGTGAGCATTCGAAAACCCGGGACTGGCCAATATTGGCGTCAATCGTCGCGTATAGTCGGGGCGGGGCCGCCGCTGCAAGGATGGCTTCGTGTCCGGATTGCGGCGGCGCCTCTTGGCTTGGCGGTTTTCGCCTTCTAGACAGGCGGCCATGAAACAATCCGTGAAGATGATCGTCGGCAATTGGAAGATGAACGGCGTCTCGGCCGCCCTGGCGCAGGCTGAGGCGATCAGGGACGCCGTCGGAACGACGGGGCAGGGATGCCGTGTTGTGTTGTGCCCGCCGGCAACGCTGATCGACCGCATGCAGTCCGCCCTGGCGGACAGCGGCGTGGCCGTTGGCGGTCAGGACTGCCATGCGAAGCCCGCCGGCGCCTTCACCGGCTCGGTATCAGCCGAAATGTTGGTCGACGCCGGCGCGACCGTGGTGATTCTTGGGCATTCCGAACGCCGCTCGGCGTTCGGCGAGACTGATGCGGATGTCGCCGCCAAGGTCGAGGCCGCCGTCGCCGCCGGGCTGGAGCCCATCGTGTGCGTTGGTGAAACCTTGCAGCAGCGGGAAGCGGGCGACGCCATCGCCGTGGTGTCGGGCCAGGTCGCGGGCTCGCTGCCGTCCAGCCTGGCCGAGCGCGACTTCGCGGTGGCCTACGAACCCGTTTGGGCCATCGGGACGGGCCTGACCCCGACGCTGGATCAGATCGCCGAGGTCCATGCCGCCGTGCGCGCCGCCATCGTCGCAAAGCTGGGAAATGGCGTTCGCACCGCGCCCATTCTGTATGGCGGTTCGGTCAAACCGGAGAATGCGCGCGACATTCTGGCCACGCCGGAAGTCGGCGGCGCTCTGGTCGGCGGCGCGTCCTTGAAGGCCGAGGACTTCATGCCGATCATCAACGCCGCCGCGTGACGTTTGCCCCCGGCGCGCTTCGATGATAGAGGCCGCCGCTTGATCGGCGCAGATCCGCGCCCACATGAATGACGCCATGCTCCAGACCATCCTGCTCGTCGCCATCATCATCGTCGCCATCGCGCTGACGGGCATCGTCCTGCTTCAGAAGTCCGAGGGCGGCGCCCTGGGCATGGGCGGCGGTCCGTCGGGCTTCATGACCGCGCGCGGCGCCGGCAACCTGCTGACCGTCACCACCTGGTGGCTGGCGGCCGCGCTGTTCGCCCTGACCATCATTCTGACGGTCGTCGGCAATATGGACCGCGCTTCGGTGTCCGGCATCGACGCCGACGCCGTGGGTTCGCTGGCCACGACGCCGCAGACCCAGACGCAGCAGCCCGCCCAGCAACAGCCCGCTGCGCCAGCCAAGCCGGCGACGCCCTCGCTGGATGATCTGGAAGCCAGCCTGCCGTCGGCCTCCACCGCTCCGGCGCCGGCCCAACAGCCTGCTCAGTAAGGCTCCGACAGAGACCCGAGTTTCCGAAAGCGCGCCGCAGGGCGCGCTTTCTTCTTTTGATCAACAGTTCGATTCGACGGCGGCATGACCGAGCCGCGAATCATGGAGTAAGGTGTCCCCCCATGGCTCGCTATGTGTTCATCACCGGCGGCGTGGTTTCCTCGCTAGGAAAAGGCCTCGCCTCCGCCGCTCTCGGCGCTCTTTTGCAGGCGCGCGGCTACAAGGTCCGCCTGCGCAAGCTCGACCCCTATCTGAACGTCGATCCGGGCACGATGAGCCCGTATCAGCACGGCGAGGTCTTCGTGACCGACGACGGCGCCGAGACCGACCTGGACCTGGGCCACTATGAGCGGTTCACCGGCGTGTCGGCGGCAAAGTCCGACAACATCACGACCGGCCGTATCTATTCGACAATTCTGGAGAAGGAGCGTCGCGGCGACTATCTGGGCGCGACGGTGCAGGTCATTCCGCACGTCACCGACCAGATCAAATCCTTCTGCCTGACGCCCGCCCTGACGGACGCGGGCGAAGACGTCGACTTCGTTCTGGTCGAGATCGGCGGCACGGTCGGCGATATCGAAGGCCTGCCTTTCTTCGAGGCGATCCGCCAGCTGGGCCAGGACCTGCCGCGCGGCCAGAGCTGCTTCGTCCATCTGACGCTGCTGCCGTTCATCAAGACGGCCGGCGAGATGAAGACCAAGCCGACCCAGCACTCGGTCAAGGAATTGCGCTCCATCGGCATTCAGCCGGACATCCTGCTGTGCCGCTGCGAGCGGCCGATCCCGGCCGAGGAAAAGCGCAAGATCGGCCAGTTCTGCAACGTGCGCGAAAGCGGCGTCATTCAAGCAATGGACTCCGCCGACATCTATGCCGTGCCGCTGGACTATCACCGCGAGGGTCTGGACCGCGAAGTCCTGGCGCACTTCGGCATAAACGACGCGCCCGAGCCGGATCTGACCGGCTGGCAAGAGATCGCGCGTCGCCGCCTGCAGCCCGACGGCGAGGTCACGATCGCCGTGGTCGGCAAATACACCGTCCTCAAGGACGCTTATAAGTCCCTGATCGAGGCGCTTCATCACGGCGGCGTGGCCAACAACGTCAAGGTCAACATCGACTGGGTCGAGGCCGACACCTTCGAAGGCGATCCCGAGGCCTGCGAGGAGCGCCTTCAGGGTGCCCACGCCGTTCTGGTGCCGGGCGGCTTCGGCGAGCGCGGCTCGGAAGGCAAGATCGAGGCAGCCCGCTTCGCTCGCGAACGCAACATCCCTTACTTCGGGATCTGCTTCGGCATGCAGATGGCGGTGATCGAGGCGGCGCGGAACCTGGCTGGCTATCCGAAGGCCTCGTCCACCGAGTTCGGCCCGACCGCCGAGCCGGTCGTCGGCCTGATGACCGAATGGACCCAAGGTAACCAACGCGTCCTGCGTCAGCAGGGCGGCGACCTGGGCGGCACCATGCGGCTGGGCGCCTATGATTCGACCCTGACGGCCGGGTCCAAGATCGCCGAGATCTACGGTTCAACCGCCATCAGCGAGCGCCACCGCCACCGCTACGAGGTCAACATCAACTATCGCGAGGCGATCGAGCAGAAGGGGGGCCTGATCTTCGCCGGTCTCTCGCCCGACGGTGTGCTGCCCGAAACCGTCGAACGCCCGGACCACCCCTGGTTCATCGGCGTTCAGTATCACCCCGAGCTGAAGAGCCGTCCGTTTGCGCCGCACCCGCTGTTCGCCAGCTTCATTGGCGCGGCCGTGGTGCAGAGTCGCCTCGTCTGACGGAACGCGGTTCTCAAAGACTCCATCAGGACCGCGCTTTGCAGTAGACTGTCCGGAACGGATCGAATTGGCACGATCCGAACGCGGCGGGACCGTCGATGATCGGCGAGTTGCTTTATCAACTGCATCGGCACGTTCGGCTGATCCTGATCGTCGGAGGCCTGATGCTCGCGCTTGGCGTGGCGCTGCTGGGCTATGAAGCCGTGCGGCATGTCGCGGAGCCGCCGGCCCGCCCGGCCGAAGCCGGACGGGCCTGAACCGTCAGTCGATCTTCAAACGCATGAAGATCATCGCGCCGTCGGGATCGCCGCCGTAGAGCGGCTCCAGCGCGGTCGGTACGTGATTCATGGCATAGAGACCGCCGAGGCCGAACCGGACGTGTTCGGCCACCCGCCAATCCCGCACGACGCCGATCGACGCCTTGCCCACCGTGTAGAGCGGGCCGTGGCCGCCGCCGACGCCGGGAACCAGTTCATCGGTCTCGATCCGCTCGGCGCGTGCGAAGACCGTCCAGCGGTCGTTCGGATGGACCGCCGATTCGAGCAACCAGCCGTCCTTCGATTCGCCGTGGTCGTTGGTCTTTCGGCCCCAGGCCAGGGTCGAGGACCACCAGCCGTCATCGCCAAGACGGCGGGTGTGGATGGCGCTGGCCGACCATTTCGTCTCGTCCTCGTCGGGCTCCAACTGTTCGGGCGCGGAGACATCGGCGTAGGAGGCTTGCAGCGACCATTCGTCGTTCGGATTCCAGGCGGTCCGGACCGACCAACTGTCGAGCCGTGGCGAGTCGATACCCCAGCGTTCCTCGTCCGGCTCGCGTCCCTTGAAGGCCGAGGCCTCGATCTTGAAGCGGTCGTGCGCCCAGCCCAGGGTGGTCACGCCGAAGACGATATGGGTCGAATCCAGCCAGTGGTGGGTGATCGGCGCCTCCGGACTGTCCATCGCGCTCATGCGGTGCATGAAGGCGGGCGGCCCGAAGGCGGGCTCGCCAGGCAGGCCGATATAGCCGTAAACGCTGTCCTTATCGGACAGACGCTTCGAATAGCTGGCCGACAGCTCCATGAAGAAGTCGTGCGGGTGCTGGCGATCGACCAGAAGATTGACGCCGTCCGCCGTCTCGCCCGCCGCCAGCAACAGCGGATAGCCGGATTTGCCCATCAGCGGGTCGGGGCTGAGCATGGCGCGCAGGTTCAGCTTTGAGCCGTCGTCGAAGTCACGCCGCGCCGAGGTCATCAGCATGCCGGCGACGAAGGTCTTGTCGCCGCCGCGCGGCCCGGACTGGCTGTCATAGACCAGGTTCAGCATGGCGTGGGTCATCACCATCCAGTCGCCACGGACGGTGTGGATGCCGCCGTGTTCGCCGGCGTCGGGTTGCCAGGCGGTGCCCGAGGCGTCGCGGCTCATGGGCGAGGGGCCAAAGGGGCTGGTCATGACGTGGCCCATATCCGCATGTCCCGCCATGTCGGACGGCGTCGTTGCCTTCATCGGCTCGGACATGGCATGGCCGGCGTGCGGGTCCGTCGTCTGTGTTGGCGTGGTCTTGGGCGCGTGGTGGGAATGATCCTGCGCCGCCGCAGCCTGAGCGAGGGCGAGTAGGGAGACGCCGGCGCAGGTGCCGACGAGCGTACGGATAGCCATTCAAGGCCTCCTCTGATGATCGGAAAGGTTTGCGCCTTCAGAAGGCGCGAGCGGTGTCAGACGATCAGGAGGCGGGGTGGACCGGGCTCCGGCGACAACAGCCGACCGGCCGGCAGAGCAGCGGGAACGGCAGCGACGCGCGCCGGCGACAGGGTCAAGGCGGAGATCGGCGCAGGGTTTAGCGTGGGTGCCACACAGGCGACGCAGCAGATCATCGCCTTCATGGCTTTGGGCGCATGGCTCGGAGTCTGCTCTGGCGAAGATTGGCCCGCCTCATGGCACGGCGCAGCGTTTGCCGGCGACGCCGACGCGCCGACCGCGCCGAGCGCCAGCACCGACAGGGCGCCGATCAGCAGCAACAGGGATTGAACAATCTTCACGGCGTCAGGATAGGCGTCGGGTGATGATGCCGCAATGCGTCAGCGCAGCGGCTTTTTGTCTACAAGCGGCAGACCCGGCGCGTCGGGCGCTGTCGCGCCGCCGTCGCTCAGCGCGCGCTGCATGAACACTACATCGCGCCAGCCGTCGTGCTTCCAGCCCGCCGCCTTGAACACGCCGGCGTCGGTGAAGCCGCGCGTACGGTGCAGGGCGATTGAGCCGACGTTCTCCGAATCGCCGATGACCGCGACCATCTGACGAAGACCCATCGCTTCGCAGCTGGCGATCAGCGCATCGAGCAGGGCGCCGGCGACGCCGCGGCACCTGGCCCAGGGCGCGACGTAGATCGAGTCTTCGACCATGTAGCGATAGGCCTGACGGGTGCGAAACGGCCCGGCATAGGCATATCCGGCGACCGCGCCGCCCATCTCGACCACGAGGCGCGGCAGACCGAGGGCTTCGACGGCGGCCAACCGCGAGGCCATTTCGATCTCGTCGGGTGCCTCCAGCTCGAAAGTGCCGCGCCCGTTGGCGACGCTCTCGGCATAGATGGCCGTGATCGCGGCGATGTCGTCGGGACGGGCGTCGCGAACCGTCAATGCGCTCACGCCGTCTCCCACCCCTTGTCGATAGCCCAGACGGCGAAGGCGTAGTCGTGGGCGACCTCCTTCAGATAGTCGAACCGCCCGGCCGCGCCGCCGTGACCGGCCTCCATGTTGATCTTCAGCAGCACGGGCTTGCCCGAGGTGGTCGCGGGTCGAAGCTTGGCCACCCACTTCTCCGGCTCCCAGTAGGTGACGCGGGGATCGGACAGACCGCCCGTCGCCAGCACCGCCGGATAGGCTTTCGGCTCGACCTGATCGTAGGGACTGTAGCTCATCATATAGTCGTAGGCGGCCGGGTCCTCGATCGGATTGCCCCACTCGGGCCATTCCGGCGGCGTCAGCGGCAGCGAGGTGTCGCTCATAGTGTTGATCACGTCCACGAACGGCACCTGACCGATGATCCCGGCCCAAAGATCTGGCCGCATATTGTTGACCGCGCCCATCAGCAGACCGCCGGCTGATCCGCCCTGGGCCACGATGTTGCCGGCCGTGGCGTATTTCTTGTCGATCAGGTGTTCGGCGGAGGCGATGAAGTCGGTGAAGGTGTTCTTCTTCGTCATCTTCCGGGCGTCCAGGAACCAGCCCCAGCCCTTGTCCGAACCGCCGCGAATATGGGCGATGGCGTAGATCCAGCCGCGATCGACCAGCGACAGCCGGTTGGTCGAGAAGCTGGCCGGCATGGGGATGCCGTAGGAGCCGTATCCGTAGAGCAGCAGGGGCGCCGAACCGTCGACGGGCGTCGATTTGCGACGCAGCACCGTCACCGGCACCAACTGGCCGTCCGAAGCCGGGGCGTTCAGCCGCTCGACCACATAGTCTTCGATGTTGTGACCGGACGGGATCTGCTGCGTTTTGCGCAGGGTCCGCTCGCGCGACGCCATGTCGTAGTCGAACGTCTGCGTCGGCGTAGACGGCGAGTTGTAGGTGTAGCGGGTGGTCGTCGTCTCGTATTCGGAGGCGCCGGCCAGCGACAGGGCGAAGGCGGGCTCGTCCACCGCGATCTCATGCTCGGCGCCTTCGCGGTCGCGGATGATGATGCGGGTGTTCGCGTCTGCGCGTTCCTGACGCGCCAGATGGCCGTTGGTCAGGTCCAGGCCTTCGATGAAGCGGCCAGGCGTGTGCGGCACCAGATCGGTCCAGGCCGCCTTGGACGGCGTCGCCGTCGGGGCCTGAACGATCTTGAAATCGATGGCGTCGTCCGCATTGGTGCGGATCACCCAGCGGTCGCCCCAGTGATCGACGTCATAGCGGATCGCCACCACGCGCGGCTCCAGCACAGCGGGTTCGGCAGTCGGCGTCGCGGCGGGGATATAGCGCGCCTCCGACGTTTCCTGATTCTGGATGCCAATGACGATGAACTGGTCGTCGGCGGTGCGGCCCACGCCGATGAACATGCCGTCGTCGGCTTCCTCATAGACGAGAGTGGTCTCGCCGCCGCGCGCCGGACGACGGAAGATCTTGTCAGGGCGGCCGTTGTCGTCGCGGTTGGTCCAGAAAATCCACTGGCTGTCCGGCGAGAAGGCAAAGTCGCCGGTGGCGCTGTCGATCACCGCGGGCAGCACCTCGCCGGTCGACAGATCCTTCACGTAGATCTTGTGAACCTCGGAACCTTGGGCGTCCTCGGCATAGGCGAACAGACTGTGATCCGGGCTGTGGCTCGCGGCGGACACTTCCGAATAGGCCTTGCCCTTGGCCAGTTCGTTGGCGTCCAGCAGCAGCTGAGGCGGGGGGGGCATGACGAAGTTTTTCGTCACCGGCCGGCCATTCACCATCCAGGTGCCCTGACGCTCGACGCGCATGTAGCGGGGATGCTGATCGCCGGTCTGGTATTCGACGTAGTAGTTCCAGCCGCCGTCCGGCGCCGGAACCGAGCTGTCGTCTTCCTTGATGCGGCCGCGCATCTCCGCGAACATCGTCTCCTGCAAGGGCAGGGTGGAGGCCATCATGGCCTCGCGGTAGGCGTTCTCGGCGGTCAGGTGTTCCCTGACCTCGGCCTTGATCAGGGTCGGATCGCGCAGGACCGCCTGCCAATTGTCGTCCTTCATCCACTGATAGTCGTCGGTCCGGGTGCGGCCCAGTTGTTCGATGACGACAGGGATTTTCTTGGCGACGGGCGGCTGAGGCATGGGGGATCCGGTGGACTGACGGGCGAGCGCGGGGGAGGCCGAGACGGCGAGGGCGGTCGCCGCCGTGGACATGATCAGTTGCCGACGATTCATCGGACGCTCCCTGCTTGTTTGAAGGCCGGACCTTGAAGGTCCGGTCCCACTTACGTCAAACGAAGAAACGCCGGCGCGATCATCCGGCCAGCGCGTCCACCGTCATGCGCCGCAGCAGGTCGCCGCCCTGACCCACGGCCGCCAGGCGGCTGGAGACGTGGCCCAGCACATTGGCGGCATAGACTTCGTAGAGGTCCAGCTTGCCCTGCAGCCAGACCGGATCGCCGTCGTTGGCGTCCAGCTTCGCCTTGGCCGCCAGCGCGCCCTTGGCCAGCATCCAACCGCCGGCCACATCGCCCAGCAGTTTCAGATAGGCGTCGGCCGCCGCCAGCACATCGGCCGCCGCGTTCGGATCGGCCTTCTGATCCAGCAGCCACAGGGTCGCGTCCTCGACCGCCTCGATGGCGGTGGCGAACCGTTCGACCGGCTTGCCGCTGTAGAGCTTTCCGAGATCGACCAGAGTCGCCTTCATGTCTGCGATCAGCGCCTTGGCCGAATCGCCGCCGTCCATCGACAGTTTGCGACCCACTAGATCCATGGCTTGAATGCCGTTGGTGCCTTCGTAGATCGGGGCGATGCGGGCGTCGCGATAGTATTGCGCCGCGCCGGTCTCCTCGATGAAGCCCATGCCGCCGTGGATCTGGACACCCATCGATGCGACCTCGCAGCCGATATCGGTGGACCAGGCCTTGGCGATCGGCGTGAACAGGTCCTCGCGTCCCTTCCAGCGGCGGCGTTCCTCCTCCGTCCCGGCGTGGCGGGCCAGATCGGCGGCGACGCCGGTCGACAGGCACACGGCGCGCGCCGCCGAGATCTTGGCCTTCATGACGCTGAGCATGCGGCGCACGTCGGGATGGTCAAAGATCGGGGCGTTGGCCTCGCCGGTCCAGACCGAACGACCCTGGCGACGGTCCAAGGCATAGGCGAGAGCGTGCTGATAGGCGCGTTCGGCGATGCCGACGCCCTCGACGCCGACGGCCAGGCGCGCCGCGTTCATCATCACGAACATATGGGCCAGGCCCTGGTTCGGCTGACCGACCAGTTCGGCGGTCGCCCCCTCATAGCTCATGACGCAGGTCGGCGAGGCGTGGATGCCCAGCTTGTGCTCGACGCCGACCGGGCGGAAGGCGTTACGGTCGCCCAGCGTGCCGTCTTCCTTCACCGCAAACTTCGACGCCAGAAACAGGCTGATGCCCTTGGGGCCCTTGGGCGCGTCCGGCAGGCGGGCCAGCACCAGATGCACGATGTTGTCGGTCGCGTCGTGGTCGCCCCAGGTGATGTAGATCTTCTGCCCGTTCAGCGCATAGGTCCCGTCGCCGTTCGGCGTCGCCGTGGTGATCAGCGAACCCAGGTCCGATCCGGCGCCCGGCTCGGTCAGCACCATGGCGCCGGTCCATTCGCCGCTGACCAGTTTGGTCAGATATTTGGCCTTCTGCTCTTCCGTTCCCACTTGCTCCAGCGCCTCGATCGAGGCCAGCGACAGCATGGGGCACAGGCCGAACGCCATGTTGGCGGCATGGACGGTCTCATAGGCCGCCAGTTCCAGCGCCTTGGGCAGGGCTTGTCCGCCCGCTTCGGTTGAGGCCGACAGCCCGGTCCAGCCGCCTGCCGCGAACTGGCGATAGGCGTCGGCGAAGCCGGGAGCGGCGGTGACGGCGCCGTTGGCGTAGGTCGAGCCCTTCTGATCCCCAATCCGGTTCAACGGCGCCAAAACCTCTTCGGAGAATTGCCCCGCCGCCTCCAGAACGGCGCCGGCGACGTCGGCGTCGTAGTCGGGAAAGGCGCCGGTTGCGGCCACGTCGGCCATGCCGGCGACGGATTCCAGAGTGAAGGCCAGGTCTCGAACGGGCGCGCGATAGGTCATGGGTTTCCTCAATCGTCTTTGCGGCCTAAGTGCCGCGTCGGGGCCTGTCGCCGCAAGCGTCTTGGCGACGCGCCCCGTCTCAGTGCAAAGTGGCTGGATGCATGGTGACGCCGTGCCGTCGCGGAAGGGAAGACATGGGCGAGCCCCGCAATCGATATTCGGTCGTTTCCCTGCTGATGCACTGGGGTATCGCCGCCGCCGTTCTTGCGCAGGTGCTGCTGATAACCGCGCATGAGAATACGGAAGGGCCGATTTCGGGCCAGTTCGTCATGCTGCATAAGTCGCTGGGTTTGACGATCCTGGTGCTGACCCTTGCGCGTATCGGATGGCGCCTGGCGCATCCGGCGATTCCGTTGCCGTCGGCCTTGCCGCGCTGGCAGAAGGTGGCGGCGCGCGCGACGCACGTCCTGTTCTATCTGGCTCTGATCGTCATTCCGATGACCGGTTGGCTCGCCTCGTCGGCGGGCGGGCGGGCGATCGAGTGGTTCGGCCTCTTCTCCTGGCCCCTCTTGCCCGTCAGCGGCGGGCGTGAAGCGGCGCGCAGCCTGATGGGGCTGCATGAGCTGGCGGTGAAGGGCCTCTATGTCTTGATCGCCCTGCATGTGATCGCGGCGCTGAAGCACCAGTTCATCGATAGGGACAATGTGCTGCACCGGATGATCCCAATCATCCCGCGCCGACCGTGAGCCAAACGCCGCTGCAAGCCGCTCAGGCGCTGGCGAACGGCGATCTGATCCTACTGCCGACAGAGACCGTCTATGGGCTGGGCGCCGACGCGAGCAATGCCGAGGCGGTCGCCGCCATCTTCGCCGCAAAAGGACGGCCGAAGTTCAATCCGCTGATTTCGCATGTTGTCGATGCCGATGCAGGGGCCAAGATCGGCGAGTTGGGCCCGCTCGGACGGGCCTTGGCGGACGCCTTCTGGCCCGGGCCCTTCACCCTGATCACGCCGATCCTGGACACGCGCAGCGTCTGCGACTTGGCGCGTGCCGGACTGGACAGCGTCGCGATCCGCGTTCCGGCGCATCCGGTGGCCAGGGAAGTGTTGGCGGCGTTCGGCAGGCCCGTCGTGGCCCCCTCGGCCAATCGCTCCGGCCGACCGAGCCCCACGACCTTCACAGATGCGGTCGAGGAGACGGGCTTCGCCGCCTCGGCGGCGGTCGATGGCGGACCTTGCCAGGTCGGTCTGGAAAGCACGGTCGTGTCGGTGCTGGGGGGACGGGTCGCCCTGCTGCGTCCCGGCGCCATCACTCGATCCGAGATCGAGGCGGTCGTCGGTCCCCTTTATGAGAGCGGGGAGGGGCATCGTTCGCCCGGGCGACTGACCCTGCACTATGCGCCGGATGCGCCGGTTCGGATCGAGGCGAAGCAGGCGCGTGACGGCGAGATCCTGCTCGGCTTTGGCCCAGAAGTCGGCGAGCCGCGCTGGAGCCTGAGCCCGTCGGGCGACCTGCGCGAAGCCGCCGCCAATCTGTTCCGACTGCTGCGCGAAGCCGACCGCACACGGCCGACAGGTATCGCCGTGTCGCCGATCCCGACGACGGGATTGGGTGAAGCCATCAACGACCGTCTGCGCCGCGCCGCAGGCTTCGTCGGCTAGCCGAAGCGGGCCTGAAGATCGACGCTGGACTGGCGACCCACGCTGCTCAGGCACGCGTTCAACCAATCGTCGGCGGCCGCACGGCCCCGCGCCTTCAGGTCGTTGAGGAAGCTCCACTCGGTGTTGAACTTGGATCGCAGCGACAGGTCCGAGAGCCAGCCGTCCGCCTCGATCGCGTGCAGTCGGACGTGCCGGTAAGGCCCTGCGCCGCCGCCTTTCAGCTGCCCATGTTCGATCATTTCACCCGCCAAGGCGACGGCGCGCAGTTCGGCGACCAGCGGCGCGTTGAAGACGATCTCGTTCAGCCGATCGACGATGTCGCCTGCGCTTTTCGGCGTCTCGTCGCGCATCATCGGATTGAGTGTGATCAACAGCACGTCGTCCGGCGTGTCGTCTCCGGTCAACGGCCACAGCGGCGGATTGGTCAGATATCCGCCGTCCCAATAGGGCTCCCCGTCGATCTCCACGGCTTGAAACAGATGGGGCAGGCAGGCCGACGCCATCAGGACATCGGCGTTGATCTCATTCGTCTGGAAGATGCGCGCTTTCGCCTGGCGCACAGCGGTGGCGGCGACGAAAAGCCGGATGTCCGAAGCCTGAACAGCGCCGAAGTCGACCGAGGCCTGCAAAACCCGTTTCAGAGGATTATGGTTCAGCGGATTGAATTCATACGGACTCATCGACATCGCCAGCGTCTCGCCCGCGCGCCAGAATGGGCTATCCTTGATCCAGTCGGGCGTCCGCGCCGCATTCCAGATCGCGCTGTCGCCGAAGACGTTGCGACCGCCGGACTGGTTCACCTCTCGCCAGAGCTTGTCCAACGCGGCGCAGCCATCCCCTGACGCGAGGCCCGACACCAAGGCCGTGCCGTTCATCGCTCCCGCTGAGACGCCGGACACCGCGCGAATATCAAGCCGATCGTCTTCCAACAGACGATCCAGCACGCCCCATTGGAAGGCGCCGTGCGCGCCGCCGCCTTGAAGCGCAAGGCAGATGGGCCGTCGCGCGGGAGCGGCGGGAACGATGTCCGCCGCCTCGGCGGTCTTGCGCTTGAAAATCGCCATGACCGCCGCCTTCCTCTGCTACTGCGCGGTCCAGCCGCCGTCGATCGAGAAACTGGCCCCGTTGGCCGAGGCGCCGAGGTCGCTGACCAGATAGAGGAAGATGCCGGTCAACTCCTCCGTCGTGACGAACCGCTTTGTGGGCTGGGCCGCCAGGATGACGTCCGTCAGCACCTGCTCCTCGGTCATATTTCTCGTGCGCGCCTGATCCGCGATCTGTTTGGTCACGATCGGCGTCTCGACAAAGCCGGGGCAGATGGCGTTGCAGGTGATGTTGTCGCGCGCCAGTTCCAGCGCTGCGGTCTTGGTGAAGCCGATGACGCCGTGCTTTGCCGCGACATAGGCGGACTTGAACGGACTGGCCACCAGACCGTGCGCAGAGGCCATGTTGATGATCCGGCCGCGCCCCTGAGCCTTCATGATCGGGATCGCCGCGCGCGTGGCGTAAAAGGCCGACGACAGGTTGATGGCGATGATCTTCTCCCACTGGTCGGTGGGGAAGTTCTCGACGGATTCGACGTGCTGGATGCCGGCGTTGTTGACCAGAATGTCCAGGCGTCCCAGTTCGCGTTCAGCGAAGCCGATCATGTCGGCGATCTCTTCGCCACGCGTCATGTCGGCCGGATGATAGAGGACGCGAACGCCGGATGAGGCCTCCAGATCGGCGCGGGTACGTTCGATCTCCGTCGGGTCGCCCAGGCCGTTCAGCACGACGTCGCCGCCGGCCGCCGCCACGGCCCGCGCCAGAGCCAGTCCGATGCCGGAGGTCGAGCCCGTAATGACCGCGACCTGCCCTTTCAGATCGCCGATACCGCGTGCCGCCCGACTGTCGGCGCCCGTGGAGTTAGGCTCTTGCGACATGAATCCGCCCCTTCGTTTGTTTTGGCGAGATTAGCGGGAGGTCCATGTCGGGATCAAGAATTTCCCGATCTGATGAATATCCACTCGGCGTCGGTCGAGGCGGCCTTGTCGAACGCATAACCGTCCCGGTCGAAAGCCTTCAGGTCCGCGACCCGTTCCACGCGCTCGTCAATCGCGAACCGCGCCATGGCCCCGCGCGCCTTCTTGGCGAAGAAGGAGATGATGCGGCTCTCGCCGTTCTTCTCTTCCCGGAACTGAGGCGTGACGACAGGCAGCTTCAGCGCCCTTGCATCGACCGCGCCGAAATATTCCTGGCTGGCCAGGTTCACCAGCGTCGGATCCGACTGGCCTTCGGCGTCCTCGTTCAGTTGTTTGGAAATCCGGTCGCCCCAGAAGTCGTACAAGCTGGCCCCTCGACGCGTTTTCAGCCGCGTGCCCATCTCCAGGCGATAGGGCTGGATCCGGTCCAATGGACGCAGCAGGCCATAAAAGCCGGACAGAATGCGCAAATGATCCTGGGCGAAAGCCAGAGCCTCGGCGTCCAGCTCACGCGCCCGCAAGCCCTCATACACATCGCCGGCAAAGGCGAAGGCGGCCTGAACGCCCTCGGTCGATTCAGGATCGAAAGCCTTGAAACGCGCGGCGTTCAGGGTCGCGAGATCGTCCGAAATCCCCATCAGCCGACGCAGGTCCGCCTTGGTCTGGCGCTTGGCGGTTTTGGACAGGCTGGCTGTATCTTCGATGAACCGGCGGTCGCTGCCGGGTAGAGCCGCATCGGCTTCGGTGAAATCGAGGCGCTTGGCCGGGGAAAGAACAATCAGCAAGACGCGGCTCCGTAATGTCGCCGCCCACATAGGATGCTTCGATGACGATTTGAACCGGCTGCGGCGAAGGGGCGCCTCAGGCGTCGCGGCGCGACCAGCCGAGTTTGCCCAGGGTTTCCATCGGGCGGAAGTCGGCCTTGTAGTCCATCTTGGCCGAGCCCTGGACCCAGTAGCCCAGATAGACGAACGGCAGACCGACGATGGCGGCCTGGCGCACATGATCCAGGATGGCGAACCGGCCCAGGCTGCGCCGCTCCATTGTCGGATCATAGAAGCTGTAGACCATCGACAGCCCGTCCTTCAGCAGGTCCGTCAGGGTCACGGCGACCAGATCGCCCGGCCCGCCGTCGGTGGAGGGCAGGCGGTATTCGATCAGATGGGTGCGCACGGCCGTGTCCTCGACCATGGCGACGTAATCCAGCCAGCCCATGTCGCTCATGCCGCCGGTGGGATGGCGCGTGGTCAGGTAGCGGCGCAGAAGTTGAAACTGTTCGGTGGTCGCTTCAGCCTCGACCAGGTCGCGCGACAGGTCGGCGTTGCGGGCCAGAACCCTGCGCTGGGAACGGCTGAAGGCGAACTCCGGCACCGGCAGCCGCACCGAAACACAGGCGTCGCAGGCCTCGCAGGCGGGGCGGTAGGCGATGTTCTGGCTGCGGCGAAAACCGGCCAGCGTCAGTTCGTCATTGACGTGCGCGCCGTCCGAAAACGGCAGGTTGGCGAAGACCTTCCGCTCCGTCTTGCCCGGCAGATAGGGGCAGGGTGCGACCGAAGTCATGAAGAAGCGAAGCTGTCGGGTCGGTACGTGCTGGGTCACGGCCTCAGGTCCGCATCCGATCTTGCCAATATTGCGACGACACAGCGCTCATGGCGCGATTTGGCGTCATCCGTGCTCCGGCTGCAAGCCTGTTCGCGTTGCAGCCGAGCCGGGTCACAGCGAGGTGTCCGACGGCAGGACCGGCGCCTCGCGCAACAGGACGATGGCGATGCGGCGGTTGCCGGCCAAGGTCGGATCGTCGGGGTAGAGGGGGTCGGACCCCGCCTTGCCCGCCACCGAATAGACCCGATCGGGATCGACGCCCGAACCTTGCAGCACCAAACGCGAGCCGTTGGCGCGCTCGGCCGACAGGGTCCAGTCGGCAGGGGCGCTGGCGCGGCTGGAGCCGGGCGCGGCGCTGGTGTGTCCGGTTATGGAGATGCGGTTCGGCAACTGGTTGATCACCTTGGCCACGGCGCGCAGCAGCACCTGGGCGCGGGCGTTGGGGCGTGCAGAGTTGTTGTCGAACATCGACCGCCCTTCCTGATCGACCAGCTGGATGCGTAGCCCCTCGGGGGTCTGGTCCACGATCAGCTGTTTCGACAGTTCGGCCAGTTCCGGCATCGACTGCATGGCCTGACGTAGCGATTCGGCGGCGCTGGCGAACTCGGCGGCCTCGCGCTTCTGGATTTCGGCCTGGAGGGCGGCGTCGCTGGCGGACGACAGGCTGGAGCCCGTCTGATCGGTCGCGGGCGCCTCGGGCGCCAGTTCTTCCAGCACCGACTGCGAGCCGGCGCTCTTGACGCCATCGTCGCCCAGCGATGTGCCGCCCAGAATGCCGCCGGAACCCGACGTCGTCTCGGACACGCTGGCGGGCGCAAAATACTCGGCAATGCCGCGCTTCTGCTCCGGGTCGGTCGTGTTGATCAGCCACATTAGCAGGAAGAAGGCCATCATGGCGGTCACGAAGTCCGCATAGGCCACCTTCCACGCACCGCCGTGGTGGCCTCCGCCGGAGACCTTCTTGACCTTCTTGATGAGGATCGGACGATCGCTCACGGACATGGACGCGCACCCCGACGAATGGTGTCCCATTGTGGGCTGGCCAAGGTTAACCGGGCGTTGACCTTGAACCCCGGCGCGGCGCGGCCTAGTCGACGGCAGGATCAAGGAGCCTGTCATGAAGATCGCATTCGCCGGCCTGGGCGTCATGGGCGCCCCGATGGCCCGTCATCTGATCGAGGCGGGCCACGACGTGACCGGCTTCAATCGTACTGCATCAAAGGCCGAGGCCTGGGCGGCGGCGATGGGCGCCAAGGCGGCGGCGACGGTGGCTGAGGCGGCCCGGGGCGTCGACCTGTTCATCCTGTGCGTCGGTAATGACGACGACGTGCGGGCCGTGGTGACCGAGGCCTTGCCGCATCTGTCGGAGACCGCCGTGATCGTCGATCACACCACGACCTCGGCCAAGGTGGCGCGCGAAATGGCCGAACTGGCGAACGGGCAGGGGCGGTCGTTCATCGACGCGCCGGTGTCGGGCGGCCAGGCGGGCGCCGAGAACGGACAGCTCAGCGTCATGGCCGGCGGGGATGCCGCCGCCCTGGCGAAGGTTGAGCCCGTGTTGAAGGCCTATTCCAAGGCGATCAAACATATGGGACCGGCCGGCTCGGGCCAGCTGACCAAGATGGTCAACCAGATCGCCATCGCCGGCGTCGTCCAGGGCTTGGCCGAGGCCGTCCACTTCGCTCAGGTCGCGGGACTGGACACCGACGCCGCCTACGAGGCCGTGTCCAAGGGCGCCGCGCAAAGCTGGCAGATGGACAATCGCTGGAAGACGGCGGCCAAGGGCGAGTTCGACTTCGGCTTCGCCGTGGACTGGATGCGCAAGGACCTGGGTCTGGTGCTGGACGAGGCGCGCACGAACGGCGCGCGCCTGTCTCTGACGGCCCTGGTCGATCAGTTCTACGCCGAGGTTCAGGCCATGGGCGGAAACCGCTGGGACACCTCCAGCCTGGCGGCGAGACTGCAACCCCGCGACTGACGCCTAGAGCCGGCGATGCATGACGTGCAGGCCGACCGGGCCGTGCGTCGGGTGATCGAACGCTTCCGGAACCGTGCCGACGATCTCGAAGCCCAGCTTCTTCCACAGCGCCACGGCGACGGTATTGGTCTCGACCACGGCGTTGAACTGCATGGACCGGAAGCCCGCATCCCGCGCAAAAGCCAGCGCGGCCTCGCCCAGCGCCCGGGCCACGCCGCGCCCGCGCACTTCGGGCGCCACCATGAAGCTGCCGTTGGCGACGTGGGCGCCGTTTCCCTGCTGGTTCGGAATGATCTTGGCGGCGCCCAGCACCTGGCCGTTCTCAACCGCAACCAAGGTTCCGCCGGGCGGCGGCGGGGTCCACATGGCGCGCGCCTGCGCCTCGTCCATGTCTAACGGATAGGTATAGGTCTCGCCCGCGCGAGTGACGGTCTCGATAATCGGCCAAAGGCCCGGCCAGTCGGCCTCCCTAATCGGCCGGATCTCCACGCCGATCAGCCCAGCAGCCGTGCGGCCTGCGGTGCGAAATAGGTCAGGACGCCCGCGCAGCCGGCGCGCTTGAACCCGTGCAGCGTCTCCAGAATGGCGCGGTCCTGGTCCAGCCAGCCGTTGGCGATGGAGGCCTGCATCATCGAATATTCGCCCGACACCTGATAGGCGAAGGTCGGCACGCGGAAGGTCTCTGACACCCGTCGCACGATATCCAGATACGGCATGCCCGGCTTGACCATCACCGCATCGGCGCCTTCCGACAGGTCCATCGCCACCTCCTTCAGCGCTTCGTCGGAGTTGGCGTAATCCATCTGATAGGTCTTCTTGTCGCCCTTCAGCATCGCCGAAGAGCCCACGGCGTCGCGATAGGGGCCGTAGAAGGCCGAGGCGAACTTGGCGGCGTAGGACAGGATCAGCGTGTCCTGAAACCCGTTGGCCTCCAGCGCCTCACGCACCGCCTGGATGCGGCCATCCATCATGTCAGAGGGCGCTACGACATCGGCGCCGGCGTGGGCGTGGATGAAGGCCTGTTCGGCCAGACGGTCCAGCGAGGCGTCGTTGGCGATCCGGTCGCCCTCCATCACCCCGTCGTGGCCATGGTCGGTGTAGCAGTCCAGGGCGACGTCGGTCATGACGCCGATCTCGGGCGCGGCGTCCTTGATCGCCTTGATGCAGTCGGGGATCAGGCCGTCGGGGTCCGTAGCGCCCGTGCCGACCGCATCCTTGATCGCGCCGTCGACATTGGGGAACAGGGCCACCATCGGAATGCCGAGGTCGCGCGCCTCGACCGCCGCCGCCGCTGCAGCCTTGGGTGAAAGCCGAAACACGCCGGGCATGGAGGCGACCGGGACACGATCCTCAGCGCCGTCATGGACGATCAACGGCCAGATCAGATCGGCCGGCGTCAGCGTCGTTTCCGCCACCAGCCGCCGCACCCACGGGCTGGACCGCAGGCGGCGCGGACGGGCGAGCGGGAAGGGGGCTGGCTGATAGGGAAGCATGGCGAGACCTTGGAAAATCCAGCGTCGGACTAGCGCCGCAACGACCGGTGCGCAAATCGCGTGATGCGTCGGATCGTTTCGTGCGTGATGACGGCTTGCGCGGATCGGCGAAATGCGAGCCTATCGCGACAAATCGATGGAGACGATGATGATCGGGAAATTGGCGGCGGGTGCAACGGCCCTGGTTCTGGCGGCAGGTCTGTCCGGCTGCATCATCATCGACTCTGACGGCGGAGAGCGGACTATCGTTACTCCCGCGATAACTGCTGATGAAGCGGCAAATGCAGCATTTACGGAAGCGGACAGAGTTGTCGGTCTGTCCCAACTATATCGTGATGCCGTTGCCTATCCGAAGCGACCGGCCGAAGAAGTGGCTCGCGATCCGCTGCGCCATCCGGCCGAGATTCTCGCCTTCGCCCAACTCGAGCCGGGCGACAAGGTCGCCGACATTCGCCCCGGCGCCGGCTATTTCACGCGTCTGTTCTCCGACGTGGTCGGCCCGACCGGCCGCGTCTACGCCTTCGTGCCCGAGCGGACGATGGCGCGCGAGAACGCCGGGGCCGACGCGCTTGTCGCCGCCTATTCGAACGTGACGCGCGTCAACGGCCTGCTGGACTCCATGACCTACGCCGAGCCGCTGGACATGATCTTCATGAGCCAGGAATACCACGACTTCCACATCCCCGGCTTCAACACCGACGTGGCCAAGATGAACGCGGCGGTGTTCGCGGCGCTGAAGCCCGGCGGCCACTACATTCTTATCGACCATGAGGCGGCGCCCGGCACGGGGATCTCGGCGGTTCAGACCCTGCACCGCATCGAAGGCGACTATCTGAAGCGCGAGGTCGAGGCGGCCGGCTTTGTCTTCGAGGGCGAGAGCCAAGCTGTCGCCAATCCCGCAGACGACCACAGCCTCAACGTTTTCGACGAGAAGATCCGCGGCAAGACGGACCAGTTCGTCTATCGCTTTCGCAAGCCGGGCTGATCGATCTCGATACTGAGAACCGTTATCAATTAAGGCTTTGGGGCGTTTTGTCCATGTGGCGGACATGGACAAGCCCGCTTCGGGAGAGCAAACAACGCAAAGACATCGCCATAAGCGAAAGAACGCGTAGTTTGTTCGACTATAAGGCCGCCTTTAATAGCTCGGTGGAGCAGGTCCGCAGCGAAGGACGCTATCGCGTCTTCGCCGATCTGAAGCGCGTGCGCGGTCAGTTTCCGCAGGCTGTGCGCCGCCGCGAGGATGGCTCCGAGCAGGACGTCGTAATCTGGTGCTCCAACGACTATCTCGGCATGGGCCAGCACCCCGTCGTGCTGGACGCCATGCATAGTGAGATCGATGCGGTAGGCGCCGGCGCCGGCGGCACGCGCAACATCTCAGGCACGACCCGCTCCGCCGTCGATCTGGAAGCCGAGCTGGCCCACTGGCACCAGAAGGAAGCGGCCCTGCTGTTCACCTCGGGCTACGTCGGCAACGAGGCGACGCTGTCGACCCTGCAGAAGATCCTGCCCGGCCTGATCACCTTCTCCGATTCGCTCAACCATGCCTCGATGATCGCCGGCATCCGCCACGGCGGCGGCGAACGGCACGTCTTCATGCATAACGATCTGGCGCATCTGGAGGCCCTGCTGGCGGCGGCGCCGGCCGATGCGCCCAAGCTGATCGCGTTCGAGAGCGTCTATTCGATGGACGGCGACATCGCCGACCTGGCCGGTACTATTGCTTTGGCCAAGAAATACGGCGCCCTGACCTATCTGGACGAGGTCCATGCGGTCGGCCTGTATGGTGAGACCGGCGCAGGCGTCGCCGAGCGCGACGGCGTGCTGGACCAGATCGACATCATCGAATGCACCCTGGGCAAGGCGATCGGCGTCATGGGCGGCTATATCGCCGCCGACGCCATGATCATCGATGCGGTGCGCAGCTGGGCCTCGGGCTTCATCTTCACCACATCGCTGCCGCCGGCCCTGACCGCCGGCGCCTTGGCCTCTGTGCGTCACCTGAAGGCCCATCCCGAACTGCGCGTCCAGCATCAGGAACGCGCCGCGACGCTAAAGGCCCGCTTCGCCGCCGCCGGCATCCCGGTGATGGAAAGCGAGAGCCATATCGTGCCGGTGCACGTCGGTGATCCGGTCCACTGCAAGATGATCTCGGACATGCTGCTGGACGAGTACGGCGTCTATGTTCAGCCGATCAACTATCCGACCGTGCCCAAGGGGACCGAGCGCCTGCGCTTTACGCCGTCGCCGAACCACACGGACGCCATGATGGATCATCTGGTCCAGGCGATGGACAAGCTGTTCGCCCACTGCAACGTGGCGCGCCGACCCGTCGCCGCATGACGTCGGGCGACGACCTCGGAGAGGTCATCGTCGAATTCACCCGCAACGGCCCCTACCTCAAATGCTCGGCCATCCATGTCGCGACGGGCCGGGAGGTCAGCGCCATGGGGCCGGTCAATGAACCCAAGTCCGTCGAACGGGTGGCGATCGCCAAGCTGAGGCGGGCCTTGGCGACATAGCGCGCGTGACGATCGCGGCTTAGACTATGGCGATGCTTGATACGCCCACCCTACACACCCCGCGCTTCGAAATGCGCAAGTTGGTTCGTCAGGATGCGGCTGCGCTCTTTCCCACCCTGTCTGACGACACGCAGTGTCTGTACATGTCGCGCGGCGCTTTCCGCAGCGAAGCGGAACTGGCGGATTGGTTGACTGATCCCGCATGGCCCGGTCGCACCTGGATTGCCGTAGACCGAACAACAGGGGCCGTCGCTGGTCGATACGTGGCTTTTCCCGGTCGGGACGACGGGGTCTTTGAAGTCGGCTATGTCACGGTCATCGACCATCAAGGGCGCGGCGTAGCCAAGGAGTGCATGACGGCTCTGATTTCCCACCTCTTGGAACGTGAGGGGCATCGGCGGGTCTATGCGGAAATCGACGCTGAGAACATCGCATCCATCGCTCTGGCCGAAAGCCTTGGTTTGGTTCGAGAGGGCTGTCTGAGGGAGCACGAAACGACCCACAAAGGCCTGTGTGACATGGTTATCTATGGCGCGCTGCGGCGCGAGTGGCGCGCGCCGCAGGCTTCGACCGCCTAAGCGCCGCAGGCTATCCATTCAACGCCACGCCACAAGATGTTGTGGTCGGGCCCGGCTGGGGATAGATAGGCCAGCTTCTGATTTCCGGGGATTCCAGCGTGACGGCCTTCACCCACGACGCCTATTTCACCAAGACGCTCGCTGACGCCGACCCGGATGTCTTCAAGGGCATTCAGGGCGAGCTGGGCCGTCAGCGCGAGCAGATCGAGCTGATCGCTTCCGAAAATATCGTCTCCCAGGCGGTGCTGGACGCGCAGGGTTCGGTCCTGACCAACAAATACGCCGAAGGCTATCCCGGTCGTCGCTACTATGGCGGCTGCGAGTTCGTCGACGTGACCGAGGATCTGGCGCGCGAGCGGGCCAAGCAACTCTTCGGCGCGGCCTTCGCCAACGTCCAGCCCCACTCGGGCGCGCAGGCGAACCAGGCGGTGTTCTTCACCCTGCTTCAGCCCGGCGACACCTTCCTGGGCATGGATCTCGCCTGCGGCGGACACCTGACGCACGGTTCGCCGGCGAACCAGTCGGGCAAGTGGTTCCGGCCCGTGACCTACAAGGTTCGCGAAGACACCCACCTGATCGACTACGACCACGTCGCCGAAATGGCCGAGCGTGAGAAGCCCAAGCTGATCCTGGCCGGCGCCTCGGCCTACAGCCGCCACATCGACTTCAAGCGCTTCCGCGAGATCGCAGACAGCGTCGGCGCCTATCTGATGGTGGACATGGCCCACTACGCCGGCCTGATCGCCGGCGGCGCCTATCCGGACCCGGTCCCGCACGCCCACGTCGTCACCACGACGACGCACAAGACCTTGCGCGGTCCGCGCGGCGGCATGATTCTCTCGAACGACGTCGATCTGGGCAAGAAGATCAACTCCGCCGTCTTCCCCGGCCTGCAAGGCGGCCCGCTGGAGCACGTCATCGCCGCCAAGGCCGTGGCTTTCGGCGAGGCGCTGAAGCCCGAGTTCAAGGGCTATGCCCAACAGGTCGTCAAAAACGCCCAGGCCCTGTCCGGCGTCCTGATCGAGCGCGGCCTGGCCATCGTCTCGGGCGGCACCGACAGCCACCTGGCCCTGGTCGACCTGCGGCCCAAGGGCGTGAGCGGCAAGGCGACCGAGCATGAGCTCGAAAAGGCGCTGATGACCTGCAACAAGAATGGCGTGCCGTTCGACACCGCTCCGTTCACCGTCACCTCAGGCGTCCGCCTGGGCACGCCGGCCGGCACCACGCGCGGTTTCGGCGAGGGAGAGTTCAAGCAGATCGGTCACTGGATCGCCGACGTCGTCTCGTCGATGAATGGCGGCGACGAAGCTGATCCGGCCGTGGTCGCGGGCGTCGCGGCCCAGGTGCGAGAGTTGACGCACCGCTTCCCGATCTACGGATAAGCGCCTGATGAAGTGCCCTTTTTGCGGTCATCAGGACACTCAGGTGAAAGACAGCCGGCCGTCGGACGACGGCTCGGCCATTCGACGCCGCCGGTCCTGCCCGAACTGCAACGGGCGCTTCACAACGTTTGAGCGCGTGCAACTGCGTGAACTGGTCATCCTGAAGCGCAACGGACGGCGCACGCCCTTCGACCGCGACAAGCTGGAACGCTCGCTGGGCGTGGCCCTGCGTAAACGCCCGGTCCAGGCCGATCAGGTCGAGCAGATGGTCAACCGGATCGTCCGCCAGCTGGAAAGCCTGGGCGAGACCGAAATCCCGTCCAGCACCGTCGGCGACTTCATCATGAAGGCGCTGAAGGGCGTGGATGAGGTGGCCTACGTCCGGTACGCCTCGGTCTACAAGGATTTCCGCCATACCGGCGACTTCGCCAAGTTCCTGGGCGACGAAGGGTTCGACGAACCGTCCGGCAAGCCCTGATGCGGGTCACGCTGAAACTGGCGACCTCCCTGGACGGGCGGATCGCCACGGCCTCGGGCGAGAGCCAGTGGATCACCGGCGAAGCGGCGCGGCTCGAGGGGCACCGTTTGCGCGCCGCCCACGACGCGATCCTGGTTGGTGTCGAGACGGTCCTGCACGACGATCCTGAACTGACCGCCCGCCTGCCGGGCCACAGCGTGGATCAGCCCTTGCGCGTCGTGCTGGACAGCCGGCTGCGAACGCCGCAGGCGGCGAAAGTCGCGGGCGAAAACGCCCTGATCCTGACCGCTGCGAAGCCGCGCAGTATCGGCGCCGCCAAGGTGGTGCAGGTCGCCGCCAAAGACGGTCGTCCGACCATCCCGGCCGTGCTGAAAGCCTTGGAAGCCGCCGGCGCAACGTCGCTTCTGATCGAAGGCGGCGGTCAGGTCGCGGCATCCTTCCTGCGCGCCGACGCCGTCGATGCGCTGGAGTGGTTTCGCGCCCCGATCCTGCTGGGCGGGGAAGGGCGGCCCTGCGTCGCCGCCCTGGCTCTTGCAAAGCTGGCCGACGCCCCCAAGTTCCGTCGCCTGGGTGTCGAGCCCGTCGGGGACGATCTGTGGGAACGCTACGCCCGTCTGACGCCGTCCAATTAGACGATTAGACGAATTAGACGGTATTTTCTCCCAAGGGGTCCAGAGTCCAAATGTTCACCGGCATCGTCACCGACATCGGCCGCGTCCGCGAGGTCCGCGAAACCGATCGCGACCGCCGCTACGAGATCGAGACCGTCTGGGACACCGCCGGCATCGATCTGGGCGCCTCCATCAGCCACGCGGGCTGCTGCCTGACGGTGACCGAAAAAGGCCCCGGTTGGTTCGCTGTCGAGGTATCGAACGAGACCCTGTCCAAGACCACCCTGGGCGGCTGGAGGACCGGGGACGGCGTCAATCTGGAACGGGCCGCCAAGCTGGGCGACGAGATGGGCGGCCATGTCGTGTCCGGCCACGTCGATGGTCTTGGGCGGGTGGTTTCAATCACGCCCGAAGGCGGATCGCACCGGATCGAGGTCGAGGCCCCCGCGCCTCTGCATCGCTATATCGCCGCCAAGGGGTCGATCACGGTGGACGGCGTGTCTTTGACCGTGAACGCCGTCGAGGGTCAGGTCTTCTCGCTGAACATCATCCCGCACACCTGGGGCGTGACGACCTTGGGGCGCTTGAAAGTGGGCGATCCGGTCAATCTGGAGATCGACATGCTGGCGC
Source organism: alpha proteobacterium L41A (assembly GCA_000335735.1). Classification (GTDB taxonomy): domain Bacteria; phylum Pseudomonadota; class Alphaproteobacteria; order Caulobacterales; family Caulobacteraceae; genus Brevundimonas. The sequence continues at coordinate 79,457 of AMYY01000001.1, read as the reverse complement.
GATACCTCGCGCGATGGCAGGAGACCGCGTGATGCAAGCCCAGGCCGCGAACATGAACGACAGCCCGATCAGTCCCATCGAGGACATTCTGGAAGACGCCCGCAACGGCCGTCCCTACATCCTGGTGGACGCCGAGGACCGCGAGAACGAAGGGGACATCATCATCCCCGCCCAGTTCGCGACGCCGGACCAGATCAACTTCATGATCCGCCAGGCGCGCGGCCTGGTGTGCCTGGCCCTGACCGCCGAGCGCGCCCAGCAACTGCGCCTGCCGCCGATGGCCGCCGACAACCGCGAGAGCATGAAGACCGCCTTCACCGTCTCGATCGAGGCCAAGGAAGGCGTCACCACCGGCATCTCGGCCGCCGACCGCTCGCGCACCATTCATGTGGCGACCGACGCGTCAAAGGGCATGGACGACATTGTCTCGCCGGGACACATCTTCCCGCTGGTCGCGCGCGACGGCGGCGTTCTGGTCCGCGCTGGCCACACCGAGGCGGCCGTGGACATCAGCCGCATGGCCGGCCTGACCCCAGCCGGGGTGATCTGCGAGATCATCAAGGACGACGGCGAGATGGCGCGGATGCCCGATCTGGTCGCCTTCGCCCAGCTGCACGGGCTGAAGATCGGCACCATCGCCGACCTGATCGCCTATCGTCGCCGCACCGAACGCTTCGTCGAGCGGATCATGGATACGCCGTTCGAAAGCGTTCACGGCGGCCCGTTCCGTCTGATGCTGTACAAAAACACCATCGAGGGCGCCGAGCATGTGGCCCTGGTCAAGGGGCGCATCGATCCGGCCAAACCGACGCTGGTGCGGATGCACCAGGTGGACTTCGCCTGCGACCTCTTGGGCCATGTTGAGGCGCGCCAGGACTATGTTCCCAGCGCCCTGAAACAGATCACCGACCATGACGGCCCCGGCGTCGTCGTCTTCCTGCGCGATCCGTCGCTGACCTCGCTGGCCGAACGGCTGGCCGGCGCGGACAAGCCGGCGGCGATGGATCGATCGCTGCGCGCCTATGGCGTGGGGGCTCAGATCCTGCTGGACCTGGGCGTCAGGGATATGATCGTGATGAGTTCGACGCGACCCGAACCAACGGCGCTGGAAGGCTACGGCCTGCGCATCGTCGGCTGGCGCGACATGGATGGAGAAACCAAGGCGTGACCGAAGCCCCCCGTATTCTGATCGTTGAGGCGCGCTTCTACGACGACCTGGCCGACGCCCTGCTGGAAGGCGCCAAGGAGACGCTGAAGGCGCGCGGCGCCGACTTCGACGTCATCACCGTGCCTGGCGCGCTGGAGGTGCCGCCGGCCATCGCCCTGGCCGAGGAGGCCGGCCGCTTCCCGACCGCCCCCCGCTATGACGGCTACGTCGCCCTGGGCACGGTCATCCGTGGCGAGACCTACCATTTCGAGATCGTCTCCGATCAGTCGGCGGCCGGCATCATGGCGCTGGGCGTCAAGGGCGTCATCATCGGCAACGGCATCCTGACGACCGAAGACGAAGATCAGGCCTGGTATCGGGCCCGTCTTTCGGAAGGGGATAAGGGCGGCGGCGCGGCCAAGGCGTGCCTGGACCTCATTGCATTGAAGAAGCGGTTGCGTCATGGCGTCGGCGCATGACTGAACCGAACAGCGTCAAAGCCGTCCTCGAACAACTCGCCGAAGCCGAAAAGCAGCGCGCCGAGCCCAATCTGAGCTCCAAACAGCGTCGCGCCCGCACCGTGTCGCGTCTCGCCGCCGTCCAGGCCCTGTATCAGATGGAACTGGCGGGCGAGGGCGTGGAGACGGTGATCACCGAATTCTCCAACTTCCGCTTCGACGCAGACATCGAGGGCGAGGCCCTGGCCGAGGCCGACGAGGCCTATTTCGCCGACATCGTGCGCGGCGTGATCGAAAGCCAGCGCGACATCGACACGGCCATTAAGGCCCGCCTGGCCTCCAACTGGAAGCTGGAGCGGATCGACGCCACCCTGCGCGCCCTGCTGCGGTCAGGCGCCTGGGAGCTGATCAAGCATCCCGAGACCCCGCGCGAGGTCGTGATCGACGAATATGTCGAACTGGCCAAGGCCTTCTTCGACGACGCCGAGGCGCGCTTCGTCAACGCGGCGCTGGACGGCGTGGCCAAAGACACCCGCAAATAATGCCGGCGCTCGACGTCGCGGGCGAGTTCGAGACGATCGAGCGGCTGTTCAAGCCTCTGGCCCATCCCGAGTGGGGAAGGGGGCTGGCCGACGATGTGGCGGCGCTGCCGTCACGCCCCGGATATGACCTCGTCCTGACCAAGGACGCCATCGTCGAGGGCGTACATTTTCTGCCCGACGATCCGCTGGACACGGTCGCCAGGAAGTTGCTGCGGGTCAATCTGTCGGACCTTGCCGCTAAGGGCGCTGAGCCGTTCGGCTATCTGCTGGCCTGCTTCTGGTCGGAACGCTGCGGCTGGCCAGAGCGCGAAGCCTTCGCCGCCGGGCTGGCCGAGGATCAGGCGCGGTTCGGCGTTCATCTGCTCGGTGGGGACACGGTCAGGACTCCTGGCCCGCTGTCCTTCTCTCTGACGGCCCTGGGCTGGGCGCCGACGGGCAAAGCCGTTTCTCGCGCAGGCGCGCAGGTCGGCGACCTCGTCTTCGTCACCGGCGTAATCGGGGACGGCGTTCTGGGGCTCAAGGCGGCGCAAGGACAACTGGCTCTGGCGCCTGAGCGGATGGAAGCCTTGGTCAGCCACTACCGGATGCCGACGCCACGGACCGACTTCGCTGACATCGTGCGCGAGTTCGCCACCGCATCCGTTGATGTGTCGGACGGCCTGGCTGCCGACCTGGCCCACATTGCGCAGGCCAGCAGGGTTGGCGTGGCGCTTAACCTGAACGTCCTGCCGTTGTCCGCGGCGGCCCAGGCCTGGTTCGACGATCGGGTCGATCCACAGCTGTCTTTGGAAGATCTCGCCAGTGGTGGTGACGACTATGAGATCGCCTTCACCGCCCATCCGCGCCACGAAGACGCCCTGCGTCGCGAGGCCGAGCGCCGACTGATTCGCCTGACCCGCGTCGGCGAGGTCGCCGCTGGTCAGGGCCTTACGGTTCTTTACGACTGTCAGCCCGTGCCGATGGTCAGAAATGGCTGGACCCACGGCTGATGCCGCAAGGGAATCCTAACGCCCGTCCGGCAGGATGTCGTCATGGACCGTAGAACCCTGATCGCCGCCGGAACCGCCGCCCTGACCGGCGCCGCCGCCAGTCGCGCCGCAGCCTCCGGCAGCGAAACCGAGTCTGCGCCTGCGGCCCTGAGCATCGCAGGCCTCGGCCTGCCTGTCATCGAGGGGGGGCGTTTGCGGAACTACGTGTTCGTCGCCCTCAGGCTCGAACTCGGCGCCGGCAAGACCGTCGAGCAGATGAAGCCCAAGGAAGCCTTCTTCCGCGACGCCGTCGTTCGCGCCGCGCACAAGACGCCCTTCACCGTGCCCGGCGACTGGACACGGCTGGATGAGCGGGCCCTGTCCGCATCGCTGCTTGCCGCGTCTGCGGCGATCTCGGGTCGCGGCTCCATTCGACGCGTCGAGGTCGTCAGCCAGTCGCCGCGTCGCCGAACGGGCATGCAGACCGCCCGCTGAACGGTCTCAGCGACCGCTGTTGCGTCACTCCGCCTGCCATGACAGGCTCCCTTGGCAAATCCCAAAGAACGCACTGACGCGTTCGCCGCGTGCGGGGGGACCGGGGGGCGGACAGAGGCGATAACGCCCGACCGCGCCAAGGCCTGTGCGCCTGTTTGCAAGGGCATGGAAACGCCAATGACGAACTCACTTACGCTGGTCTTCGCGGCCGGTGGGCTGGCGGTGCTGTATGGCGCCGCGCAGACCGCCGTGCTGATGAAGGCGAGCACTGGCAACGACAAGATGCGAGAGATCGCCGCCGCGATCCAGGAAGGCGCCTCGGCCTATCTGAAGCGGCAATATCTGACCATCGGCATCGTCGGGATCGTGATCCTGATCGCCGCCTATTTCCTGATCGGAATCTATGCCGCTATCGGCTTCCTGATCGGCGCCGTCTTGTCCGGCGCGGCCGGCTATGCCGGGATGCTGATCTCGGTTCGAGCCAATGTGCGCACGGCGCAGGCGGCGTCCGAAAGCCTGTCCAAGGGGTTGAACCTGGCGTTCCGCTCAGGCGCCATCACCGGCATGTTCGTGGCGGGCGGCGCCCTGATCGGGGTGTCGGGCTACTACATCGTGCTGACCCAGCATCTGGGCTTGGCCCCGACCGGCCGCGAGGTGATCGACGGGCTGGTGGCGCTGGGCTTCGGCGCCTCCCTGATCTCGATCTTCGCACGCCTAGGCGGCGGCATCTTCACCAAGGGCGCCGACGTCGGCGGCGACATGGTGGGCAAGGTCGAGGCGGGCATTCCCGAAGACGACCCTCGCAACGCCGCGACCATCGCCGACAATGTGGGTGACAACGTCGGCGACTGCGCCGGCATGGCGGCCGATCTGTTCGAGACCTATGCCGTGACGACCGTCGCGACCATGGTGCTGGCCGCGATCTTCTTCAGGGGCCAGCCCTATGTTGATCTGATGATGGTGCTGCCGCTGGCGATCTGCGCGGTGTGCATCGTGACCTCCATCGTCGGCAGCTTCTTCGTGCGGCTGGGCAAGTCCAACAACATCATGGGCGCCCTCTATAAGGGGCTTATCGTCACCGGCGTCCTGTCCATCGGCGCAGTCTGGTGGGTGATTAACCAGATGGTGACGGGGCCGATCGTGACGGCCAGCGGTCTGGAAATCCAGCCGATGGCGCTGTTCTGGTCCGGCATGGTCGGCCTGGCCGTCACAGCGGCGATCGTGGTCGTGACCGAATACTACACCGGATCCGGCTTCCGTCCGGTGCGATCGGTGGCCAACGCCTCGGTGTCCGGGCACGGCACCAATGTCATTCAAGGCCTGGCCGTCTCGTTGGAGGCGACGGCGCTGCCGGCGCTGACGATCATCGTCGGCATCGTGGCCAGCTTCCAGCTGGCCGGCCTGTTCGGCATCGCAATCGCCACCACGACCATGCTGGGCGTGGCGGGAATGATCGTGGCGCTGGACGCTTTTGGACCCGTGACCGACAACGCCGGCGGCATCGCCGAGATGGCGGGTCTGCCCAGCGACGTGCGGCATTCGACGGATGCCCTGGACGCCGTGGGCAACACAACCAAGGCCGTCACCAAGGGTTACGCTATCGGTTCGGCGGGCCTCGGCGCGCTGGTGTTGTTCGCCGCCTATACGTCAGACCTGCAGTATTTCTCGGCCAACCCGGCGGACTATCCCTTCTTTGCGGGCATGGGAGAGATCGCCTTCGATCTGACCAATCCCTACGTCGTCGTCGGCCTGCTGTTTGGAGGGCTGCTGCCCTTCCTGTTCGGCGGCATGTCGATGATGGCGGTGGGACGCGCCGCCGAATCGGTCGTTGCGGAGGTCCGACGCCAGTTCCGCGAGAACCCCGGCATCATGACCCATCAGGTGAAGCCGGAATACGGCCGGGCGGTCGACATCCTCACCAAGGCGGCGATCCGCGAGATGATTGTGCCGTCCCTGTTGCCGGTGCTGTCGCCGATCGTCCTCTTCGTCGCGGTGCTGGGCATTTCGGACAAGGCGAACGCCTTTGCCGCTCTCGGCGCCATGCTGATGGGGGTGATCGTCACCGGCCTGTTCGTCGCCATTTCGATGACCTCGGGCGGCGGCGCCTGGGACAACGCCAAGAAGGTGATCGAGGAAGGTTTCACCGACAAGAACGGCGTCGTCCACGGCAAGGGTTCGGAGGCCCACAAGGCGGCTGTGACCGGCGATACGGTCGGCGATCCCTACAAGGACACGTCCGGTCCGGCGGTGAACCCGATGATCAAGATCACCAACATCGTCGCCCTGCTGCTGCTGGCGGTGCTGGCGAGCGGGACCATCGGCTAAGCTAAACTACGCAGCCGTACGAAAACGCCCCGGAGAGCGATCTCCGGGGCGCCATTGTTTGGGGAGATAAGCCGCCTCAGTCGGGGCGGCGCTGGCCGGGGGTGTCGTCCTCGGTGCGGGGCAGTTGGCCACGGCCGACGTTGCCCAGCAGTTGTTCCAGAACCGTCAGCTCACGACCGCGCGTCGGGGTCTCGTTGCGGTTCATGGCGATCTGCTCGCCGTCCGTCAGGCCGAGGGTGCGCACCGACGCCACCTGATCGCCCTGCGGGACGAAGGTGATTTCGGTCACCGTGCGCGTCGAGACCTTGGGCAGGTTGTAGGTGTATTTCTCGGTCGTCTGGCTGATGTAGTACCAGACCTGATCCGGCTCAAACGTCGAGGTGGTCGAAGGCGAACCCAGCTTGGCTAGGACGGTTTCCTTGGTGTCCGTGCCGGCGACCACGTCCTGGGGCTTGGCGTCGATGGCCTGGAAGCCGTTGGAGCCGATGGTCGGGGCGCAGGCGGCGGACAGGCCGGCCAGCGAAACAGCGACGAAAAGCGGGACGAAACGGGACATGGTCGGGCGCCTGCGAGAGAACAAGGTCTTTGACCTAGACGGACCTGCGTCCTAGTTCAACGGCGCGGCGGAAAAGGGGCCGTTGGAACCCATGCTGAAAAACCTGTTCAAACCCCGATCCGGCGTCCGTCTTGGCGACGATCTTTACGCCAAGGCCGTCAGCCAGGCCCGCAATCCGGCCTTCTACACGCGTCTCGCGGTAGATGACCGCATCGACGCGCGATTCGAGCTCTACACGCTGCATGTGCTGTTGCTGGTGCTGCGGCTGCGCGATGAGAACACGGCTCAGGGCCAGGATGCGGCTCAGGCGGTGTTCGACGTCTATGTCTCGGCGTTGGATCACGTCCTGCGAGAAGAAGGCGTGGGCGACGTCGCCGTCGGCAAGAAGATGCGCAAGCTGGGCGAGGCTCTCTACGGCCGGATGAACGCCTATGAGCAGCCCCTGCGCGCCGGCGATGCGGCGGCTTTGGCGGAGGCGATGGCGAAGAATGTCTATGCGGACCCGCAAGCGCCCCATGCGGACACATTGGCGCGCTATGCGCTGACGACACGCGCGGCCTTGGCGGCGCAGGATTTCAACAAGGTGCTGGCGACGCCGGCCTGGGCGGAAGTTTGAAAGAGATGAGCGCGACGCTCCCCTACAGCGAAACGGTGCGGGTCAATCAGATCGGCGCGGGCCTGAGCCGCCGGCTGGAGCCGGATGCGGAGACCCGCAAGCGAATCGCCCGCAGCCTCGATCTTCAGCGGCTGGACGATTTTTCCGTCGATCTGGAGATCAAGCCGACGCCGTCGACCAGCGAATGGACGATGAAGGGCAGGGTGACGGCGCATGCGGTGCAGACCTGCGGCCTGACGCTGGAACCGTTGCCAGTCGATGTGGATCGCCGGTTCTCCATTCAGCTTGTCGAAGCCAAGCCCGAGGAAACCGACGAGATCGAAGTCACGCTGGATGAAGAAGACGCCGACCTGATCGAGGACGGCAAGATCGACCTGGGCCAGTATGCGGTCGAGCAGCTGGTGCTCTCGCTTGATCCATTCCCGCGCAAGCCGGGCGCGGAGTTCGTGCAACCTGAGGAGCCTGCGGAGATTTCACCGTTCGCGGCCCTGAAGGCGCTCAAGGCCAAAGACGACCAAGGCTGAGGTTGACGTAGGGGCCGGGTGGTTGCATCCCCCGGCGTCGGCGCTATCGTCCAGCGCATCCTGCCAAGCGTCGCGCGACAAGACGACGCGGCCACAAGAGGTCCATTTGCCAGCCCCAGTTACGATCTCGCTTGACGCCATGGGCGGCGATCACGGGCCATCCGTCGTCGTTCCCGGCATCCGCAGCTATATCCGCACCCACGATGGCGAGGGGGTGCGCTTCCTGCTGCATGGCGACGAGGCCAGGATCGCTCCGGAGCTGGCGCGTTGCGGGCTGACGGCGGACATCTGCGAAATCCGTCACACCGACAAGGTCGTGGCCATGGACGAAAAGCCGGCCCAGGCCATGCGGCGCGGCAAGGGCTCCAGCCTGTGGAACGCCATCGAGGCGGTTAAGACGGGTCAGGCGGGCAGCGTCGTATCGGCCGGCAACACCGGCGCCCTGATGGCGATCTCGAAACTGATTCTGCGGATGTCTGCGCCCGGGCTTGAGCGACCGGCCATCGTCGCCAGCTGGCCCACCTTCAAGGGCCATACGGCGGTTCTGGATGTTGGCGCCAACATCGGCAGCGATGCGGAGCAGCTGATCGAGTTCGCCATCATGGGCGAAGCTTTCCAATCCGCGGTGCGCGGGATCGCGCGCCCGACCATCGGCCTGTTGAACGTCGGTTCGGAAGACATGAAGGGCAACGAACAGGTCAAGGAGGCGCACGCCATCCTGCGCGACGGGCCGTTCGACCTGAACTATCACGGCTTCGTCGAGGGCGACGATATCGCCAAGGGCACAGTGGACGTGGTGGTGACCGACGGCTTCACCGGGAACATCGCGCTGAAGACCGCCGAAGGCACAGCGCGCTATATTTCGGCCCTGTTGAAAGAGGCTTTGACCTCCAATCTGCAATCCAAGCTGGGCGCCGTCATCGCCATGCCGGCGTTGAAGAAGATGCGCCAGAAGATCGACCCCAGCGCCATCAACGGCGGCCCCCTGTTGGGCCTGAACGGTATTGTGGTGAAGAGCCATGGCGGCGCCGACGCCAAGGGCTTCGGCAACGCCATCCGCATCGCTGTCGATCTGGCCCGCAGCGACTATATGAGCAAGGTGGGGGATAACCTGGGCAAGCTGGACGCGGTGTTCGACCATGCCGCCAAGCCCGCCGCAGCCGTGGGAGAACCCCTGCAGTGACCGTCACCCGCAGCGCCGTGACCGGCGTCGGCTCCTATCTGCCGGACGAGATCGTCACCAACGCCGACCTGGCCAAGTTCGTCGACACCTCCGACGAATGGATCCAGGAACGAACCGGCATCAAGCAGCGTCATAAGGCGCGCGACGACCAGCCGACCAGCGATCTGGCCGTCGAAGCCGCCAAGAAGGCGCTCGCCGACGCAGGCAAGGCGGCGTCCGACGTCGACCTGATTATCGTGGCCACCACCACGCCCGATATGACCTTCCCGGCGGTCGCGTCGATCGTACAGGCCAAGCTGGGCGCGGGCGTAGGCATCGCTTTCGATGTTCAAGCCGTCTGCTCCGGTTTCGTCTATGCGCTGAGCGTCGCCGACGGCTTCGTGGCGCGTGGTCTGTCGAAATGCGCCCTGGTGATCGGGGCCGAGGAGATGACGCGGCTGATGGACTGGACCGACCGGACCACCTGCGTCCTGTTCGGCGACGGGGCCGGCGCTGTGGTGCTGGAACCTCGCGAAGGGCGGGGAACATCGGACGACCAGGGCATGTTGGGCTTCGCCTTGCGCGCTGACGGATCCAAGACCGATCTGCTCTACGTTGATGGCGGCCCGGCGACCACGGGGACCGTTGGCCACCTGCGTATGGCCGGAAACCAGGTCTTCCGTCATGCCGTCGTAAACATCGCAGAAGGCATCACCGCCGCCTGCGCCGCCGCCAACATCCAGATCGCGGATGTCGACTGGTTCGTGCCGCACCAGGCCAACCAGCGAATCATCAAGGGCGTCGGCGACCGGTTGGGTTTGGATGAGAACAAGGTGATCTCCACCGTCGCCACCCACGCCAACACCTCGGCCGCCTCGATCCCGCTGGCTCTGGATGCTGCGATCCAGGACGGACGAATCAAGAAGGGCGATATGGTGCTGCTTGAAGCCATGGGCGGCGGCCTGACCTGGGGCGCGTGCGCGCTTCGGCTCTAATCGACATCGAGGCATTGATTTTTCGGGGGCTTTGCGCCCCTATGGATGCGAGCGGATCGAAGGACAGCGGGGATACGATGGCAGGCCAACAGACCGTGACGCGCGCCGACTTGTGCGAAGCCGTACATGAAGAGGTCGGCCTGTCGCGTCAGGAATGCTCCAGCCTGGTCGAGCGTACCCTGGAACTGATCGTCGAATCGCTTGAGCGCGGCGAGACGGTGAAACTGTCCGGCTTCGGCGTCTTTCAGGTGCGCGAGAAGCGCGCGCGGATGGGCCGAAATCCCAAGACGGGCGAACCGGCGGCGATCAATCCGCGCCGGGTCATCAGCTTCCGCGCCTCACAGATCATGAAAAGCCGGGTTCACGACGCCGTCGTCGAGGCCTGATCGCGGTGGCCAAGAGCGCCGACGCCTTCCGAACCATTTCCGAAGCGGCCGAAGAGGTCGGCGCGCCCCAGCATGTCCTGCGGTTCTGGGAAACGAAGTTCGATTTCGTCATACCTGTGAAGCGGGCCGGCGGTCGGAGGTTCTATCGGCCTCAGGACATTGCGGTGCTGAAGGCGGTAAAACGCCTGCTGCACGATGACGGGCTGACGATTCGCGGCGTTCAGCGTCTGCACAAGGAACAGGGGCTGAGAAAACTGATCGGGGCGGAGGCCGCCGCACTGATCGACGACGCCGATGTCACGATCTCTGCTGCGACTTCCGACGTCACGCGCGCCGAAACCTCCAAATTGCATCAGGTTCTGGCCGATCTCGAGCAGGCCAAAGCGCGTCTGGACGCCGTTCTTTCACGGTAGGTGGAAAAGTCGTTTTAGCGTTTGCGGACAGCGATCCCCCCGTCTATAGGGAGCGCCTTCGGAGCGTGGCGCAGCCTGGTAGCGCACTTGACTGGGGGTCAAGGGGTCGCAGGTTCGAATCCTGTCGCTCCGACCATTCTTGAAAAAGAATGATGATGGTGGGGTCGTCCTTGCGGGCGGCCCCATCGCCGTATCTGGGGGCAGGTTCGGCGCTCAGCCGCGCTCGGCCCATCTCAGCAACGGGATGAGCGGCAAGCCCCAGGCGGTGCCGCCGATGCCGAAGAACAGGAAGTCGATCCACTGCGACGGCGGCAGCATTCCGCGCAGGGCGATCAGGCCCCAGACCCAGAAAACGAGAAAGAGCAGCACGCCGATCGCGGCGACGAAGCGACGCAGACGCGGCGGCATCAGCGCTTGTTCCGGAACAGGAAAAAGGCGACCAGACAGATGCCCGATCCCACGAGCGCCCACGGCACCCAGACCCAACTGTCCATCGTGCTGACCGCGAAGACCCGCACCGCCAGAAACCATCCGCAGGCCAGGCCGATCCCGGACACCAGACTTGTGCCGCCGAAGCCGCGCCGGCCCGTCAGAAGGTCCGCGATCCAGGCCAGCAGCAGGCCGCCTGCGACGGCGGCGGCGATATCGGCGTATTGCAACCCTGATCTCCTGCGGCGACAGCGCCGTTAACTCAATCCGACTCGATCTTGTCGCTTGGGGCGGGCATACCGCACCGGTCGCGTCTGGTCTTCGTTCGACGCGACACCATATCCGGGTCAGTGTCAGGCGTCGAATGAACCGTTTCGGAAATCCAGATCGTAACCGCGCCGTCGCCGTATGGCTGTTCGCCACGGCCGCCGTCGTCTTCCTGATGGTCGTGATCGGCGGCATCACGCGGCTGACGGGCTCTGGCCTGTCGATCACGGAGTGGAAGCCCATCATGGGCGCTATTCCGCCTCTGAACGACGCGCAGTGGGCCGAGGCCTTCGAGAAGTACAAGCAGATCCCGCAGTACGCGCAGGTCAACGCCGGCATGAGCCTGGGCGAGTTTCAAGGCATCTTCTGGTGGGAATGGCTGCACCGGCTGATCGGGCGTCTGGTGGGTATGGTGTTCGCCCTGCCGCTGATCGTCTTCCTGCTGTGCCGTCTGGCGCCGGCCCGGTCGATATTCCACCAGTGGGCGATGCCCAACCGCCTGATCTGGCGTTGCGTCTTGCTCCTGGCCTTGGGCGGCCTTCAGGGTCTGATCGGTTGGTGGATGGTGTCCAGCGGCTTGTCGGAGCGGGTTAGCGTCGCGCCGGAGCGTCTGGCGACGCACCTGGGCCTGGCGTTCGTGCTGTTCGCCGCCCTGATCTGGACGGGGCTAGAGGCCTGGAACGGCGAGGATCACGGCCGGCCGCCGTCGGGTTGGGCGAGGGGCGCCGGCCTGCTGTTGGGCGCGGTCTTTCTGCAATGTCTGCTGGGCGCCCTGGTGGCCGGCGGTCATGCGGGGCTGGTCTATACCGACTGGCCGCTGATGAACGGCGCCGTTTTGCCGCCGGCCGACTGGAGCCTGGGCGCGGCCGTCTTCCTGCATGATCAAGCGCTCACGCAGTTCAATCACCGACTGGTCGCCTATGGTCTGCTGATCGCCGTCAGCATCTATGCCTTCCAGGCCTGGCGCTGGCGCGTCGCCGAAGGGATGGGCTTGGCGGCCTTCACCTTGGCGGGCGTGATCTGGTTCCAGGCTTTGCTGGGGATCGTGACCCTGGTGCACGCCGTTCCGGTGTGGCTAGGCGTGCTGCACCAGGCAGGCGCCGCGATCGTGCTGGCGACGGCCACCGTGAACCTTTGGTTGGTGCTGCGGGCTCAGCCGCGCATCTTCATGTCCGGACCGAGGACCATGGGCCTCTGATCGCCAGCGTCATGCCGGGGTACATGATGTTGACGAACAGCACCTCGCCATCCGGCGAGAAGCAGGCGCCGGCGAATTCGGAGTTGCCGGTGAAGACGTTGCGGCCGATCGTATAAACCTTGCCCTCTGGCGTGACGCCTTTCAGGTGGTTGCGGACGTCCGAGGAATAGTTGTCCTCGCACAGGATCAGGTGTCCCCAAGGCGCGACGGTGATGTTGTCGGCCATGTTCATCGTCTTCGGGTCCGTGCTTTCCACGAACAACTGCAGCCGGTCTGCCGCGCCATTCAGAGCGGGAACCAGCCGCATGACCTGACCGCGGCGGATGGGTCCGCCCGAAGTTGCGGTGAAATACAGTTCGTCTTCGCCCCACCAGACGCCTTCGCCCCGCGCCACCCAGGCCGCGCCGGCTGCATGACCGCGCTTGGCCAGGTCGCTATTGGGAGATTCGACTTCGTCCAGATCGATCCATTCGATCTCCCTCCAGTCGCCGACAGCCCAGGTGCGACCGTCCTGATTGCGGGTGTCGGCCGAGGGCGCGCCTTTCCAGGCCATCGCCTGAAGCCGGCCGCCCTCGATCAGCTTGCCGGGCGCATTGGGAATGAAGCGATAGAAGAGGCCGGCGTTGTCGTCTTCCGTCAGATAGACGACGCCGGTGCGGGGATCGACGCAGACGGCCTCGTGATCGAAGCGGCCCATCGCCTTGAGCGGCACGGGATCGACCAGGCCGGTCGCGGTCGCCGGCACTTCGAAGACCCACCCGTGGGCCTTGGTCACATCGGCGTCGGCCGGCGTCTCCAGCGTTTCCTCGCAGGTCAGCCAACTGCCCCACGGCGTCGGGCCGCCGCAGCAGTTGGTCGAGGTGCCGGCCAGCGTCAGATGCCGGCTGACCATCCGGCGGGTCGCCAGATCATAGATGATGGTGGAGCAGCCGCCGGGCAGGGGGCGGCCATTCTTGTAGGTGTCGTAGCCCCGGCTGGCGTCCAGCAGGGCAAGCCGTTCCTCCCGCACGCCGCCGGGGCCGAGGTTGCGATGCAGGCCGCTGGAGCCCTTCAGCTCGTGATTGACGACCAGGGCCACGCGAGACCCTTCCAGCGGGAAACAGGCCATGCCGTCAGGTTGCCCCGGAGCGAACAGGCCGTCGTCCATCGTGTCGCCGCTCTGGGCCACGACCTGATAGGAAAAGCCTTCGGGCAGATCGAGCAGACGATTGGGATCGCGCAGCAGCGGTCCGTAGCCATGGACATCGTTGACGTAGGTCTCTTCACCTGTCGTTTGAGCGGCGGCGTGACGCGCCAGTCCAGAGAAGGCGGCGGCGGCGCCCGTGGCGATCAGACCGCGACGATGAAGGATCATGAATGGGCTCCAGAGCTGTCGCCGTTGCGATGCCCGCCCATAATCATGGTTTGATGACATTTTATGTTACGCCGTAACGCTGCGTGACCTTTTCGCGTCGGGTATTTTAATACCGTATTTGAAAAACCTAGTCGAAACAATGCGTTGCGGTAAATGCGGTGTTGTCTCGTGCGTTGACGCGACCAATCGTCTCCTGTATCAGCGCGCCTTCATTCGGTTCCCTCGGGGGCCGGACCCGATTTTCGTCTCCAGGAACCCCCTCATGCTGAAGAGCACTACGGCTTCGTTGAAGCCGGCCGAGGTCGAGAAGAAGTGGATCCACATCGACGCCGAAGGCGTCGTGGTGGGCCGCCTCGCGACCTTCATCGCCAACCGTCTGCGCGGCAAGCACCGCGGCGACTACACCCCACACGTCGATTGCGGCGACTATGTCGTCGTCACCAACGTCGACAAGGTGGTGTTCACCGGCAAGAAGAACACCGACAAGATCTACTATCGCCACACCGGTCACCCGGGCGGCGTCAAGTCGACCACGCCTGAGAAGGTTCTGGGCGGCCGCTTCCCCGAGCGCGTGCTTGAAAAGGCCGTCGAGCGCATGCTGCCCAAGGAAAGCCCCTTGGCCCGCAAACAGATGACGCACCTGCGCCTGTTCGCCGGTGCCGCGCACGACCACGAAGCCCAGCAACCGGAAACGATCGACTTCAAGTCGGCGTCGCCCAAGAACACCCGGAGCGTCTGAGCATGACCGACGTGACCAACACCGAAACCGCCACCGGCTTCGACGCGCTGAAGGGCCTGAGCTCTTCGGTCGAGAACGACGCGCCCGTCTATGTCCAGAAGCTGGACGCCCAGGGCCGCGCCTATTCGACCGGCAAGCGCAAGAACGCCATCGCTCGCGTCTGGGTCAAGCCCGGCACCGGCAAGATCACCATCAACGGCAAGGACCAGGAGCAGTATTTCGCTCGTCCCGTGCTGCGCATGATGATCGCTCAGCCGCTGACGGTCTCGGACCGCGCCACGCAATATGACGTGATCTGCACCGTCGAAGGTTCGGGTCTGTCGGGCCAGGCCGGCGCCATCCGCCACGGTCTGTCGCACGCCCTGACGCACTTCGAACCGGAACTGCGCAAGGTCCTGAAGCCGCACGGCTTCCTGACCCGCGACAGCCGCGTCGTCGAGCGCAAGAAGTACGGCCGCGCCAAGGCTCGCCGCAGCTTCCAGTTCTCGAAGCGCTAATCGCGTTTACGCGGTTTGGATTTGGGGCGCTTCGGGGAGACCGGAGCGCCCTTTTTCTTTTGGCTGGAGACACGAGTGACACCCTTCCCTCCGAGCGAGAACCTTGCCTTCCTCTTGGACGGCGATTGTTCGATTAGCCAAGTCGTGATCAACGCGACTAGCGTATCGTTCATGTTCGCGAATGGCTGTCGTATCGATGCGGGTGTCACTTTGGAATATGTTTCTGAGAACGGCGTCAGGACCATCCATGATCGGGAGTGGTTCGATGAAGGGCCAATCAACTTCCATCGCTTGCTGGAAACGCCGCTCCACAAGATCGAGACAGACCAGCTAACCATGACTCTGACCTTCGAGGGCGGTCGGCAAGTGTTCGTCCATTCCGATCTCCAGCCGTATGAGGCAGGAGCCGTGCTTGGACCGCAAGATTCCCAAGTCGGCTTCTATTTTTGAACTAAGATGACCCACACCATCTTCATCGACGGCGAGGCCGGCACCACGGGGCTGGAAATCCGCGAGCGGCTGGAAGCGCGCCCGGATCTGAACCTGCTGTTGCTGGGGGACAGACGTCGGGACGCGGATGCACGGCGTGAGGCCCTGAACGGCGCCGATGCGGTTATCCTGTGTCTGCCTGACGATGCGGCGCGGGAAGCCGTGTCCATGATCGACAACCCGTCGGTCAAGGTGATCGACGCCTCGACCGCCTATCGGGTCGCGCCGGGCTGGGCCTATGGTTTTCCTGAAATGGATGCCGGGCAGCGTGCGCTGATCGCCCGCGCTCAGTTCGTGTCGAATCCCGGCTGTTATCCCACGGGCTTCATCGCTTTGGTGCGGCCGCTGGTGAAAGCGGGTCTGGTGCCCGCCAACTATCCGGTCACGGTCAATGCGGTGTCGGGCTATTCCGGCGGCGGCAAGGCCATGATCGCCGAGTTCGAGGCGGCCCCAAAAGATAGCGGCGGCGCTACGACCGCCTATCGCGCCTATGGTCTGACGCTGAGGCACAAGCATGTGCCCGAAATGACCAAACACACAGGTCTGAGCCGAGACGTGCTGTTCACGCCGGCGGTCGGAAACTATCGCCAGGGCATGCTGGTCGAGGTTCCGCTGCATCTGGCGGCCCTGCCGGAAACCCCTTCTGTCGAACGGTTGCACGGCGCCCTGGTCGAGGCCTATGACGGCCAGCGGTTCGTCGAGGTCGCCGACCTGGAGGAGACCGAGGCCATGACCGGCATCGAGCCCGAAGGCCTAAACGGCACCAACCGTCTGCGTCTGCATGTCTTCGGCGACCGCAATGGCGAACAGGCGCGGCTGGTCGCTTTGCTCGACAACCTGGGCAAGGGCGCTTCGGGCGCAGCGGTGCAGAACCTGAACATCATGCTGGGTCTGGACGAGGCGACCGGTCTGATATGAGGTCTGAAACCATTCGGCGGCGTTCGTCGTATCAGGGACATGACCCAGTCCCTGATCCTGCATCGCCGGGGCCTTCTGATGGGCGCCGGCGCGCTCGCCCTGTCCGCCTGTTCGCCTGAGACGTCCGAAGCCGGGGAGGGGCAATATACAGCCTCGCCCTATCGTCGGGTGTCCGATGCGGATTGGCGACGACGCTTGGGCGACGCCTCCTGGCGCGTGATGCGGCACGAGGGGACGGAGCGTCCCTATTCCAGCCCGTTGAACGATCAGCACGCGCGCGGGACTTTCGTCTGCAATGGCTGCGATCTGCCGCTGTTTCGATCGCAGTGGAAGTTCGATTCCCACACTGGCTGGCCCAGCTTCTATGACGTCATCGCCGCCAATATCGGCAAGAAGCGTGACCTGGCCATTGGCATTCCGCGCACCGAATACCATTGCGCCCGCTGCCTGGGACACCAGGGGCATGTGTTCGACGATGGTCCGCGTCCGACGGGGCTGCGCTACTGCAACAACGGCGTGGCGCTGACGTTCGTGTCGGCCTAGGCGCGACGGGCGCGGATCGCTGAATCGACCGTCAGGCCGAAGATGACCGAGGCGATGATCACCAGCAGACCATAGTCGTGACCGGCGAAGAAAACGGGCGCGCAGGCCATGGCGATGACGATCAATGGAAACAGTCCGGCCCAGATCGCCGCGCCCGGCGTGCTGACGTGGATCAGCGGCTGAGCGACCGGTCGTTTCATCGCGCGCGCCATTCGTTCATTAAGCAGGACAAAGGCGGCCGCGCAGATGACGGCCGAGATCGCATATTTGACCGTATTGCCCGGTTCTCCGAACAGGCTGGCCGTCATGACCAGCAGGACCAAGGCGACGCCTGTGCTGAGGGCGAGCAAGGCGTTGGGTTCGAGACGATTCAAGACTTCACTTTCACATAGCTGCCCGGCGCCGGCTCGATGGGCTTGAGTGGGCCCTTGGCCGGGTCGCGGGCGGGGATTTGCTTGCCGGAACGCGCGCCGAGCCAAGCCGACCAATGCTCCCACCAGCTGCCGGGATGTTCGACCGCGTCAGCCTGCCATTCGGCCAAGGTCGCGGGCAGGGCAGGGTTGGTCCAGTGCTGATATTTTTTTGCTGCGGGGGCGTTGATGACGCCGGCGATGTGACCTGACCCGGCCAGGGTAAAGGTCACGTCCTTGCCGCCAAACAGTTTGGCGGACCGATAGACGGAGTTCATCGGCGCGATGTGATCCTCGCGGCTGGCCTGGAAATAGAGCGGGATCTCGACCTTCGACAGGTCCGCCGTCAGGCCGCCGATCTCGAACTGCCCCTTGGCCAGGGCGTTGGCCCCATACATCTGACGCAGATAGTCGAGATGCAGGGTTTTGGGCATGCGGGTCTGGTCGGCGTTCCAGAACAGCAGGTCGAAGGCGGGCGGATCCTTGCCCAGCAGATAGTTGCTGATGAAGAAGGACCAGATCAGGTCGTTGGACCGCAGGGCGTTGAATGTTTCCGCCATCGCTGCGCCCGGCAGGACGCCGCCCGCCGCATCCATCTGACGCTCGATTTCGGCGATCCAGTGTTCGTCGGTGAACAGAAGCAGGTCGCCGGCCTCGGCGAAATCATGCTGAGCGGCGAAGAAGGTGGCGGCGGCGATTCGCTTGTCGCCCTGGGCCGCCATGTGTGCCAGACCAGCGCCCAACAGGGTGCCGCCGATGCAATATCCCACGGCGTTCAATTGCTTCGTGCCAGCCTGCTCCAGCGTCTTCTCGACCGCGCGATAGATGCCTTTTTCCAGATAGTCGTCGAAGCCGAAGCCGGCCTTCTCCCTGTCCGGATTGACCCAGGAACAGACGAAGACTGTGAAGCCCTGCGCCGACAGCCAGCGGATCAGCGAGTTCGCCGGCTGCAGGTCCATAATGTAGAATTTGTTGATCCAGGGCGGGAAGATCAGCAGCGGAATTTCGTGCTGGCTTTCGGTCGTCGGTGCGTACTGGATCAGTTCGAACAGCTCATCGCGCCAGACGACCTGGCCCGGCGCGGTGGCGACGTTCTCGCCGACGACGAACTTGCCGTAGTCGGCCTGGCTGATGCGCAGCGATCCGCCGCCACGTTCCAGATCGGCGGCGAAGTTATGCATGCCCTTCACCAGCGATTCGCCGCTCGTCTCAGCCAAGGCCTTCAGCGCGACGGGATTGGAGGCCAGGAAGTTGGACGGCGAAAAGGCGTCTGTCAGCAGGCGAGTGAAGAACTGGGCGCGACGTTTCAGCGTGGGATCGACATCCTCGACCCCTGCGATCAGGCCGTTCATCCAGTCCGACGTCAGCAGATAGGATCGCCGCATCATGTCGAACATGGGGTTTTCGGACCAGGCCGGGTCCTTGAACCGCTTGTCGACCGGAGCGGGATCGGGAGCCTCGCCGGCCGCCTGACGCGCCGTCGATGACCAGAGCTGCATATAGCGGCCAAATAGGTCGGCTTGGGCCTGCATCATCTTGTCAGGCTGGGCGGCCAGGCTGGTCATGACTGACGTCATGGCTGGCGCGACGTTGAAGGGATCGGCGGAAAGGGCGGCCGGCCGATCGGCCTGGGTCAGCGCCGCCTCGGCGATCGCGCTCTGGGCCATCATGGCCGCCTTGGCCAGATTCATCGACAGGGTTTCGATCAATTCGGCTTGGTTGGGCGTCGCTGCAGTCGGCTCAAGAGTCGGTTCGGAATGGGCTACGGCGGCGGCCTCCCGCGTTTCGGCAGGTTTCGATTTGGGCTGGCGAGGCGGGCGGGGCTTGGCGGACGTCGGACGTCCGGCCTTGCGTGCGGGGCGATCTGAGGCGTCTGTCGGCTTTTTGGGAGTCTTGGCCATGATCGTCCTTCACGCATCCTGCGTCAGAGGGTGGTTCATCCGCCCTTCCGCGCATCGCGATGATGGCATAAGACCAGCAAGGAAATGAACGCGTCGCACTCGAAAAAGATGATCCTGATCGCCGCAGCCGCGATCGCGACGCCATTGAGCGGCTGTATCGGCGCATCCGCCTCCAAGACGGAGGCTGTCTCGCCGCTGGCGCCGCGTATCCAGGAACTGGTCGACGCCAATCGGCGCTATCCGCGCTGGGAGGACTTTCCGACAGCGCCGACCGATCTGCCGCCGGTCACGCAGGTCGCGTCGAATGTGCAGCGTCTCCAAGGCGACAGCGCGACGCTGACCAGCGAGATCGCACGCATCGACTGGACGCTCGGCGACGCCGAGGCGCTCGCCGCCGAAACACGCGCGGCCGTGAACGCCGTTCCGGTGTCGGCCGACGCCGTCAGAACCCAGGCGGATATTGAGGCCTTTGCTCAAAGCCTGCGTGACAGGGCCAAGGCTCCGCCGCCGCTCGACCGCCGCCCGACGCGATGACCGGTCGCGCGGGAGGCAGAATCCCGCGATAATGCGCTGATGGCAGACGACAGCGGCGCAAAGACACTGAACGCATTCCTCGGCGTGTCTCGATCCCTGTCTGGGCGCGCCTGGCGTCAACGTCCGGCCGACGCCGCCACAACGCGCGCGAACATGCAGACCCTGAACCTGGAAGAACCGCTGGCCCGGGCCTTGGCCTCACGGGGCGTTCGCGCAGACCAGGGCCAAGATTTCCTTACCCCGACCCTGCGCGCCCTGTTTCCCGACCCGTCCAGCTTTATGGATATGGACGCAGCGGCCGATGCGATCCTGAACGCGTTACAGGCCAAGGCGAACATTCATGTGTTCGCCGACTATGACGTGGACGGCGCGTCCAGCGCGGCGCTGCTGGTGCGTTGGTTCCGGGCGATGGGACATACGCTTTCGATCTATGTTCCGGACCGGATGACCGAAGGTTACGGCCCCAGCGCCAAGGCCTTCGACACGCTGAAGGCCTCGGGCGCCGATCTGGTCATCACGGTGGATTGCGGGGCTGCAGCGAACGAAGCCCTGGCCCATGCGGCCGCCATCGCCCTGAACGTCGTCGTTATCGATCACCACCTGATGCGCAGCGAGCCGCCGAGGGCGTTGGCGGTCGTCAATCCTAACCGGCCGGGCTGCAACTCAGGTCAGGGAAATCTGGCGGCGGCAGGTGTCGTCTTCGTCCTTCTCGCGGCGCTGAACCGGGAGGGGCGGCGTCGGGGCCTGTTCGCCGAGAGGCCTGAACCGGACATTCGCCAGTGGCTGGATCTGGCGGCCCTAGGCGCCATCTGCGATGTGACCGGCCTGACCGGCTTCAATCGCGCGCTGACCGGCCTTGGTCTGAAGGTCATGAGCGACTGGCGCAATCCGGGTCTGCGTGCGCTTCTGGCGGCGGCCGGCGCCGAACCGGGACCGGCCAAGAGCAGTCATGCTGGTTTCATCCTGGGGCCGCGCATCAATGCAGGGGGACGCATAGGTCGTTCCGATCTGGGCGCGCGGCTGTTGTCGACGGACGACCCGGCCGAGGCCGAGGCCCTGGCGATCGAACTCGATGCACTGAATCTATCGCGACGCGATGTCGAGCGGGCCGTCACCGACGCGGCGGTTCGACGCGTGGAGGCGGCCGGCGCCCATGCGGACGAGAGCGCCGTCGTTGTTGTCGCGGGCGAGGACTGGCATCCGGGCGTCGTCGGAATCGTGGCCGGCCGTTTGCGCGAACGCTGGCGCAAGCCGGTGATCGTCATCGGCGTCGATCCCGTCACCGGTCTCGGAAAGGGCTCAGGCCGGTCCCAGCCAGGCATGAACTTGGGACGCGCGATCCAGGCGGCCTGGGAGAGCGGTATCCTTCTCGCTGGCGGCGGTCATGCCATGGCGGCAGGCCTGACGATGGACGGTGCGCGCGTGTCCGAGCTGACCGCCTTCCTGAACGAAAGACTGGCCAGTGAAAGGATCGAGGCTGTCGCACAGGACGCGCTGGAGATCGACGCGCTGATCGACCCGGCGGCGGCGACGCGCGATCTGTTCGAATCGTTCGAGCGTCTGGCCCCATTCGGCCCTGCCAACCCGGAACCCAGCTTCGCCCTGAGCGGGGTTCAAGCCCGCGAACCCGTCGTCATGAATGGCGGTCATGTGCGCTGCCGGCTGGTCGGTCCGGATGGTGCGTCGGTCAAGGCCATCGCCTGGCGCTGTGCCGACCTGCCGACGGGCCAGGCCTTGCTCTCAGGGCAGGGTGGGCTGAGCATCGTGGGCCGGTTGAAGGCTGACGACTGGAATGGCCGCAAGGGCGTGCAGTTCGAGATCGAGGATGTCGCCGATCCTCGAATGGTCTGACGACGGCTTCAAAAAACTGAAAATCCACGCTTGCACCGCTCCGAGGGCGCGGCTATATCGCCGGCTCTCCCGCGCAGCGGTCCCTTCGTCTATCGGTTAGGACGTCAGGTTTTCAACCTGAAAAGAGGGGTTCGACTCCCCTAGGGACTGCCACGCGGGCAGGACATGGTTGAGCCTTTTAAGGCTCCCGAGAAACAGCCTAATCAAGATTGCACACGAAACTGGCGGTCATTAGCCAGCGCCTGCGAGGCGCGTCTGCACTCCCCCAACCGCAAGCTTCTGCATAGACGCGCATTTTCCGCTTTTCAAAATTTCGCGGAACGGTGTTAAATATAAAACGAGTCCGCTGGAGGCGCGGGCGGGGGTTTTTAAGTGTCTGACTTTAGAGAGACGGAAACGGCGCAGACCGTTCGCGTCACTGGGCGCGTGAAGTGGTTCGACGCCGTCAAGGGTTACGGTTTCATCGTCCCTGACGATCCGACCCTGACCGAAACGAGAGACGTCCTGCTGCATATCAGCAGCCTGCGCGATCTCGGCCGTGACGCGGCCGATGAAGGCGCGACCATCACCTGCGACTGCGTCAAGCGCGCCAAGGGTTGGCAGACGATCGAGATCCATGACTTGGGCGAGGGCGAAGCGACGCCCGCCGTGCGTCGCCCTGTGACTTCGCCGCCGCCGCGGCCGGTCGCCGAAAGTGACGAACAGCTGGAGACCGCTCTGGTCAAATGGTTCAATCGCACCAAGGGCTACGGATTCGTCGTGCGTGATCGCGAGCCGGGCGATATCTTCGTCCACATCGAAACCCTGCGTCGCTGCGGCCTGGATGATCTGGTCCCTGGCGATGCGGTGCGGGTGCGATTCGCCAACGGACCCAAAGGTCTGGTGGTGGCGGACATCAGAACGGGCGACTGACTCAGCGCCCAGGAGAGGCGTGTGATCAAGGCGACGAGACGTTTTGCAATGGCGGGCCTGGTTATGCTCGCGCTCGCCGGATGCGCGGCCAAGGCGCCGGTCGGCCCCAATGGCGAGCCGCTGCAGAAGCTGGCCGTCGTGACCACGTCGGGCGAGCATCAGTTCTGGGTCGAAATCGCCGACGAAGAGCCCGAACGTCAACGCGGACTGATGTTCCGTCCGCCGCTCGAGGCCGACCGTGGGATGCTGTTCCAATGGCCGGGCGAAGCGCCGCGCGAGCAAAGCTTCTGGATGCGCAACACGCCCAGTTCGCTGGACATTCTGTATATCGATCCACAGGGTCGCATCGTCTCCATCGCTTCGCATGCCACGCCCTTCTCCGAGGCGCCGATCCCTTCCAACGGCGCCGCCAATGGCGTCCTGGAGCTGCGGGCAGGGCGGGCGGCCGAAATCAACGCCAAGCCCGGCGACAAAGTTTTACATCCTTATTTCAAGCCTTGATTGCGGATCGCGTCGCGAAGTGCCAATAGAGCGCTCCGTTCGGTCCGGGGTGTAGCGCAGCCTGGTAGCGCATCTGGTTTGGGACCAGAGGGTCGGAGGTTCGAATCCTCTCGCCCCGACCAACGGAAGGCCGCTGGATCATATGTCCAGCGCGCGTTATGGCAGGGTCACAGACCCCGCCGTCACTGAGGATTTCGCCATGTTGGCTCGCATCTATCGCCCGGCCAAAACTGCGATGCAGTCGGGCAAGGCCAAGAGCCGCGACTGGCGGCTGGAGTTCGAACCGGCATCGGCGCGCACCATCGATCCGCTGATGGGCTGGACCAGCTCCACCGACATGAACGGCCAGGTTCGTCTTAACTTCGAATCGAAGGAAGAGGCGATCGAATACGCCGAGCGTCACGGCATCGCCTTCCGCTTGCATGAGCCGAACGACCCGCCGGTCATCATCAAGGCCTATGCCGACAATTTCGCCACCAACCGCAAGCAATCCTGGACGCATTGACGCCTGCGTCCGGCCAGAAGCGCCCTTAGCTCAACCGGATAGAGCACCCGCCTTCTAAGCGGGATGTTGCAGGTTCGAGTCCTGCAGGGCGCGCCATCTCCGGCGCCTTCCAGGGGCTGATCCATGACCGACCATCAGACCTCGTCCGATCAAGCCTTCCGTGTCGCGGCACTCTACAAGTTTGCGCCTGTGGCCGATCCCGAGACCGTGCGTGAGACGCTTCAGGCGGTCTGTGACGCCGGTCAGGTGAGGGGGACTCTGCTCGTCGCGCCGGAGGGTCTGAACGGCACTATCGCCGGATCGGAGGCGGCGATCGCAGCGGTGTTGTCCACGATCCAGGCCATGCCAGGATTCGAGACGCTCGAACTCAAATACGCCTGGACCGACGCCCTGCCGTTCCACCGGATGAAGGTGCGCGTCAAACGCGAGATCGTCACCATGGGACAGCCGGATCTGGACCCTGCGAATCAGGCGGGCGTCTACGTTGCGCCCACGGACTGGAACGCCCTGATCGCCGATCCAGAGACCTTGGTGATCGATACGCGCAACGACTATGAGGGCGAGATCGGCGCGTTCGAACGGGCCGTCCAACCCAATACCCGCAGCTTTCGCGATTTTCCCGACTGGTTCCGGAGCGAAGGTCGCGCCCTGATCGAGCAGACTGGCGCCAAGCGCGTGGCCATGTACTGCACCGGCGGCATTCGCTGCGAAAAGTCGACCGCCTTCCTGAAGGCCGAAGGCGTGGAGAACGTCCACCATCTGGAAGGCGGCATCCTTCGCTATCTTGAGACGGTGGATGAGGAGCAGAGCCTATGGCGTGGAGCGTGTTTCGTCTTTGACGAACGCGTCTCGGTCGGGCACGGCTTGAGCCGAGGTCCCCACTCCTTGTGCCGGGGATGTCGTCTGCCAGTGGACGAGGCCGGTCGGGGTTCGCCGCACTATGTCGAAGGCGTGTGTTGCGAGCGCTGTCACGACGCCCGCGACGAGGTCCAGCGACAGCGATATGCCGAGCGTCACAGGCAAATGGAGATTGCCCGGGAACGCGGCGAGACGCATCTGGGATCAGCTCAGAAAGTCTGAGATCGCCTCATCGCCGGGGCGGGCGAGGGAAGAAGGCGCTGGTGCGGGCGGCATAGGCGCCGAACGCCTTGGGTCGCGACTGTCGCATATGCTCTTCGAGCAAGGGCACGCCGGACACCTGGGTCAGAAGCCAGTACATATAGGCGGGACCTGTCAGCGCCAGCCAACCCCAAGTCCATTCACCGCTCAGATTGATGGCGAACACAGGCCAAGCGCACCAACTCACCCATTCGAAGAAATAGTTCGGGTGGCGTGACCAGGCCCACAGACCGATATCGCAGACTCCACCCTTGTTGGCCGGGTTGCGTTTGAAGGCCGCCAGCTGGCGATCGGAAACGGCTTCTCCAACCAAGGCTCCGACAAAGATCAGTGTCGCTACGGCATCCTGAATCGTCAGGCCGGGCGCCGGGTTGCGCGCCGCCGTCATCACGCTGAGCGTCAGGAAGGCTGCGGCTCCGGCTTGCAACATCAGAAAGCCGAACATCTTGACCTGAAAACCGGCGCCCCAGTCTTTTCTCAGACGCGCGTAGCGAGCATCCTCGCGCTCCTCGTGGGCGGCGCGAACAGCGATGTGGGACCCCAGCCGCAAGCCCCAAAGGCCAATCAGCAGGGCTGCAAGATACTGGCGCAATGACGGAGCGGCGCCGTCGATCGGAAACAGCGCGACGCCGACGCCGGCCGCTCCCAGTCCGAGCGACCAGAACGCGTCTGCCCAACCGCCTTGGCCCGTTCGTTTCTGGACCAGCCACGCCGCAGACATGACGACAACGAGAAACAGGGCGGCGGCACCCCAAATGGTCGCGAGAGCCGTCACAGGCGAACGAAGGGCTGGATCAGCTTGCCGACCCATCCATCCAGCTGGATCTGACCGTCAAGCGCGACGACGCACAGGCACGGCTCGTCCGACACGACACGGGGTTGGTGCAGCACTTCCGGATCCGCCTCTTCGAAGTCGCCGACGTCGAAACGCTCGGTTTCGGTCGCATAGGCGCCGGAGATGACGCAGGTCAGCTCCACGCCGCCATGCGTGTGTTTTGGCGTCTCACGACCCGATTCAATCTTCAGAAGAATGACGCGGCAATCACCATCCCGCGGCGCATGGACATCGCGCACGCGCATGCCGGGCCCGACCCAGCGCCATGGACCCAGCGCATAGCGCCGCAGCGGCTCGGGCAGCTCGGGCATGTCGTTCAGGGGCGCGCTGTGCCTGGCCTTGCCGGCATCCGTCTCGATCCGCGCCATCGCCAAGGCGAGCGCATCTTTGGACAAGGGGGAGGGGGAGGTCTCGTCCAGAAACTCCCCACCGACCGACTGCAGGTCGCGCACCCAGGCGTCATTGGCCGGTCGCATCGCCAGATGCGCCGCCATCACCACAGCCTCGGGCGGGCTGAGCGTGCCGGCCGCATAGGCCAGTAAACGTTCTTCGGAAGGGTTCCGCTGAGGCTTCATCGCGCAGCCTCCTCAGACGGCGCGAGGATCAAACGAAGCTTGGTCATGGCGTTACGAATACGGGATTTGACGGTGCCGAGCGGCAGGCCGAGATGTTTGGCGATCTCGGAATGAGAGTTGTCCATGAAAAAGGCCAGACGCAGAACCTCGACATGGTCGGCGCTGAGCCGCCCCAGGGCGTCGCGCACGCGGTCCGCGTCTTGCGACATCGACAGCAGTTCATCGGGCCGGCGGACGTCGTCCCCCGCCAACTCGATTTCAGGCGTCGGCAAGGGGCGCGCGTCACGCCGCAGCATGTCCAGCCGACGGTTTCGAGCGATGGTGAAAATCCACGTTGCGGCGCGCGACTTGGACGAGTCAAACAAATCGGCCTTGCGCCACACGGTCAGCATGGCGTCCTGCGCAAAGTCCTCGGCCGCGCCGGGCGTCGCGCCCGACTTGATCAGCCAAGCCTTCAGCCGCGGTGCGAAATAGGCGAAGAGCGCAGCGAACGCGTCACGATCGCGCCTCAGGGCGATCTGTTCGATCAGCCGATCGTGCAGCAGCGGATCAGGCAAGCTGTCGAGCGCCTTCACGTGGTTTGACCGACATGGCGTGGATGCGAAGGATAACGGCTCGGCATGCATGGACACTAATACGCTCAGCGGAAATGTCTGGATCAATCGCGATCCGAACATGACGGCGACCCGTAATCCGTTCATGCCCTAGCGACTGCGCTGCGGCGTATCTTTCGGAGTTTTCATGCCCCTGTCGTCCGTGACGCCCTCTGCCGAACGTCAAAAGATCGCTGTGGTCGGATCTGGCGTCGCCGCCCTGTCTTCGGCCTGGCTTCTGTCGGAACGCCATGACGTGACGCTTTACGAAAAGGGCGACCGCCTGGGCGGGCATTCGAATACGGTGATGGCCAGCGTGCCTTCCGGCGACATTGCGGTCGACACTGGCTTCATCTGCTTCAATGACGCGACCTATCCCAATCTGACCGCCCTGTTCGAGCATCTGGGGATCGCGACACGCGCGACGGATATGTCGTTCGCTGTATCACTGGATGACGGACAGTTCGAATATGCCGCGCCAGGCTTGTTCGCTCAGCGTCGCAACGTCCTGCGTCCTCGCTTTTGGTCTATGTTGAGCGAGATCCTGCGCTTCTATCGCGACGCGCCAAAGGATCTGGCTGCGATGTCCGATTCCTCGCTGACGCTTGGCGATTATCTGAAGCGCGAAGGGTTCAGCGAAGCGTTCCGCGACGATCACCTGCTGCCCATGGCCGCCGCGATCTGGTCATCGCCGGCGCACACGCTGATGGACTATCCGGCCGAGTCCTTCATCCGCTTCTGCGGCAATCACGGCTTGCTGAAACTTGTGGGGCGCCCGCTGTGGCGCACCGTCGAGGGTGGCAGCCGCGTCTATGTCGAACATCTCGCCCGCGCGATCCAAGACATTCGTTTGCACCACGGCGTCACGGCTGTGCGGCGTAGCGACCACGGCGTCTTCGTTCACGACAGCCAAGGCGGCGTCGAGCGCTACGACCAGGTTGTGATTGGGTCCCATGCCGACCAGGCTCTGGCGATGCTGGCCGAACCGACGGCGCGCGAGAAGGCGCTGCTCGGAGCTTTCCGGTACAGCCGAAATCTGACCGTTCTGCATACCGACGCCGGGCTGATGCCGCATCGCCGTCGCGCCTGGGCCAGCTGGAACTATATCGGCGCGGATGACGGCCTCTGCGTCACCTATTGGATGAACCGCCTGCAAGGCCTGCCGGGCGACGACCTTTTCGTCACGCTCAATCCGCCGCGTCCGCCACGCGCCGACACGATTTTGCGTAGCGAACTCTACGAGCACCCCATCTTCGATCCCGCCGCCATACAGGCTCAAAAGCAGTTGTGGAGCCTGCAAGGGCAGGGGTGCGTCTGGTTCTGCGGGGCCCATTTCGGCGCGGGCTTCCACGAGGACGGCTTGCAGTCGGGCCTTGCCGTTGCGGAGCAGCTTGGCGGCGTGCGTCGCCCTTGGTCGGTCGCCAATGAAAGCGGTCGCATTCATTTGACGACGCCGATGGGCGCGCAACTGGAACGTGCCGCGTGACACTTAGCTCGGCCCTTTATCGCGGCCGGGTCATGCACCGACGCCTTCGCCCCAAGATTCACAAGCTGAACTATCGCGTCTTCTGGCTCCTGCTTGACCTGTCGGAAATCGATGACGTGGATGCGCGCCTGCGCCTGTTTTCGCGCAATCGGTTCAATCTCTTGTCCTTCCACGACAAGGATTACGGAGACGGTTCTGGCGCGCTGCGACCTCAGGTGGATGCGTGGATGGCTCAAGCCGGCATCGAACTTGAGGGCGGGCCTGTCCGCCTGTTAACCATGCCGCGCGTTCTGGGTTACGTTTTCAACCCGATCAGCATCTACTATTGCCATTGGCCCGACGGGCGGTTGGCCGCCATGGTGTACGAGGTGACCAGCACTTTCGGCATCCGCCACGCCTATGTCATTCCGATCCCCATCGAAGATCAGGCCGCAGGCGTCATTCGTCAGGGCGCGGGTAAGGCGCTCTATGTGTCGCCATTCATGGGCATGGAGATGGATTACCAGTTCCGGGGCCATACGCCGGGCGATCGCCTCCACATGACGATCGATGGGCTGGACGCTGAGGGCGTTCTAATCACGGCCGCGATGGCGGCGAAGCGTGAACGCCTGGAGGATCTCAACATCGCCGCCGCGACGTCGGCGATACCGCTGATGACGTTCAAGGTGGTCGCGGCGATCCATTGGGAGGCGCTGAAGCTCTGGCTCAAGGGCGTCGGTCTGACACAGCAGCCCAAACCGGCAGGCAATCCAGTGACCATTCAACGCCAAGCTCAAGAGAGCCGTTTGCGACGCTGAACAACTAGATCGCGCTATCGCCTAAGATATATTATGTGAAGCAAAGCAAGCTCGATCATGTCGATGTGAGACGTGTTTAACCTGAAATTTCTTAGTCTTGCGGCGCTTCGCCTCCGTTAACCTGAGACTCTAGTTCTGATACGGCGACTGCATCGCAGGCATAGTGCTCCAGTCCCATTTCTGTCCCTGTGGTTGCCACTGCGATCACGCCATTGAAGTTTTGTGCCTCTGCAAAGCCGTCAGCGACCACTTCTGTAGCCTCGTTGGAACGCCCGCCTTCATAGCGAGCTTCATGTGGCTCAACCAAGTGGCAACGAAGACGTTCGCCCGCCCAACCCATAGATTTCGAGAGTAATCAGCTGCCAGCACCCAAGGTTAGTCCTGACCAACGCCCGGTTCGATCGAACCGCCGAGCGGCACGTCCGGGGCCGGAATGTCTGCGCGGACCAGCCGATGCGCCGCCGCGGCAAGCTTGTGTCGCATCTGCGCGGGTCGGCGCCACGGTCGAAGACTGTCGGCTGCCGAGATGGGATCGCCTAGATGGTGTTCGGCGACGAACCGGGAAAAGGCGCCGTGACTGCGTGACCGAAGCGGACGCAGACGATCCAAACCTTCGTCCCGCAGATGTTCGATGCCGGCGCTGATGCCGCCGTGGGTCATGATCGCCTGGGTGACCTGCATTTCTTCGCATCCCAGCCAGTGGGCGATCAGCCGGTTGCGAAACACGCCGACACACGCCCCTCCCGCCCCTTCAGGGTCCGACCCCGCATCCAGGGTCAGGTCGCATTCGCTATCGAAGCCCTGCGACCGGTTGTTGACGTTGCTGGAGCCAATGCGCACGAAACGGTCATCGACGACGGCGAGCTTGGCGTGGACGATGATGATCCGGCCGTTGCGGGTGACGGGGCTGTACGCGCTGAACCGCCCATGCCGATCCGCGTCTTCAAGCCTCTTGAGAAACGTCGAGCGCGTCTTGTCCATGGTCATCTGGTCAAACCAGCTTGGCGAATGCCGGGTCGACACCAGGATCACCTCTGGACCGTCGGCTTCGTCGAGCCGCTGGGCAATGGCCTCCGCCACGATGGGCGAGGTGAAATACTGGTTTTCGATATAGAGGGTCGTTTTGGCCGAGGCGATCGCGGCCAAGGTGGCCGCCTCCCCTTGCCTCAGCTCCGGGAAATCTTTCCATGGCGCCTGGGTTCGGGACACGCCGATCTCGACGTTTTCCAGATCAGGCTTCACGTCGGCCGGCCAGACGTCGGAAACCGTTTCAGCCGGCGCAGCAAGCATCTCTCCGGTCGCTCTCGCCCACCGTTCGCGGAAAAGATCACCCAGAGTGGCCGCCGGCGGACCGTCGATCATCGCCATGACCTCATGGCGGCAATCGTAGCAGGGCGTTCCTTTGGCCGTCTTCCCGCGACGCGGGTCGGGGTGAAGGTGTTCGGGACTATCCCACCGGTCGGGACCTATGTCGCAACTGCCGCAGAAGGCCACGGCGTCATCGACGATGATGACCTTCTGGTGGTGGGAAGCGCCTGGCGGCAAGGTTCCGTCCAGACGAAAATCGACGCGCGTGTCGGCGAAGAAGCGACGACTGCGCCAGGGAAAGAACCGCTGAGTGGCCGCGACGGCGACGGGCGACTTCCAGCACAGGATCCGGATTTCGAGCTCCGGCCGGGCCTCGGACAAATCTTTGAGGAAGCTGCCGATTGTTTGCGGAGCCGAACCGTCCGTCGGCTCATGATCAAGGATGGTGTCGGGATCAAAGGCCCAGTTCAGGAAGTGGATGGACCGGCTCGCCTGGCTCATCGCCGCCTTTGCGGCCGCCAGATAAGGCTCCATGTCTACCAGCAGCGCGGCGCGGGGCGCGACTTCGGCGCGCCAGCAGGTGGTTCCGACTTCCAGCATCTCGACGTCTCCCGACAAAAATCGCCCGGTGAGCCGGTCGCATGAACTACAGCATCTAGAAGGTGACGCGACGCCGCCGAAATGCATCGGCAGCGTCGCGACGTTTGTCTTATTGGGTCCGCGCTGCGGCGTCGGCCGCCGCATCGGTCTTGCGCGCCGCGGTATCGGCGGCGGCGTCGGCGTCGGCTGCCGCGTCCTTGGCCGCAGCCGCGGTGGCGTCGGCGGCGGCGTCTGCATTCGCGGCTGTGTCGCTGGCCGCCGAGGCGACGGTGTCGCCGGCGTTTTCCGCGGTGGCGGCGGCGTTTTTCTCGGTCCGGTCGGAGCAGGCCGCCAAGGCCAAGGCGGCCGCAGCGGCGATGTACAGGATGCGCATTGTGTGTTTCCTCTTGCTGATCCAGCGGCTTATCCGCCTTTGATTGCAGCGTCGTCAGGCTAGAACGAAGGCCTGCCGATGGCGACAGACATTTTCTGTACTGGCGTGATGCGTCGAGCGTCTGGCGCCAATTCGCCCGGGCGTCGCAGCTGGCAAGCCCCCAATTTCGCCATCGCGCCAGCAGCGGACATGTCGAACGCTACCTCAAGCCGACATTCCTTACGTAAGTTTAGGAGGGCTGGGCGAGTGCGATCCTCTAAGCGCTAATCCCCCTCGTCACCCACGGGTTGGTGGGTAAAGCCTTTTGCTCCACTCAAAGACTTGGCGTCTCGGCCGATTTCGACGTCGCTTTCGGCATAGGCGATCAGCAGGCGCGACAGGTCTTCAAGCGCGCTTTCGTGAATGCGTTCATAGCCGTGGCTGGCGTCAATGCCGAAGGTGACCAAGGCGGTCCGGATGTCGGCGCCGGCTTCCAAGGCCGAGGCCGAGTCGGAGCGATAGTACCGGAAGACGTCCTTCTGGTGAGGGATATCGTGGGCGCGGGCCAGTTGAACCAGTTTGCGTGACAGGTGCCAGTCGAAGGGACCTGTCTGGTCGGCCATGGCGATGGTGACGCCGAACTCCGAGGAGTTCTGGCCGGACGCGGTCGTGCCATTGTCGACCGTCACCATGGCGGCGACATCCGGAATCAGCACGGATGAGGCGCCCAGCCCGACCTCCTCGGCGATCGTGAACAGCCACCAGGTATCGACCGTCGGCGTGCGATCTTCGCGTATCATGCATTCCAGCGCAGCCAAAAGGGTGGCGACGCCCGCCTTGTCGTCCAGATGGCGTGAGACGATGAAGCCGGTATCGATGAACTCGGGCTGCGGGTCGATGGCGACGATGTCGCCGACATCTACGCCCAAGGCCAAGGTGTCTTCGCGGCCGTGGGTCACGGCGTCGATGCGCAGCTCGACCTGGCGCCAGTTCACCGGCTGGGTGTCCACCTCTTCGTTGAAGGTATGGCCGGACGCCTTCAACGGCAGGATGGTGCCGCGATAGGGGCCGCTCTCGGAGAAGATCGTCGCCCGCGCCCCCTCGGCGAAACGCGACGACCAGTGACCGATCGCGACCAGGTCCAGCCGGCCGTTGGCCTTCACCTGTTTGACCTGGGCGCCCAGGGTGTCGACGTGGGCGACGATGGCGCGCGCCGGTTTTGGCGTACGGCCCGGCAGTCGTGCGCGAAGGGCGCCGCGGCGGGTCATTTCATAGTCGAGGCCCAGCCGCTCGAGTTCTCGGCACAAGAGCCAGACCGCCTCGTCCGTGTAGCCGGTCGGGCTGGGCGTGTTCAGCAGGTCGGCCAGGCGGGCCTTCAGGTAGTCGAGGTCTATCGCGGGGCGGGCCAAGGGGCCTCCTTCAGGCTTCGGATCGCGGAAATGTCCGTGCAGCGGCCGGGGCGGACAGTGGAAAGAGCAGATCCACGAAACGCTCAGCAGTCGGTTGGGGTTCGTGGTTGGCCAGGCCGGGGCGCTCATTGGCTTCGATGAAGGCGTAGTCAGGTTCGCGCGGCGATTTCACCATCAGATCGATGCCGGTGACCGGGATATCGATGGCGCGGGCGGCGGCGACGGCGGCGCGGATCAGGGCGGGATGCACCTCATCCGTCACATTATGGATGGTGCCGCCCAGGTGCAGGTTGGCCGCCTTGCGCACCAGAACCTCGGCGCCTTCAGGCGCCACGTCGTCGAGACGATAGCCGGCCTCGGCCAGGGTGCGTTCCGTCTCGGCGTCGATGGGGATGGTCGATTCCCCGCCGGTGGCGGCGGCGCGACGACGGCTTTTGTGTTCGACAAGGGCGCGCAAGGTCGAGCGGCCGTCGCCGACGACGCGCGGCGGACGACGCAGGGCGCAGGCGACGACCTTGTAGTCGATCACCACCAGCCGGAGGTCCTCGCCTTGGACCTGTTCCTCGACCAGAACCTCGGAACAGATGCGGCGCGCCCGAACCAGGGCCGTCTGGACCTCGCTCATCGTCGTCAGGCCGACCGCGACGCCTTGCCCCTGCTCGCCGCGCGCCGGTTTGACGACCAGGGCGCCGAACTTGGTCAGCGCCGCATCGATCGTCGACGGGCTTTCGGGATCGATCCTCTGGGGAACGCGCACGCCCGCCGCCTCGACGATGCGTCGCGTCATCCGCTTGTCGTCGCAGATGCTGAGCGCGACGGCCGAGGTCAATTCCGACAGACTTTCGCGACATCTGACCGACCGGCCGCCCCAGTTCAGGCGAAACAGCCCGCCCTCGCCGTCGATGATCTCGGTGTGGATGCCGCGTCGTCGCGCCTCGTCAACGATGATCCGGGCATAGGGGTTCAGGTCGTGGTCGTCGGTCGGGCCGACGAACAGGGCCTCGTTGATCGGGTTCTTGCGTTTGACCCCGAAGAAGGAGACGCGACGGAAACCCAGCTTTTCGTACAGGGCGATGGCCTGGTCGTTGTCGTGCATCACCGACAGGTCCATGTGCGCCAGGCCTTGGGTCTTGAAATGTTCGGCCAGACGCCGAACCAAGGCCTCGCCAACGCCCGGCTGGGTCGCCTGGGGATCGACCGCCAAGCACCATAGCGAAGAGCCGCATTCCGGATCCTGAAAGGCGCGGGCGTGGTTGACGCCCGTCACAGTGCCGATCACAGCCCCCGTCACCGTATCCTCGGCGACGAAATAGGTCAGGGTCCGGTCGTCCCGATGCGACCAGAAGAAGTCTGGCGGAACCGGCACCATCTTGCGCTTGGCGTAGATGTCGTTGACCGCCTGCGCATCCGTTTCCGACGTCAGACGACGCACGGTGAAGCCCCGGGGCTGGCGTCGGCTGGTGCGATAGGTCGCCAGTTCCAGCCGATAGGTATGCGACGGATCCAGGAACAACTCCTGCGGCGCCGAGGCTAGCAGGACGTGCGGATTGCGAACATAGAAGGCTATGTCGCGCCGGTCCGGCCCTTCGGCGCGCAGGGCCTCGACCAACGGCTCGGCCGTCTCGAAGGTCTGGGCGAACAACAGTCGGCCCCAGCCGCAGTCCAGCACGGCATCCGGGGTCGGTCCGTCGCCAGACTGCACCGGGGGCTTCAGGCCCTCATGCCGCAGACGTTTCAGCCGATGCGCCTTTGATCGCTCGGGGCGGATATCAGACGCCATGCTGCTGCATCCACATTTCCAGGACGGCGACCTGCCAAAGCTCAGAGCCGCGAAGGGGTGTGATGTGCTCGGTGGGATTGGCGAACAGGGTGTCCAGATAGCCCCGTTCGAACAGGCCGCGATCACGCGCCGCCTGGTTGGTCAGGGCCTCGCGCACCATGTCCAGATATGGACCCTGGATGTATTTCAGCGCGGGCACGGGGAAATAGCCCTTCTTGCGATCGATGACCTCGGAGGGGATCACCAGACGCGCCGCTTCTTTCAGAACGCCCTTGCCGCCTTGCGCCAGCTTATGCTCGGGCGGGATGCGCCCCGCCAGTTCGACCAGTTCGTGATCCAGGAAGGGCACACGCGCCTCCAGACCCCAGGCCATGGTCATGTTGTCGACCCGCTTCACCGGGTCGTCGACCAGCATCACCTGGCTGTCCAGACGCAGGGCTTGGTCGACCGGCGTCGCTGCGCGGCCTTGCGCGAAATGAGCCTCGACCAAGGCGCGGCTGACGTCGGTGTCGGCCATGTAGGCGCCGTTCAGTTGGGTCTTCAGCGTGTCGTGACTGCGGTCGAAGAAGGCCTTGGCGTAGGTTTCGACCGGATCGGCCGCGCCCAGCATCGGCGGATACCAGTGATAACCGGCGAACACCTCGTCGGCGCCCTGGCCGGACTGCACCACCTTGATATGTTTCGAGACTTCCTGGCTCAGCAGGTAGAAGCCGACGTTGTCGTAAGAGACCATCGGCTCTGACATGGCGCCGATGGCGCCCGGCAGGGCTTCCATCAGCCGCTTGTGCGGCACGAAGATCTGGTGATGCTTGGTCCCGTAATGTTTGGCGATCAGGTCGGAATAGACGAACTCGTCGCCCTTCTCGCCATTGGCCTCTTCAAAACCGACGGAGAAGGTCATCAGGTCCTTCTGACCCAGTTCGGCCAGCAGACCGACAATCAGGCTGGAGTCCACTCCACCCGACAGCAGCACGCCTACCGGCACGTCGGCGACCATGCGGCGCTTCACGGCTTCGCGCAGACTGTCCAGAACCCGGTCGCGCCAATCCTCGGCCGTCAGGGCCGCATCCTCAGGATGGCGGGTCATGTCGGGCTGCCAGTAGAGGCGGTCCTTGGCCCGTCCATCCGCCTCGATCACGCGGATGGTCGCCGGCAGGAACTTCTTGACACCCTTCAGGATCGTGTGCGGCGGCGGCACGACCGCATGGAAGGTCATGTAGTGGTGAAGGCCGACGGGATCGATGGTCTTGTCAATATCGCCCGCCGCCAGCAAGGCCGGCAGGGTTGAGGCAAACCGCAGACGCTTGCCCTGTTCGGCCAGATACAGCGGCTTGATGCCGAAGCGGTCGCGGGCGATCACGGTGCGGCCGGTGTCGCGCTCATGCAGCACGAAGGCGAACATGCCCTTGAACCGCTCGACGCAGGCTTCGCCCCACGCCTTCCAAGCCTTGATGATGACCTCGGTGTCGCCGTGCGAGAAGAAGCGGAACCCCATCCCCTGCAGCTCTTCGCGCAGTTCGGGATAGTTGTAGATGCAGCCGTTGAACGCCAGGGTCACGCCCAGGTCAGGGTCCACCATCGGCTGCTGAGCTTTCTCACTCAGGTCGATGATCTTCAAACGGCGGTGACCCAGCCCCACCGAGCCGCGCATAACAATGCCGGAGCCATCCGGTCCACGGGGCGAGAGCGCATCGGTCATGCGTTGAACGGCGCCGGCATCGGCCGGTCGTCCGTCGAAATTGATCTCGCCGCTAAGACCGCACATGGGTCCTCCTTGAATTGTGGAAGCAGCGGGTACAAATGGTTAGGACACGAAAGAGTTCAACCCGAATGGCCGATATTTCCCATGAGCCAGGCCCTGAAGCGGCGGTTGACGCCACCGCATCTCTTGTCCGATCGGTCCGTCGCATCGCCCAGGCGATTGATGTTCGGTCTCGAGAAATCTCACGTCTGACCGGGCTGACGCTGCCGCAGCTCCTCGTGCTGCAATCCGTCCGCGCTTTGGGCGAAGTCAGTACCAGCACCATATCGCGGGACGTTTCCATGTCAGCGCCGACCGTCGTCGCCGTGCTGGACAAGCTCGAAGCCAAGGGCATGGCCGCCCGCTATCGCTCGACCGAGGATCGCCGCGTTGTCCATGTGCGTTTGACCGACGCGGGGCGGCAGGCGTTGAGTACGTCCCCGGGCCTGCTGGGCGACGGCTTCCTTGCTGCCTTGTCGGAACTTCCACACAGCGAACGACTGGCGATGGCTGAAGCTGTCGAACGCCTGGCCGTTTTGATGCAGCCTCGCGACACTTCGGACTCTTCGAAGCCACACTATGAGGCTGTCAGGCCCTCATAATCGGCTCGGGATATCAAGCCGGCGAACAGCCGGTAGCGGTAATCCTGACCTGTCTATTTAGCGCCATCTCATGGCCTCGAGCCAATCAAAGAGGCCAAAACAGCAAGATGAGCGATGGCCCCGTGACCAGAACGAGCGCGCTCAAAGGCGCGCCCAGCCTGGGATAATCAGAAAACTTATAGCCCCCAGGTCCCATGACCAGCGTGTTGCACTGATGACCAATGGGCGTCAGGAAGTCGCACGCGGCGCCGACCGCGACCGCCATTAGGAACGGGTCCGGATTGTAGCCAAGCTGCTTGGCCAGCGTCGCTCCGATCGGGGCGACGATCAGAACGGTCGCCGCATTATTCAGGAAGGGCGTAACCGCCATTGAGGCGAGCATGACGCCGGTGATCGCGACAACGCCCGGCAAGCCTGTGAACACGTGGCGAAGCAGTCCCGCGATCAGATCGGACCCACCCGTGGATTGGATCGCGTCTGAGACGGGAATGAGGGCTGCGATCAGAACCAGCAGAGGTCCATCGAGGGCGGCATAGGCCTCACGCATCTTCAAGCCGCCCAAGGCGACGATCACGACGGCGGCGCCGAAGAAGGCGACGGCGACTGGAACCAGGCCAAGGCCGACGAGGGTCATGGCGCACGCAAGAACAACAGCCGGCATGAACCGCCTGCGCACGCTTCCGAGTTGAACCTGACGCTCCGCCAGAGGCAGTAAATCCAGCGCCCTCAGCGCGACCGGCAGCGCCTGTTCGGCGCCTTGAAGCAGGATGATATCGCCGGGGGCCAGTTTCGCCGTCCGCAGATGCTGGGTCAATTGAAAGCCGCTTCGCGACACGCCCAGCAGATTGATCCCGTGCTGGCCGTATAGATCCGAGCTTCGAACAGACTGCCCTTGCAGCGGGGAGTTTCGGCCGATTACCGCCTCTACGATCGCAATCTCCTCGGATGCGGTCGCTATGGGAACCGGGCGATCATCGCGGATCAGATTCATCTGAGCCCGACTGACGAAGCCCTCCAGCGCCTGCTGCTCGCCCTCGATCAGCAGCGCGTCACCCGCTTTGACGACGACATTGCCTCTGGGACTCAGCCGCCGTTTCCCTGAACGGATCAGCGCCATGATCTTGACCTCGTCGTCGCCGAGGGCGGCAAGAGCGGACACGGTCATAGATCCCGGAGCCCAGCCTTCAGGCGCCCTGACTTCCGTGGCATAGGCATTGGCGGCCAAGGCCGCGCTCATGGACGTTGCGCCCTGTCGATCGCGGGGCAACAGGCGATAGCCGAACGCCAAAAACACCAAGGCGATCAGCGTGAGCGCTAAGCCCACTGGTGCGTAGTCAAACATGGCGAAGGGTTCGCCAACGATGCCTTGGCGCACTTCGGCGACGATGATGTTCGGGGCGGTCCCGACCAGGGTGACCATGCCGCCCGCCATGGTGCCGAAAGCCATCGGCATCAGGAGCCGTGAGGGAGACGACTTCGTCTGGCGCGCCACCTGAAGCGCCACCGGCATCATGATCGCCAGTGCGCCGACATTCTTCGTCGCCATGGAAAGCAACGTCACAGCGCCGGTCAGAACCGGAACCTGAGAGCGCTCAGTCTTGAGAAGCGGCATCACCCGCCGCATCGCGAGCTCAATGACTCCCGATCGGGCGAAGGCCGCCGAAACGATCAGCGCGCAGGCGATGATGACGGTGACGTCGTTCTTGAAACCGTCAAACGCAGCCTCGGCGGGGATGATGCCGATCGCCAATCCTGCAACCAACGCCACGACCGCGACCAGGTCATAACGAAACCGACCCCAGATGAAGGCGCCGATTGTCAGCCCGACAAGGCCAAAGGCCAGTCCCTGTTGAAGCGTCACTCGCCTAGCGCCCTTGCATTATGAGCAGACAGCGTAGGCCCAATGTTGATAGGCAGCCAGCTCTTCGTAATTGCGAACGATGGACCATAGCGAGCCGTAATCTTCCCCTCGCCTGCCGTCAGGCTGAGGTCGAAACGATACTCGGGCGCCGGGAAGGCCGACATCTAAGCTCGCCAACGTCGTACATTTTCGCGCATGGTGCATGGCACTGTCATTAGTCGTGTTGGCGGCAGCGAGCCGTGGATCACCATAGGGCATGGCATCGAGATCGGGCTCTGCTCGTACCAAGCACCCAAGCGTAAGAGCGCGCGTTAGCCGTTACGAGCGTCGGATCAGGGTTAGTATTCAAAAATTGCGGCGCTGGGTTCTCGGCTTTGGATCTCGTCCCGTCGTCGGCCAGCCTTCGCGCTGGCGTGCCC
Organism: alpha proteobacterium L41A; assembly: GCA_000335735.1. Taxonomy (GTDB): domain Bacteria; phylum Pseudomonadota; class Alphaproteobacteria; order Caulobacterales; family Caulobacteraceae; genus Brevundimonas. Next base: position 40,345 of record AMYY01000001.1, on the reverse strand, counting down.
TGTCGCCATCTGTGTCCTCTGTCTGATCGTGAAGAAGCATGACTGAGGTCGGGAAAGGAAGATCGATAGCGTTGATTTTTGCCGTCTTGTGCAAAGCGATGATCACACGAGGACGTACATGCACCATGTCCGTACGAAGGGATTCTGTCCACCAACGCACCCTCAGGGTGACGTAGCTGTCATCCAGCGACCACGGCAACACCTCAGGCGCCGGGTCTGACTGAACCCCATCGAGCACCTTAATTGCATCGAGGAAAAGACGCGCAGCCTCTTCGGGATCGTCAGCATAGCCAATGCCGACGTCGTACTGGTCACGTCTGATGTCGAAAGCCGTGTGAACCTCCACAGGCGCCGTATACAGAGCGGCGTTTGGAATAACGACGCGCCGGCCGTCATAGGTTTTGATAGATGTCGCCCGGCTTTCGATGTGCTCGATTGTACCCTCGTAATCGAGGACCGTAACCTGATCTCCGCGCCTGTATGGGCGCTGGATGAGCAGCAGAATCCCGGCGAGCAAATTTTGGAGAATATCCTTAAAGGCGAAGCCGATTGCGACCGATCCCACACCAAGCCCTGCCAGAATGCTGCCGGGATTGACGCTCGGAAACAGAATAGCGGACGCGCCGAGCAGGCCGACAATCCAGATCGTGCCTGTCGTCAGGGAGCCCATGAGTGTCCCGAGGTCCGGGCGATCGCGTCGCGCCACGACGCGGGTCACTAGGCGGCCAAGATACTTGGCGGCGAAATAGACCAGAACGACGAAGACCGCCGTCGCCAGGATGTTGGGCAGTTGAAGAAAGAAGCCGTCGATCGCGGCGGACACCTTGGACGAGATCAGGACGAGCGGATTTTCGGGCGTCGCGATGGTGTCCGACGGAGGCGTTTCCATGACGGCTCAACCCGCCGCCGGCTTGACCGTTCCAGCGCCGATCACGCCGAAGAGACCTTGGCCGACCAACGCTTGACGAGATGTCCGATGGTGCCTCCTTGGGCGAGCACTGAAAACAGCACCACGACATAGGTCGCGGCGACCAGAACATCCTTCGGGGTCCCATTGGGCAGAGAGAGTGCAAGGGCGATCGAAATACCACCCCGAAGGCCGCCCCAGGTCATGACCGGGAAAGCGAGACCGAAGGGCAACAGGCGACGCCAGAAAAGCAGCGGAACGCCTACCGAGAGCCCCCTGGCGAAGAGCACCAGCGGAACCGTCAGAATGCCGAGGCCGAGAAGACCGAAGCGCTGGGCGAGCACCACAGCCTCAAGCCCGATCAAGAGGAAGAGAACCGCATTGAGGACCTCGTCGATGAGCGCCCAGAACTTGACCAAATAGTCCTTGGTCTGATCGCTCATGGCGAAACTGAAGCCCTGATTGCCGATGATCAGACCTGCGACCGCCATGGCCACAGGTCCACTGATGTGAAGCGCCGAGGCCAGGGCGTAGCCGCCCATGACGGTGGCCAGGGTGACCATCACCTCGACCGAATAGTCGTCAATCGCCTTCATAGCGCGATAGGCGATCCAACCGATGATGCCCCCCAGGGCCGCTCCACCCAGGCCTTCGATGAGAAACAGCTCCCCGGCATGCACGATTGAAAAGGCTTCTCCGCTCACCGCGCTCGCAACAAGGATCGAAAAGACCACCACGCCGACGCCGTCATTGAACAGGCTTTCGCCGGCGATCGTCGCCTGAAGCGTCGGGGGAACCCGGGTCGTTCGCAGCACCGCCATGACGGCGACCGGGTCGGTCGGACTGACAATCGCGCCGAACACGAAACACCAGATCAAGGGCAAATCGATCGCCAAAAGGCGGGTGAGACCCCACAATCCGCCGCCGACGATCAGGGTCGAGGCGACGACGCCGATCGTGCTGAGCGTGGCGATCTGCCAGCGCCCTTTCCCGAGATTGTCGAGATCAACGTGCAAGGCGCCGGCGAAGAGCAGGAACGACAGCATGCCGTTCATCTGTGTCTCGTGAAAATCGATGTCGTTCAGAAAGCCTGTGACGGCGTCCGAGACCCGGCTGCTCGGAAGAATCAGGTCGATGACGATGACCAGAACGGAGGCGACCGCCCCAATCAGCGTCATGGCGACCGTCCCGGGAAACTTGATGCAGCGGTGATTGACCCAGCCCAGCACGGCGCTGAGCAAGATCAGAACCGACGCGGCGTCGAAAGGTGAAAGCTCAAGATGGATCATTGCACATCACCTGATCGACGCAGACGGATCGCGACCCTAGTCCGGCTAGGCTCCATGCGACACCTCGGCCGTTCTCACCAGAGGAAGGTTGGGGTCCGCCCGTACATCGAAGCGCGCGCCACCGGTGATGCTGGCCCAAGAGGTTCGGGTCGGCGGTCGCGGCGCCGTTTAACGGCTGATGATGGTGATCGACCCGTTGCGCTCTAGAGACACTGTTTTGACCTCGTCCAGATTGGCGTGGCCAGCGGTTCTCAACGCCATCCGAAGATCGCCCTCTCCAATCCCGGCGCGCTGCATTCTCTTGGCGTCGGCCACGCCATCCTCCACCAATACGACGGCGCCGCCTTTGGTCAGATGACCCAGCCACGACCAACGCGCGACGCGCGCGCGAGCACACCATGCAGAACCACGAGGACGAGCGTGGCGATCAGCGTCTCGGTAAACGGGGCGCTTCCAGTCATTGCCCGACCGAGATTGGACCCGACGACCACGGCAAAAAATAATATCGAGCGCGCTCCACTTCCCGAATGCTAGGGTCGCAGCGAAGCGCACGATGAGCACGCCGAGCACGAAGATCAAAGCCGCCCGCAGCGACATCTGCCACCAATTGATCGCCCCCGCCTTCGGTGCCGATGATCGCGTGGAGCCACTCCACCAGTCAGATCGCATCAGGGCGGTCAGCGTGCCGTCTGCTTCAAGGTAGATCGCCTGTGCTTGGAGTTGCGATGTCCCTCCTGCCTGACGAACAGCCACGTCGAGCTCTTGCAATGTGATCCTTTGGCGCTTCATGGCTGATGACAGAGGCTCCCCGTTGCAGAGCAACAGGGTCGGGTCCGCCTTCAGCGCCCGTCCCAATGAAGGCCACCGGACCGACGCCGCCGTGACCACGAATTGAAGACTCACCACGATCGCCAAGGCGACGATGCCTTCGGCCAAAGCCAGCGACTGGGTGGTGATGACGGAGGCCAGGGGCGAGCCGATGGAGATGGTCACGATGAAGTCAAAAGCGTTCAGCTTGGACAGCGTTCGCTTGCCCGATACACGCCAGATCAACACGACGGCGACGTAGGCTGCGGGCGCAATCGCAAGCATTCTCAGGATCGCGCCCCATCCGTTGAAGATGAAATCTGGCATCAACTGCTCTGCCAGGCGCCGAGAACGCCACCGGCTGTATCTTCGAATGCGACCTTGTCGAGCGGAACTGCCGCGCCACCGTCGGGGCGTTGGGCTGGACTGGAAGCGAGGCAGCGGATCGCGCGCCCCTTGGTAAAGCCCACAACGCGACATTCTAGGACCAGCGTGTAACCGTCAGCTGGCGGCGACATCGGCTGGTCTCCCTTTGCGCGGATCGTGAAGTTTTACACCCTCCCATTCCTGCGGCCTATGCGCGCCCCTCCCACTGGAATACGGCGGCAACGCAGATAAGAAAGATAATGTGTTCGCTACTGCACTTTACTCATGCAGCGGCCGCCGAACTCGTCCCATCTGCGAAGTCAGATCGCTGAATTCGGAGCTCTGATTAGTGCTCAGCTTGGCTTCACGAGGACGCCGTCCGTGGGCTGAAGCACGCCGTTGGCGGCTGGCGTCTCTCGTCCGGTTAAGCGGGCGACGGCGCCATCTGGCGCGGTGACTAGGATTTTGTCGCCATCGCGGCTGAAGGTCAGCAGAGTGTCCGCCATCGTGCGCATCTGGATGCCATCGTCGCCGCCTCGCTCTATCGCTGCAACGATATCTGCGCGCGTCAGTGCTCCAGGGACAATATGGGCGCGGAGAAGCGCCGCGCTTTGCGCCTTTTGCGCGTCACCAGTCAGGGACCCGCTCAATCGACCGAGTGACGCGTTCGAGGGCGCGAAGACGGTGTATGGGCCTTTGCTCGCGAGCACCTCTGACAGACCCGCAGCCTTGATCACGCCATGCAGCGTGTTCAGGTCGCCATTATCACCGATTTCCGCGTCCAACGTCTTGGTTGAGGGCGCAGCTGCAGGCGCGGCCCCAGACTTCGCGGTCGCCGAACCTTGGTTGTCACCGCAAGCAGCCAGGGCTAGCGCCATTAGCGGCGCCAACGCCCATACATTAGTGTTACGCATCAGGCCCTCGCTCACGTCAGCAGTTGAATGATGGCCTGCACCACCTGAGTGGTGGGGTCGACCTGATACACATAGCCGTCATTGTACCGATACAGGCTCTGTGGGCTGTCCACGTACCGATCGCGATAGGCGTAGGGCACATTGTAGACGTCGTAACCCGCTGGCATGCGCTGGCCGACGTTGAACTGCTGCCCGGTTAAAAGCGCCGCGATCTGGCCGATCCCTTGGGTCTGTGGATCCACACCGTAGAGCACGCCATCGGCATAGCGGTACTGGTACCGGTCATTTAGCCCGTAGTAGTCAGAGAAATACTGAGGAGCCGGCTGATATTCGTATCGCGTCGGCCAGACATTGCCCTGTGAAAGAACGCCGCCGAGAATTGGCAGGTAACCGAGCAGGCCGCCTTGGGTGTTGTAGCGATACATGTATCCGTCGCGGTACATGTAGTTCGCTTCATCTGCGCGAGTGCGCCACAAATAGTTGTAGCGGGCATAATCCCCTCTCGCGTCGACAATCTTGCGCGCTTGGCCGGGCGGGAGACAGCCGTTGTTCTTTCGCGCAAGTCCGGGAGGGCAACCGTCGATCAAGGCGCGATCAAAACCCCGCCGATAGACCAGGCGATCACGCTCGCTGTCTATGCGGCCCTCGATCTCGCGCCGGATGTCGCGGTCGGACATCCGGTTCTTAGCGTTGGCGCGCTCACCCACAAATAGTGGCTGACGAACATCAATGTGCGTTGCCGGCCCGCCTCTTCCATCGGGCCCATGATGACGACCTTCACGCGCCTCCTGACCGCCGCGCCCAGGCCCATTACGGCCAGGTCCGCCTTCGCGATCGTCGCCCCTCCCCTTCCCGTTTCCGTGCCCGCCGCCCGGTCCGGGCTGAGCTAAGGCGATGCTGGATGAGCCAAGAACAAGAGCTAAGGCGGCGGCAAGTGGGATGGATCGCTTCATCGTGAACTCCTCGTCGGCAGCCAAAACGTGTGCAGCGTACCGATGTTCCATCGCCGGTATGCTCTCCGCTCAGCCCACCGGTCAGGGCCTGGCTACCCTCCACTGTGTCTTGGCCCTGCTGGGCAGCCGCTTCGCAGATGGTCGTGTTAGTCCAGCGCCGAATTCCGCATCTTTGATAAAACCTTGGGCAAACAGTCGGGCAGGTCATCCGAAGTCAGTCCGGGGCCGAACGTGTGCGCCGCATCCGAATGAAGCCAGACAGCGGCGCAGGCGGCGTCGAAGCTGTCCATCCGCTGTGCCGCCAATCCGCCGATCATGCCGGCGAGCACGTCCCCGGTTCCCGCTGTCGCCAGCCACGGCGAGCCGTTTTCGTTTCGGCGTACTCGCCCGTCCGGGGACGCGATCAGGGTCTGCGCGCCTTTCAGAACGATCGTCGCCTGAGCCAATCGCGCGGCCTCGTGAACGGCGACTTCTCGGCCATGAGTGAGCAAACCTGGGAAAAGCCTCTCGAACTCGCCTTCATGTGGCGTCAGGATGTCGTCGTGATCCAACACGGCGAACAGTTCGGCTGTTCGCCCCTTGAAGACCGACAGGCCATCGGCGTCGATCACCAGAACGGCGCCGGTCGAGCCCAGCGCCTGAATGTTTGCGATCGTCGCATCGTCTAGGCCTGCGGCCGGGCCGATCACGACGGCGTCGCTGCCGGCGGCTTCTCGACTTAAGTTTTCGGGTGAAGAAAAAGGCGTCAACATCACCGCCTGCACAGCCGGCGCGATCACCGACGCCGCATCTGGCGGACAAAGGATTCGCACGACCCCAGCGCCCATCCTGAGACCCGCATGGGCTGCAAGCCGCGCAGCGCCTGTATGATGGGCCTTTCCTGAAACGACCGCCAAACGTCCACGCGCATGCTTGTGCGTTTCTGCGCTCGGCCAAGGCAGAAAATTGCGCCAGATCGCCGGGTCGTTGGTTTCTATCATCCGCGTTCCGATTATCCTGCGCCAGCTTGCGAAAATCGCTTGCTTTGAGCGGTCGTGCTGTGTCCCATTCGCGCCCGAGCGCCGCTGCATTCCGCGCGCCGCTCCGGGGTCGCCATGAAGAAAATCGAAGCCATCATCAAGCCCTTCAAGCTGGATGACGTCAAAGAGGCGCTCCAGGACGTGGGCGTGCAAGGCATGACTGTGCTGGAGGCCAAGGGATATGGCCGCCAGAAGGGTCATTCCGAACTGTATCGCGGCGCGGAATACGTCATCGACTTCCTGCCCAAGATTAAGATCGAGGTGGTTGTCGCCGACGACCTCGCGCCCGCAGTTGTCGAGGCCATTCAGACCTCGGCCCGCACAGGCAAGATCGGCGACGGCAAGATCTTCGTGTCCGACGTCGCGGAGGTGATCCGCATCCGCACCGGCGAAACCGGAGCCCAAGCCGTCTGACCTGACTACCCTCCCCGGCCCTCGGCCCTCGGGTCGCTGTCCGGTCTCCTCCCCAAACGACAAGAACAGGACTTTTCGAGAATGAGCGCCAGCAAGATCCTCAAAGAGATCAAGGATGAGGAGGTCCAATATGTGGACGTCCGCTTTACCGACACGCGCGGCCGTCTGCAGCACGTCACCTTCGACGTCGATCTGGTCGACGAGGACTTCCTGAACGAAGGCACGATGTTCGACGGCTCGTCGATCGCCGGCTGGAAGGCCATCAACGAGTCCGACATGCTGCTGAAGCCGGACCTGACCACGGCCTATATCGATCCCTTCTATCAGCAGAAGACGATGTTCCTGTTCTGCGACGTGCTGAACCCGGACACCGGCGAGCCCTACAACCGCGACAGCCGCTCGATGGCCAAGAAGGCGCTGTCCTACGTCCAGTCTTCGGGCGTGGGCGACCAGGTCTTCTTTGGACCGGAAGCCGAGTTCTTCATCTTCGACGACGTACGCTGGTCCACCCAGCCGCACGACACCGGCTACAGCTACGATTCGACCGAGCTGCCCGCCAACACCGGCGCCGAATATTCCGAAGGCAATATGGGCCATCGCCCTGGGCCGAAGGGCGGCTATTTCCCCGTGAATCCGGTCGACTCCGGTCAGGACCTGCGCGGCGAAATGCTGGGCGTCATGCGCGATCTGGGCCTTCAGCCCGAGAAGCACCACCACGAGGTGGCCCCGGCTCAGCACGAACTGGGCCTGAAGTTCTCGGACCTGCTGACCATGGCCGACCGCCTGCAGCTCTATAAGTACGTGATTCACAATGTGGCCCACGCCTACGGCAAGTCGGCGACCTTCATGGCCAAGCCCATGTTTTCGGACAACGGCTCGGGCATGCACGTCCACATGTCGATCTGGAAGGACGGCAAGCCCCAGTTCGCGGGCGACCAGTACGCCGGCCTGTCGCAGGAATGTCTGTGGTACATCGGCGGCATCATCAAACACGCCAAGGCGATCAACGCCTTCTCCAACTCGACCACCAACTCCTACAAGCGTCTGGTGCCCGGCTACGAGGCTCCGGTGAAGCTGGCCTATTCGGCCCGCAACCGTTCGGCCTCGATCCGCATTCCGCACGTGTCTTCGCCGAAGGCCAAGCGTCTGGAAGCCCGCTTCCCCGATCCGATGGGCAACCCCTATCTGACCTTCGTGGCCCTGCTGATGGCTGGCCTCGACGGGATCGAGAACCGCATCGATCCGGGCGCGCCCGCCGACAAGAACCTGTACGACCTGCCGCCGGAAGAGCGCGGCTCGATCCCCGAGGTCTGCGGCTCGCTGCGTGAAGCGCTGGAGAACCTCGACAAGGACCGCGCCTTCCTCAAGAAGGGCGGCGTCATGGATGACGACTTCATCGACAGCTATATCGAGCTGAAGATGGAAGAGGTTATGCGTCTACAACTGCACCCGCACCCGGTCGAGTTCGACATGTACTACAGCTGCTGATCACCTGATCTCAGTCAAGACAAAGGGCCGGGGATCGCTCCCCGGCCCTTTTTGCATGGCCTGGCGGCTTCGAGCAGCGATCGACACGCCGCCGTGGCGCTAAGCGATCTCGGCTTCCAGATCGTCCGCCTTCTTGCGGCGCAGCTCGATCAGCCGCACGCACCAGATTGAAATCTCGTAGAGAATGACTAGAGGCACCGCCAGCATCAGTTGGCTGATCGGATCGGGCGGCGTAACGACCGCCGCGACCACGACCACGGCGACGATGGCGTAGCGACGACCGGCCGCCATGACCTTGGAACTAATCAGACCGGCGAGGCCAAGCAGAGTCGTCACCACAGGAAGCTGGAAGCAAAGACCGAAGGCGAGCAGCAACGAGGTCACCAGGCTGAGGTAGTCGGAAATCTTGGTCGTCTGCGCCACCGATATGCCGTCGGTGGCGACTTGCTGGCTCAGCGAGAACAGCATCACGAACGGCAGCATGACATAATAGACCAGCGCCCCGCCGAGGCAGAACATCACAGGCGCGGCGATCAGGAACGGCAGAAACGCCCCGCGCTCGTTGCGATAGAGGCCCGGCGCCACGAACCGGTACATCTGCCACGCCATCACCGGGAAGGTCAGGACCGCCGCACCAAAGGCCGCGATTTTCATCTTGGTGAAGAGCTGTTCCAGCGGCGCCGTCGCGATCAGTTGAACAACGGCGGCGCTGCCTGGCGGATAGGGTTTGATCCCCGTCATCACCGCGATCAGTTCGATGGGATTGGCGTGCCCCCCGGTCCCCAAGGCAGCGGCGTGGATCGCCACGGCGGCCTGATACGGCTTGATCAGTGCAATCTGGATCTGGTTGGCGAAGGCGAAGCAAAGGATGAAAGCCAGGAAGAAAGCCACCACACAGATGAGCAGTCGCCCGCGCAGCTCGATCAGGTGATCCATCAGGGGCGCGCGCGACGCCTCGATCTCGGCCTCGTCACGATCGGAAGGCGTCACAGGTCAACGGCTTTCTTGCGCGAGGTCTTGGACTTGGTGGCTGCAGGCTTAGTCTTGGCGGCAGGCGCGGCGTTCTTCGGTTTGGCGGCCGAGCGAGGTTTGGCCGGCGTCGATCCGGCGACAGCCGCCCCCGTCTTTGTCTTGGGGGCCGCTCGCTTGGATTTCGTCGTCGTAATGGGCTCAACGGGCGCGGGCGTATCCGGCCATTCATCGGCCGCAGGCGTCATCACCGGCGCCTCCGGCTCGGGCGCAGGCAGGGCAGCCGCCGCAGTCGGCCCGGTCAATCCGGCGTTGATGTCCTTGAAGGCGGCGTCCGCCTCGGCGCCCAGGGAATACATGGCCCCCTGCCCCGTCCGCAGCGCCTCGACCTCCTTGCGCAGGTCGTCCAGTTCGGACTGACGCGCCATCTCGTCGAAACTGGATCGGAACTCGTTGGCCATAGCGCGCGCCTTGGCGACCATCTGACCGACGCGACGCATCAGGACAGGCAGATCCTTTGGCCCCACCACAAGCAGGGCCACCAGACCGATCACCACTAATTCGAAACCCCCGATACCGGGGCCGAGCCCGCCCATGCGTCAGCCCTTACAGACGACGACTAGCGCTTCAGTTCTTCCTTTTCCGCTTCGGTGCGCGGCAGCGAACTGACGCCCTCGTGCGGGCCGTCCTTCTTGTCTTCGTCCTTCAGGCCGTCCTTGAAGGCGCGGATGCCCTTGGCGGCGTCGCCCATGATGCCCGACAGCTTGCCCCGGCCGCCGAACAGCAGCGCGATGACGACGATGACGATGGCCCAATGCCAGATGCTCATGGAGCCCATGGCTAATCTCCTCGCGGGGATCGGTCATCCGATCCCATCCACTCTTATTCGACCCGCATATAGGCGCAGTGATGGCCCCGCGCCAAGGGAGGCTGTAGGTCTGCGCGACCATGAGTCCCTCCGATCACGTCATCATCCACACCGACGGTGCCTGCAAGGGCAATCCGGGCCCCGGAGGCTGGGGCGCCGTGCTTCAAGCCGGCGGCGGTCACGAAAAGGAATTGTGGGGCGGCGAGGCCAACACGACCAACAACCGCATGGAGCTGATGGCCGCCATCATGGCGCTGGAAGCCCTGAAACGGCCCTGCAAGGTCGAACTGCACACCGACAGCAAGTACGTGATGCAGGGAATCACCGAATGGATGCGTGGTTGGAAGACGCGGGGCTGGCTGACGGCCGACAAAAAGCCGGTGAAGAACGCCGATCTATGGCAGCGACTGGACGCAGCGCGTCTGCGGCACGACGTCAAATGGCGCTGGGTGAAGGGTCATGCCGGTCATGAACTGAACGAGCGCGCCGACGAACTGGCGAATCGCGGTGTCGCGGAACTGCCCCGGCGCTGAGACGCGACATTTGACTAAAGGCGCCGCGACAACCGTTGCGTCTCAGACCGGCGACTGGACCGTCAACAATGAGCCGTTCACGCGTATCACGACCACATCCTGTCCTTCGATCGGCGCCTCGCCCACGATCTCGGCCGGCCATTCGGCGCCGGAGATGAAGACGCGACCGCGGCCCGCGGCGAACGTCTCGACCACCCGCGCCCGCTGGCCGACCAGACGGCTGTCGCGGTCATTGATGTCGGGACCATCGGGATTGGCTTTGGAGATCAGACGACGCGACAGCAGGGTGGCGATGACGGTCAGAACCGCGAAGACGGCGACCTCGCCCGGCAGCCCCAACCGCAGGCCCGCCGCCGTCATGACCGCGACGACACCGGCTGAAACAGCGGGCCACAGCAGCCATTCGGTCGAGAACATCGCCTCGACCGCCAGCAGCAGAACCCCGATCGCCAACCAGATCCAGAACGGCTGGGCCACATAGAGATCAGCAAGCGACATCATCGGTCAGCCTCCTTGGATCAGGCCGAGGGTGGAACGGAGCCCCCGGCGGGGCGGCGGGGCGGCGTGGGCCGCACGGGCGGCGTCGCGGCCGAATTTTGATCCTTGGCCAGGCTGACCATTTCGCCGATGCCGGCGATGGTGCCGACCAGGGCGCCCATTTCGGCCGGCACGATGACGGTGCGCTGCTGCGGGCTGCGCGCCAGTTCAGCGAAGGCCTCGACGTATTTCTGAGCCACGAAATAATTGATGGCGTTGACGTCCCCGCGGGCGATGGCTTCCGACACCATGGCCGTGGCGCGGGCCTCGGCTTCGGCCTCACGCTCGCGCGCCTCGGCGTCGCGGAAGGCGGCTTCCTTGCGACCCTCGGCCTGAAGGATGGCGGCCTGTTTGGCGCCCTCAGCGCGGGCGATGGCGGCGGATTTCTCGCCGTCAGCCTCTGTGATGACGGCGCGACGCTCACGCTCGGCCTTCATCTGACGGGCCATGGCGTTGGTGATGTCGGTCGGCGGGGTCAGATCCTTGATCTCGATCCGGTTGACCTTGACGCCCCACGGTTCGGTCGCTGCGTCGATGACATGCAGCAGCCGCGTGTTGATGCTGTCGCGCTGGCTCAACACCTCATCCAGTTCCATCGAACCGACAACGGTCCGCAAATTGGTCATGCAAAGCTGCGAAATCGCATAAGGCAGATCGTCGACGCGATAGGCGGCGCGAGCGGAATCCATCACCTGGATGAAGACGATGCCGTCGACCTTCACCATGGCGTTGTCCTTGGTGATGACCTCCTGGGTCGGCACGTCCAGCACCTGCTCCATCATGTTCATGCGGCGGCCGACACGTTCCACGAAGGGGGCCAGGAAACCGATGCCCGGGCTCAGAGTCTTGGTGTACTTGCCGAAGCGTTCGACCGTAAATTCACGCCCTTGCGGCACGATCTTGATCACGCTGATCAACAGCACGATGGCCAGCAGCAGCACGACGCCGGCAAAGATGGTGGTCACGTCCATTTAGATCCCTCCCTGACGCGGCAAGCCTACCCGCTGTGCGCGAGCGGCGCCACACAAACCGAGAGCACAGCCGGCCTAAAGGCCGTGCTTGGCCCGCCAGGCCGCCAGACGCACGCTGACGTCACGCTCGATGTCGCCGTAGAACAGATTGTAGGGGACGATCTTGCGCCGGTCGGCCCAACTGCCGCCAGCCGTCAAAAAATCGGCGTCCGGCGCGCTATGCCACAACAGGCCGCCACGGCATTCGGTGGAGATCAGCCGGCCAGTCAGAGCCGGTCGAGCGCCCCATTCCAAGCCGGTCGCATTGGTCGCGCCGCTGTGCTGACGCGCCGCAGCACGCGGCTGGCTCGCAGCACCCGTGACCGGATTCACGCAGATGGGGTCAGTGGACAGGTTCACCAGATCGCCGCGATCATCCCATTCCAGAGCGCGTCTGAGCTTTCGCCGCGCGCCGGGTTCGTCGCCCTCCTGCACCGACGCCCAGGCCACGATGCACCCCGTTTGATCGGCGGCATCGCAGGGCGAGATCGCCTGCAGGAACATCTCGCGCCCGACCAGGGTCTCGATCAGATAGACGGCGACAAGCCTGTTCTTCAGCGCCGGATCGGCGCGGAGTTGATCGCGAGCCAGACGCGCCGTCAGTTCTCCGCCCTGTTCGACGCCGGCGATGACGATGGGGCCGGCGGGATGCTGCTGTAGCCACAGATCGAAGGCGGCCTTCACGTCCTCATAGGCGAAGGCGCGCGCCTCGCGCGCGTCGTCACGCAAGGTCAGTCGCGTATACAGGCTGGCTTGGCGATAAAGCGGCGCGCTGAATCTGCCTTCTCGGGCGAAGGGCGACGCGTAGTTGGGCAGGACGACCCGCCGCATATAGGCGTTGGCCCGCGCATCGTCGATCGGCCCATTCCACTCGGCCCCGCCGTCGAACGTGGTCGGCATGACGAAGAAGACCTCCGCCTGGTTGGGCGCGCCCTGATCGATCAGCGCCCAGGAGGATATCTTTCGATAGTCGGGCGCCGGCGGCGGCTTGTAGGTCTGGAACGGCACCTGCGGGTCCAGACCTGCCCTCAGGATGTCGCCGCTCCAAACCGCGACGGCCGCCGTCAGCACGAAGACGGCGGCGAAGCCTGCATATCCGACCCATTGCCTGAAGGTCAGCCGACGCATCAGCGGTACGGATCAGCCGTGGCGAGGAAGTTCTGCACGTAGCGGCGCACGCCCTCTTCCAATGGCGTGGACTGCCCCTCGAAGCCTGCGGCGCGGATGCGGTCCATGCGGGCTTCGGTGAAATACTGATAGCGGTCGCGGATCGACAGGGGCGTATCGACATAGTCGATGGACGGCGTCTTGCCGGCGGCGTCGAAGGTGGCGCGCGCAAGATCGGCGAACGACCGCGCCTGGCCCGATCCGGCATTGAAGATGCCCGAGACCTGCGGCGACTGAAGCAGAAACTCGATGATATCGACCACATCGTCGACATAGACGAAGTCGCGCATCTGGCCGCCATCCGCGTAGTTTGGATTGTGCGACCGAAACAGGGTCACGGTCTCACCCGCTGCGACCTTGGGCCAGATTTGAGCCACGACCGACTTCATTCCGCCCTTATGGCCTTCGTTCGGGCCATAGACGTTGAAGAACTTCAGCCCCGCCCACTGGGGCGGCGCCTGCCCCCGATCCGCTTGCCGGACTGCATGCTGATCGAACAGCATTTTAGAATAGCCGTAGGCGTTTAGCGGACGAAGCTGCGACAATGACTCTGCATCGTCATCGTCATTGAAGCCCGTCTCTCCGTCGCCATAGGTCGCCGCGGAAGACGCATAGATCATCCGCGCGCCCCGGATTGCGCACCAGTCCCAAAGGTCGCGGGACAGGGTGAAGTTGGTACGCAGAATCAGGTCGGCGTCCGGCTCGGTCGTCGAAGAGATCGCGCCCATATGCACCACGGCCTCAATTCGCTCGGCATGGCGCTCCAGCTGCTCAAACAACTCTTCGGGCGACCAGAAGTCAGCGATCGCGTGTTTGGCCAGGTTCTTCCACTTGGCCAGATCGGCCGTCTCCAACCGATCGCAGACGACCACATCATAGGCGGTTTCCGCCGTCAGCCGCGCGACGATGTTTGAACCAATAAAACCGGCGCCGCCGGTCACGACGATCATTCTCGGCGTCACTGCGCGCTCCCTGTCATCTTCTCGATCGTTCGCGTGGTCGAATAGCCATCCTTGAAATCCGCCAGCTTGACCTCGCCGCCCCAGCTTTCGACCAGATCGCCGCCGACGACGCCCTCTCGCGTATAATCCGAGCCCTTGATCAGAACATCAGGACGCAGCCGTTCGATCAGGGAGATCGGCGTCGGATCATCGAAACTGGTGACGCGGTCGACGCTGGCCAGCCCGCCGATGACGACGGCGCGACTGTCCAGATCATTCACCGGTCGCCCTTCGCCCTTCAGTCGTTTGACCGATGCGTCGGTATTCAGCGCCACGACCAGACGATCGCACCAGCTGCGCGCCTGCGTCAGATAGGCGACATGGCCGCGGTGCAGGATGTCGAAACAGCCGTTGGTGAAGCCGACCTTCAGGCCCTGACGCCGCCAGCCCTCGACCTCGACCGCCAGTTCGTCGAGCGGCGTCACCTTGGATACCGCAGCGGTGGCGTGCTGGCTCAGCTCGGCTTCGATCAGTTCGACGGGCGTAACGACAGCTGTCCCGGCCTTTCCGACGACCACGCCCGAGGCCAGGATGGCGAACTCGACCGCCATCTCCAGCGACGCGCCGGCGCCCAGCGCCAACCCGATCGCGGCCAAGCCTGTATCGCCCGCGCCAGACACGTCGAAAACTTCGCGCGCTCGGCCGGGGAAGTGCTTCACGGGTTCGCCGCGCTGCGCCAGGCTCATGCCCTTGCCCGCACGGGTGACGATGATCGCCTTGGCGGTCGTGGCGGCTAGCAAGGCGGCCAGCGCCGTCTGGACCTCTTCGTCCGTCCCGACCGGCAGGCCTGTGGCGCCGGCCAGTTCCGAAGCATTGGGCTTGATGACATCGACCGCGCCATAGCGAGCGAAATCCCTTCCCTTTGGATCGACGACGACCGGCGCACCGGATGTCTGCGCCGCGTTCAGCGCCGAATCCAAAAGTGCATCGCTGACGACGCCCTTGGCGTAGTCTGATAGCAAATAGACCGAGGCATCTGTAAATGCGTCCGAATCTTGGATCGCGGTCGGCGCAGCCTCGTCATCCAACCGTAAGAGCTGTTGGCCGCCCGAAACGAAGCGTGTCTTTACAATGGTGGACGCGCCTGCCGGCCTCGCCACGACGTCCTCGATGTGCGGCTCGGCGGCGATCAGAGCGGTGAGTTCCGCCCCGGCCGCGTCGTCGCCGATCACAGCGCCCAGCCGCGCCACACCACCCAAGGCCGCAATATTGCGCGCGACGTTGCCGACGCCGCCCGGCATGGCGACGGTGCGGCTGGTGCGGAGCACAGGGATCGGCGCCTCGGGCGAGATACGGCTGACCTCGCCATAGACGTAACGATCCAGCATCAGGTCGCCGACGCAGGCGATCTTCAAGCCGCGCACGCGCTCCAACAGGCTTTGCAGGGCGCCCAAGTCCAAGGTGTCAGACATGGGTCCGACCTAGAGGATTCAGGCGGCCTGCGCCACCGGCGCCTTGGCCCCGATCTTGATGGCCAGGTCGTCGAAGGCGATCAGTTCGGCGGCCAGGGCTTCGAACTGGCTCAGCGGCACCATGTTGGGGCCATCAGACGGCGCATTATCCGGGTCTTGGTGGGTTTCCATGAAGACCGCATCGACGCCGACGGCCACCGCAGCGCGCCCCAGCACCGGCACAAACTCGCGCTGACCGCCCGACGACGCGCCCTGCCCGCCCGGCTGCTGAACGCTGTGGGTCGCATCGAACACGACGGGGCAGCCGATCTCGCGCAGCACAGGCAGCGCTCGCATGTCGCTGACCAGAGTGTTGTAGCCGAAGCTGGCGCCGCGTTCACAAGCCATGACGTTGGGATTGCCGGCGCCAACCACCTTGGCGATGACGTTCTTCATGTCCCAGGGAGCCAGGAACTGACCCTTCTTGATGTTGATCGCCTTGCCGGTGGCGGCGGCGGCCAGCAGCAGGTCGGTCTGGCGGCTGAGAAAGGCCGGAATCTGCAGAACATCGACGACCTCGCCGACCGGACCACACTGAACCTCGGAGTGAACGTCTGTCAGGGTCGGCAGGCCTGTGACCTCGCGAATCTCGGCGAAGATCGGCATGGCGTCTTTCAGACCGATGCCACGCGCGGCGCTGGCGCTGGTCCGGTTCGCCTTGTCGAAACTGGTCTTGTAGATGATGCCGACGTTCAATCGCTCGCCGATTTCCTTCAGCGCATGGGCTGTCTCCAGCGCGTGCTGACGGCTCTCCATCTGGCAAGGACCGGCGATGAAAGCGATTCTTGCGCCGCCGCCGATGACGACAGGCGTCCGAAGACCTTCGGACAACGTAATGACAGCGTTGGGTCGGCTCACGAGGCGGCTCTTTCGACGTTCGGTGTGGTGGAGGCGGCTTTTGCCGCAGCTATTGGGCCATCAGGTGGCGCTCTGAAGGGATGAGCGCAAGTTATCACGGAGTTCGCCCGCGTGGCCACCAAACCTGTCATCTTGTGGTTTCGCCGCGATCTGCGACTGCATGACAATCCTGCCCTGAACCACGCGGCGGAGACGGGGCGACCAATCCTGCCCGTCTATATTCTGGACGAGCATTTCGAGCGGCCGATGGGCGCCGCGTCGCGCTGGTGGCTCGACAAGTCTTTAAGGGCGCTGGATGCCGCGCTTCAAGATCGCGGTTCGCGCCTGATTCTGCGCAAGGGCAATGCTCTGACCCAGCTTCAGGCGCTGATCGCCGAAACCGGCGCCGACGTCGTCCTCATGAACCGCCTGTTGGAACCCGAGGCGTTTGAGCACGACGCCGAGATCGCCCATGCGTTCAAGGCGGATGGCGTCGAATGTCGTGGCTTCAATGGCACCCTGCTCTGCCGCCCTGGCGATGTGCTGAACGGTTCCGGCCAACCGTACAAGGTCTTCACCCCGTTCTTGAGGGCCCTGCTGGCGACGGCCGAGGCCCCGGCTCGCACTACGGGACCTCGCCAAATCCAGACGCCGAAGACGGTTCAATCCGACGACCTCGACAGCTGGAAGCTGCACCCCCGTCGTCCGGATTGGTCCAAGGGCTTCGACTGGACGCCGGGGGAAGATGGGGCCTCACAGGCCTTGTCCAGGTTCATACCCTCCGGGCTGAAGACCTATGCCAAGGATCGAGACTTTCCCGACCGGCAGGGCGCCAACAGCCGCCTGTCGCCGCATCTTCACTGGGGCGAGATCAGCCCCTGGCGGGCGATCGACCGCGCCCGACAGGCGGCGAAAGACGGCAAGGTATCATCGGCGGAAGCCGACAAATTCATTGCTGAGATCGGCTGGCGCGAGTTCTCGGCGCACCTGCTGCACCATTTTCCCTTCATCACCGAGCGCGCCTTCCGTCCCGAGTATGACGCCATGCCCTGGCGCAAAGACGACGCGAGCCTCAATGCATGGCGACAGGGGCGGACGGGATACCCGTTGGTGGACGCCGGTATGCGCCAGCTCTGGACGACAGGGTGGATGCATAATCGGGTTCGGATGGTCGTCGCCTCCTTCCTGATCAAACATCTGCTGATCGACTGGCGCGAAGGCGAAGCCTGGTTCTGGGACACGCTGGTGGACGCCGACCGGGCCAGCAACGTGCAGAACTGGCAGTGGGTCGCAGGCTCGGGCGCAGACGCCTCCCCCTTCTTCCGCATCTTCAATCCCATCACGCAGGGCGAAAAGTTCGATCCCGATGGCGGCTATGTCCGTCGATGGGTGCCGGAACTTCGCCGCCTGCCGGACCGCTGGCTACAGTCACCCTGGACCGCACCCGCTGAAGCGCTGCGTGACGCCGGAATCGTTCTAGGGCGCGATTACCCCAAACCGATCGTCGAACACGAGAAGGGCCGCGCCCGGGCGCTTGCTGCCCTGAAGACCGTTTCCGGTCGCGGCGACGACCACAGCGACCGTGATTGACCCCCTTTGTGTTCCGCGTTGAAAGTCAAAAAATGAGCGTCGCACACGCCGATATCGAAGCCGTCGCCAGCCGGACACCGCGCGTGTTCGCCATGTTGCTGCGGCTTCTGGCCGCCAACTGGACCTTCGGCCACTTGACGGTGCAACTGCCCAATGGCGAGACCCATGTGCTTCAAGGCAAGCAGCCGGGCCCCAGCGGCATGATGACGGTGCGCGACTACCGGTTCGCACGCCGCGTCCTGGCTGCCGGCGATATCGGATTCGCCGAAGGCTATATCGCGGGCGAGTGGGACAGTCCGCACCTGGCCGGCCTGCTCGAAACGCTGGTGGACAACTACGATCACATCCGGCGTCTGTTCGACGGCAATCTGATCATGTGGGTGGTCAACTGGCTGAGCCACCGCACCAATCGCAACAGCAAGGCCGGATCGAAGAAGAATATCCACGCCCACTACGATCTGGGCAACGCCTTCTATTCCCAGTGGCTGGACCGGACGATGACCTATTCATCGGCCCGCTTCAGCCGCGATGGCGAGGGGCTGGAGACAGCGCAGCGTGAGAAATACGCCGCCTTGGCCCGAATGATGGATCTTCAGCCGGGCATGTCGGTGCTGGAAATCGGCTGCGGCTGGGGCGGCTTCGCCGAGTTCGCGGCGCGCGAGATCGGCGCCAAGGTCACTGGGATTACGATCTCCAAAGAGCAGCACGATTTCGCTCGCCAGCGCATGTTCAACGCAGGTTTGAGCGATCGCGCCGATATTCAGCTGATCGACTACCGCGATGTGCAGGGTCGATTCGATCGGGTGGCGTCCATCGAGATGTTCGAGGCTGTGGGCATGGAGTACTGGCCCGCCTATTTCGGCAAGGTCCACGACGTCCTTCAACCTGGCGGCAAGGCCGGACTGCAGATCATCACGATCCAGGACGACCTGTTCGACGAATACAATGCCCGGACGGATTTTATCCAGAAGTACGTCTTCCCAGGCGGCATGCTGCCCTCCGAAGACCGGCTGGCGCCGGTTGTGTCGAAAGCCGGACTGTCATGGCAGTCGGTGGAACGGTTCGGCCTCGACTACGCTGCGACGCTCAAGCTTTGGGATGAGCGTTTCCAGGCGTCCTGGGGCGAGATCAGCAAGCTTTCCGGCTTTGACGAACGATTCCGGCGGCTCTGGCGCTTCTATCTGGCCTATTGCGAGGCCGGATTCCGCTCTCGCCGCACCGACGTCATCCAACTAAGCCTGTCTCGTCCATGAGCCCGCTGATTTCGACAACGGACCTCGCCGCGCGATTGGGCGCTCCGGACTTGCGGATCGTCGATGGCAGCTGGCACCTGGACGGCCGCAACGCGCGCGCCGACTTTGAACAGACCCATATCCCTGGCGCCGTCTTTTTCGATCTGGACGCCATATCGGATCGAGACAGCCCCCTGCCCCACATGATGCCGACGCCGAAGGCCTTTGGCGCGGCGGTCGGGGCGCTGGGCCTCTCCGTCGACGACCAGATCATCGTCTATGACTCTGCCGGATTATTCTCGGCGGCGCGCGTCTGGTGGATGCTGAAGACGATGGGCGCGACGAGGGTTCAGGTGCTCGACGGCGGCCTGCCGCGTTGGCGTGACGACGGCCTGCCAACCGTCTCCGGGCCCTCGGAGAGCGAGACCGCAGCGTTTTGTGCCGAGGTCTCGGCCGACGCTGTCGCCTCGCTGGACGATGTCCGCTTGGCATTGTCCAACAAAGCTCAGGTGGTCGATGCCCGCGGCGCATTGCGTTTCAATGGCGCGGCGCCCGAACCTCGAGCCGGCGTTCGCAGCGGCCATATGCCCGGCGCGCTCAACCTCCCCTACGGCCGACTGCTAAACGACGACGGGACGATGAAGCGTGGCCGCGCCTTGGTGCAAGCCTTTGCGGACGCCGGCGTGGATATCGACCGACCCGTGATCACAACTTGCGGCTCCGGAGTTACAGCTGCCATTCTGACGCTGGGTCTGGCCGAACTCGGTCGTCCGTCGCAGCTTTACGACGGCTCTTGGGCCGAATGGGGCGCCCGGACGGACACCCCGGTCGCGGCCGGATAGATCAACTCGCGGTTCCGTGCTTCAGGCCGCGACGCGCCGCACCCGGCAAACCTTCAGGCGCAGTCGGATCGGACGGCTCAGCGGTGTCATCGGTTTCACCCCGTGACACGACGGTCGCCAAAACCAGATCGCCCGTGACGTTCAGCGTCGTGCGGCACATATCGAGGAAGCGATCGACGCCGAGGATCAGTCCAATCCCTTCGGGCGGGACCTTCACCATCACCAGGATCATCGCCACGACCGGCAGCGAGCCGGCCGGCACGCCTGCCGTGCCGATGCCGCCCAGAATGCAGACCAGCATGACCACGACCTGCTGCGTGATCGTCAGGTCGATGCCGAAGAACTGAGCGAGGAACAGCACTGTGACCCCCTCGAACAGGGCTGTGCCGTTCTGGTTGGCGGTGGCGCCCACCGTCAGGACGAAGCGTGCGATCTTGCGCGGCAGATTCAGTTGCTCCTCGGCCGCCTTCAGCGACACCGGCAGCGAAGCATTGGACGAGGCGGTCGAGAAGGCCACCACCATCGGCTCGCGCACACCCTTGAAGAAGGCGATGGGCGAGCGGCCGGCCGCCAGCCAGATCACCAGCGGATAGACTACGAACATATGGATCGCCATGGCGCCGACCGCGACGCCGACAAAGGCCGCCAAACGCACGAGCAAATCCCAACCGAACAGAGCCGCCAGGTTGAACATCAGACAGGCGATGGCCAGCGGCGCCAGTTTGATGAACAGGTTGATCAGGGTCATGGAGACCTCGAAGATCCCCTGGATCACTTCCTGCAGACGGTCCGTCGCCGGGCTCTTGGCCATGACCAGACCGATGCCGAAGAACAGCGCGAAGATCATCAGCGGAAGGATCGCGTTTTCCGCCGCTGCGGTGACCGCGTTCGACGGCACCAGATCCAAGAAGAAATCGCCCAGCTGGATTGAGCTGTCGCGCCCGGTCTGAACGATGCTGGCGGCGCCGTCCTTGCCCTGCTCCAACAGCTGCTGAGCCACCGCCGGATCGACGCCTCGCCCGGGCTGGAAGACGTTGACCATCACCAGCCCGATGACGACCGCGATGCTGGACACCACGACAGTCAGCAGCAGCGTCTTGATCCCCGCGCGTCCCAGCGAGCTGAGATCGCCCATCTCCGCCACCCCGACGACCAGGGCCGAGAACAGCAACGGGATCACCATCATGAACAGCAGGCGCAGGAAGATCTGACCGATCGGCCCGGTCACATTGTCCGTCAGCCAGACCACCCAGGCCGCATCGGCCCCGACCGCCAGATTGACCAGCAATCCCCCGATCAGCCCGACCGCGAAACCGATCAACATCAGCCAGTGCAGCGCAAGGCCGCCGCGTTTCGTCTCGGTCATCTGTCCCCCAGGAAGCGATGCAAGCGTCGGCGCTTATCGGATCGGCAGGCCGTAGATCAAGCCGGCCGGGCGCGCGTTCCATTGTGCGTTCAAACCGCGCGCCAGGTCGAGCGCCGATTGCGATCCCAGATTTCGTTCGAAGATCTCGCCATAATTCCCGACGGCTTCGACCGCGTCCTTGGCCCAATCGTCGGACAGCCCCAGCATGGGACCGAACTCGCCGTCGGCGCCCAGAAGACGCCGCACGCGCGGGTCCGTAGCGGTCTTGAACTGATCCTCGGCATTGGCCTTTGTCACCCCGAGTTCCTCAGCCAGCATCAGGGCGTTCAGGGTCCAGCGAACGGTCGAGGCCCAGCGTTCGTCGCCCGCCTTGACCACCGGCCCCAGCGGCTCCTTCGACGCCACGTCGGACAGGATCACATGTTCGTTGGGATTGGTCAGCACGGTCCGCGCGGCGGCTAGCGCAGAGATGTCGGCGCTGAATGCGTCGCAATCTTCACGGCCATAGGCGTCTCGCGCCGCCTCCTCCGTCTCGAACACGACGGGCCGGTATTCGATGCCGCGAGACCGGAAATAGTCGGCGGCGTTGGCCTGGGACGTCGAACCCGCCTGAACGCAAACTCGCGCGCCGGTCAGCTCGGTGGCGCTGTTCAGGTTCAGGGAACGCCGAACCAGAAAGCCCTGGCCGTCGTAGTAGTTGATGCCGGCGAACACGAACCCCTCGCCCGCATCGCGGCTCATGGTCCAGGACGAGTTCCGCCAAAGCACATCGATCCGGCCGTCGTTCAGCGCCGTGAAGCGATCCGACGCCGACAGAGGCACGAACCGCACCGCATCAGCATCGCCCAGCACCGCCGCCGCCGTCGCGCGACAGAATTCCACGTCGAAGCCGCGCCACTGGCCGCGATTGTCGGTGTAGGCGAAGCCGACCAACCCCTGATGCACGCCGCAGTTCAGGCGACCGCGGCGTTTGATGGCGGCCAGCGTCGGGCTTTTTGCGACCGCAGTCGAGGACGCTTGCGCGGGCGTGGCAGGGCTGGTTTCCGGCGCAGGACTGGCGTCCTTGCGCCCGCAAGCCGTCGTCATAAGCACAACGGCTATCGCTCCGATCGTCCACCACCGCATCGCGTTCCTATCCCTCGCCGCTTGCGCCCCGCTGGCTTTAGAGGCCTTTAAGGGCTGATCCGCAACCCATCGGAGGGGCCATGTCGCCGCTTTCGGACCGCACCCGCCTGATCGCCGCCGCCACGCGACGCGGCCAGGGCCGGCGCGGCGTCAATCCGCCGATCGAACGCGCCTCGACGATGTTGAGCGATAGCGCGGCCGTCATGCGCGACGAGACGGACGGGCCGACCTATGGCCTCAGCGGGACCAGCGCCGCCCGCGATCTCCGCCGCGCCCTGGCCGACCTGGAGGGGGCAGAGGGCGCCTTTTTGGTTCCGTCGGGTCTTGCGGCCGTTACGGTTTCGCTACTGGCGCTTTTGAGACCGGGCGACGAGGTGATCACGACAGACGCCGTCTATGGTCCGACGCGCCGGTTCCTGAGCCGGTATCAATCGACCCGCGGCGTCACGACCCGCTTTTTGCCCGCAGACGCAGACGCGCAGGCTGTTCTGGCCGCCATCGGCGAACGCACGCGGTTGGTGCTGATGGAGTCGCCAGCCTCTCTCACATTCGAAATGGTCGACGTCGCCGCCGTGGCCCAGGCCTGCCGCACACGAGGCGTCCTGACGGTGGTCGATAATACCTGGGCCGCCGGTCTGGCCTATCGTCCGCTGGCCCATGGCGTGGACGTCAGCATTCAGGCCATCACCAAATATGTCGGCGGTCATTCGGACGTTCTGATGGGCAGTATTTCTTCGAACAATCCCGCCTGCCTGCGCGCCATCGGCGACGCCATCGAAGATCTCGGCTGGCATGTGTCCCCCGACGACGCCTGGCTGGCGCTGCGCGGCCTGCGGACTTTGCCGCTGCGGTATGCCGAACAGGCGCGGTCAGGCTTGATCGTGGCGGAATGGCTGCAAGCCCGGCCGGAGGTTTCCCGCGTCCTCTACCCGCCCCTGCCCGGCTCGATCGGCCATGACCTGTGGCGGCGAGATTTCACAGGCGCCGCGTCCCTGATGGGCGTGGTCACGAAGGGTGGCGACAGGGCGGCGGGTGGGGCGTTTCTGAACGCTCTGACCCTGTTCGGTCTGGGCTATTCCTGGGGCGGGTTCGAAAGCCTGATCACTCATGAGACCCATCAGATGGCCTACCGCAACCATCCGCCCGCGCTTGAGGGCGAACTGATCCGACTGCATGTCGGTCTTGAAGATCCTGCGGACCTCATCGCCGATCTGGAGCAGGGCCTTGCCGCCTTCACCGCCGCACTCACGGTTCCTTAAGCGCCGCAAAGGACTGTGCGCCCGTGCGTGAACCGTCCGTTCAGACCCCGGATGATTCGCCGCCGCTGTGGGAACAGTGGGCGGCCGGCTTTATCGTCTTCATGCTGACCGGCGCCCTGATCGCGCCCGTCATCGCGCCGACCCAGGTCGAGACCCCCATCCTGCGGTTCATCTGGTTGCCGGTCTATGCCGTCATCGCCGGCCTGATCGTCTTTCGCTTCGACAAGGTCATGCGCGCCTGGCCCGCTTGGCTGATGATGTTCGCTCTGGTCGCCCTGTGTTTCGTCTCGAAATACTGGTCCATCGACCCCGAGGTCACTGAGCGCCGCGTCATCGCCATGGCGATTAACAGCGCTTTCGCCATCTATCTGGGCGCCCGGTTCCGTGACGACGCCCTCCCGCGCGTCCTGATGTACACCTGTCTGGTGATGGCGATCGGCAGCCTGATCATGGTGTTCGGCTATCCGAAGGTCGGGGTGCACCAGTTCGACAACGCCGGCCTGTGGCGCGGCCTCTGGTACGAGAAGAACCAGATGGGGCTGGTCATGGTGGTGGGCGCCGTCTCCGCCGCAGCGACCCTGGCCGCCGATCATATCGCGGGACGCAGCCACCGGTTCTGGATCTGCCTGCTGACATTGGGACTGACCACGCTTCTGGTGCTCGCCACGCAATCCAAGACATCGCTTCTATGCTGGGGCTTGGGCTTGGGCATGATCGGCGGGTGGTGGGCGTTGAAACAGGGCGGCGCCGTCATCACCGTCATCGGCATCTGGCTGGCCGTCATCATTGCGGCGGGCGCAACCTGGCTGTGGAACTCCGATTCCGCCGCAATTCTGGAGGCGTTGGGCAAGGACCCGTCGCTGACCGGCCGCACCCTGATCTGGGAAGCCTTGATGCGGAAGGTCGCAGAGCGCCCTTGGACCGGATACGGCTTCAGCGCCTTCTGGGGCGCGGACTCGATCCCCGCGCGCGAAATCCGCATCGAGACCCAATGGCCCGTCCCCTCCGCCCACAACGGCTGGATCGACCTTCTCGTGCAGCTGGGCTGGCCCGGTGCGGTGGCGGTGGGCGCCGTCATGGCGCTCTCTGCGATCTTCGTCATCGCGCGCACAAATGGGCTCGGCGCGCGCGAAGGCTATTGGAGCATCGCCTATCTGTCGGTCTTCACCGCTTTGAGCCTTTCGGAGAGCGTCCTGCTGACCCACGCCAACCTGCCGTGGATCCTGATGCTGGCGATTATGGCCCGCGCCGTGACCTTTGATCCGGCCCCGGTTCGTGCTCCGCTTGCTCGACCGGCCTCACGGGCCTACCAGACCCGGTCCCGAATCGCCTCAGACTATGTGAATGGCCGCCGACCTCTTCGCTTTTGACGACGAACCCGAAGCTCGCAAACCCGAGCCGCCCAAGCCTGTTGCGGTGACCCCGCCTGCGGCTGCGCCCATTATCGCCCCAACCCCCGCGCCGCCACCTGTTCAGGCCACGGCCACGACGGCGGCCGCCACCGGCTATTCCGCCTCCTCCATCGAGGTGCTGGAAGGCCTGGAGCCCGTTCGCAAACGCCCCGGCATGTATATCGGCGGCACCGACGAGCGCGCCCTGCACCACCTGTTCGCCGAAGTCCTGGACAACGCCATGGACGAGGCGGTAGCCAAACACGCCAAGCTGATCACCGTCGATCTGGACGCCAACGGCTATCTGTCAGTTCGCGACGACGGACGCGGCATTCCGGTGGACCCACACCCCAAACACCCCGGCAAGTCGGCGCTGGAAGTCGTCATGACCGTCCTGCACTCTGGCGGCAAGTTTTCCGGTAAAGCCTATGAAACCTCAGGCGGTTTGCACGGCGTCGGCGTCTCGGTCGTCAATGCCCTGAGCGAAAGCGTGGAGGTCACGGTCTGGCGCGACGGTTTCGAATGGAAACAGGCCTTCAGTCGCGGCCACGTCCTGGCCCCGATCCAGCAGATCGGCCCGTCCAAGAAGCGCGGCACCCTGATCCGCTTCAAGCCCGACGACGAAATCTTCGGCATGGGCGCGGCGTTCAAGCCCGCTCGTCTATTCCGCATGGCGCGGTCAAAGGCCTATCTGTTCCGCGGCGTTGAGATCCGCTGGACTTGCGCCCCGGAGCGGATCACCGACTCTACGCCCGCCCAAGCCAGTCTGCATTTCCCCGGCGGCCTGGCCGACGCCCTGATCGACCGTATCGGTCAGCTCGAGACCGTCACCCCCACCTTCGCCGGCCGCGCCGAGCGTCAGGGCGAGGCTGGCGCCTTCGAGTGGGCCGTCACCTGGTCGCCGAGCGGCTTTGGCGAGTCCGACGGCTTCATCCAGTCCTACTGCAACACCGTCTCCACACCCGATGGCGGCACCCACGAAGCCGGCTTCCGCGCCGCCCTGGTCAAGGGGCTGAAATCCTACGGCGAACTGACCAACGAGAAGCGCGCCGCGATCATCACGGCCGAGGACGTCATCGCCAATGCCGGCGCCCTGATCAGCGTCTTCATCCGCAATCCCGAATTCCAGGGCCAAACCAAGGACCGTCTGTCCTCGCCCGAGGGCGCGCGCATTGTGGAGCAACTGCTCCGCGACCCGCTGGACCACTGGCTGACCGAGAGCCCCAAACAGGCCAACGCCCTGCTGGGCTTCGTCGTCGATCGCGCCGAGGATCGGCTACGTCGCCGTAAGGACAAGGAAGTCCAGCGCGCCGCCGCCACCCGCAAGCTGCGCCTGCCCGGCAAGCTGTCGGACTGCAGCCGTCAGTCGGCTCAAGGCACCGAACTGTTCATCGTCGAAGGCGATTCGGCCGGCGGCTCGGCCAAACAGGCGCGCGACCGCACGACACAGGCGATCCTGCCCCTGCGCGGCAAGATCCTGAACGTCGCCTCCGCAACCGCCGACAAGCTGCGCGCCAACGTCGAACTGTCCGACCTGGCCTTGGCCTTGGGCGTGCAGCCCGGCAATCGGTTCAACATCGACGACCTGCGCTACGAGCGGATCGTCATCATGACCGACGCCGACGTGGACGGCGCCCACATCGCGGCCCTGCTGATCACCTTCTTCTACCGCGTCATGCCCGAGACGATCCGTCAGGGCCGGGTATTCATGGCCCTTCCGCCGCTGTACCGCATCAGCGCCGGCCCCTTGAGCGAATATGCCCGTGACGACGTCCATCGCGACGAGTTGCTGGCGACCGTCTTCAAAGGCAAGAAGACCGAGATCGGCCGGTTCAAGGGGCTGGGCGAAATGATGGCCTCCCAGCTCAAGGAGACCACTATGGACCCCAAGAAGCGCACGCTCGCGCGGATCACTGTGCCCGACGCTGAGGCCAGTATCGAAGATCTGGTCGAACGCCTGATGGGCAAGCGCGCCGACGCCCGCTTCCAGTTCATTCAGGAAAATGCCCAGTTCGTGAAAGAAGAACTCGACGTCTAACGGCCCCGCGGCCCTTCCAACGCAAGGCGACGCCTGACAAAAGGGGGCATGCAGACGCCCGCTCCCTCCACCGCCGTGCTTGACGAACTGAAGGCCGCGCTCGGTCCGGGCGGCTGCACCCAGGACCCGGATGTCATCGCGCCGCATCTGACCGAATGGCGCAATCGCTGGACGGGCGACACGCCGATTCTGCTGACCCCACGTTCGACGGAAGAGGTCGCGCGCGCCGTGACGATCTGCGCGCGCGAGGGCGTCGCAATTACGCCTCAAGGCGGCGGCACGGGACTGGTCGGCGGCCAAATCCCCTTTGGCGAGGTCCTGCTGTCGACCCGCAAGCTGCGCGCCGTACGCGATGTGACACCGCTTGACGACGCCATGACGCTCGAGACCGGCCTGACCCTGCTGGAGGCGCAGCAGGCGGCGACATCGGCCGGCCGCTATTTCCCGCTCAGCCTGGCGGCTGAAGGTTCAGCCACCATTGGCGGCGTCATCTCCACCAACGCTGGCGGCACCCAGGTCCTGCGTTACGGCATGATGCGCGACCTGGTGCTGGGCCTTGAGGCGGTCATGCCCAACGGCGAAATCTACCGGGGGCTGAAGCGGCTGCGTAAGGACAACACCGGCTACGATCTGAAACAGCTGCTGATCGGCGCCGAGGGCACATTGGGCGTCGTCACCGCCGCCACCCTAAAACTCTTCCCCATCATGCGCTCGCGCGCCGTCGCGGTGGTCGGGCTGGAAACCGCCGCCGCCTCCGTCGAACTGCTCGCACGCGCCAAGGCCGAGACGGGCGGCGGGGTGGAGGCCTTCGAACTGATGAAGCGCCTCGGGATGGAACTGGTCCTCAAGAACATCCCCGACACCCGCGAGCCGCTGGACTCGACGCCCGAGTGGTATGTCCTGATCGAGATCGCCTCCGGCACGCCCGGCGGCGCCGAGGGCCAGATGGAGGCGTTGCTCGAGGTTGCCTTCGAGGAAGGCCTGATCACCGACGCCGCCATCGCCCAGAACGACGCACAGCGCGCCGCCTTCTGGCGTCTGCGTGAAGAACATTCGGCGGCTCTGAAGCCCGAGGGCGGCGGCTGGAAACACGACGTCTCCGTCCCCATCAGCCGCATCGCCGATTTCATTGACGAAGCCTCGGCCGCCGTGGAACGCTTCCACCCCGGCGCCCGTATCTCGGTCTTCGGCCATGTCGGCGACGGCAATCTGCACTACGACATCCTGCCGGGCTTCGGTCAGGACATCCCCGCCTTCATCGCCCGCTGGAAGGAAGGCTCGCAAGTGGTTCACGACGTTGTCGGAACCTACGACGGCTCCATCTCCGCCGAACACGGTCTGGGCCGGCTGAAAACTGAAGAGGTCAAGCGCTATAAGTCTCGGCTCGAGATCGAAACCATGGCCGCCATCCGCCGCGCCATCGATCCCAAGCGGATCATGAACCCGTCGGTCCTGTTCTAGAACCGACGGGCGGGCCGCCTATCTGAACTTCCGCAGGCCTCTTGGTCCTTGGCGACCGGCGCCGGCGCGTTTGCCAAGCCAGTCCTTCCAATCCGGCCAGTTGCGACGACGTCCGCCGCCGTCGGCCCATTCCGGCCCGTTTTCGGCGTTGAAGACGGTGATGTCGGCGAGGCCACCCTGTTTGAAGCTTTGCAGCTTCACGCCCTTGCCGCGTCCCATCTCAGGCAGTTCGGCAAGAGGGAAGATCAGTGTCTTGATGTTCTCGCCTATCGTCGCGACGTGATCGCCGGTCACTCGCAGCACCGCCAGCATTTCGCCGTTCATCACCTGTTTGCCGCCGCGCTTTTGCGCCAAGGTGTCGTCTTCTGGCGCGATGAAGCCGTATCCGGCCTTGGATGCGATCAGCAGCTTGCCGCCCGGCTGATGCGCCAGGACGTTGATGATCTCTGCTTTCTCGTCCAGATCGATCATCAGGCGTAACGGCTCGCCATGGCCGCGTCCGGACGCCAGCTTGTCCGCGCCAATGGTGAAGATGCGCCCGTCCGACGCCGCCACAAGCAGCTTGTCGGTCGTATAGGCCGGGACGAGGTAGGCAAGCTGGTCGCCTTCCTTAAACTTCAGCTCCGACGGATCCTCGACCTTGCCCTTGGCGGCGCGGATCCAGCCGCGTTCCGACAGGATGACGGTGATCGCCTCGCGCGGAATGAAGGCCTCGGGGGCGACGAAGGCGGACGCGTCCACCGCCTCGGCGATCGTGGTCCGGCGCGGCGAGATCAGCGCCTTGCGCACCGCCTCCAGCTCCTTGGAGATCGCCTTCCACTGCTTGCCTTCAGACGACGTCAGCGCCTTCAGGTTCGCAAGTTCTTCCGACAGCGCATTGAATTCCTTCTCGATCGTCATCTCTTCCAGACGCGCCAGCTGACGCAGCCGGGTGTCGAGGATGAAGTCGGCCTGAACCTCCGTCAGGCCGAACCGTGCGATCAGGACGGCCTTGGGCTGCTCCTCCTCACGGACGATGCGGATCACCTCGTCCAGGTTGAGGAAGACGATGCGCAGGCCTTCCAGCAGATGCAGACGCTTCTCGACCCGCTCGATCCGCCATTGCGAACGCCGGTTCAGCACCTCGCGCCGGTGATCCAGGAAGGCGCGCAGGCAGTCTTTCAGACCCATGACGCGCGGCGTGCCGCTGGCGTCCAGCACATTCATGTTGATCGGGAAGCGGACCTCCAGGTCGGACAGTTTGAACAGGCTTTCCATCAGCATTTCAGGCTCGATGGTGCGGTTCTTGGGCTCCAGGATCAGGCGGATGTCCTCGGCCGACTCGTCGCGTACATCGCCCAGCAGAGGCGCCTTCTTGTGCTCGATCAGGTCCGCCAGCGCCTCGATTAGTCGCGACTTCTGCACCTGATAGGGCATTTCGGTGACGATGATCCGCCAAACGCCGCGCCCCAGATCCTCGGTTTCCCAGCGCGCGCGAAGGCGCACCCCGCCCCTCCCCGTCTCATAGGCGTCCAGGATGGAGGCATGGCCTTCGACCGCTACGCCCCCGGTCGGGAAGTCGGGACCCGGCACATGCTGGACCAAGTCCTCAGTCGTCGCGTCCGGCCGCTCCAGCAGCAGTTGGCAGGCGTCGATCAGTTCGCCGACATTGTGCGGCGGGATCGAGGTGGCCATACCGACCGCGATGCCGGACGAACCATTGGCCAGCAGATTCGGGAAGCCGGCGGGCAGGACAATCGGCTCCTCGTCCTGATCGTCGTAGGTGGGCCGGAAATCGACGGCGTCCTGATCGATGCCGTCCAGCAGCAGGACCGCGGCCGGCGTCAGCTTGCACTCGGTGTAGCGCATGGCCGCGGCGCTATCACCGTCGATATTGCCGAAGTTCCCCTGACCATCGACCAGCGGATAACGTTGGGCGAAATCCTGAGCCAGGCGCACCAGGGCTTCATAGATCGAGGCGTCGCCGTGGGGGTGGTATCCGCCCATCACCTCGCCGACGACCTTGGCGCATTTGCGCGCCGCCGCCTGCGGGTTCAGCCGCATCTGATGCATGGCGTAAAGGATGCGCCGGTGCACGGGTTTGAACCCGTCACGCACGTCCGGCAGCGCGCGGTTGGTGATGGTCGACAGGGCGTAGGCCAGATAGCGGCGGCTGAGCGCCGTCTCCATCGGCTCGTCGATGATGCGGCCGCCTTCCGGCGGCGGGGCGTGGATCGTCATGGCTCTGCGAATCGGGGATCGGAAGCGGGAAGTCTAGCCCGTAAGGCGCCAGATTGGGGGATAAGCGCGCTGGGGAGTCACCAAACTGCTCCGCCGTGCGTATGTGAGACACACACCCTCGTCAGGCCGCGCCATGATCCTGTTCCTGCTGTCCTATCTCGCCGGCGTTCTGACCATCGTCAGTCCCTGCATCCTGCCGGTTCTGCCCTTCGTCTTTGCGCGGGCTGATCGGCCGTTCATCCGCAACGGTCTGCCGTTGTTGGTCGGGATGGCCGTGACCTTCGCGGGCGTGGCGACGCTGGCGGCGCTGGGCGGCGGCTGGGCGGTGCGGGCCAATGCGGTCGGGCGCTGGATCGCCTTGGCCGTCATGGCTGTGCTGGGCATCAGCCTGCTGTTTCCGGCCGTGGGCGATCGGCTGATGCGGCCGTTCGTGGCGGCGGGGTCCTGGCTGACTGATCGCGCCGAGCGTCAGGCCGGAGATCGGGGCGGCGATCAGGGCGATGTCCGCTCGTCGCTGCTGCTCGGCGTCGCGACAGGGCTGCTTTGGGCGCCATGCGCCGGACCCATTCTGGGCGTGATCCTAACGGGCGCAGCGCTTCAAGGCGCCGGCGTCGGGACGACGGTTCTGCTGCTGGCCTATGCAGCAGGCGCGGCGACATCGCTGGGTCTGGCCCTGTTGGTCGGCGGTCGCGTGTTCAAGGCCATGAAGGGCGCGCTGGGCGTCGGCGAATGGGTGCGGCGCGGCCTGGGCTTTTTGGTGCTGATCGGCGTGGTCGTGATCGGCCTGGGTGCGGACACGGGACTGTTGACCCGGATTTCGGCCGCCAGCACGGGCCGGATCGAACAGGCGCTACTGCGCGGGATCGGGCGCGGCATGCCGACGAACCAGGCCCCGGCCGATCTGGCCAATCTGCCGGTCGAAGGGGTGATGCCGCCGCTGACCGGGGCGACGACCTGGATCAACACCCCGCCGCTCACGACCGAGCAGCTGAAGGGCAAGGTGGTGGTGGTCGATTTCTGGACCTACTCCTGCATCAACTGCATCCGCTCCATCCCCTAC
Organism: alpha proteobacterium L41A; assembly: GCA_000335735.1. GTDB lineage: Bacteria > Pseudomonadota > Alphaproteobacteria > Caulobacterales > Caulobacteraceae > Brevundimonas. Next base: position 8,231 of record AMYY01000001.1, on the reverse strand, counting down.
GTCCGCGCCTGGGCCGAGAAGTACAAGGACCAGGGTCTGGTGGTGATCGGCGTGCACACGCCCGAGTTCGCCTTCGAGAAATCCGAGGCCAACGTCCGCCAAAACATCCAGCGGCTGGGCATCACCTATCCGGTCGCCATGGACAATGAGTTCGCCATCTGGCGGGCGTTCAAGAACCAGTACTGGCCCGCCCACTACTTCATCGACGCCAAAGGGCAGATCCGTCATCACCACTTCGGCGAAGGCGACTATGCGGGCTCCGAACGCGTGATCCAGCAACTTCTGAAGGAAGCGGGCGCAGCGAACGTCGCCAGCAACGTCGTCACAGTCCAGGCTGAGGGTGCAGAGGCCGCCGCCGACATGGCCCAGGTCGAATCGCCGGAGACGTACGTCGGCTATGGCCGCGCCGAGAACTTCCGCTCGCCCGGCGGCCTGGCCAACGACGTGATCAAGGACTATGTCACCGCGCCGCTGAAACTGAACGATTGGAGCCTGTTGGGCCGCTGGCGCGTGACGCGTGAGCATGCTGACCTGCAGGCGGCCGGCGGCCGTATCGACTTCCGCTTCAAGGCGCGCGATCTCCATCTGGTCATGGGGCCCAGCAAGCCGGGCGCACCCGCCCGCTTCCGTGTCCGGATCGATGGCGCGGCGCCGGGCGCGAACGCCGGCGGCGACATCGACGCCCAGGGCCTCGGCCGGGTCGACGGCGAGCGGCTGTACCAACTGGTCCGTCAAACGGGCGCGGTGCGCGAACGGACGTTCGAGATCGAGTTCCTGGATCCCGGCGTTCAGGTCTTCGCCTTCACTTTCGGCTAGAGCCGACCGGCGTCGCCCAGCTTGTCCAGCATCCACACGCGCGCAGGCGGCAGGGGCTTGTTCTGCGGGTGGAAAACGAACTGCTCCAGGAAATGCCCCGTCAGGTCGAACCCGGCCCGGACGTCGCCCTCGATCAGACCGGATTGGGCGCCCAGCATAAAGGGCGGCAGGGTCAGCATCTTGTCGGCATAGGGGGCGCCGGCGTCGCGGCTGACGGCCCGGCCCGTGCGGGGACTGACGTAGATCAAGTCGTCGGCCGTGCCGGTCGCGGCGCATTTCGACAGGTCCAGGCCAAAGCCCAGATCTTCCAAGAGGCCCGCCTCGAACCGCACGAAGATCGCAGGCCAGACCGCCGGCATTTCGAACGCCGCCATCAGCGCCTCGAACGCCAGAAAGACGCCGGGATGCGGTTCACGCTCCGGCAGCGCGCCTTGGGTCACGCCCGCCGCCGCCGCCAGCCCTGTCAGCGCCAGGGCGTCGTCGAACAAGGCGCTGGGCCCCTCGCCTACCGGCTCCAGCCGCACCGCGCCGAGGTGATCCGAAGTGCGGGCGCGGTAATCGGCCACGACCCGCGCACCCGACTGTAGGAACGGCTTCATCTTGCGCGACGCTCCGCCCGCCACATAGGCCGACCGCCGACCGTGGTTCTCGGTCAGCAGATCGACCACGGCGCCCGTGTCGCCGTGGCTGCGCGCCGACAGGACGAACGCCTCTTCGTGGAAATCCATGGCCACGGCTTAGCGCGGCCCCACGAGGTTGGCCATACGTTCCGCCTCAATGCGCGGGCGTCGCCTCACCTTTGATCAGGGCGACGACCGCATCAGCTTTATCGTTGGGCACCGCGAGGCTCAGCACATACTGCTCGATTTTCCAGCCGTCATCGGTCAGGCGCATGACGCCCGAGCCTCGCGTCTCGCCGTAGGACGGGCTGGCTAGCTTCTCTTCGAACCAGGCGATGCAGTGGCAGTCGATCGGGGCGATGGTGATGGTTCGGGACGTCGCGGGAAACGACCAGGCGCTGTCGTGTTTGAACCAAGGCTTGGCGAAGGCGCGGAACTGGGCCATCGTCCAGTGCTCGTTTGCGTCCGTACCGACGAAGCGCGCATCGGGGGCGAACAGGCTGAAATAGGTCGCTTCGTCGGCGGTGGACGAGGCCTGATTGAGGCGATCCAACACCGACGCCACCTGCGCCTCGGCGGTCGGGGCCGGCGTCGCGGCTTGCGACAGTGCCAGGGCGGCGATCAAGGCGGTGAACATGGCGAGCTCCCTTCGTTGGTCAGGAAGGTGCAGTTCCCACCGTCCCGCCGCAAGCGGCAATCGGGCGCCTAGTCTCCGCTTTTTAGAAGGGGAAGGTTTCCGGCTTCAGCGGTCCCGGCCCGAGGTCCCAATAGACCCAGCTTTGCGCCGGCATGATAAGGGCTTCCATCGGCGGACCTTTTCGCGGGCTTCCCGCTGACAGATGCTCGCAGCCTGCGTTCCCGCCTTGATCGAGGTCATGGACGGCGTGCATGGCCTCGACCAAGGTCGAATGGATCACCGTCGTCGCCCGGCCTAGCCCCGACCGGAAGTCGCGTCGCCCAAAGGCCCTCCCCGGCCGCAGCCCACAGTCACCATGCCATCGCGCATTCGCAGCCAAGCCCTGAAATCCAAGGTCATGTCGGCCCACGACGCCGCCGCTTTGATCCCCCCCGGCTCGACCGTCGGCATGAGCGGCTTCACCGGATCGGGCTATCCCAAGGCTGTGCCGCCCCAGCTGGCCCAGCGGATCGAGGATGCCCACGCCGCCGGCGCCGCCTTTCGCCTGAACCTGTGGACCGGCGCCTCGACAGGGCCGGAGTTGGACGGCGCCCTGGCCAAGGCCGACGGGATAGAACTGCGCCTGCCCTACAACTCCGACCCCGTCGCGCGCGACAAGATCAACTCGGGCCAGATGGAGTACCTCGATATGCACCTCAGCCAGCTGGCGCCCGCTGTCTGGCAGGGCGTGCTGGGGCCGCTGGATACGGCGGTGATCGAGGTGTCGGCGATCAATAACGACGGTTCGCTGGTGCCGTCATCGTCCATCGGCAACAACAAGACCTGGCTCGACCGCGCCGACCGCGTGATCCTGGAGGTCAACCGCTGGCAGAACGCAGCGCTAGAGGGCATCCACGATATCTACTATGGCACCGCCCTGCCGCCCGATCGCGTGCCCATTCCCCTGACCCGGCCCGACCAGCTGATCGGCCAGCCCAGCCTGCGTTGCGACCCCGACAAGATCGTCGCCATCGTCGAGACGGATGCACCGGACCGCAACCTGCCCTTCGCCGCGCCGGACGCCGCGGCGCGAGCCATCGCCGGCCATCTGATCGAATTCCTGAAGCACGAGGTGAAGGTCGGCCGCCTGCCCGCCGCCCTGCTGCCGCTGCAATCCGGTGTCGGCAATGTCGCCAATGCGGTGCAGGCCGGCCTGATGGACAGTCCGTTCGAACGGATGGCCGCCTACACCGAAGTCATCCAGGACGGGATGTTGGACCTGCTAGACGCTGGCAAACTGACGGTCGCCTCGGCCACCGCCTTTTCACTCAGCCCCGAGGCGGCGGCGGACCTCAACGGGCGGATGGCCGAGTTCCAGGGCAAGATTATCCTGCGCCCGCAGGAAATCTCGAACCACCCGGAGCTGATCCGTCGCCTGGGCTGCATCGCCATGAACGGACTGATCGAGGCCGACATCTATGGCAACGTCAACTCGACCCAGGTCATGGGATCGCGCATCCAGAACGGCATCGGAGGATCGGGCGACTTCGCGCGCAACGCCTTCATTTCCTGCTTCGTGACGCCCTCGACGGCCAAGGGCGGCAAGATTTCCGCGATCGTGCCCATGGCCAGCCATGTCGATCACATCACGCAGGACGTGCAGGTGCTGGTCACCGAACAGGGTCTGGCCGATCTGCGCGGCCTGTCGCCCAAGCAGCGCGCCAGGGTCGTCATCGCCAACTGCGCCCATCCCGACTATCGCGATGCCCTGATCGATTACTATGCACGGGCGCTGAAGGGATCGTACGGCTTGCAGTCCCCGCACCTGCTGGACGAGGCCCTGTCCTGGCACCAACGCTTCATCGAGACGGGCTCGATGAAGCCGATCTAGCGCGCCAGCGTCATCGGAAACTCGTGGCCCAAGGCCTCGGCCATCGCTTGCTGACTGATCAGGAAGACCTGATCACGCAGGTGATAGTTGTTGGACAGAACGATCACCGTCACGTCCGCGTCCGGCTGATAGAGCATCAGATTGCGGAATCCGCCCCAGCTGCCGGTGTGGTAGATTTGGCGGTCTTGGAAGCTGGGCCGCACCTGATCGCCCAGGCGATTGGCGAAGATGCCGAAACCCCAGTCCCGACGCGGATGGCTGCGCTCGTTCGGCTTGGTGTCGGCCGGCGCATGGTCAGCCAGCATCTGCTGATAGCTGGCGGGGGTCAGCAGGCCGCCGCGGTGCAGCGCCCTCTGCCAGACCAGCAGATCGTCCAGTGTCGAATAGACCGCGCCGGCGCCCGCCACGATCGAGGTGTTGGCGTTCGGCTGGGCCGCGAGGCCGCCGGGGAAGTTGGCGTAGCCCATGATGACGCCGTGATCGCCGCCATCGAGATCAAGCCCGCTATCCTTCATGCCGAGAGGCTTGAAGAAGGTCTCTCGCATATAGGTCTGAAAAGGCTTGCCGCTGGCCTTTTCGACGATGGCGGCGGCCAGATTGAAACCGGCGTTGTCGTACTGAACCTTCGCGCCAGGCTCGAACTGAAGACCGAACCGCTTTGAATCTTCAGTGAGTTCGTCCAGCGTCGCCGGGGTCGTGCGGCGCATGCCCCAACCGGGCCGCGCCATCAGGTCGGGAATGCCCGAGGTATGAGATAGCAGATGGCTGATGCGGATCGCCGCCCAGGCCGGCGGACAGGGCTGTATCCATTTGCAGACCGGATCGGAGACGTTCAGCTTGCCTTCGTCCTGAAGCTTCAGGATCGCCGTCGCCGTGAACTGTTTGGAGATCGAGGCCAGGCGAAAGCGCGAGCCCAGCGCCAGCGGCTGATTCTGCTCGTAGTTCGCCTTGCCATAGACTTGGCGGAACAGGACCTTGTCGCCCTTGGCCACCAGAACCGCGCCCATGAAGCGTCCTGAAGCGGCTTCGCGATCCAGGCGCGCCGCCAGTTGCGGCAGGTCCTGAACCACGACCACGGGTGGTCGTGGCGGCGCATCGGCGCGCTCAGTCGCCAGTTCCACATCGGTCTTGGGCGCCACGGCCGTGGCGATGCCGCCCCAGACCGCGCCACCGAGGATCAGCGCCCCAAGGACGCCCAGAACGAGCCGGGGATGCCCCCCGGCGGTACGCGGCACATCAAACACAGGAACTCAGACGTCGAAATCCAGACCGAACTGGGCATAGAGGGCGCGGCTGTCCTGCCACTTCGGATCGACCTTGACGGTCAGGAACAGGTGCACCTGACGGCCGAGGATTTCGTTCAGCTCCTCGCGCGCCTTCTGGCCAATCCATTTCAGGGTCTGGCCGCCCTTGCCGAGCACGATGGGCCGCTGGCTCTCGCGCTCGACGTAAATGGTCTGTTCGATCCGGGCCGAGCCGTCCGCCCGGTCCTCGAAACTGGTCGTCTCCACCGCCGCCGAATAAGGCAGCTCCTCATGGACGCGCAGATAGACCTTCTCGCGGGTGATCTCGGCCGCCAGCACCCGAACCGGCACGTCGGCCGCCTGATCCTCGGGATACAGCCACGGCCCCTTGGGCATGGAAAGGGCCAGACGCTGCTTCAGGTCCTCGACGCCGTCGCCATTGGCCGCCGAGATCATATAGACCTCGGAATAGACGCCGCTCTCGAACAGCTTCTGCGACAGCGCCAGCAGGGTGTCGCGGCGCATGCCGTCGATCTTGTTCAGCGCTAGAACGACCTTGGTCCCGGTGGCCTGCAGGTTGGCGATGATGGTCTCGGTGTCCTCGGCCGAGCGACGATCGGCCGCCGTGCCCTCGCGGCCTTCGGCGTTGATGTGCGACTGGGCGTCGATCAGGTGAACGACGATGTCCGCATCTTCCGCGCCGCCCCAGGCTGAAGCGACCATGGCCCGGTCCAGGCGACGGCGCGGGGTGAAGATGCCGGGCGTGTCGACCAGCACGATCTGGGCGTCGCCTTCCATAGCGATGCCGCGCACGGGGAAGCGCGTCGTCTGCACCTTTTGCGTGACGATCGAGACCTTGGATCCGGTCAGCCGGTTCACCAGCGTGGACTTGCCGGCGTTGGGTGCGCCGATGATGGCGGCAAAGCCTGCGCGCTGGTTTTCGATATCGGTCAAATGACGCCTTCACGTTTGAGGAGAGCCGTTGCGGCCGCCTTCTCTGCCTCCTGACGCGAACGCCCTTGCGCGGTCAAGGGCTGCACGTCCTGCACGGACACTTCGACGGTGAATGTCGGCGCATGATCCGAACCCGTCCGATCGGCGACGCGATAGGTCGGCAGCGGCCGCCCCAGCCCTTGCGCCCATTCCTGAAGCGCCGATTTCGGATTGGTCACGGTGCGGGACGGCGGCGCCGCCAGTTCGTCGGACCAGGCCCGTTCGAACACGGCCTTGGCGGCATCCAGTCCGCCGTCCAGATAGACGGCCGCCAGAATGGCCTCGACCGCATCGGCGATGACGCCGGCCTTTCGCCGCCCGCCGGTCTTGGTCTCGCCGGGCGAGAGCCGCAGCGCAGGCCCCACGCCCAGCGCCTCACCGACGCGGGCGCAGGCGCCCTTGTCGACCAGGGCGTGCAGGCTGGACGACAGCTGGCCCTCGTCCGCCGTCGGGAACTGGGCCGACAGCCGCTCGGCGACCAGCAGACCCAGCACCCGGTCGCCCAGGAACTCCAGCCGCTCGTTGTCGCGTGGACCGTGGATGCCGACGGGCGCGCCCTCGCCCACGCTGGCGTGGGTCAGGGCGCGCTCCAGCAGGGCCTTGTCCTTGAACCTATGTCCCAGGCGCGTTTCCAGCGCCGCGACTGCTTCGGCTCTCAGATTGGCCATCAGTGGAGGACGTTGAAGAACCGGTCGAGCCGCACGTTCAACCAAGTCCAAGGCTTCACGAACGACGAACCGGGCTTCCACGAGAACAGGATGATCTGCGCCTTGCCGACCAGGTTCTCGGCCGGGACCATGCCCACGCCGCTGGACTGTTCGACACGGCTGTCGATCGAGTTGTCGCGGTTGTCGCCCATCATGAAGTAGTGACCGGCCGGGACCTCATAGACCGGGGTGTCGTCCAGATCGTTTCCGGGACCGAAGTCCTGGGTCATGAAGCTCTTGCCTTCCGGCAGGGTCTCGCGGACTTCCGTCACCGGGCGCGGGCCGAAGATGTCGTTGATCTCCTGCTCGCTGACCACGACGTCCTGCACAGGCTTGTCGTTGATATACAGCTTGTTGGCGATCATCTGGATGCGGTCGCCGGGGAGGCCGATCACGCGCTTGATGAAGTCGGTCTTGTTGTCACGCGGCAGTTTGAACACGACGATGTCGCCGCGCTTGGGCGCCGAACCCATGATCCGGCCGTCGAACAGCGGCGGGCTGAAAGGGATCGAGTGCTTGGAGAAGCCGTACGACCACTTGGAGACGACGATGTAGTCGCCTTCGTACAGATTCGGCTCCATGGAGGCCGAAGGGATGGTGAAGGGCTGGAACAGGAAGATGCGCAGCACCATCGCGATCAGCAGGGCGAAGACGATGGTCTTGAAGATTTCGCCGGTTTCACTGGCCGCCGAGGTCGCCTTGTCGCCGCCCTTGGGCGTCTTGGCATAGACCTTCTGGTTCGCCGTCGTGGGTTCCTGCACCGACTTGACCGGAGCGTCCGCCTCCGAGGCCGCAAATCGTTCTTCGGGGGTGGCGTCGCGACTGGCGTCGTCGGGCTTTTGGTCTTCGCTCATGCGATCAGGCATCCTCGCCGCGTCCGCGCGGTCATCGCGCACGCCTATAACCTGATTACGACTGCGGCAAGGCTTCGATCACCACGAAGGCGAGCGCATAGGGATGTTCGTCGCTCAGCGTCAGGTGGATTTTCGCCTCGTGTCCGGCTGGCGTCAGACGCGCCAGATGCTCGGCTGCATGGCCGGTCAACGCCATCGTCGGCTGACCCGAACGCAGGTTCACCACCCCCATGTCGCGCCAATAGACATCGGCCCGCATTCCCGTGCCCAGCGCCTTAGCGCAAGCCTCCTTGGCGGCGAACCGTTTGGCGTAGCTCCAGGCCGGGTCGGGCTTCCGGTCCGAGCGGGTGCGCTCCAACTCGGTGAAGCAGCGCGTTTTGAAGCGATCCCCGAACCTGTCCAGCGAGGCCTGGATGCGACGGATGTCCGACATATCTGCGCCGACGCCGATGATCATTTGGCCGCATCCATCGCGGCCCGCATCCGGCGG